>JAZOMZ010000030.1:0-37218 GCA_045654205.1 Candidatus Enterocola sp. | reverse complement strand
ATTCATATTGGTTTAGATAAAAAACAAAAAGGAAATTACTTCGCTATAAAATAAGAGTTTCCCTTCTTCTTCCCTGTATATTTTTCTTCATAATTCGTTTACCGGCCCTGTAGGTTTTCACTCCTGCAGGGCTTGTTTTTTATCTTAAGGAGTTCCCATTAAATTTTAAAACATGAGGACATAATGATTTTATTCTGTCCAAAATTGCGGCTAATTCTTGATCGTGTTTAAGTTTAACTAACATTTCAGGGTTAGCGGTGTAAGCGATAATTTTTTCTTCATTATAAAGTGTGTCTATTATTTGGAACAGAATTTCTTTTCTTTTATCGGTTATGCTCTCTCGGCCAATATCATCAAGAACTATAAAATCATACTTCAATAACCAATTTAATTTATTAGAAATACTCCCGAAATGTTCTCCGCTATATTGTACAAAATCACTTAATAAAGCCGATAAAGTTGTAAATAAACAATTGTAACCCATTTTAATTAAACTGTTACAAATACAAGCCATGAGAGAAGATTTCCCGGTTCCGGTATTACCCAGCAATTGAATTCCTTTGCTTGTTTCTGTATTAAATGTTTTAACATATTTTTTACAGAACTCAATTTCTTTAACGTTCTGAGAAGGGTTTAAAACTTCAAAATCCATTTTCATTAACCTTTTTGACATCATAGAATTATCAAATCTTTTTGTAAGTATCGCGGCGGCGATTTCCCTCCGCTCTCTTTCCTCTCTTTCCATATCCGCTTGAACTGCCGCTTTTTTTTCACAATCACATTGGGCTTCGTAACATGTAAATTGGAATGGTTCTTTACCTACAGTAATCTGTTTGTATTCCTTGCCGCATATAGAACATTGTGTTTTTTGCGCGACTGTAATATTTCTGATGACATCACCTATAAGCTCCATCCGTCAATTTCCTCCTCTTGTATATATTTGTCGAACGCACCCTCTAACAACTTTATGTAATTGTCGTCCTTTAAAAGCCATGTATTTGAAGGTGTAAAGTTTTGTATGTTATCGAATTTTAAATTCTTTAACTTTTTGAAAATTTCCGGGATAGTCTCCTTAAAATTTTCAATGTCCGCGGCTAACTCAATAATCTTGTTTCTGTGTTGATTGTTTAAGTAACATGTCTTTCCCATGATTTCCTTGTATTCTTTTTTATAAATCTCTGCAATAGGATTTATGAAGGGATCTAATTTTTTATTTTTTTCATTAATATTATTAGATAAAGTATCTATTTGTTTATTAAAAGTAATATCCTTATCTTTATCCTTTTCCTTTTCCTGTGCCCCTGGGTAGGGGCTAGTGAGGGGCTCACTAGGGGCTAGTGAGGGGCTCAAAAAAACACCATGTTTTTTTAATAATTTCAAAACTCCCAAATGGGCATTATTCTTAGGGTTTAGCTCATAAAAGGAATTTACTTTACATTGAAACAAAGCAAAATCTTCTATAAAAATTAAGTCATCTTCAATAAATTTTACTTGTTTTATTTTTTCAAAATCTTCTTTTTTTGGAAGTTCATTAAAAAAACATTTTAATAAATTCCACGAAATTTTATAAAATCCTGCGCAATCACAATTGTCAAACAAAAATTTAGTTAAAAGTTTTTGTTTGTCTGATAATTCTAAAAACCAGTCTTTTTTCCAAATTTCTGTGTCAACTAATCTATTTGCCATTTATTTCCCCTCTTTTATCGAAATTTGTTCCAAAACATCAGATAAAGTTAAATCCTTTTTTAAATCATCGCTGATAAAGTATAAAAACACTTTTTTATATTTTTCTAAGTCTATTTTCCCCAATTTTAAAGCACAATCTCCGCAATAATAACCATCCTCAAATTCACAATATGGGTTTCCTGGCCTTAATTCTTTTTCGCAACTCTCACATAATGGAATTTGTACAACTTTTGCTTTAAATTTCATATTCCCTCCTTATAGGAAAAGAGCCTGACACATATATATGTATCAAGCCCTTTATATGAAAAAACTCCCCTGCGTTAACTATAAAGGGAGCTTTATCATACTTGATAAATCTTTTTTGTTAACGCAAGAAATATTATACAAAAAGTTTATATTCATGTCAACTTTTAGTTTATTTTATAATTTTATGGTTGATTTTCTATAAAATATCCGCTCCGGATTAACGAAGCCGGAGTAATAATAAAAAGTTTTACTCCCAATTCTTTTTTCTTTATGGTATAGCGCAGTTGGTAGTAATATTTTAAGTCTTTTTTCTTTTCTATAATCAGGCAGCAAGCGGGATTCTTTTTTGTGTATGCAGCATAGCGGAGGGCTTGCCCTAAGCATTCATCGCGTTTTTTTGCAAAGTCGAATTCTACCGCATAATCAGGGAGTAAGCAATCCACGCGCGACATGTCGGGGAGTTCATATTCAAGTATCCCGCCGCGCTTGTTACACCAAAACTCCTGATATACCGCTTCTTTATAAAGGTGCTTTGCATAGCAAGTTGTTGAAGTCAACAAAATGGTTATTAATAATAGACTTAATCTTTTTGACAATTTTCTTGTAGTTTTTTTAAAATCATATCGTGTTTTATATCATGTGTAATATATCTTCTATCCCAAATATTAAAACAGTAAGAAAATAATATTAATGCAATAAATTCAAAATTATTACAGAATTTCAAACCAATCCAAAAAACAAATAAATAACCCAAAATATGTGGTTGCCATTGGTTACAAAATTCTTGATAAAATTCATTTTTTTCTGCTAATTGCTGCCAATCTTTAAAAGACTTAATTTCGCCTCTATATGTTATGATAATGAATATATAACAAAAAATTACTAATCCAATTGATATATTATTATCATAAGTGTTATAACCTGCTAACAAACAAAGTATAATTAATAAGAATATCCAACCAAAAAATTTTAAAATATATAATAAAACAGGTTTTATAATTTCTCTTGTTTTTCTTAATTTTTCCTTTATGCTCATAATTCCCCTATAATCTAAAACTTACATTTTTTATGACTTTGCCAATTATTTTGAAATCAGCTTCTTTGAGTGTGTCCGCACTTATTACTTTTGTTGTTTCACCCGAAGGCGCAAAGCCTTTAACTTGTACATCATTGTTAATCAATACTTGCATTTCTCTAATCCAAAATCTTGTATTATTACGGGTTGTTGCAAAATATACACCATTGCCCATAATGTAATCTTGATTTGTATCAACAATCAAGATGTCATTATTATATATCGGATACCAATAATGTGTCATTTTATCGCCAACCATGGGAACAATACAAAGGTGTTCTGCGCTCATTCCCCATGCGTTTTCAATAATTTCTCTATCAAACCATACAGACATTATTTTAGGATTCTTTAAATTTTCCGGCAGCTCCTCCCAGTAGCTTATTTCTATTCTGTCAGCTGCATGAGTTGAACCGAGTAATTGAATATTAAAAAAGTGTTCTACTTTTTCAATATCTGTTAATGTTACTTCTGAGTTAGGATTCTTGTACTTTTTGTTAAAATTTTGTGCGGATGTTTCAAGCGCGTGTGAGATTTCTACCAGTTTGACATCCCTTTTAAGACGATTGTCAATTTTGTTTTTTAATTCAATGTAGTTCATATTTATAATCCTTTGGTTTATTTATTATAAACTTTTTGTTGACAATATAAACTAAATTTAGTATAATAAACTTGTTAGGTGGTTAAATTAATACTAAACTTTAGAACTGTTTACTATTTATAAACCAAACCAACAAAAAAATCAATTGAAGATGCGGAGTGGAACTTACCACTATAAAAAAGAGCAAAAAGGCAAGCGGATTCAATATTACAGGCAAATAAAACAGGTTGGGTAAGCATAGGAAGACAAAAAAGCAAGCCTTATTTAGGCTTGGCTCGGCTATGCAAAAAATCCCCGGTTTACACATTAATCGGACATTGAAAAGTTAATAAAAGGAATAATGGCGATTGGAAAGACAATTGACACCTCGGAAAGACGAGGGTTCTTAAGAAGGCGGCGGGGTTAAAGCCATCAAACACTCTCTAGTTCTAAATACCTCGCTGTCTCCTTAAGAATATCAAACCTATAATATGTGATAGTATAGAGGGCTTTATTAATTATCGACTAATAACACATTTTCCATGTACTGCCCTCTTTTTATTTTTAAACCCTTAAATGGCAATCTTAGGGCGGTAACTCCTTAAAAGTATGTGTAATGAATAAAGCATTAATGACCGCCCTTTTTATTAAAATTCTACTGATAACGAATCATTGAGGGCGGTTCCTCCCAAACCTTTTGGCCGCCTTCTTTTTTTAAAAAAGCAGTCTCTCTTCTTATTTAAACGGACAGTCAGGCGCCGAACGAGTTCTTTGAACTCCCGCTAACGCAGCGCCTTTTCTTTAGTTAATTATCGGGAATGAGTTCTTACGAACTCCCGCTCCCGCATGAAAGGAAGGTTTTATATATGGAATACTCAATCGACTATTTATTAATTGCCTTTTGGCTGATAGTATTTGCCGCCGTATTTGGCATTTGCGGAATTATAGAAGAAAGGAGAAACAATGGGCGACTTAAACGAAATGTACACCGTCGATTACCTTATGAAATACGACGTCGTTATGCAACATGCTTACAATATGCTCAAAAGTAAACAAAAAGGCCCGGAAATTCCGGACTGCGTGGAAATTGAATTGCACAATAAAGCAAAAGATTATGCGCTTGCCTTACATAGACAAAGCTTAAAAGACAGGGTTCCATACTTAGATATTTACTACAGACGAATTATAAAAGGAGCAATTTAAAATGTACGATCCATTTAGATACGCAGATAATTACACAAGTGAAGAAGAATATATTAACGAATTGGAGGAAGAAGAAAATGACAAAAAACGAAGTAATGCCGATAGCAGCAGAACTCAAAAGAAGGAACATTAACGGTCAAACTTGGAAGGTGCTTCAAGAAACCATATTCCCTAAGGCTAGTGATGCAAGTATTCTAATGGCAATTGATTATTGCAAGGTCAGAAACTTGGACATTCTTAAAAAGCCGGTTCATATTGTACCAATATGGGATAAAGAACAGAAGCGGTATATTGATACAGTTTGGCAGGGCATTTCAGAATTAAGAACAACAGCAATGCGCACAGGCCAGTATGCAGGATGTGACGAAACGGAGTTCGGAAAAGATATCACCCAAAGGGTTGGTGATGTAGAGATAACCTTTCCGGAATACGCGCAGGTTACAGTCTACAGAATGATTGGAGGGCAAAGAGTACCATTTAGCGGTGGCAAGGTTAGATGGTTAGAAACGGTCGCAACAACTAAAGACGGAAACCCAAATGCAATGTGGAAACAAAGACCTTATGGACAGCTT
This sequence comes from Candidatus Enterocola sp., assembly GCA_045654205.1. Classification (GTDB taxonomy): domain Bacteria; phylum Bacteroidota; class Bacteroidia; order Bacteroidales; family Paludibacteraceae; genus Enterocola. The sequence continues at coordinate 31,859 of JAZOMZ010000030.1, read as the reverse complement.
GAGAAATGCGCCGAAGCTGCAGCCCTCAGAAAAGCATTTCCTGAGGAATTGGGGAACGAATATGCAGCTGAGGAAATGGGCAACAAAATTGATAATTCAAGAAAAGAAGTAAAACCGGAAGTAATAGATGTATTTGCAGAGCCCAAAGCAATTGAGAAAAAAGAACAATCGGTTGAAGCAGAAATGGTAATTGATCCTGAGTTGGAGGAAGCAGCAAATGAGTACTTTGAAAAAGAAACCACTCAAGCTGAACAACAGCAATTATTATAGCGACGATGCAAATCGGGAATATATATCAGTCAGTCAGTATAAGACATTCTTTGGCACGCTTGGGTATAAAGGTTGTGAAGCGCAGGCGATGGCCGAAATTCGAGGAGATTACAAACGGGAAACCACAACAGCCATGCTCATGGGTTCATATGTTGACAGTTATTTTGAAGGCACACTTCAAGGATTTAAAGAAGAACACCCAGAAATATTTAAAAAGGATGGCGACATAAAATCCGAATACAAGCAGGCCGACGAAATAATAAAACGGTGTGAGCGAGATAAAAAATTCATGCAGTATATGTCAGGTGAAAAACAAACCATAATGACAGGTGAGCTATTCGGCTCTATGTGGAAAATAAAAATGGATTCGTATATTCCCGGTAAGTGCATTGTCGATTTAAAAGTGGTTGAGGATATTTATAAACCTTATTACCACAAGGACACCGGAAAACTTAACTTCATAATTGACCGCGGTTATGATTTCCAATTGGCAATATACCAAAAGATTGTTGAGTTAAACACCGGTAAAAGACTGCCTTGTTTTATTGCCGCAGTCGACAAACAAAAGGTGCCAAACATAGAAATTATATCGCTAAGTCAACAGGAACTTGACGGAACTTTGGCAGGATTAGAAATAGGAATTAACCGTATAAAACTGTTAAAATCCGGTGAAGCGGAACCCGACAGATGCAATCACTGTGATTGGTGCAAGGACACAAAAATAATACAAAAGCCGGTTTCATTATCGGCATTATTAGAGGGAGTGGAGTAATTCCCTCCCTTTATAAGAGACAGCTACACAGACAAAGAAGGAGAAAAACATGAGTGAGCAAATTACAAAAATCAAAGTAAACACAGACCAAACAGCAACAATCAATTTTAAAGATTCAAGCGACATGGACACAAAGGAAATTGTATTTACAGGCAAAGAAAAAATCACAGACGAATTCAACGAAGCATTTCAAAGCGCGTTAAATAGTTTTACAGAAATTATTCCGGCCCTGAGAAGCGACTCAAAAAACCTTACTATGAACGCAATCAAGTTAGAGTATGGAAACGACGAGAAAATACAGAAGGTTTCTTACGCGGTAAAATACAAACCTCAAAATAACGTAATAACAAACATTCCTGTTAACAATATCCCTATATACAAAGAAGAGTTCACAGAAAAAACCTTCTCTGTATCAGGAAAAGACGAAAAGTTGTTATACACAATTCTTGATTATGCTCAAAAATACATTGCCGGCGATACAAGAACAAAGCAAATGAAAATTGAGGTGGCTTAATGACAGTGAGTTTTACTTTGCCATTAAAGCCTGTAACAAAGAAAAACAGCGGTCAAATTGTTTTGAGGGGGAGTTATCCAATACTCCTCCCCTCAAAACAATACATGCAGTTTGAAAAGGACTCCGCGCCCTATTTCAGAAAAGTAAAATTGCAAACCGATGTAATTCACTATCCGGTAAATGTCAAATGTCATTTCTACATGGAAACCCACAGGCGGGTTGACCTCTGTAACCTTTTAAATGCGGTTGACGATGCAATGGTGGCTTCCGGCCTTGTGCTCGATGATAACAGAGATATTATAGCGGCGCATGACGGTTCGAGAGTTTATTTTGATAAGGACCGCCCGCGGATTGAAATAACCATTGAAGAGATGCCCGGATACGAACAATGGAAAAATACAAAAGATATACAGAAAGGATTATTTGAATGAATTATAAAGAAAATTTAAAAGGTAAGAAATTTGATTTTCTTACAGTTTTAGATTTTGCATATAAAGATAAATACTATAATGAATACTGGCTGTGCCAGTGCAATTGTGGTACTAAAAAAGTTATTAGAAAATCACACTTATTAGACGGCGGTACGATATCTTGTGGCTGTTATGTTTCAAACCGAATAACAAGAGCTAATAAAATTAATGCAAAATATGGCGGACTCACAAAAAGCAGAATTTATACAATTTATCAAGGAATGTTAAGTAGGTGCTTAAAACCAAGCACAAATGGTTATAAAAGATATGGCGGTAAAGGTTTATCAGTATGTAAAGAGTGGCTTGAAAGCTATTTGAATTTTTACCATTGGGCAATAGCAAATGGCTATTCTGATGGGTTAACTTTGGATAGAATCAATAATCATATCGGATATGAACCCTCCAATTGTCGCTGGGTAACAAAAAAAGAACAAGCAAGAAACATGCTGACAAACAAATACATTACTTATCAGGGTGAAACTTTATGTATGAAAGCTTGGGCAGAAAGGTTAAATATAAATTATAACACTTTACAAAGCAGATTAGGTAAATATCAATGGTCTGTAAAAAGGGCTTTCACAACACCGACGAAAAATAAAATCTAACGCATGTAAGAGACGATTTAAGGCGGGTAAAAATCATTTTAGGTATAAATACATAGGAAAAAATAAAAAATGGCAAAAAGAGTATTTGAAAAAGAAATTACAGAACGAGATATAAAAATCCTGCAAGGGCTTGCAGAAGGTAAAGACGACAAGGAAATTGCGGAAGTTATCGGATTTTCACATCAAACAGTTAACGCGGCCTTCCCGAAGATTATGTTCAAACTGGGGGCGGTTAACAGATATAACGCGCTGTACATTGCATTAAAAAGGAAACTTATTAAATGATTGAACCTATAACAAGAGAGCGGCTTAATAGGTACATAGATTCATGCAGGACTTTGGCTTACTATGAGCAGAAAAAAAAGAACCTTAAAGCAAAACTGGGCATTTCGGGGGTTGACTATTCAAAAATAAAAGTGACTTCCGGTAATGCTCGCAAGCCTTCTGAGCAAGAGCGATATGTGTCAATTCTTGAGCGAGTCAATAAAGAAATTGAAAGTTTGAGGGCAGAAATAAAGCCGGAGCATGATATTATTGTCACGCAAATTCGAAGGCTGCCAACCTCAAAAAGCCGGACAATTATTACTTTAAAATACATTGAGGGCAGAAGCACTCAAGACATGGTTGAATACTATTTTTGCGATGATCCTTTATGGAACCCCGACGGCAACATGCAAGATTTTAAAAAATCTTCTGAATACGAAAATTTCAGAAGGCAATACCTTTTGTGGCAGCAAAAAGCCATTGAAGATATGGAGAAAATAAGCGGTGTAAATTTTAAACCCGCAAACGAATTATACAGGCAGTTATATTTGGAGGGTGTATAAATGGCACTATTAACAGGGCGCGAACTTGAGGTTTTAAAACTTTCATATTTGGAACGCAAAGACATAGCGGAAAAGTTATGTGTGGCTCCTCATACCATTGAAACGCATGTTTATAACTACTTAAAAAAACTGGGTGCGCGAAACCGCACCGAAGCAATAATAATAGCACTAAAAATGGGCATTGTAACACTTGAAGATTTTGAGGTGGATTATGACACGAGAGATGAATAAGCCTGATTGGTGTAAAAGTAAAATACTGTGCGGTTGGTGGCAAAGCAGTATTAAGGGTATATGCGAAAAATGCCCTGATTATAAGCCAAAAGAGCGAGTGCTAGATGATTGGATAAAGCCGTTTTTTGATAACTGTTGCAGAATGGAGAAAATTGAAAAATGAAACCTATTAGAGTTTTATCATTGTTCGATGGGATTTCGTGCGGCAGAGTGGCACTTGAAAGAGCCGGAATACCCGTTGAAGTATATTACGCAAGCGAGATAGATAAATATGCAATAGAGATTACACAAAAGAATTACCCTAATACAATACAATTAGGGGATGTCACACAATTAGATGGAACGAAGTTTAAAGATAAAATAGACCTATTAATTGGTGGTAGTCCTTGCCAAAGTTTATCAATAACTCAATCAAAAACAAGACAAAATTTAGACGGCAAAAGTAAACTATTTTTTGAATATGTGAGAATACTTGACGAGGTACAGCCAAAATATTTTTTACTTGAAAATGTCGCAAGTATGAAAGATGAATGCAAAAATATAATTTCTAACTGTATGGGAGTTGAGCCAATTCTTATTAATAGTAATTGTTTTTCTGCACAAGATAGACCAAGATTATATTGGACAAATATTCCTGTAAAATCTGAACTAAAAGAATGTGATTTATGTTTGAAAGACATTATGGAAACAGATGTTGATGAGAAGTATTTTTATAATTATCCGCTTTATAAAGTAGATATGAATAAACAAGTTTGTGCATATATGGATTTTAAAAATAATGAAATGCACAAAAGGATATTTAATCCTGCGTTTAAATGTCATACTCTAACAACTTGCGGTGGTGGTAATACACAAAAGAAAGTTTTAGACAATGGCAGAGCAAGAAAATTAACACCATTAGAATATGAACGGCTACAGACTTTACCTGATAATTATACAAGCTGCGTTAGCAATTCACAAAGATATAATACTTGTGGCAACGGTTGGACAGTTGACGTAATAGCACATATATTTAGTTTTTTGGAGGAACAATGTGGGTAAGAGATAATAAAGTTTGGTACGAAGCGGAATTGATTGAGAAAATAAAAGCTGAATGCAAAGAATGTTATCAAAATAACGTTAAGTACTATGGCTTAGCATTAAAGATTTTAGATTTAATACAGGAGAGTGAAGGATGAAAACAACAAAAGACATTGAAAAAATATTAGTTATGATTAAAGAATTTGAAGAACTAACAGAACGATTAGATATGTTTCAGAATATGGATAGTCTTTCAAGTTTAGATATTAATTTAAAAAGTAATAGGTCTTTTAATTTATGTAAAACAATGTTTCATAACGAATTAGATAAATTAAAAGAAGAATTAAAAAATGCAATATTAGGAGAATGAAAAGTGAAAACAGAAGAAGAAATTAAAGAAAGAATATTTAAGGCACGACAAGATAGAACAGCATACGAAATATTAAAATATAGAGTAAGTTGGGGTGCTTGTAATGGAATTATTGAAGCTCTTGAATGGGTATTAGAGGATAACCAATGAAATATATAATCAAAAATTGTCCTGCCTACAGAGCAGGTATGAATTTACCACATTATTGCAAAGCGGTTGGATGTTGCATAAATACTTATGTTGACGGTATGGATTGTACAACAATTAGTAATTGCTTGCTCAAAAGAATAATACAAACAACAAATCAAAAACAAGTATTAGATTTATTTGATATTGAACTATTGGAGGACTAAATGAACAATTATGAAAGAATAAAGAGTTTAGATATAGGTAGTATGATTTGTTTTATTAGAAATTTAACTAATGATGAATATACCTGTTCATATTGTAACGATGAAGAATGTGAGCAAAGTTTTCTTAATCGTGATTACGATAGATGTGATAGAGGTATTAGACAGTGGCTTGAAAGCGTGGACTAAATGAACGAAGTAGAAAAGGTTGAAAATGCTTTGTTTTTATGTAATAATGTTATTGACCACGACAATACAAAAAATTTAATAAGAGCTATAAAGCCCTCTTGTATTTCGTCGTGGTTATACAAGGGGCTTTTAATATAGGAGAACCACGACAAATGACACCAGTAACAGATTTATTAGGGAAAAAGTTTAATCGCTTAACGGTGATTTCACGAGCAGAAAATGACAAACAAGGTAAAGCAAGATGGCTATGCCAATGTGATTGTGGAAATGTAAAAATTATATTAGGCGATTCCTTAAAAAGCGGTAAAACTATTTCTTGCGGTTGCGCACATTCTGAAATATCAAAAGTAATGCAAAAACAAAATTGTGTAAAACATAATTTAAGTGCTACGAGAATTTATCATATTTGGCATAGTATAAAAAGAAGATGCAATGATAAAAATAATAAATATTATGGAGCAAGAGGTATTACTTATTGTCAAGAATGGCAAGAGTTTGAACCATTTTATAATTGGGCAATAAATAATGGCTATAAAGATGATTTAACTATTGACAGAATAGATTTTAATGGCAATTATGAGCCGTCTAATTGTAGGTGGGCAACTTACAAAGAACAAGCAAATAACAGACGCCCTCCTAAAAGGCGACAACATTTAGAAGAAGAACGTAAGCAGATAAAAAATATTTTAAAATAACCGTTAGGGGCGGTATACAAGATAGACTGGATGTATGTCCGTAAAGTCTACCCCTGCTTTTAGAAAGGAGATATTAAGTGAATAGGACAGCAGATATTCTGCACTTGCGAAAACAAGGTTTAACGTTACAACAAATAGGCAATAAATATGGTATTACTCGTGAACGTGTTAGGCAAATTATCAAAGCTTCAAAAATAGAAATGACAAAAGAAGATTTGTTTTATTATTGCTTAAACAAATTATATGAGGAGGGTAAATTATGAATAACTTTGAGAAAATAAAAGCAATGAATATAGATGAAATGGCAGAGTTTTTTATAAAACACAAATTGTCTTGTCGTTCGGTTATGAGGAATAATACAGCACCTTGTCCGGTGTTGTTTGACATCTGTACTCCTGAAAAATGTTACAAGCAATGGTTAGAATCGGAGGTAAGGGAATGACTAAATTAGCACTAAACCAAACGACTTATGACCATTTAGCTGTAAAAGATGAGTTAACATTTTATTTTATTGACAATACTTTGAAAGATGGCGAAATTAAAAATTGTGAAAATTATTTGTTGTCATATGAAGTGGCTGCGATAAGAGCAATGTTAAAGGAGGTAAGGGAATGAGTATTGTGAGAAATGAACTAGACATTTTAAATAAAGCAATAGAAATCTCTGAAACAAGAACACTTAGGATTAAGAGTATGGAAAAACTTGCAAGTACAAGTGCTTGTATGTGTGCGGTTGAGGAACGTAAATTTAAGAAAAACGATATGGAAGGAATAGAAAAATATTATCAAGAAAAAATGCGATGTAACGAATCAAATCTTCGAGGGGAAATGAATCTTGAAAGTCAGAAAAAAGAATTATTACAAGAAATTTCAGGATTGAGTGGACAATTAGATTTATTGCGTTGGTTATACGGAGCAAATATAGAGGAGATAAATAAATGACAGAAGAAATAATAATAGACGGTGGTCGCAGGGCAGATATAACTACATTAAAGAACGAGATTACACGCTTAGAAAAAGAAGTGAAGCATTGGCAGATGGAACATAGGGAAGCAAAAGCAAAAGGTGAGTGGACTTATGATTTGGTACGCAAAAAAGTAGAACGCTTAGAGCAAGAAAACAAAGAGCTCAAAGAATGGAAAGAAAGAGTTGTTGGATTATTTGAATCTGCTTGTAGGTGTAAATATCTCAATGAAGAAACCGATATATGTTCTTATACAAACGAAAAATGTATAAACATTAACAAATGTGTATATAAGTATCAAAATTTAAGTGATACCTACCGCTCTGCATTGGAAGAAATAAGAGAAATTGCTAAATTTGCACAATGCTTACCTTGTGGTAGTGGAAATTTAGAAGATTGCTTAAATTGTAATGATGATACAACAAATAATGGACAATTTTGTATGGAAAAAAGAATACACGAAATAAAAACAAAATGTGTAGAGGTATTAAATGAAAAATAACTAAAGGGTTTATATTCTAAAATATTTTTTAGGCCGCTTCTTACATAACAATTCTTATAAGAATATATCGAACGGTATCGTACATTTAGAGGAGACAAAATTTACACTTTCAGCTTATTTAATTATCCAACTATTTTATTTTTTTAGCATGCTCGACAAGATTTTCTTGTTGGACATGCTCTTTTTTTTGCTCCGGGTTTGAATCGTTATGTGTAAGTGTTACTGTAGTTATATGAAATGTTATAAAACATATCAACACCGTTATTGAAACACCCAATAAAACTGTTAAAATCGTGTTACGCAACTTTAAAGTTTTATTTTCTGCGGTCGTCTTTAAATACTCTTCCTGCTTGCTATTCTCAGATGTCGTTAATAAAAGTATTTGCTTGTCACGTTCTCTTAACTCGTTGTACATCGTTTCTTGTAACGTGGTAAATCTGTCAATGTAACGTTCTGTAAAGTTATATAATTCCAATTGTTTCGATTCTGTAACATTCGGCTCAATGTCAATTATATCTTCTTTTGGGGGTGTGTTATCACCGTTATTTGACACTGAACCCATGCCGCGTGAGAGTCTTTTTTCTTCTTCCAACTCCCAATCCTCAAATAATATTACCATTTGACCGTCTTTAACACTTACCTCGTAACGATCCTTGTAACGTCTCGTTCCGGTGCCGTCACCGTTGTCTTTAATCTTTTTAACAATGGCCGTTCTTGAGCAGCCAAAAATTGTCTGTAACTCCTTAATAGTGTACTCTTTTCTCATTTCGTTTACCCCTTATAAAACGTGTTATAAAACGTGTGCTGACTCCCTTTGCCACGTTATTTTTTCCATGTTGACAAAAATTATAACATGGTTTTATACTCATGACAAACAGAAAAAATAAAAAATGCCTTTCCGAAGAAAAGCACTCTTAAAAAGTAATCTAATAATTAATCTAACAAAAGAGTAACATATTTTCTTCTAAAAGGCAAGTAACGGCGATGCAGATTTTTGGAGGAGGAAGTATGCAAACAGCTTTAGAACTTAAGCAGCAAGAGAGCTGCACACAATTTGAGATTACATCAAATTTATTAAGAAATCTTTACAAATTCGACTTAACACCGGTAACAAAACTTGTTCTGTTGGAGTTAACAACACATTTGAACGAAAGTAAAAACGGCTCTGTTGTATTCCCATCAGTCGGTTATATTGCCGAAGTTTTGGGAATCGGATTAACCGCTGCAAAAAAAGCAATAAACGATTTAATAAAAGAGGGGCTTATAATTAAATCTAAGCGCGATAAAGTGAAAGGAAATTATAACAAGTATCTTTTAACCAAAAAAGTGCAAAATCTGACCTCAGAACCTTCGGAAAATGACTCTTTTAAAAAGACGAAATCCGACCTTTTCATGATAACAAATAAACATGAACAAAAAAAAGAACAAACAGAGTCGGGGGGTAATGTATATTCAAGCGATGACAAAATCCTTGCAGATTACGCAATCAAGCATAATGCAAGAAATGTTCAGGCATATATTAAAACACTCAAATCATCCGGAAGCGCAAAAAAAATAATTTCTGAGTCAAAAAAGAAAAGAAATTACACACAAATTGCTTTGCGTTCTATTGAAGAAACACAGAATTTGATTAAAGAATACAGGGATTTTGAACAGTCAGCGGTTAGCCCTCAAACCTGCGCAGCATGGGTGAATTTTGGCAAATCCCTCGGTTACTAAAAGAAACCGAAAAAACACTCACATATATTCGCTAGAAACCGCGTTATAAAAAGGTTATAGTTAGAATGTCAAACATTCGTTTTGCGGTTTCCGAACGTGAGACACTTAAATCTGGATATCATAATAAAACTCTTTTTTTACGGTTATACTCTTTAAATTTTCTACTGAAACCGCGTTTATAAAAGGATTTTCGCTATGGTGACCGAAAAACAGCTTGCAAACCTTAAGCCAGTCTCTAGCAAGAAAGAAGCAAGAGAAAGAGGGCGCAAGGGCGGTTTAGCAAAAAAAGCAAATGAATTAACAAGGCTTGCGCACAAAGAAGCGAAAGAACGAATAATTCGCGAAGCCTACGGACAAATTCTTGAAAAACTGGAAAACGGAGAATTGAACAATCAAGAGTTGATTTCTGTTTTTAAATCGGCTGTTGATATTTCCGGGGATAAAACCGAAACAAAAGAAATTGAACTCCCCGAAAGTTTAAATATAAATGTAGTAACAAGGTAAACAAAGGAGTAAATGAAGGTGAATTATTTATGGTTTAATTTAACCTTCCTTTTTTGCTGCGGGTGTATATGCGGAACATTTTTGTTTTGTTTGAGAGCATTTTATCTGCACAAAGTTGAGAAGTTAGATCCGGTGAATGTTGTCAGGACTCAAAAGGGAGTTAAACAAGCAACCGCAGGGAAACGCATTGAACGAGAAAAAGAACTTGAGAGAATGCTTGAAAACGGTTAATTTATGATTACAGAAATTGAGTTAAATGGGGACATAATAAAATTCAATCCCGCTCAAGCTGAAATGATTAACCAAATATTGGATGACGATTTAAGCCTTAAAGATAACGACATAAAGCAATATGTTTTTATGGGCGGGTTTCGTTCGGGCAAGTCGTTCTTGTTTCAGTTTATTACATTTTTGTTATGTCTTAAATATCCGGGCCTGCAAGTTATATATGTAAGAAAAACTTACGACCAGTTGAAGGACTCTGTTATTAAACAGTTCAGGCAGGATTTTGAAAAATACGGCCAGTTCAGTTACACAGATACTTCAAAAGAAGGCTCAAGAATAGCACGATTTAATAACGGCTCAAGCATTGTATTTCGTGCGTTCGATTCAGATACAAACATCTTATCTGCTGAATACGACCTCGCATGTGTATGTCAGATTGAAGATATACAAGAGGAGTTATATAAACAATTATTCGGGCGGTTATCCGGCTCTGTTATGCCAAAAACTTTTATGATGGTTGAAGGCAACCCGAAAGGAAACTGGGTTAAACGCACATTCTACGATTTGACAGAGGAAGAGAAAAAGAAAAAACACATTTTCTTTTTAAACTCACCTACCACAGCAAACCTTGAAAACCTTCCGAAAGATTATCTTGAAACATTAAAAAGCCAATATTCGGAGCGAGATTTTAAACGATGGGCAATGGGTGACTGGCAGAACCTTTATGGGTTAGTATTCTCAGAGTTCAACGAAGCTGTTAACGTCATCCCGCCCATACGTTTTGAGGATATAGGCTCAGGCGAAAAAATATTAATCGGCGGTGACTATGGATGGAGAAATCCCTCGGCATTCCTATGGGGAGTAAAAACTTATGATGACGACATTATTATATTTGATGAATTCTACAAGCCCGAATGCTTGCCCGAAGAACTCGCAAGAGAGAACCTCAGACACGGCACTTTTACTACTGTTATGGATTTTGCAATTAAACGACCTGACAGAGATGGCAAATCATTGTGGGACACTCTCGTTAAATTAGGTTTAAGGCTTGTCGAATCCAACAAAGATGAGATGAACAACATCGTAACGGTTAATTCGTTATTTAAGCAAAGAAGGCTTTTTATTTGCTCTAATTGCGTAAATCTTATTTGGGAAATTAAAAACTACAAATTCAAAGAAGCCCGAATGGGTGCGGAGAGAAACCTCGATGAAACACCAATTGACAAAGACAACCACGCAATTGATGCGCTCCTCTATCTTACGCAAGCTATACTTAACAGACGGTCTGTTTCAGAGTTTGAAAAGGCAGAACGAAAGAGCCTTAAAGTTAAAACAGTTAAAAGAGAAAATGTAGGGATTATTAACTATGGGTAAAGGGAAATGCGGTCAGGAATGCGGTATCTGCGCACAATCTTGTTTGAGCTGTAATGGTACGTTCAAACCATGGCCGAAAAGAATTAATAACAATATGAATGTACACACATTCAAGCCTTATTTTGATGTGACTTTAGGCAAGATTGTCGAGTCTAAGCACGAAATAAGCGAGTATTGCAAACGAAATGACATGATTTATGCGGGCGATAAAGAGTTATCGCAGCAATGCGCACAAAACAGGCGCGAGAATGAACAAAGTCAGTCAGTAAGGTTTATTGACGGATTAACGCAAGAATTAAACAAGGTTTTATAAGGAAATAATCAAAATGAAATTACCTATTTTGGAACACTTAGAAGAATTAAAAAACAAAGCCGTTGAAGAAAACAAAAAAAGGCATACTGATTTCCGGAAGTACAGGAATTATTATGAAGGCAACTACAAAAACGGCAACCAATTAAACATTATAAAAGGGATTATTGATACTAAAACCACTCTTGTATTAGATTTTGAAGCGGTTTCAAATGTTGCTGCTAAGTCTAAGAGTTTTGCTAATATAGACCAAATCCAATTAATGAGCTCTCTTGCGGACATTCTTAACGACTGTAACACGCATGTATTAAAAGAAAACGACATTGACGGAATCAAAAGAGCTGTTGTTCATAACGCGATTGTTTGCGGTTTGGGTGTAGCTGAGACCACATGGAAACAGGCAGACGAAAACGAACTGGGCGACGTTCAAATTATTTCTGTGGATCCTTTGCACTATTTTCCTGATACAACAGCCAAAAAAGTTGAGGATTGTAACTACATTTTTAAAAAAGAAATTGTTTCAAGCATTACACTTAAAAAGGATTACCCTCAATTTATAGAACAAATCGACAAAGCAAAAGCAGCCGACGAGAGAGAGCAAAAAGACAAGATTCCTTCAAGCGGTGCTATAAATACGGTGTCAACTGAGATTAACACCACCCAAATATATGCTGACGGAAAAAGCCCAAACACAAACGGTAACGGCGGCCAAGTTTCACAAAGCAGAAATATTGTTGTTTGGAATGCTTATTTAAAGGATGACTCGACATTTTACGACTCTAAAGACGTTGAAAAACAAAACTTGATTTTGCAATATCCAAATGGCCGTTATATTCGTTGGGTTGAAGGCGCAGAGGATTATATTTTGGAAGATAAACCGATTGACCTTCCGACCGGCTATCCTTTTGACGTTATTGAAACAAATTCAGATGTTAAATACTTAATCGAAACACAAAACAGAATTGACAAGGCTTATAGAAAAATCCGTCTTTTAATTGGCGGTTATGTTTCATTCCTTGCGCATACACCGGATGCGGATGTTTCAGACCAAGAAATCATCGACCAATTAACAATCGAAGTCGACCAATTGGGGCAAATGGAAGTTATTACAAATAACACTCTTGACCGACTTAACACGATGATTGAATACATAAAAGTGTTAAAAGAGCAGGCTTATGAAATCGCAAGGGTTAACCCTTCTTTAATCTCAGGTCAAAAACAAGACGGTGTGGACTCAGGCCGCATGGTTTCAATGCTGAACGAATCACCGATGACCGCTATTAATGAAGCACAAAAGCTTGTTAAGCGGTTTATTATTACTCAAGGGGAAAAGAACGTTACATTAATACAAATGTATTATAATGTTCCGAGAATTCTTAAACTTGCGGGCGGCAATTTTGCTTATTTACAGCCACAAATTAATCAGGTTGACGAAAACGGACAACCGCAAGTTGAAGTTAACCCGATGATACAAATATATGCTCAGAATGCTCAAAAAGAGCTTGTCGCAATTAAAACTTTAGAAGCCGACTTGAGTGTGGGTGAGTATGAAGTGGATGTTATTGCGGGCGGTCAAATGCCGAGAAGCAGAGCAGAAAAAGCGCAAATATACATGCAGCTTGCTCAAATGGGTAAAATACCGGAAACAAAAACAGGAACCGAGTTACTTTTATCCGCTCTTGATATACCGGACAAAACAGGCATAATTGAAGCGATTGAAGAGCAACAGCAAGAAATACAAAACAATCAACCGCCAATCAGCATGGATGTTGAATTGGCTAGTAAGTTGTTCAAGGACATGCCGCTTGAATGTCAGTTGCAATACTTAGCGCAATTCGGATTCCAAGTTCCGGATGTACAGAATGCGATTGAAGTTGAACAGGCTCAAAATGCAAAAATAACAGATAAAAACAGTATTTCTCAAGAAGAGATACTTCCTATAAATAACCAAGTTGAACCGCTAGAAGCGGAAACAGTTAACATATAAAGGAGAAAAATATGAAAGTATTAATCAAAAAGTCGGATGGAACTCCGACAAAGTCAAAAGTTCATGCAATTAAATTTTTGCAGGAAAAAGGAATTGATGAAAGCTGCTTAATTCAAGAGAATGGGCAGTTTTTTTATGAGGATGCGGAAGCATTTGCAGAGCGCATTCCTAAAGCGGAAGCATACGCAGAGCCACCGGAAGAAATTTTCGAAAATACAAAATCAATAAAAGAAACTTTACTTCCTGACGGTTCAGGAGTTGCAACCGGTGTTATTATGACAAAAAGCTTAAAAGAGGTTACATGGGACACACCGGTATTTGACAAAAACAACGAACGCACAAAACTTCATATTGTCGGCACAGATATTGAAGCAATAATTATTGCGAAACACCCCGCAGGACAATTAAGAAATAAAAGTGCATTTGAAATCTCAATTGGGGATGAAAATTTTATCATGTCCGTTGATTTAATTTCAAAACTATTTAAAGTTTGGGAGGGTTAATCGATGGAAGAATTAGAAAACGAAATTAACAACACCGTTGAAGGCGGTCAAGAGGGAACTCAGCCGGAAACTCCAACGGAAGAAAATACAAACAAAGAACCTCAAACAATACAAGAAGCTCTGAACACTCCTCCTAAACAGGAGCAAGCAGAGGAGCTTTGGAAACAATCAAACCAGTTCAAGAACGGTTTATGGAAAAGTGCGGATGATGTTTACAAATCCGTTCAATTCTATGAGAAGAAATTCCAACCGCTTGAACAAAGTTTAAAAAACATGGGGTTTGAAGAGCCCGCACAATTAGAGCAAGCATTTAAAGAATATCAAGAGAAATTGCCTGTTTATCAGGAAAATGAAAACTTGATTAACACCTTAAATGCACTCTTACAAAATGATGTTTACGGCTCAAAATTGCGCAATGTGTTTGATGAAATACGCAGAGCGCAAGAAACCGAAAAGTTTGGCATTGCTTTTGATGATTTGCCCGACGTAATCAAAGAGCGAGTAACCAAAGGTGAACAGGCTTTTCAAGAGTTGCAAGAATTAAAAGAAGAAAAAGCCTACAATGATGCACTTAGCACAATTCAAGACCAAATGGCACAAATTGAGCAAATAGTAAATGATACAGGCTTAGAATTCGACAAACAAGGATTTTTGACATACTGCCGGGATAACAATATCCCGCCGAATGCTATGCAAGGCGAATTTTTGAAATCTCATTATGTCCAAATGCTTGAAAAAGCGAAACAGAATGCAAGTTTAGCGACTACCACGCGAAACAAGCAAAATAAAGCGGCTTCGATTAATTCTTCAACAAAACAACAAGGCGCAACTCCTCAAAAAGAGATTAAGGACGAACAGGATCTTAAAGCGGCCTTGTTAGCTATCGACTAAAAGAAAGGATTAAAACAAAATGGCTACACAAACTTACAATTTAGACGAGATTTTTGCAGTCACAACAAAATACATTGACAAAAATGTTGAAGAAATTTTCTGCAATACAACTCCTCTTCTAAAAGAAATCATGAAGAAAAAAGAATATGTTGACGGCGGCAACAGATTGACTGTTGCGCTTGACTTCAACCCGAACCAAGCAATCGGATATATAACAGGTACAGCTGCAGACTTACTTAATGTAAATCCGCAACAAAACCTTATCCCTGCTGAGTTGGATTGGAAATTTATGTATTCTAATTTCTCAATCACATTAAAAGACTTGAACGCAACTGCTGACAGCAAACATGCAATTGTTTCTTTAGTTTCTCAAAAAGCTAAAAACACTCTTGCTTCTGTTCGTCAGTTCTTAGCTTCTTCTTTCTATGGTTCAGCAGCTAATAACCCGAACGCATTCAACGGTTTGGCTGATATATTCGCAGCTTCCGGTACTGCTTACGCAGGCTTGCTTGATACTGATTTGGGTGTTGATGCTGTAGGCGATAAAAAATGGTTACCACAGTTTGATACAACTTCAACTGTTTGCGATTACCAATCAATTGAACCAATGCTTACTAAATTGAAAACAAAAGCAAGCATTGAAGGTAACGCAAGCAAATTAGGTTACATGGTTTCTAAGGCTGATATTTTATCAGCATTCAAACAAAAACAACAACTTCAACAAAGATTCTTACCGGCTAAAGACCTTGAAGCAGGTTTTGACGGTGTTAACGTTGACGGTGTTGTTTGGTATGCAGATGAATTCGCACCAGCTAACACATTGTATTTAATCAATGCTGATTCAATTAAGTTCTTCCATAAATACGGCTTTGAAGGCAAAGACTCACCTCAAGACGTTTCAGGTTTAAGAATACCTAACCAACCGATTATGGTTCACCAAAAATTCTATACAGGTAACTTGTTCTGTGTAGACAGACGTCTAAACGGTGTATTTACAGCACTTAACCCTGCTGCAACAAGAGCATAGTTTAAAAACATAAGGAGAATTTAAAAATGAATACAGTTTATGCAAGACATGCAATCAATGAAGAATTCGCAAGCGAAGTTTCTTCTGTTGCAAAATATGGCGCAGGATCCGAAGTCACAGTTGACAACGGAACTGCAATGCCTACTATTTACAAATACGTTAAGGCAGCTGCTAATTTGACAGCTTATCAGCCTTATGTATTGGTTAACAATGCTGACGGCATTACAACAGCTTCACCGGCAACTTCTACAGTTACAAAAGTCATCGGTATTCCTCAAGTCGCAATTGCTTCCGGTTCTTACGGTTGGGTTGCTGTTGAGGGTATTTGCAAAGCTAAAACAGGCATTCAGGCAAAGGGTGACACATTGGAAGTATTAAATTCCGGCACTACTTTAATTGTTGACGGAACTTCCGGGACTCCTGCTGAAACTGCAAACACAGTTGCTATTTCATGCGAAACAGCAGCTGCCGCAGCTACTGTTCAAGTTGCTTTATTAGGCAAAAGAGTTGCAATCGCAGCATCTTAGTTATTGAAGGGGGGAACATATTGTTCCCTCCCTTTTTAAAAAGGAATTGAAATGAACACATTGAAATTAGACATAACAGAATTAGAAATTGACGAACAACAAAACGAAATCTCAACAAGAGATTATGACCGTTATTTTGATTATAACGAAACTTTTAAAACACAAGTATTATTGCCGCCTAACTCGCAATATAGAACGGTAACATTTGAGGAGGTCAGCTCACCTTTTGCGCTTGTTATTGTTTCAGACAAAAAAATCAATGCGAAAGTTAACGGCTTTGAGATTACAAACACCCGCATGGTGTTATTAAATACGGCAATAAGCAGTTTGCAAATTGCAAATGTTGATTTGCTGCAAGCTACAGTTTCGGTTTATATTTGGGGAGTTCAGCAATAATGGCTTATACAGTACAAAACGTTATTGACAGAATAAGATTTAATACAGCTACAGAAAACGATTTAATCGGGAAGTCAGCAAATGAGCTGTTTTCTAACAAAAATATAGTTGCTCAGTTGAAATTTGCGCTTGATGATTACGCAAAATACACCAAAGCCCTACAGGGCATTTATTCGCTTCCGGTTGACAAAAATGTTGCTGTCATGAAAGAACCGCCCTCAATTTTACGCAGTGAGGGTGTTAGGTTTTTGGTTTGGTTTATTAACGGTTACGCATATCCGATTAATGAACAGAACTTGAACAATACTTATGCCAATTTTCCGTCACCCATTCAGGGCCTGCCAAAATGGTTTAATTATTGGAACGACACAATAACATTTTATCCGCAAAACGGAAACGGCTTTAATTGTACTCCGCTTGCTTATGATGTGGCAATTGACGACACCGTTATAAAAGTAGCAGATACAAGTGGCTTTGCACCGAAAAACGGAAGATTAACAATCGGGCAAGAGAAAATTGAATACGAATATAAAGACGACACACATTTTTATAACTGTAAGCGCGGGATAGAAGATACAGAAATCTCGACACACAATTATGGGGATTGTGTTCAAGAAAATAATGTTTGGGTTTATTATCACAGGTTACATTTTGATATACCTGTTAACCCGGATGACACAATTAAAAAAGAAATCTTAGACAAAAACATGCTTATTGTTGACGAGCATGTCGAAATTATTTGCGATTATGCAAGCTATAAACTGCTTTCAAAAGTCGATGCGGAAAGGGCAAGCTATTATAAAGTTAACTTCTCGGATTGGCTCAAGGAAGCAAAAAGAGATATTATTAAGGGCCGCTCAAGAATTCAAAAGACCGGATGGATTCGTGAGCCTTATCAGTTTGAAGAAGAGTCAGCTTATTGGGGTATGTAGTAAATGGACAGCATTCAGCAATTTGAATTTAACGGCATGCGTGTTGATTTAGGCGACAAGCTGCTTGACACAAAATATTATTTCAATGTCGTTAACTTCAATGAAAACGACATAATTGGGGCCAATAAAGTGCTCGCGCCCGCTCCGCTCAATAAAATACAATTTGCAGAGGGTGAAGCAATAGACGGCATTTACGGCTTTTCATACCTTAATAAAGACAATAAATTGCAACAGGAACGCATTATTGTTTCAGGCGGGAAAATCTTCTCTCAAATCGGTTTCAATACTAAGCAAATTTATGAAGGTTTCGGAGTCGGACTTTGCGATTTTGCGTTTTTAAACGATAAATTGTTTATTACAAACGGCAAACACTATCCGCTTGTATATAACGGCTCCAACATTTGGGAAATGGGCGCATGCGAGGTATTGCCTACTGATACCAACGGCGGATTAATCGGCACTTACTATTACGAAATTACATTTGTAACCGCGGGCGGTGAAGAGAGAACCGGAACGCGTTCAAACAGTATAACATTAAACGGAAAATGCGCACAATTAAACCTTCCTCAAGGTTATGACGGAGTAACTGAGCGCAAAATATACAGAACAGAAGCCGGCGGGGATGTTTTAAAACTGGTTGATGTTATCGCCGACAATGAAACGTTAACTTATACCGACAGTAAATCGGATTCAGACCTTACAAACGTTATACCGCCAATTAATAACGAATGCCCGAAGCCTTATTTTTTAGAAACAGCCAATTTTAGGTTAATTGGGTGTGTTTCGGACAAATATCCGACTCAAGCATGGGTAAGCGACACAAATATTGAGGTATTTGACGGTGCAAACTTTACAGACGTTTCAAACAGAACAAAAGACAATTCAAGATTAACAGGAATGAAGCGGGATTACGATAAAATTATTGTAACCTCACAAAAACAAGTTTATATTTTAGACGTAACCGAACCGGACAAAACAACAGTAACGGAAACGCGTTCAAATGTCGGATGTTTGAACGGTTATTCAATGGCGCGCATACCTTCTGACAAAGGTTTTGAAGGCGGGATTTTATTTCTTGCCAGTGATAAAACTATAAGACTGTTCAACGGTAATTTTGCGCAGCCAATCGCTACATCTTTGGACAATTTGCGCACCGACAATTACGGTGAAGCAATAAGGCCGCTTTTAATAAACACTATTAACAGCAGCACGAACATGTATGCGGAATATTACGACTTCAAATATCATTTGATAATCGGAACTTACATGCTTGTTTATGACATAAGCACAAACGCATGGTTTACTTATGACTTCTTAGATGCAACTTTAACCGGGGATTATGAGCCCGAAAATTACGACTCGGATTATTTCTTAACCGGTGTCGACACAAACGCATATTTTAACTGTTTTGCAGTTATTGACAATGTGTTTTATGTCGGCCGCAAAGATTGCTCATTTATTGAGCAAATGTACTCTTCAAATGTGTATAGAAACAAAAAGATAAAAGCAAGACTTGAGTTCCCATATTGGGGAACAAGCGAGGAGCTCAAATATTTTAAAGAAATACACATCTATTATCAGAAAAATTCTGACGTTGATTTTGATGTCACAGTAAACCTTGATAACCGCACAAAAATAAAACAGACAAACGTCACAGACGAAACAGGCGGGGATTATGACGACAGATATTTTGGCAAATATTACTATGAGTCAAAAAATAACACAGAAGACTACAGAGTTATTTATATTAACAAATACGCAAACTGGCTAAAAGTAACAATTGAAAGTAATGACAAACCCCTTAATTTTAGGGGCATGAGAATTGTATATCAAAAAGTAAGTAATAAGGAGGTAGCATAAATGGTAGCACCGGCACTTGTGGCAACTGTAGCGAGTAAGGCCCCGGCAATATTAGGAGTATTAAAAGGCGGACTCGGAGCAATCGGAAGTAAATTAGGCGGCTTTTTATCGGGCAGTACCGGTAAAGGGCTTTTAAATATCGGCGGTAACCTCGGCAATTATTTTGGCGGTGTTTTGGGTGGAAACAGTAACGTTTCAGCCGCAAAAGCATATCAAAATTATTTAAACGGTATTACTGACAGCATGGTAAAGGCACTTGAAGGCAGAGCGGAAAAATACGACAATAAGTTGCAAAATCAATTTAATACCGCAGAGCCGGAATTCCAACAGGAAGCATATACACAGCTCCCCGAACTCCAAAACTTGATGAACGATATTGCCACACAAAACACCGAAACTCAAAGGGGTGATTTAAGACGTATTAACGCGGTATTGGCTCAACAAGGTGTCAGGGGCGGTCAAGCTGCTATTTTAGCAAACCGCGCACTGGGTGAAACCTCAAGAGATACTCTAAGGGATTTGAATAAGCTCGCTTATGACGAAGCAGCAAACAGACAAAACGCAAGATTAAATTATTACAGTAATAAAGCATTAACTCCATGGAATACAATGTCCAGTGCTTACGGTAATTCTATGGTGGGAGCAAATAACGCATTGAGCAGTGCTCAGGGGAATGTATATTCTAACGCATACGATCGCGCAATGGCAAACTACGGAAACACACAAAAGAAAAAAGGATTATTCTAAAATGACACAGAGTTTTTTACAACCAAAAGGAATGTTAAAACCGCAAATCGGGATTGAGGATTTGACAAAACAGTATGCGCAAATCTTTTCAAAACCTCAAGCGCAAGAGCAAACCGAATCAACAAACCCAATGCGGCAAACACTAAATGATTATTTTACAAAGATTATGGCGAACCAAATCACCATGCCAAAATACACAACTTTGAGCGATGTTTTGGGAGCAAATAAAGGCGATAAATTGGGAGTTTTTGCAGACTTCTTAAAAAACCCTCAAACTATGCGCACTATAGGCGGATTATTACCAAAATACGGTTATAACCCGCAAACAGGCAAAATGGGTAATGTAATGGAAGAGCCCGCACGCAGAGAGGAAGCCTTAATGCAAGCGGAACAGGAAAAAGCATTGCAACAAATGAAGGAACAAAACGACATCGCTACAAGCCTGAACAGCGCGTTCAATCAAATGGACATTGCAGACATGAACGACAAGAGAATGCGAGAACTTGCAGAGCAAGAGCAAAAATGGCGGACTGAGGAAGCCGAAAAAGACAGAGCATTCAGACGGCAAGAAAGAGCTGCCGACAGAGCAAATTCTTTGGCTATCTCAAGATTAGTTCATGGCGGTGGCGGCGGTGGAAATACAAAGCTAACGGCTGCCCAACAAGCAGCGATGTCAAATATATCACAAATGGACACTATACTTAACTTAATAAAACAGACACCAAACGCAACTGGATTTTGGCAGGGTATAAATCCAGCTTTAAATAAAATGGAGAGCAAAAATCCAGAAACGGCGGCAAATATAACAACAAGAGCTGCAATAGACAAGTTAAGAACAGAAATGAGACATACTTTAACTGGCGCACAATTCAGTCCAAAAGAAGCAAGGGAATATAAAAAATTCTTACCAACAAACATGGACAATCCAACAGAAATTAACCAAAAAATAAAGGGTTTAAAAATAATGTTTATGTCAGATCCTAGGCTGCTAGGTAATGTCGGTTTAAGTAACACTCAAAGTACAAACAATGATCCCATGGGCTTAGGTTTATAAGGAAAATAAAAAATGACAGATTATATTGAATTTGCAGCAAAGATAAAAGAAAAATATCCGCAGTATAAAGATATTGACGACTTAACACTTGCGCAAAAAGTTATTGAAAAATATCCGCAATATAAAGAGCAAGTAACTTTTGAAAAGGTGCAAGAAACACCGAAAAAAGCGGAAAGCAAAGGCATTGACTTAACACCTTCGGGAATGGTTAAAAAAGCAACTTCTTATCCTGCGGCAGCTCTAAGAGCAGCCCTCAAAGGAGAAGATTTTAACACGGCTTTGGAAAACACAAAGCGTATTTATAACGAAGTTAAACCCGCTAAAGGTTTGGGCGATTTGGCTTTTGATTTGGGTGTATATTCAAAACTCCCTATGCTAAGAACAGCAGGGGGCGCAGGAAAAGCGGCTCAACTCGGAAGATTCGCAGGAAATGCGGCAATTCAAGGCGGCTTGCCCGGTGCTCTTGAAGGTTTAAAAAATAATGAATTAGGCGAAGGAGCAACAACAGGAACAACAATAGCAGCTCTCATGTCGGGTATTCCTGTAGTCGGTAAGGCAGCAGGAAAGGTGTTACAAAAACCCGCTCAATACTTAGGCAAAAAAGCCGTTGAAGGGTTAACCGACTTAAAGCCGGAAACTTTGCAACAGGTTATTAAGCCAAATTCAAAAGCCTTAGACTTAACGGAAGATACCGCGCAAAATCTGTTGATGGATACTACCGAACGACTTCAAAAAGACTATCAAACATTAATGGATAATGCGGGATTGGATATACAAAAAGCGGCAATGAACTTACCAGAAGAGAGGGGGGTTTTTGTTTCTTCTTTAAAAAATGCTCTTGACGATATTTTCAACGGTTCACAGGTTAGTAAAAACGCGGCCTTAAATCCTGCCATGAATAGTGACAAAGAGATTTATAACACCGTTTCAAAATTAATTGATTCATCCGAAAACGGTGTTAAATTTACCGCGCCTGAAATGTATGACTTAATGGGAAATATTAAGCGCATTCCGATTAATTGGGAAAGTACAACCGCAAACGAAAGCAACGCGCTCAAACAAATGCTATATGGTGATTTTGCAAGACGGTTAGGGAATTTGTCACCGGAACTGAGAGCAGCAAACAAAGCTTATTCGGATTTAGCCAAATTTGAGAAAAACGAAGGCATAAGAAATATTTTACTGCCTAAGCGCAAAGGCGATATTGACACAGCTTCAAAGGCATTGAGAAATTATAATTCAACTGTAACAAAAGGAAACACAAACAGAAATATTCAAGACCTTGAAAAAATCTTAGTTGCTAACGGAAAACAACCATTTATTAACGATATAGACGACGTTAACGCGGCAATGGATTTATTGACACAACCAAAAACAGGTCGTAACTTCTTAGGCGCACAAACTATCGCAAAAGGACTTGTTACACCGGCACTTAAAGCTATAAGAGAAGCAAACAAAAAGGGAATACCTCAAAAAATACTTGACCTGCAAGAGATGTTAAAACCGATTGCGGAACGTTTGCCGATGGCAGGTGCTAAAGGCTTAAGCAATATGCTTTATGGTGGGATTAGTTATAACGATTATCAATAAGGCATAAAGGCTAAAAATAATGAGGATATTGTAAATAAAAATAACCAACATCCCGCAATAATTGAAGCACTTATAAATAAAATTTTCTTTAATTGTTTCATACCTATATTATAACTCGAATGGATTAAAAATCAATGGACATAAAAGATATTTATAACACAGTAGCAAAGAATTTAGATTATAAAAATATGTCAAACACAAATCCTTTAAAGCCACTCGCAATTTGGGCGAATACAAATTCTATGTTAGATGATTTTTATAAATTGCCAAATATAAATTTGGGTAAAACTAAAGCAGACAATGATATACGAAATGTTATGCGGCACATGGTTGGCTTAGGTATAGCGGGACGTGAATACAATCCGCCTTATGCGCATGTTTTAGGAATTGGCAAGGAGGTTGGAGACGTTTTTACACATCGGGATGTATTAGAAAATCTTATTGATTCAAAAAAAGATTTTATTAATAACACGCTTGGAATTAATTACATGAGAGATAACCCTCAAAAGACTGAACAGGATTTAATACGTTATGCCTATGATGTGGCAAAAAATGGTTATCAAATACCAAATAATAACGGTGAGTTAGAAATATTAAAAAATAAGCCTGTAACTTTAAAAGGCAAAATTGAATATAACGTTTTTAATAAAGGAGAATAAACACATGGCAGTACCTATTATTACAGCCCTCAAAATGTGGGCGGGGACTTTATTCACTAAAGACGACTGGGATTTTAATTTTTCTCAAATCGTTTCATGGCTTGCCGATGGCAATGCGGATTTAGTTGTAAACACAATCAAAACTACAAACGGAATTGACTTAGACGGCGCGCAAATATCAAACCTCGGAGCGGCAACAACAGGAAGTCAAGCGGTTACTTTGGATCAGGCAAACACTTTACTTAACAGAACAAGTTATTATTACCCATTCTCGGTAGCTTCCGGCAAAGTTGATTCAAGCGGAAACGCGGCTTATTTGCAAAAAGACTCAGACACGCAAGTCACAGTATTAGCAGGAAATGTTAACCCCAATTTGGTTTGTATTTTATCAGACGGAACCATTGAAAGTGTAACTTCAAACACAGTTTTGACGGTTCCCACTGCAAACGGAACATATCACATAATAAAAGAAAAAGAGCAAGCAATAACAATTACTGCGGGGGCTTCTAATAAGGTTACGGTTTCAAAGGCTTATCCTGCATCACCGAATATCGGTGATTATTTTTGCGACAATTCAACAGTTCCGTTTAAAGGATACAAATACACATCCTCCGGTTGGGTTGAAACACCGTTTTGTTGGTTGGGTGATGTCAAGGTGTCATCCGGTGTCGCAACGGTTACAACCTTTAAATATAACAGCAACCATTTTGACGTTAATATAAACAGCCTTGAATTGGTTCATGATGTCAGGAACTTGGATTATGCAACAGGAATCACGGTTTCAACACAGCCTTCTTCTTCATCAAAATATACGGCTCCGGCAGACGGTGTATATGTTGCATGTGTTTATTTGAACCAACAATTGACAACACTATACATAAATAATACTGCGACATCTTACATTCAAAGGGATGGTGCTGACGGCCAAAGCTACAGTAACGCATATTGCCCATTGAGCAAAGGTGATGTGATTTATTGGGATAGGACTTTCACTTATCACAACGCAAAATTCTATAAATATAAAGCATAAGGAGTTATAAAAATGTTTTACAGAGTACAAAATGAAAAATTGTTAGATTACGCGGACTTTGAGTATGCTGACAATTGTCTTGAAACAGATATAATTACACAGGCAGAACTTGACGAGCATCCGGACAAAGTTATTGTACAAAATGGGGTGTTAGTTTTGAATCCAAATTATGAAACTATTGAAGCAGCACAGCGACAAGCGGATTTTGAAAGCAAGTTTTTTAATATTCCCGGCTTTGGTTGGTTTCGTAAAGTTCCAAAAGGTTATACAAGCGCGGTTGAATGCTTAAACCTCGCATTTAATAACGTTTCATTATTAGGTAAACTTCCGGCAGAAACAATGATTTTTTATACTCAGCCGGATTTTACAGAACCGGAAGAATGCACAGAAGAATGGCTAGTTGCACATCAAATTAAAAATGCCGAAATGACGGTTGAACAATTCGGGCAATTTTATGCCGGTTTCTCTGAGGCATGGAACAGTACAGAACACAACTAAAGGAGGATTAATTATGCCTTGCGGTGGTAAAAAGAAAAAGAAAAAATAAGTTTGTTAATAGAGGGCTTATAAAAAGCCCTCTTTTTTAAGGAGAAATTAAAATGACATGCAATTGCAAAAACATTCAAAACGATGATAATACAATCCAATTTGTTGCAGGAACTTCCGTCAATTTAACGTTTAATTTTGACGAAGATATAAGCAGCTATACAAGCGCAGAATTTGCTATCAGGGCGGATTATTTATCCGCACCCATTATAAATAAATCTATTCCTATTACAGACTCCAATACTTTGGAAATAGAATTAACACCCTCTGAGACTGCGAATTTTACCGATTTTATTAACGGTAAAAATTCAGCGACATATATTTGGGGACTTGATATTTTAGACAGTAATGCGGATTTGAGAATTAATATATTCCCGCAAACCGGATGTCCTGCTCCTTTATGTATAGTTTACAAACATGTAGTTTAAGGATCAAAAATGCAAGCAAGTATAAATAATAACAAGAAAATAAATTGCTCAATAAATTGTAATCAAAATGTCAATTGCTCTGTGGGTTCCACAAATAACATTCAAGCAAATACATGCGCTCAGAATGATATTAACGCAAATTCAACTCAAAGAGGGCCGCAAGGTATTCCGGGGGAAGCTGCGACAATTCAACTGGGTACAGTTACAACAGGCGCGGCCGGTTCTGATGTCATTATTACAAACTCAGGCACCGAAAATGCCGCTATATTTAATTTCACGATACCGCGCGGAGACAGGGGCGAGCAAGGTGAGCAAGGCATTCAAGGGGAAACCGGTAACGGCATTGTAAGCATTGAGAAAACTTCAACTTCGGGGCTTGTCGATACTTATACAATAACTTTTGATAACGGCGACACAGAAACATTTGAAGTGACGAACGGAGAAAAGGGAGACACCGGAAGCGCAGCAACAATTTCTGTAGGTTCTACTACTACAGGCGCAGCAGGAACAAGCGCGAGTGTAACTAATAGCGGAACAAGTTCAGCTGCTATATTGGATTTTGTTATCCCTCAAGGTGTACAGGGTGATACTGGCGCAACAGGAAACGGAATCGCAAGTATTGCAAAAACTTCAACAAGCGGATTAGTTGACACATACACTATAACATTTACCAATGGAACTACTACGACTTTTACCGTAACTAACGGTCAAGGCGGTGTTACCGATGTTCAAGTCAACGGTAGTTCGGTTATGGACGGCACAGTTGCAAAGATTAATTTATCAACATACGCAACAAAAACAGAAGTAAACGCAAAATCCACAGTAACGATAGTAGATTGGACGGTGTAAAATGGCGGTTTATTTAGGTAATTTAAAAATATTAAGCGGAACGCAGGGGCAGTTCAATAACGTAGTTCAAACTGTTGGTGACTCTGCACAAGAGGTTATGAGCCAAAAGGCTGTAACTTACAATACAAATACTCAATATGGGGAATGCTTGCAGATAAATGCAGGAAACCAATCATTTATTCTTGACGACGCTCAAGTTACGAGGATTAATAATTGTAGCACGATTTCGATTAGGTTCGTTGAAAGAGGTGGACACCCAACACAATACGAAAACAGATATGTACGTATATATGGCGGTATTGAAAGCAACTATGGCTTTGCGGTGCAATGGTACTTTAACGGACAAATTTTCTATCGAAATTATAAGTACGGTACATCATCTTACGCATTTAATATGCTAAATGGTACACAAGTCATTCCAGACGTTAACACTCTTGTCATTGATAGGATTAATGGAGTTGTTAAATATTATGCTGGAAATACGCTTTGTACAACTTTCCAGGCTGATGAGTTTAAGTCTGATTACTTCATTCCAACAGCTCAAAAGAAAATCACATTAAGTGGCGGTGATGTTGGTGCGAAATTTTACGATATACAAATATATGATACAGACATTGCGGAGTTTTATAACAACGGTAGTTTTTCGAACTATAACAACGACACCTCGGGTGCGCAAACACTTCTAGGTACTTTTCACGGTGGATATCAGCAGCCCGAAAGCTACACAGATAGCACACCTTCTACATATACAGGGCAAACTGTAGGTAATTGGGTTTATTCATCTGTAGGCGGTGTAAAGACAATGACATATTCGGGCGCAATTACAAGCGGTAACCACTTTGCGGCAGGGTACTACATAGGGAGTACAGACAACGTAAATGCTTATTTGTACAAATCTTATATCACCGTAACTGGTGGAAATATTAGGGTTTATGGAGGAAATGTCTCTTCAAATAACGTTTCTAATAAAGTTTTGGCGGTTTATAATACCGTAACCAATCAGCCAGTAGCGGATATAGATGATATTCCGCCCGGTAGTTACTATGTTTACGGTACTAAAATCGGTCCTAACGCTTGGTGGTTACAAGCCGTAAGCGGTGAGCCCGTAGTCCAACAGACAAATGACAGTTGGAAACGTGTTGCTTGTCTGTTTCATTTAAAGGGAGATGTTTTATACAACAACAAACTTTATGACGATGAGGTCAATGTATTTTACAATAAACCGAGCGACACCGCATTGAGTACAACGGAGTTAAGAATTCCGTTAATAAGGACTAATACTTTGCAGGGTATGTATCCGCACTATCAAGGTGAGATTAGGGTTGAGCCGTATTTGGGTAATAACAAAATTTATTGCGCATTGAATTACACAACGTGGAAGCAGATTAATAATTCTTAGGAGAGATTATGCAGTTAACTTTTGTAGGTGATTTTAAAATAAATAAAATGACAAAGGCACAATACAGTGGTATTGTTCCGAGTCAAACAGAGGTATATATAACTACAGATGAAGCGGATGCGGTATTATCTGTTAACGGCATTCTTCCTAATGCACAAGGCAATGTTACTTTAAGCATTCCTGCCGCTGTAACTGAAAGCACGGTTGCAGATTGGGGCTTTACAAAGAATGTTGGTACTGTTACGAGTGTTAACGGAGTAAGTCCGACAAACGGGAATGTGGCATTATCTGTCGTTGATAAAACTGGCGATACAATGACAGGGAATTTGACTATAGAAAATTCTGATATACCATTTGTCAGTTTAGTAAATACAAGTTTATCATTAGACGAACTTCCCGAAGCGACAAAATACTCATACATTAGAATGATTGACACAAACGGAAACTTAGTAAGTGGGTTTTATTCTCGATATGGAACAGACGGAAATATTTCATCTCGTATAAGTTGCGCAAATCGAGACCACACAGATAGTGTATATTTAGCATTGGGGTTTGATGCTGACGGAAACGGGTATTGCGCATTCCCTAGGTGTACAACAGTTCCGACAACGACAAGTACGGCTAAGAGTAATCTATATGCCGTAATAATAAAAAATTATCTAAATGGTGATTCTTGGTATCGCAAATGGAGTGATGGTTTTATTGAGCAAGGTGGCAAAGTTTCACACACAAGCGCAACACAAACTATTAATTTATTACAGAATTTCACCACTACTAATTATAATATACAAACGACGCTCGAAGATTCGACTGGTAATAGATATACTGTACAAGTTGTTAATAGTAATAAAACAACATCATCTTTTCAAGTATATTGTGGACATACTACAAATAATTATTATTGGAGAGCTTGTGGGTATTAGGAGGTAATATGGAAATAAAAGAAATCTTAACAAAACCATATACAGATGATGAGCGTGTAGCTTTTGTCTATAAGTATCAATATGACTACGAACTAAAAGAAACCGAAACAGAACTACAGGCTTGGGGTTATACAGAAGAAGAACAAGCGCAAATGGAACAGGAATGTATTAACAACTTAACTATGACACCTCTTGATTTTATCGGAGTGTTGCAAAGTCTTGGACTAAACTTAGAGCAAATCAATGAGTTCCTTGAAAATAACTTAAATATAAAAATGCAGCTTACTTATTGCAACTCTGTTTATTGCGGTGTAGTTAAGAGCTTTTTACCGATAACAATTGAAGGAATAACAATCACTCCCGAAATGGTCGAGAGGGCATTTATAGCTAAAAATGGAGGTATGTAATGTATATAGCAAAAATGAATGGTAAAGTGTTTCTTGCAAGAAATACAATGGAAGAATTATTACAAGATTTGATGTCAATGAATTATGCGATTGTTGAAGAAACAAATATTGACTATCAGATGTATGACGGTGAATACCACACACCCGAAGAAATTGCAGAATTGGAAGAGGAGAGAATCAACAATCTTTCTATGACACCACTCGATTTCATCAAAGTGCTTCAATCTTTGGGGTTAACACTTGAACAAATCACAACATTTTTAGATGCAAATTTGGAAATCAAAACACAGTTAACATACTGTAATTCTGTTTATTGCGGTGTAGTTAAACAGTTCTTACCGATTATAATTGGGGGAATTGAAATAACTGCAAGTATGATAGAACAATTATTTAACGGAATGGAGGGTTAAATGGGTATTAGTATTTTTAAAAAAATCAAATTAGCAAACAAAATCATTGACACTTATAAAGAGGTCAAAGAAATCATCAAAGAAAACCAACCGTTGAGCAAAGATGTTAAAAAGGTATTGGATAACTTAAAAGCTGATTTTGACGCGCTTTTGGCACTATTGCCGCAACTTGGAAACGTATATGAAAAAGTAAAGGAAGCTTTGAAATAATGTACATTCAGCCCATTTCCTGTTTAACTTTTAATTCTAAAATAAAAAAGTTATTCAAACAAGGAAAGTTAAAACTGGATTATGGGCTCTATGGTGAACCGCTAACAAAACAAAATGTTTCAGACGAGCATATTATTTGCAAATGTTTTGGGGGTAAAACTGTGGAATCAAATATTGCACTTGCCAGTGTAGAAATGAATAATAAACGCGGCTGTCAGCCAATTGAAAAATTTGTAACTATAGAAATGGTAAATGCTTATATTGAGCGCATCCGGAAAAATAATTTAAAAGAGTATGACATCGAAGCATATTGTAGAGGAATTATAAAGACTTTTAGCAAGATATTTGGAAAGGAGGTTTGATTATGCCTAATTGTTCAGTAATTTGGTATGAGGATAAAGAATTAAAAATTTGGTTTTCTCATAAACCGAATGTTAATATGTTGGATCCGCTCCCTTCCATGACGAAGGAACAAAAGCAACAAGTCGCGCGGTTTCCTTTTATTAACTGCACAGCTCTTGATGTCAGGTTAACAGATCTTAAAAAAGACATTACTTATGGGTTCACAATTCCTAAACATTTCCGGTGGGATGGCGCGACGATAGCACCAATCTTTTGGCTATTAATTGGAAGCAAAACAGATGCGCGGTTCCGGATTCCTTCTTTAATTCATGATTACATGTGCTCAAATAAATACATTGTAAATTTTGACCGGAACTTTTCCTCAAGAGTTTTCAAGGCTCTTTTGAAAGTTTCCGGTGTCGGGAAAACAAAACGTTCAATAATGTATCATGCGGTTGATAACTATCAAAAGTTACAGAAGGATTGGAGAAAATGACGGACACAATAGCAGTAATTACGATAATTGGATTTATTATCGGCATAATTATTCAGCTTGTTTCTGTAGGAATATTTATTGGGGTTTATAAAACTACAATAAGTTTTATGCAAAAACAAATCGAGGAAATAAAATCACAGGCAAAAGAGGACAAGGAAGAACTCAAAACAGATATGAGAAAATATAACAACGTTTTGGAGCGAATCGCAGTCAATGAACGCGACACAAAATCCGCACATCACAGAATTGACGAATTGGAGTTAAGGCCATGAAAATTACAGTTGATATTAAAAACTTCACAAGAGAAGAACTCGAATGCCGATGCGGGTGTAAAAGGTTTAATGTTGATACAGAGTTCTTAATCCGCGCTCAGGCTTTTAGATATATGCTCGGTTTAGTTATGACAGTAACTTCCGGCGGGCGGTGTGTTAAGCATAATCGGGCAGAAGGCGGAGAGCCTACAAGCTGCCATGAATGTGAAACAAAAGCAGCAACCGCCATGGATTTTACATGCAGCAATCTTCAAAAAGGATATGAACTCGCATGTAAATGCGGTTTATTCAATGAGGTTATTTGGTATAAAAACAAAGGATTTATTCATATTGGTTTAGATAAAAAACAAAAAGGAAATTACTTCGCTATAAAATAAGAGTTTCCCTTCTTCTTCCCTGTATATTTTTCTTCATAATTCGTTTACCGGCCCTGTAGGTTTTCACTCCTGCAGGGCTTGTTTTTT
>JAZOMZ010000029.1:0-36044 GCA_045654205.1 Candidatus Enterocola sp. | reverse complement strand
CCCTGCTTCATAGTATCAATCCCTTTCATAAAATTTAACAGTCCCGTGCTTGCCGAGCTGTTGCATTGTCATAATCATATTTTGAGTACCTTTAGATTTTCCATCCCAAAAAGCAACCAGATAATCACCATATTCTGCCATTTCTCTGTTGCGAATATGTCCTGCAGCTTTACCAAGACCGTCCCAGTCGGGATAAAAGTACTTCAACTGGACTCCATTAGTTTTCGCCCACTGCTCGCCTAAAGAATCTGCTCCTCGAGCACCGCCGCAAACGACTTCCGTCACAATGAAGTCCAGGCTATTCATAACTTCGGAGAGATATTCGTAATTGTCAAAATCTCTGCCACCAGCAATTATCACTTTCACGAACTTTTCTCCTTTCTTACTTTCTATATATATTATAACAAAAATTTTTTGAAAAAGCAAAAAAAGAAGCAGTATATTATACTGCTTCAAATTCTTCTTCATACCAAAACGGTATCTCACGACTCCGTTGCTCTCCCCTCACGCTACCTTTACAATGGGGGCATACATAATACGACTCGATAACCGCTTGGTCGTCGATTATCTCGACATTCCGTTCTTGGCAACGATTAGGTTCTTCGGTATCAAAAGGTTTGGAACAATGGGGGCAATTAATTAACATTCTGTTACCCCCCTTGTTTCTTCAAAGGGATAAACTTCTTCCCATTGAAAATCTTTGTTGCACGCTTCACAATGACCCACAATTTTATGCACAACCGCAAATCTGCCATCATTAGTGCGGTCAGTAGTGGTATCATAAGTATCGTCTTCAATAAGTTCTTCTTTACAATAAGGACATCTTGCTACTTTGGTTTCCATTTTTCTTTTTTATGCGGTTTACCAATTTTTACCAATAGAGGAAAATTTTGGCAAAACCGCACTCTCTCTTCCTTTCTTTTAGTTTATGTACCAAAGCCAATTTTACTTGGCTTTGGGCTTCCTATGACAAATCAACGAGATACTGTAATTATCACCGCCCATATCAAAGGTAATTTCTTTCTCTGCCTTAACGATAGTTAGATTTTCATATCCCTTTTCATTCAAGGCATTAAATAAATCCTCAATGATACCACGCTTCGTACCATTCTCTTTTCTCGGACGGGTCTTAAGGTCGGGAATAAAGGGTTTCTTGGGAGTAACATTCCGTACCCCTGCGTTCTTATACTTCTTAATAACCGCCTTTTGTTCGGGGGTTAGGTCGGCTTCTACCTCGGCAATACTTTTCATACGGTCAACTTCTTTATCATCTGCGATAATTTGCTTGGCTTCTTCTTCGGTAACACCAAGGGTTTTCATCATAAGTTCAACTTGTTTATCCATTGGATACACCTCTCTTTCATACAGGGGAGAGCCGTACCAAACTCTCCCCTATTCGTGGGGATTTAGGCGGTATAGAGATTACCGCTTTTACCCTTGCTAATAGTTACGCGACCATCTTCGGTCAACACCTTAACAACAGCGGTTGCCTTGGAACCCGAAGTAATACCCTCAACACCAAGTCCGTACAACTGAGTAGCGGTATAAGACACGCCCTCGTCCATAGCTTCATACAAAGCTTCGGCAAGTGCCTTGTTGGCTTCTGCGGTCTTAGATACACCGCCCGACTTGGACACATTTTTCTTCATCTGCTTTTCAATACGCTCAACCATAAAGTCTGCGAGTTCGGTATGACCCTCGTTACGGAGAATTTCCTCGATTGCGGTAAACTGAGATACAATAGTCTTTTCTTTCTTCTGTGCCATAATAAATTCCTTCTTTCTTTAATTAAAATATTTTTTGTTTTTGTCTTTTGGGTTGGTACCTTTCCCTCTCGACATTGTTATTATACCATAGATTGGGGAATTTGTCAATAGGTTTTTGAATTTTTTTTATTTTTTTCTTACCTTTGATTTTGTTTCCCTTCCCTTGGAACAATTATAGTATATCACATAGGAAGTAATTTGTAAATAGGCAATTTGCACAAAGTTTAGGGAAAATATTTGTGCAATATTTTTTCACGAAAAGTATTGACAAATTTACCAAAGTGTGATATAATGGAAAATTCGGGTCGCTTGCTCGCAAACGACCCGCCCAAACGATGTTGGGCAGGTCAAGAGAGGACTTAAACTTCAACTTCAAGTTCTTCCCAATTCTCGTCTGCTTCTTCTTTTGCAAGAGTTTCACAGTACTTGGCAAAGGCTTTCTTGATTTCCTCTTTTCTTTTATCAGACAGATTAAAAATTTCAATGTGAGATAAATCTTGGACATTATACAAGTATTCATCGAAAATTTCTTCTTCACATTCTTTATCCTTTGCGTCCTCGGCAATGATTTTTCTGTAGTTTTCTTCGTTTACGATTTTTTCGCGTCCCCAGTTTACATAGATTTTTACTTTCATTTTTTTGTTTCCTTTCTTTCTTTGATGTATTTATTATATCATACATTTATTATTTTGTCAAGGGGTTTTTAAAACATTTTGATAAAACTTACAAGGTTTAAAACAAACATACTCACATTGAGTATAACGAGATTGATTCTTTTGCCTTGCCAACAAAAGGCGGTACCAATCATTGAGCCAAGCAGAAACAAAGGGGTAGGATTGTAGCCGATGATACCTACAACCGCACATATCAAATAAATCAAAGCAGTTAGGTCGGTGGGGTCAAACTTGTAGGGGTGGTCTAATTCAAAGTATTTTTTCATTTTTTTTATTTTCCTCTCTTTCTTACAAGTATATTTTACTACATTTTAGGAAATAAGTCAATAGGCAAAATATACAAAGTTTGGAGTAAAAATTTGTGCAAATTGTATAAAATCGAAAATTCGTTTCGTGCGGCCGGGCACGAAACGGCAAAGGGAGTCCCCTCGCTCCCTTGCCGTTTTATTTTCTTGGGGCGGATAATACCACCCGATATTTTGCCCCTTTATATTCAAAATCTATTTGCCGTTCGGGGTTGGATATATTTAAGGCTTGACCGCACTCGCCCAAAGCCGTCGCGAGAATTTCAATCAATTCTCTTTTCTCTTGGTTAGGTTTCCTTGGGGGAGGTCCGGAGGGCGGAATAACCGGTCTTTTCCGGATACCCATTGACCGCATTTGTTTTTCCGCTTTCTTTTGGTTTTCGGTTAATTCAAACAACTTTTCGCCTTTGTCTATTGCCTTATCATCTGCCATCACTTGCTTGGCTTCCTCTATGGAAATGTCAAGCAAGGTGGCAATTTCTTTGACTCTATCCATTGGGGCGGTAGAGGGATTATCCCTCTACCTTGGTGTAAATAGATACACTTTTTTCCTTGGCATTAGCCACTTTACCCTCTTTTTTCAAAATGGTTAAAATAGTGGTAGCCTTAGAGGAAGAACCAATCCCCTCAATCCCCATATTGGAAATCATAGTGGCGGTATATTTAACACCATTTTCCATAGCATTATAAAGGCGGTTAGCAATCTTGGGGTTTTCTATGGAAGCCATAGAGGGCTTCTTCTCACCACCGTTTTTCTTTACCGCCTTTTCCATACGGTCATTCATATCCTCAATAGCGGTGTTAATAGCGGTGATTTTCTTGTCATTACCCTCGTCAACCATAATTTTGCGGTATTCCTCAAGTAAAGCAATAGTGTCCTTAAACTTCATTACAACTGTTCTTTTAATGTTTTCCATAAAATCCATTCCTTCTTTCTTATATAAAATTTTTTATTTTGAAAGGGGGAAGGGGACTCCCCCTTACATTTAAGATTATATCACAATTAGCGGTTTTTGTCAAGAGGGTTTTTCAAAATTATCCTCGTTTTTCCGTCCTTTTCCTTATACACAGTGATTTTGCGATATGGGAAACGGATTTTCTCACCCTCAGCGGTTTTTACTTCAAGAGTTTTTTCTACCCTACGAGGAATGGATTGGTACACCTTATAGGCTTTATTCCATTCGGCTCCCTTGTTAAGACACCACAAGAGGATTTGCAATTCAATTTCGCAATCGGCAAGGGCGGTATGTTCCTCAATAAAATCAAGGTTTTGGGTGATAAAGCGGTAAGCATTTTCGGCATTGGTAGAATAGTTCCCATTTTCCGTATAATGTCTATACTCGTCGCAAAAGGCTTGATATTCGGGTGTAAATGCGAGAAATTGATGAACATAACCTCTAATATCATAAAAAGGGATATTATCAAAAGGATTTTGGATTTTAAACCAATCGCAATTAAAATTAAATACCCTTTCATCAAACGGACTGTTATAGGCAAATGCGGCGGTTACTTCGTATGCCTTAAAAAGCCGTTTCATTCGTTGGGTGATATATCCCAACTTTTCCATTCGGCACTTTTGGCTTTTCATAGCGGAAATATACTGTTCTCTTTTGTCTGCATAATATGCAGTAGTAAACAGTTCCAAATTGTGCCAAATTTGCTCTGCGACAAAATCCTCTCGCAATAGGATTGCCTTTTCCTCGGTGTCATAGATTATATACCCGATATTATAGGCAAAGGGTTTTTCGATACTTGTAGTTTCAGTATCGACGATACAAACTCTCATTGGTTTTGTACCTCTCTTTCTTTTATTTGTTGGAGTGGACTCTACCTCTCTCAACTGTATTTATTATATCATAAGGGAAGCATTTTGTCAAGGGGTTTTGAAAAATTTTTTTATTTTTTTTCTTGCCCTTGGACTTGCCTTGCCCTCCTGACATTTATAATTATATCATAAGGGGACAAAAAATGCAATAGGCAAAATACACAAAGTTACGGGAAAATATTTGTGCAATATTTTTTCACAAAAAGTATTGACAAATTTTGGATTGTATGATATAATGGGAAATTCGGCTCGTTCGCCCGCAAACGAGCCGCCCAAATAAAAGGGCGACCCGAGAGAGGAAACTATTTAAAAGTTTTCTTCATATTCTTCTTTGGTGACATATATCCATTGACAAGAACAATCAGCACGATAATTTTCTAATGCTTCTTCTGCTTCTTCTTCTGTTTCAAAGTTATCATTATCCCAACCTGTTACAAGATATTCAAATGATTCTGCATTATCTCGGCAAATTTCTTCTGCGTATTCTTTAATTTCGGCTTCAGATACGCTATCTTCAAATTCTATATATCGTTCATCTTCAGTTCCAGCATATACCGCAAATGCAGTAAATTTTACATATTTCATATTATATTCTCCTTTTCTTTTTTAGTATGTACCAAGAGCAAGGACTATACCTTACTCTCGTATGCAGAATATTTACCGCCAAGCAATTTTACAAGGTCAACCACTTTGGTACTATCACTTTGTGTCATACAATAACAGTTAAACATACACCAAGAGCCAACATATACAAAGTTATGGGGGATATTCATATCTCGGAGATTATCGTGTGCGGAAGCCGCTTTTCCGTACGGAATAGCTAACTCAAATTTCCACATACGGTCTTTTGCCGCTTTTTCTTCGCCCCATTTGACTACCCATACCCCAATAAAATTACAGAGGGCGGTAACAATGATTTTCGTCCATAATGATAAATCACCCAAGGCGGTTAAGACTACAACCCAACAATAAAAGCCATAACAAATAGCATTGATAATGGCTGATAACCACTTGCCACATTTAATGGTGCACAATGAGCGTATTGTGGATAATACTACATTTATAGCGGTAGCAATAGTAAAAATCAAAACAATTTTCAACATAATATTTTTTTTCTTTCTTTCTTTTACTGTACTTAAATTATATCAGAAAAATCCCAATCTGTCAATAGTCAAAATACACAAAATTCTTGATTGTAGGCATCGAATTTTTGGGGAAAATTACTAATGATGAGGAGAACATCGTTTTTGAATAAAAAATCACGAAATTGTTAATAAATTGTAAATTCGCCTCGCCCGCGTATGTGGACGAGGCGGCAATTAAACCGCCTCGTGTGCTTCTCTTCGCTTAAGATAATCTTCCCAATCGGTTGCCGCGTCCATATAGACACACTCTCCGTCCTCATCAAATCCAAGAATGAGAAATTCATTTTGCATCGCGGGGATACAGATAAAATCTGTGCGAAAAAGATGGCAACTGTTTTCGTCCATTATTTCTTCTTCGGTATCAATAGTATATTTTGCGTCAATGCGGTCAAGCATATTTTTAAGTGTATCAAATTCAGACATATTATTCTTCCTCTCTTTTCGTTAATGTTGGTTCAACTTTTGCAATAGCACTTTTTAAAATGGTATCATAATAAAAGAGTATGGTATAGGCAAAAATAAAATTTAATATAGGGCATACAGAAAGAAAGATAGACGAAAAAGCGAAAGGAGAAAAGTATCGAGAGATTTTATATCCCCTTTTATAAAGGATAGAACGAGCGTCGGACTCAATAAGCCATAAGCCACCTAAAGAGCATAAGAAGCAACAAAGATAAATAATTAAAATAGCGTTTGCGATAGTCATTTTATTTTAAGTTGCGGTTTACCAATTTTTTCCATTTTTGGTAAATTTTGGAAAACCGCAATCTTTCCTTTCTTAAAGATTTGAAAAAGCAGCGTTATAATCTGCTCCGTTAAAGTCCTCGCAGATTTGGGCGGTTTGCAAGGGACATTCTTCACAATCATTTGCCATATTGCACATAGTTTCAAGAATTGTACCTGCCTGTCGCAATATTTCTTTTTCACTATGATTAAGAATAATACATACTTTTCGTTCCATAACTACTTCACCAATCCTTTCAAGATTTCAAAGATTTCGCTCGGTTCGGCAGATACACCGCCCCATTCCGTTCTATTCTTCTGTTCATCATCAAACAGAACACCCATATCCGACCGCTTTATGCAAGTACTTTTTGGTGTGCCGTATGGTACAATTATAATGTTGTCAAATTGCACCGACCGCAAATGCTTTTTCAGCCATTCAAGTTTGGCTTCTGTGACTGCTCTATCGTATTCTTCATTACTGCTTTTGGATAACCACGATACAATATTTACATTATATCCCATAGCCTGTGCCTTGCGGATATATCGGCTTAAAAGGCTCATATTGAGCATTGGCTTGGCTTCCTTATAGGGACGGGGGTTATGGCTATCAAGGTCATTGAGCCACCCTTCTACTCCGTACAAATCACAAATTGTACCATCTAAATCGAAGTTAATGGATACTTGTACTTTCATATTGTTTTCCTCTCTTTCTCTTGGTACTATTATTATACCATAGAATATGTATTTTGTCAAGGGGTTTTGGTTTTCTTTTTCACATAACGCGTATTTGTTACTCGGACTTACCTACCATTAGCCTCGCCCACAGGGACTCGCCCCTTGACTACGATAATAGTATAACACCTTTTAGGAAAAATGTCAATAGTCAAATTGTATAAAGTTTGCGAATGAAATTTGTGCAAGATGTATAAAATCTAAAATACCGCTCGTTTCGGCCCAAAACGAGCGGGCGAGGAATTACTCCTCGTCCGTATCATCATCGGGTAAAATTTCACCTTCTGCGATTAGCATTTCTTTGGTTTCTTCATAAAGTTCTTTGTCTGCATAAATATGCTTCCAAATAAACTCGGGAGTAAATCCACCCTTGACCGCAGACCGCATAAGTTCCTTTTCTCCTGAATAATTAATAAGGTCATCAACAAAGTAATCAAGACCATTTTGGATTTCGGTTTTTTCAATCAAGATTTTTGCACATTCTGTTCGAAGGCTTTCGTATTCTTCTCTTGGAACATAGTTGCGGTCAATGTATTCTTTTACGGTAGACTCACTTACCCAACCCATTTCACCCTTTGGAAATTTTTCCATATTATTCTCTCCTTTTGGTTTATATACCCTCTCTCCCCGATTAGTCGGGGAGTTTTGTAAGGAGGGCTTCAAGGTCGGCTTTGGTCGCACCGAGTTCAAGTTCTACGATAATATCGCGAACGGCTTTACGACGCTTTTCGTGAGTGGCTTCAACGGCTTCCCTGTATTCGGCAGTAGCCTTAAAAGTGGGTTTGCAGATACTCACATAGGAGTTTTCAATAAAGGACTTGATTTTCTGCTCGTTACAGTCTTCTGCACCTCTCCAACGGATTTGTTGGAAATCTTCAACAAAGGTTTTTGCATAGGCTTCTGCTTCTGCTTTGATGAAAGTTTTGCAACGCTCTTCCAATTCTTTCAAAGCGAATTCCGCAACGGTTTCTTTTTGCTCAGGCATAGGGTATTTTTCGTTTACTCTTTCCTCAATGTACTCTCTGATAACTTTGGTTACTCTCATTTTTTTTAATTCCTCTCTTTTTTGTTTTGTTCTCTTGGAACAATTATATTATACCATAAGGTATGTAATTTGTCAAGGGGGTTAGAGAAAAAATTTGCAACTTTTTTCTCGCACACGCAACCACTAATGTCTGTTTGGTGTTGACGCGTTCACTTACTGCTTCAAGTGGTACTCTTGTATGTTCTCCTCTTGACAATAATATAATACCATATTTATAGGATTTTGTCAATAGGTTTTTATAATTTATTTTGTAAACAAAATATTACCAAAGTGTTAACAAATACAAAATACCGCCCGCTTGGGACGCAAACGGGCGGCTCAAAGCCGCCCGTCCCACCACATTATTCTTTTTTCTTTGGGTAAATTGGGATAGTGGGTTTCCCAAAAGCTTGTTAAATCTTTATATGCCTTTTTAACAAGTTCATTCTGTTTAACTTCAATGTCAAGCAGTTCTTGGTATTGAACTTTTAGATTTTCAATATGAGTAAAAAGTCTGCGACCCATAGGGGCATATTTATCTTTTTCTATCCATTCGTCTATGGTTTTTTGTAAATTTACAGCGTCTTGCACAGTTTCTCTGTGCTCTGCTCGTAAACGTTTATATTCGCTTAACAATACTTTAAGATTAGGGTGAGCCATAAAAATAGACTCGCACCATCGCTTATGTCTTTTATCAATGACAAAATAAATAAATGAAATAATTCCCCAAATAATTGCGATTAAGGCAATAAAAGCCAATATTACAATTAAAGCAATAAGAGTGTTGCTCATTATTCTTCTCTCCCTTTATGTTTTATCTTTCTTGAATACTTGGAGCCTTTACCTTTCTTTATCCTCGGTGCCCCGCCCCTTTTCTTAAAGTGGAGGAACCCTTGGAGTTCCTCCCCCTCTTTCTTAAACATTTTCTTATTCATCAATTCATACCAAGCGAAATCCGCAGTCCCATCTCAATCATCACTTTGTCGGTCGGGTAGGTGATAGCCCCAATTTTGTTTTTCAATCTGCTCTTGTCAATAGTTCTTATCTGTTCCAAGAGTACCATTGATTTTTTAGGTAAACCGCAACCCCCAATAATATTGATATGGGTGGGAAGCCTATGCTTTGAAAACACTTGGCTTGTTATACAAGCCACAATTGTGGTAGGGCTATGCTTATTTCCCATATCATTTTGAAGAATAAGTACGGGTCGTACACCACCCTGTTCACTACCCTTTACAGGAGAAAGGTCGGCATAATAAATGTCCCACTTATACATATTGAGCCACCACCTTTTCTGCTAATTTAAGAATAAGAGGTTGAGCCGTAATAGACAATTCGTTTTTCTTATGGTCATACTTGCATACACAAGGCAGTCGATAAAGTTTATTGTATAGAGTGCAGACAGTGTCAGAGTCGGTCATCGCAAGATTTACATAAATAGTTTTTGTAGCCATTATTGTATGTACCTTCTTTCTTTTTTTATTATTATATCATAGGTTTATGTATTTGTCAAGAGGTTTTGAAAAAATTGTGCACATTTTTTCAAACAGAGTTTCCACCAATGCCACCGTTCCAAATTTCAGTTTTCCGTTCTGCAGTTGGTATCAGTTCCTTGTAGTGAGTGAGTTTTTGTTTTCTCCCCTCTCGACATTGTTAGTATACCATATATCGGGATATTTGTCAATAGGTTTCGCAAAAATAATTGTAAATAAAAAGTTAACAAAGTGTGTATTTTTTGTAAATACGCCCCGCTTGAGACGCAAACGGGGCGGCAAGTAGAGGTAGATACTTAACCGCCCCAATGGGGTTAATTATTGTTGTCCATAAAGGCTCTAAGGACAGACTTGGCGATTGCAAGGTCCACTGTATCATCACTAACAACGAGGACCACTTCATCACCGTCGATAGAGAATTCCGTGCGTTTGAAGTCGGGAGAAATTACATCAAGGTCATCGGGGAAGCGAATGTCATTTGTAGTCAAGAGGTCTTGACGAACAAACACACCCCATTTAATAGTCTTGCCAAAAATGGCATTGAGAAGGCGTTGTATTGTTTCGGAGTCGAATTCTTCTGACACATCATACTTTTTAAACATAATGCCTTTCTCTTTAGTATTCACAAAAAGTTCAAGGGGGTCTCCCTCTCGAATACCGAGGTTTCTGCGGATTTCCTTGGGGATTACAATTCTTCCAAGGTCGTCAATACGACGAATAATGCCTGTTGCTTTCATTGTATTTATTTTTTCCTTTCATTTTTTACTGTAATTATTATATCATATTTTTAAAATTTTGTCAAGGAAAATTTTGGAATTTTTGGAAAATTTTGGGGTGTGCGGTTTTCCAATTTTTTCCATTTTTGGTAAATTTTGGAAAACCGCAACTTTTTATTTCCCATATCTTGTTCTTGCAATAAGTGTTCCGTTTGTCCAAGTACGGTCTTCCACTCTTTGCAAGACTCTTTCGGTTTTTGCACCACAACCGCATTGCCAAACTTCAACTATAGTACCATTGCATTCTGACAAGCCCATAAGTTTAGACTGAGCGGTGCTTCCGCAGT
The DNA here is from genome assembly GCA_045654205.1 of Candidatus Enterocola sp. GTDB lineage: Bacteria > Bacteroidota > Bacteroidia > Bacteroidales > Paludibacteraceae > Enterocola. The sequence continues at coordinate 25,291 of JAZOMZ010000029.1, read as the reverse complement.
TAGGGCATTTAATCATTTTCTTCTCTCTCTACGGACCAATCACCAGTGTAATATCCGCAACAGAAATGACACATTACGCAATCATTACATTCGTCTGCAGATGCCTCGCATTGCTCTACGGCTTCAATAATTTTGTTAACTGTTTCTTTCTTAGTCATTGTCAATATCCTCACTTTCTTTCTCTTGGTTTTCGACTTCACAAGGGGCATAGCCGTCATTATAGGAGTATTTGCAAGAAGGGAAGCGTTCGTCTTGGTCTGCCCAACAGTAGGGGCAATTTTTTGCATTTCATTTTTATTACCTCTTTTGGTATGTATTTTGGTCAAGAGGGTTCTCGCAGAAAGGAGGCTAAAACTGCTTACCTATATTTTTAATTTGTGCCCCTCTCGACATTGTTAGTATACTACATATAAGGGAAAATGTCAATAGTCAAGTTGCACAAAGTTTTAGAATGGAAATTGTGCAAAATGTCAAATAAATCAAATTCTGCTCGGCGCGTCCCACGTCGAGCAGCCGAAAATAAAAACAAGGCAGTTCCCGTAGGCTTACCTTGTAATTATATTATAGCATATTGGGGGTCATTTGTCAAGGGGTTTTTTAACTTTTTTTAACATACCTTGAACGAGTCTTTCATCTCTTTTAAATTCTGCTTCTAATCTTGCGATTTGTTCTTTTTGCTTTTCAAATTTTCGTTCTATGGGATAAACTGCCATATTATAACCATAATAAAAATTTGAAGGACTTTCTGCAACAAGCTCTCGATGATGTCTTTTCAAAAGGGTTTTAGCAAATTCAAATTCTTCATAGGGAATATAAAGATAATCGACTTTCATAGTATCATATCTTTCGGTTTTATCTCCCCAACAGTTGAAGAAAATTATATTTGTTTTCATTTCTGCTTCTTCGAGGTTTCTATCGTGCTTTTCACAATCATCCTTCATAGCGAATAATTTACCATCATTTGCTTTATACATTACAATTTCTTTCATTTTATGTATCCTTTCTTGCGGTTGTTCGTATTTCCGTCGGTATAGGCTTGGTGGGTGGAAACCACCCACCTGCCGACCGCACTCACCAAAGAATTTTTAGAGATGTTGCTGAGGTATATTTAACTTCATACCCATTCTTTTCAAGTTCGTCTTTAATGGCTTCAACTTCACAAGGAAGATTGGTTACTTTATAATAACAATGGGAATTGTGTCCTCTTTTGGAAACACTTTCAATAACCATTCCAATTTCTTCGCACTCTTTTTGAGCCTTGGCTCTAATCCCTCTTTCAATTTCTTCATTATGTGATTGGACATTCTTTCTTGCGTTTTCTGCGGTAAACATTTTTCTTTTCTCCTTTTGGTATGTATTTTATTCTATGTAGGGGGAGAGGATTTATTGCCTTACTTGCGGTTTGAGGCTTATGGCTCTTCGGGCTTATGGCTCTCACTTGTGGGTTTGGACTTATGACCTCTCCCTCTCTACGCTTTTATTATACACCAAAAGAGCGAATTAGTCAATATCAAATTTTGCATAGCCAACATAACAAAAATGATATAGTAGTATTAACGCTTTAGCAGAGTAAAGTATTTTGGGCACTTAGGTGTTCATACTTTGTTCATATTTTGTTCACAAAAAGTTTACAAATTGTTTACAATTTAAAATAAGGGCGTTGGCGGCTTTCAATTGTTTATAAGGTGGCCGCCAACGCCCTGCGAAGGCGACCACGCTAATTGTAAACTTTTTGTTAATAATTTGTAAAGATATATTCTGTTAATTCTTCTACTGTTAAAAGGTCTGCATAGTGATTAGGACTTAACACTTCAAGAAGTCCAACTTCTTCTTCATCAGGATTATTAAACTCTAATGCTGATAATTCTAAGGCTTCTATATATAAACAGGTTCCTTCAAATTCTTTATGTATATCATAAGATATATTTTCTTTATTTAATTGTTCGGCAAGTTTTTCAATTAAACTCATTGTCTTATCCCCTTTCTGCTAAACATTCCAATAGGTCAACTGCATACCGCAATTCTTTGAGTGTTACTTTGTTGCGGTCGATAATAGATTTACTGTTGTGTACCATTTCTGCTTCCACTTCATCGTGTACTGCAATCATTGCTTTGTAGTAAACTTTATTTCCTCTTTCTCTGTATTCGTTAAGCACTTGTTTGATTGTTTTCATTATATTATCCTTTCTGTTTGCGGTTGACGCTCTGCCGTTCGTGGTTCTTGATTATATCCGTTCGGTAAAGCGTCGACCGCAGTCCTATTTTATACTATTGGTTCAATGGCTCTACAAATCCATACATTCAGTTCAAGTCCCTCGTTTTTAAAAGCGTCCCATATATTATGCCCTTTAACTTGTTTTATCATACCACAATATTTATGCTGTACCGTAAATTCAAACATTTATCTTCTCCTTTTTATATGTATAAGAGAGGATTTATTGCCTTGTTTGTGGCTTAGGTCTTATGGCTCTTTGGTCTTATTGCCCTTGCCTGTGGACTTGGACTTATGACCTCTCTTATATGTGATACTTATTTTAATTTTTTAATAATGTCATCTGTTCTATTGGTAGTGTTTTTATCGTGGAATGTAATAGTAACTGTATCACCCACACGAAAGTCATTGGTATCATATTCCCATATATGTCCTGTTGTGTCTGTTATTTCACCCCTATTGGTGATTGTGCCTTGCATTTCATAGGTGCTTTTAGGTGCTATCACTGAAAATAATATTAAAGCAATAATAATAGTTAATAAAACCTTTGCTCTTTTAGTTAATGTTCTTTTTTTCATATTATACCTCTTTGTTTATGTATTTTTTAGGTTTGTACCCTGACCCCTTAAAGGGGTTTCGTCTTAAATTTTCAAAGACTCATCAGAGGGTTCTTCTTCTGGCATATCCATTTCATCTCTTTCGAGGTTATCCCAATAGGCTTCCCATTCTTCTCTTTCAAAATCATACATTTTTGTTTACCTCTTTTATTTTTATTTTTGTGCCCTTCCCTTGAGGACACTTGTATTGTATCATAGGTGATTTTGTTTGTCAATAGGTTTTTGAAAAAAAATTAAAAAGATTTTTTTTATTTACAATTTGTTCATAATTGGGCGGTTTGGTTTGGGTTTCTTCCTTTTAATAATAAAAATATTACAATAGATTTATTTTTTAATAGAGGGGGCGTGGCTTGTGGGCGTTTGAAAATTTGAAAGCGTGTTTGGTCCTTGTCTGACCAACAAAATCTCCAAAACTATTTCTCATTTCGGAAAAACGAAATCCTCCTTCCCCCTTTCCAGGATATCCAACCCCATTCCCCACCTTACCCATCTCAAATAAAAAACCTACACGTAAAATTCCATTTCCCTCTCTCGGAACACTCTAAAAACTTGCTTTTCCGAAAATTTTTTGATATAATATTCTTAAAGAGGTGAGAACAATAAAACTAGATTACACATTAAAAACCTCCGAAGAACGTCAAGTCTTGGTCAACCAAATCCTCGAGGAATTTGCTTAGCAGAACGAAAAACCCAGTTCATATTATCTCGAAATTTTAGCCAACTACCTTGTCATTCCTAAGGAGAAAGAAGAAAAGAAAGAACGGGCAATCCTTACTGAAAACCGTTTATCTACAATTAACAAACGAGAAACCTCTTTTGAAGGCTTATCAGCTCAATTTGAAAATGGTGAAGATGGGGTCTATAATCTCGTTAAAGAGAATGACAAAACCTCTCTATTCCGTCCTATCAATAAAATAACTAAAGAAGAAATTGAAACTATTCCCGAATTAAAACAAATAGATGAAGCAATCCAAGTATGGAAAAAAATATTATCTCATTCTTCCGGACGAGATGCCTATATTGCAAAAAATGCGATAATTGACCTTCAAAGAGATTAGTATCTTGTGCGGTCAAGCTATAAAATACCTGTCTAGGTGACGCCAGCATGGGGCGGTCGCAATTATGTTAAATTAGAAGATAGTGTTACTGTAGATTGCGAAGGAGTGCCCACCCCCAAAGGAGTTTCCCTCCTTAATCCAGAGGTATGCTCTGCAATCTTACGAAATTATTCTCGTTTAAAAGAAGGTTCATGGAATAACTTTTATTCTGATACTTGGTATCTTATGTAGGCTTTTGATGAGCTTTCTTAGCTCGCTCTTGCAAAATAGCCCGCTTACTATGAAGCCCTTGTAACATATAAAATTGATGGACTTACAAGTGAAGAAATTAAATTAAAACTTCAAGAAGAATATGGCATTAATCATTCTGTAGAATATATTTCAAATTTGTGGCGTCAAAAAATACCTAAGTTAATAGCTATGGAAGCTGAAGACCAATACCTCGATTATCATTATTTAGAAAAAGAAAAAGGCGAGTATAAAAAATGCTCTCGTTGTGGACAAATTAAGTTAAAAATTGATCGAAATTTTTCAAAGAACAAAGACAGTAAAGACGGCTATTATTCTATATGTAAAAAATGTAGAAACAAAAAACGAGGTATTTAAAAAATGGATTACTATTGCGAAAAATGTAAAAGAACTATGGGGGATAAAGAATTCTATACTTCTAATAATATAGAAAAATATCCCCCTGACGGTAAACTTCATCAATGTAAAAAATGTATTACTATGCACGTTGACAACTGGGACCCACAAACATATTTGTGGATTCTCCAAGAAATTGATGTACCCTATATTCCAGAAGAATGGAATAAATTACTTGCGACCTGGGGTAAAGATGGCAAGAAGCTAACTGGGCTTAGTATCTTGGGGCGTTATCTATCTAAAATGAAACTTAAACAATTTAGAGATTTTAGATGGGAAGATACCGAACGTCTCCAAGAGTTAGCAAATAATAAAATTGAACAAACAATGAAACGTCAAGGTTATGATGCAGTCGATATTGCGGAAACCCTTGCAAAAGGAGTATTTCAACTTCCTTCTGACTTGCGGCCGCCCGATCCTCCTCTCGAAGATACGAGCTTTTCGGACGGGAACGCGTTCGCGCAAGAACAATATGAAGATATTGATTTAGATTTAACCGACGAAGATAAAACTTATCTACGTCTTAAATGGGGTAAAGCTTATCGCCCTGATGAGTGGGTTGCGCTCGAGCAACTTTATAATGAATTTTGTGAATCATATGATATTCAATCCGCAGGTCATATTGATACTCTTAAATTAATTTGTAAAACATCTCTAAAAGCAAATTAGTTAGTAGACCTTGGCGATATTGAATCTTATCAAAAAATGTCTAAAGTTTATGACTCATTGATGAAATCAGGTAAGTTCACTGCTGCGCAGAACAAGGCTGAACAGGGCGAATATGTCGACTCTGTTAGCGAACTTATCCAACTTTGCGAAGAACAAGGTTTTATTCCTCGTTATTATGTGGATGGGCCGCAAGACAAAGTGGATAAGATTATACTTGATATGCAAAAATATACGCACGACCTTGTAACTGAAGAAATGGGACTTGGTAATCTTATTGAAAATGCGGTCAAGCAACTTTTAGACGAGAAGGATAGAATAGCACAAGCCGCAAATGCTCCTGATATGGATGAAGATGATGCGTTATTTGACTTTGATATTAAGGAAGTAAATGATGAAGATTTTTCAAAGTTTAAAGATATGGAAGAGGCTTTTGAAAATGCCGATGAAGAGCTGCTTGCTTCTCTTGAAAGTGAGGATGATGAATAATGGCTCTTGCTGATTTAATTTCTTTATCCCAATCTAAGAGTAGAGCAAAAATTGGCCTTTCAGAAGAACGCGTATCAGCGGTAATTCCAATAGTCAGATAGTACGTTGCCTATTGGCGTGAATATCCCGATATGTTTGTAGATTATTTATAGACAGCCGGAAAAGAAGATGTTAAAAAAGGACTTGAATTAAGATTTTATCAAAGAATATTTGTCCGTGTGGCCATGAGGTATAGATATGTATATGCAGTTTACCCTCGTGGCTATTCCAAGTCTTTCCTCGCGGTCCTTATTCTTATACTACGTGCTATTTTATATCCCGGTGCAAAACTGTTTACTGCGGCTGGCGGTAAATAGCAGTCAGCGGGTATCCTTTCCGAAAAAATGGACGAGCTCTGCCGAATGGTACCAGCATTTGAAAGAGAGCTTGACTTGCGGCCAGGCAAAACTAAAAAGAGTAAAGATAAAGTATTTTATTTATTTAAGAATGGTTCGTTTATTGATAACCTTGCGATTAGTGAGAAGACTAGAGGCGCCCGTAGGACTGCTGGAGTACTCGAAGAGTGTGCTTCGATGGACGGAAAGCTTCTCAGCGAGGTCATAATACCAACAATGAACGTATCTAGATAGTGTGCCGATGGGACCAACTCAGCGAACTATGACGAAGTCTTAAACCAAGCCTAGCTGTACATTACTACGGCAGGCTATAAGGGGACATTCGCCTATCAAAAATTAATATCAGTTCTTGTACAAATGCTTACCCAACCGGAAAAAGCATTCGTATTAGGTGGAACATGGCGAGTCCCGGTTATGACCGGAGCGCAGCCCAGAACTTTTGTAGAAGACCTTAAACGAGACGATACCTTTAACGAAGCTGCATTTGAAAGAGAATATGGTTCTCATTGGACTGGTACTGTAGATGGTGCTTTCTTTAATGGTGAAAAGTTTGATAGATGTCGTGTAGTCCAAAAGCCAGAAAATGAGGCTAGTGGAAAAATATCTAAAAATGGTTATTATATAGTTGCGGTCGACGTAGGTCGTAAAGGGTGTCAATCCGTTGCAATTATCTTTAAGGTAACTCCACAAACGCAAGGTCCTGCAATTAAGAGTCTAGTAAATATTTATACTTTTAATGATGAGCATTTTGAAACTTAGGCTATTAAAATTAAACAATTATATTATAAATACAAAGCTCGTAGAGTTGTACTTGATGCAAATGGTCTTGGTATTGGTCTTTTGGATTTTATGGTTAAGAAACAAGTTTTAGAGGACGGGGATATAATGCCGGATTTTGGTATATATAATGACGACGATGGGGATTATAAGAAGTATCGTACTCCTGAAACGGAACTTGATGCGATTTATGCTATTAAAGCTAATGCACCAATCAATACAGAAGCATACTCTACTGTTTAGACTCAAATTGAAAGTGGTAAAGTGAAAATGCTTATTGATGAAAGAACTGCGAAAGCCAAATTAATGGGTACCAAAGTTGGTCAAGCAATGACTCCAGAGCAAAGAAATGAATATTTAAAACCTTATTAGTTAACTTCTAATCTAAAAGAAGAAATGATGAATCTTAGAGAAGAAACAGAAGGAATTAATATTATTCTTAAATAGGCTTCTAAGGGTATTCCTAAAGATAAATTTTCTGCTTTATGCTATGGATTGTATTACATCAAGCAAGAAGAAGATAGAAAGAAAAAGAAGAAAAAATTTAATGCAAAAGAATGGAAATTTTACAACTAATCCTTGGACAAAACAGGCTAATTTTATTGTCCAAAAATTCATAAACTATATGAGGGAGGTGAGCCCATGAGAAGTTCTAGAGGAGAAATTTGCATTTATGAAATATTAACTGAAGCTGGTCTCGATTTTAAAGAGGAATACTCTTTCGCTGGGCTCAATAGCTCAAATGGTCGTCCACTAAGATTTGACTTCGCCATCTTTGATGACGAGGGTAATATTGACTTTTTAATTGAGTATTAGGGCAGGCAGCATTATGAGCCAAGCTCAAAATTCGGTGGAAAGAAAGGTTTTTATCAATAGCAATTCAATGATAACAAAAAAAGATTGTTTTGTAAATTGCATGATATAAAATTAATCGAAGTTCCGTACACCGATGAAGGCTTAATCTCCTACGACTACATTATGTCCCGTGCGGGATACTAAGGAGGTGTGGGAATTTGGATAGACAAGAAGAGATACGTTCTAAAGGCTTTAGTTTTGGCGGTATTAAAGTAGGTAAAAAAAATCTTACAGATGCTACTCTTACTTTAAGTGCGTCCACGCAAAAAATTGCTGGCAAGCTTACAAATAAGCAGTACATTTTAAAATCTTTAGCCGAATCAAATTCTGAAGAATTAAGAGCAATTTCGAATCACTTTTATCGCACCGACGGTATCTACAGTCGTACCTGTAATTATTTTGCAGGATTATATAGATATGATTGGCAAGTAACGCCTACTATTTATGATGAAAAAATGACTGAAGATAAAATTTTAGCAGAGTTTGCAAAAGCACTTACATTTTTAGACAATTCAAATATTAAACTTGTAAGTAATGAAATAGCTAGAAAAGTAATAGTAGAGGGTGCCTATTATGGCTACTTCGTTGAAACCCCCACCAAACTTATTGTGTAGGAGTTACCAATTAAATATTGCCGTTCTAGATATGCTATTGCAGGAAAACCTGCCGTAGAATTTGATATGAAATTCTTTGATGATAAATTTTCAGATACCGTTTACAGATTAAAGGTGTTAAAACTATTCCCCAAAGAATTCCAAGAGGGATATGTAAAGTACAAGCAGAAAAAATTGGAGAATGATGATTCTAAGACTAGTTCTTGGTATTTATTAAATCCAGAATTTGCGGTTAAACTTTCTGTTACAGAAAATGATTTACCCCTGTTTGTAAATGCAATTCCCGCAATTATTGACCTCAATCTAGCGCAAGAACTTGATAGACGCAAACAGCTTCAAAAATTACTTAAAATAATAGTTCAAAAATTACCAATGGATAAAAATGGTGATTTAATATTTGATGTTGATGAAGCTAAAGATATTCACCAAAATGCAGTTGAAATGCTTTCCAATGCGATAGGTGTAGATGTATTAACAACTTTTGCTGATGTGGACTCAATCGACACGTCAGATAGGAATTCGTCTACTACGACAGATGACCTTGAAAAAGTAGAACGTACAGTTTACAACACTATTGGTGCGGCACGTAACCTGTTTAATGCTGAAGGTAATCTTGCTTTAAACAACTCAATATTAACAGACGAATCTTTTATGAAACCTCTGTTATTGAAGCTAGAATCAGTTTTTGATGCTGTAGCGCAAAGACGCAGTAAAAAGAGAAATAAAATTGTGTTTCGTTTGCATATGCTTGAAACGACCTAGTATAATTATAAGGATCTAGCCAAGATGTATAAAGAACAAACACAAATTGGGTTTTCTAAGATGCTACCTCAAATAGCTCTTGGTCATTCTCAAATTTCTATTCTTAATACCGCTGTTTTTGAAAATCAGATCTTGCGACTTAGTGAGATTATGATTCCTCCTCTAATGTCATCTACGATGAATGGGGATGCCCTTTTGGGCAAATCAGGACAATCTGGTTCCCCAAAAATTCAAAATATTACAGAGAAGGAAACAGGCCGTCCTCAAAAAGAGGATAGCGAAAAAAGCGAAAAGACCATTCAAAACCAAGAGTCTATGAGCTAATATAAGGAGAGATTAAATGAAGCATACAAGTGTTAAATTAGATATTCCTTGTGAATTTATTAATGTAACTCCTTTGAATCCTTTAATCTCTCGTTGCCACATAAAGGTTTGCTGGGTTGGCGATGAACCTAATAGGAATAAGAGTATTATTACTAAAGAGGTTGCACGCGACCTGGCCAACTCGCTGCCTGGCAGTCCTATTGTGGGATATTACAACGAAGATATTAAAGATTTTGAAGGTCACAACAAGGTAATTGCCATTGATGACAATGGTAAATTTATTTTGAAAGACTAGACACGACCTTATGGTTTTGTCGACTTAAACGCAAAAGTTTGGTTTTAGAAATTTCTTGATGATGGACAATTCGAACGAGAATACATGATGACTGAAGGTTACCTTTGGACCGGATAGTACCCCGAGTGCAACCGGGTAGTAACCAAGGGAGATAACCAGTCTATGGAGTTGGATAAAAATTTGACTCATGGCGTTTGGACAAAAGACGTTAATAGTAATTCCGAATTTTTCATAATTAATGAAGCGATAATGTCCAAGCTTTGTATTTTAGGTGAAGAAACTGAACCTTGTTTTGAGGGTGCTACAATTGAATCACCTAAATATGAATTCTCATTTGATGAAGAGTTTAAAACTCAATTATTTTCAATGATGAATGAAATTAAAGATTTATTAGGTAAAGGAGGAGCCGTTATGAATGACGATACTAAGGTAATTGAACAACAAGAACCTGTTGTTGAAGAGCCTGCGGCCGCCCCTCAACCGACCGAAGAACCTGCTGCTGAACCTGCAGTAGAGCCTGTGGTAGAACCTACAACCGAGCCAGAAGGACAACCTGCTGAGCCTGTAGTTGAAGAGCCTGCTACTGAACCCGAAGGAGAACCAGAGGGAGAATCTGCTCCGGCCGGAAGCGCGCCTGCCGCATATAATTTAGAAGATATCGTTGAATATCAGAACCTCTTGGTTCAATTTAATGAGCTTCAAAGCAAGTTTAATAAACTTGAAGGTGAGCATACTGAATTGCAAACTAGCTTTTCTGCACTCACCGAAGAAAATGAAAAGCTTTCTTCTTTTAAATTTGAAATTGAAAAAGAAAGAAAGCAAGCCTTGATCGATAAATTCTATATGCTTAGCGCAGAGGATAAGAAAGATGTTCAAGACAACATTGATACTTATTCTATTGATGATATCGAATCAAAATTATCTGTAATCTGTGTTCGCAAAAAGGTGTCTTTTGAAATTGAAGAAGAGACCCATGAAAATAATAAACCTGATACCACCTTTAGTCTTAATGGACTCGATGATGATTCCGATGTTCCTGCTTGGATTAAGGCAATGGACAGAGTTGCGAATGTATAATTTTAAAGGAGGAAATATTAAATGGCTAAGACAAAGTTAAGCAAAGCTGATTACGTTACTCTTGGTTATGGCCAGGTTGAACCTAATCACCTTTCCGCTCAAAGAAATGGTCAGGTTTATGCTCAGCTTCCCGCTGCTGCTAACATTGACGTTCTTGAAAATGGTCAGTTTGTAAAATATGACTATCGCAACGGCGTTTGCAACTTCACCGGCGCTGGCGAGTGGATGCTCGTATTTAATGAAGTAAAAGTTTATAATGATTATGAGGGCGACGCTGATTTCGCAATGATTAAAGCTAACTACAACGCTAGAGTTTACTCTCCTGTTGATGGTTCTGCTATCAGCAAGATCTCTCCTGTTGATTATTCTGCTGAAGTTGGAACTCCTAATCCTTATGTAGCTGATTCTACCGCTACCCCTATGTCTGTTACTGCTTATGCTTCTCCCAAACTTATGCCCGCTGACACCAAAATGGTTCCTCGCGTGTTTAAGACCATGGTAGGTGATATTTTCACCACTAACTGTGTAATGGGTGATCCTGCTCTTGGTGCTATTCTTACCCCCAATGCTCAAGGTATCCTTGCTGAGGGTGAAGGCGACATGCAGTGGCAGGTTGTTAAAGTATATGATCTTGCTGATACTCAAAAAGCTGTTAAGCTTATGAGAATTGCATAAGAAAGGAGTGTAAATAGTAATGTTAGAAAATAAAGATATTATTGCTCTTGCTAGAGCTACCGCTAAGGCTAACAGAACTGCTCCTGTTGCTTATTCCTTCAATGGTAAAAATTATTCTTACGAGCAGATGAACGAGACTCTTTCTCAAGAACTTTGTGAGCTTTACAAAGAAGACAAAGAAAGATGCTTTGCTGTAATCACTGAAATTCTTACTGATACTGTTCCTAACAAAGTTGCTAACTTCTATGGCGATTTCGCTGAAGTTAAACAGGTTGGTCAAGGCGAACAAGTTAGATTCCGTAGAACTGTAAACAATCGCACCCGTGCTAAACAGTTTGTAACTCGTGCCGGACTTGCTGGTGTTTATGAAGTATTCAAGCTTGCTGGTAGCGAATCTTTCGACATTAAGACTTCTGCAATGGCTTCTGCTGCTCAGATTAGTATTGAAGAATATCTTGATGGTCGTATTGATTTTGCTGAATTGCTCTCTGTAATTTCTGAGGGTATGGAACAGCTTATCCAAGAAGAAATCGAACAGGCTCTTATCGCTGGTCTTTCTCAGCTTCCTGCCAACAACAAAGTTGAGTCTGCTGGCTTTGATGAAGTTGAATTCGACAGACTTCTTAGAATCGCTGATTCTTATGGTACTGGTAAGGCTATTATTTACTGTGACGCTAGCTTCGCTGCTAAGTTGATGCCTGCTAAGGTTGAATTTATTCCTGAGGCTGTTAAACAAGGTCTTTGGGATAATGGTTACCTTGGTATGTACAAGGGTCACAGAGTTGTAATCCTTCCTAATGGTGTTGCCGATGCTTCTAATAGCGCTCTTGCTAACGATCCTGGTTATGCTTGGATTATTCCCGCAGGTAGCAACAATGATAAACCTGTTAAGGTTGTATTCGAAGGTCAACTTCTTACTAGAGAAAAAGAAAACGATGACTGGTCTCGCGATATCCACATGTATCGTAAAGTGGGCGTTGCTGCTCTTCTTACTAACGATATCTGTGTATTCCACGATACCTCTCTTACTGCTGAACTTGCTTAAGTAATATAAATTTTGCGGAAGTGCGGCCGTCCCTAAGCCGGACGGCCCACGACCGCGTTGGAGAAAAAGGAGTATAATATGAAAGTAACAAATAGAAGTGCCAGTGTAGTGCGTTATAGCATTCCTGACCTTAATATCAATAGACGTTTCGCCCCTGGCGAATCTAAAAACATTTCTAAGGAAGAAGTTGAAAAACTTCAATTCCAACCTGGTGGTCTTTATATTCTTGCAAACTTTTTGCAGGTAAGTGTTGAAGACGCCAAATCTTTAGATATTCACCCTGAAAGAGAATATTATCTCTCTACTGAGGGTGTAAAAGAACTTATTCTTACTGCACCTGTGGACGAATTCCTTGATGCACTTGATTTCGCACCAAAAGGCGTAATTGATTTAATTAAAGAATTGTCTGTATCTCTTCCTATAGCCGATCTTCAAAAAGCTGAGGCTTTGAAGGAAAAAGCTGGATTTGATGCTCTTAAAGCTCTTGAGTTTAGTAAACTTGTTAAGGCTGAAGAAGCAAAGGATAAGCCCGTTACAGAGAAAGCTACCGTTCGTAGAACCGAAGCTGCTAAAGTCGAGGAACCGGCGTCCGCACCTAAACGCAGAGTTGCAGAAGATAAATATAAAATTGTAACCTCTGAATAAGAAGGAGCGATGAACTGATGGGAACAAAATTTGCATCAGTTTATAACCGATTCTTTGGAAAAATTACCGATGATATGTATGTGGAATTAACTCCACAAGATACCATGCGAGATGTGCAAAATCTTTTGATAGACGCCATCCCTGGTTTTGAATTCCCTCGTAAAAAGTTGGATTATACAATTTCTATAGAAGAAGGAACTTCTGGAGACTTTGTAATAACTTCTGTAGAGGGAATTTCTTATGTCGATAATTCTGTATTTGATGTAGAATTAACTAGTGAAGAAATTAATATCTTGGCTATACTTATGATGTGCTCTTGGGTACAACGCTAGGTGACTTCAATAGAAAACACTAGGCAAAAGTATAGTGGAACAGATTTTAAAATGACTTCACAGGCTAACCATTTAACAAAACTTCTTGCTTTGTTAAAAGAATGTCAAAGACAATCACATCATATGCAAAGACTTTATAAGAGAAGAAAGACTGATGACAATGGTAATATCGTATCTAATTGGTCTGTATTAAGAGAAGATAGTGTTCTTTAAGGAGGTAACTTATGAAAACCAAATATGAAAAAGTTATCATTGAAAAAGAACATTATGATTTTAATATAAATCGCTTAACCAATCAAATTTGGAAGCTTATTCCAATGAAAGAGCACGAAGAAGATTGGTAGGCTTAGTTAGATACTGTTCTATTGGAAATTACTGGTCTTGCGGAATTGTTTTGTAGCCATACTAAATTTATTGTGTTGCTATCAAAACTTGAAGGTTTAAAGACTGGTGATTGGACATTTGATTTATATAGAAAAACCGTTTTTGAGTCTATCACTCTTTTAAGGGAGATTCAGTTATGAACTCTTTAGATTTGATGCATGCCCGCCTTAATTTTCGGGGAGGCGCGGCTCAATAGAACCGTATGATTAAAGATAAGAGAGAAACTCTCGATAGAGTAATTTTGTATTCTTATCAAGGAGCCCGAATTAAAAAAACTAATTCAGAAGAAATTGCTCCCGCCTTAATTAATCCCAATAGAGTGACACAAGATTATGATGATAAAATTGTATCTGTTGGATATGAATATGAGTATGCGGCCGGTAATATTTTTGAATGGGTAAATACAGGTACACACTGGATAATTTATTCACAAGATATGACCGAGTTAGCATATTTCAAGGGCAAAGTTCGCCGTTGTAGATATCAGATTGAATGGCTTGCGGATGGAGTAAAAAATGCTACTTATGCAGCCGTCATTGGACCTTCTGAGGCTCGTATTGACTCGTAGAAATGGTCTGGTGGAGTAATGGATATCCCGAATTACTCTTTAAAAATTTTAGTTCCTCAAAATGAGAAAACATTAAAATTTTTTAAAAGATATAACGAGTTTTATTTAAAAGATAATGAAACTTGTTGGCGAATTGAAGCAACTGATAGTATTTCAATTCCTGGGATTATAGAAGTTACAGCTGTTGAATACTATGGTAATGAATTTGAGGATAAAGACGGAGTAGTCGGCGCCTTAATTCAAGACCCCATGATTCCAGAACCCTCCAGCGCGCAAATCATTGGTGAAGTATTCATTAAACCAAAAATGAAATATACTTATACCTATACGGGTAGTGAAAATGCTTCATGGAGCTTTGATCCAAAGCTTCCTATTGAAGTTGAAATAGATGGTACTTCTATCTCTATCTCTTGGTTAAAAACATATAGTGGACAATTTGTTCTGAAATATGGCAATAGTGAAAAAACTATTGTAGCCGAATCTTTGTTTTAAGAGTAAAAGGAGTATGGAGATATGAAGATTGTTAATTATCAATTTCCTAAATCTGCTTTTTTATCTGTTGAAAAAGATTTAGAACTTATTACAGGTATGATGTTAAAAAACGACAGATTTAAGAAATTGCTTTATTATACAACGCCTGATGCTTTGGAAACAAGACCAAATGTTCCAGAAGAAGAAAGTTTAAAACTTTTTGGCAAAAACATCAGAATTGTACCAAAGTTACAGATAGATGGAGAAGTGCTTAGCTATGTAATTATTAGTTTTGATAATTTTACGCCTAATGCCACTAATCCAGAATTTAGAGATAATATTATTTCATTTGATATTATCTGCCATTTTGATCAATGGCAATTAAAAGATTTTTAGCTTCGCCCTTACAGAATCGCCGCGGAGATTGATACCATGTTTAATGATAAACATCTTACAGGAATTGGCAAACTTGAATTTTTAGGAGCTAGCCAATTAATTCTTAACGATGAATTTGCTGGTCTTTCTGTCTCATACATGGCTATCCATGGCGAAGAGGATAAAAAGAAAATGCCTAATCCTGCCGATGACGCGAAATATATCGCAGAATTTGATAAGTTGTTTAATAACAAATGAGTTTTGACTACCGATTAGCTTTGATGACTGGTGTGGATATACCAGTTCCAGAGCTTGGTATTACGATTCATCAGCCTACTTTGGAAGAAATTTCAAGGTTGGGTGAAACAGAATTTTTTATAGGGATTTAGGTATTGTGTGTAAACAAATCCATGTATAT
Source organism: Candidatus Enterocola sp. (assembly GCA_045654205.1). GTDB lineage: Bacteria > Bacteroidota > Bacteroidia > Bacteroidales > Paludibacteraceae > Enterocola. The sequence continues at coordinate 9,592 of JAZOMZ010000029.1, read as the reverse complement.
CGAAGACAAAAGTCTTTTAGATTAGACTACAAATTTTCAAATATTTACAATGATAATGGGATAGCCAGAAATGGCTGATAAAAAATAGAGTGTATTATAGACTCTTACTTTATTATTTCCCAATTCCAAGGCAATGATGACTCCAAGAAGTATAATGATTGGTTAGTCAATGATTGATGAAAATAATTTTGAAATTTTGTAGAAAGTTTTAAACAAGATGTTTTGCTTAGAAAATGCGGGTTAGCAAGCATTTAATCCGGGTAATGATAGAGCAAAAGAGATTGCAAAAAAACTTATGAAAGCTCGAGAAAGGGTTGCGGCCCAATAGTCGAGCGGAGGAAGTATGTTTAGCTAGTATCTTTCTATACTGACTGTTGGTTTATAGTCAATGTCTTTAAAAGACACGATTGAGTTGACTATGTATCAATTGTATGATTTGGTAGAAAGATATATGTTATATGTCAACTGGGACCTTGATGTGCGGACTCGCTTAGCGGGTGGAAAGCCTGAGGGGTAGGTTGATAACTGGATGAAACAAATCCATAATTCTTAAAAAAATATTTAAGGAGGAAAATATACTATGAAATATGGTATTCGTGAGATTTGCGAAGTAGTTCTTAAGGCTAAAGCAAATATGAAAGTTGGTAACAAACTTTTTTATAAAAATGAGCCTGTAATTTATTTCGATTCTCTTAAAACTTCTACTATGGAAGGCGCCGCTACTACCGTATATGCTCAAGGTGGTCGTGGTAACTCTCGTCTTATTGCTTGGGAAGGTGAAAGAACTGTAACCTTTACTATGGAAGATGCTCTTATTTCCACTATTTCTCTTGCTATTCTTTCTGGTGCTGACGTAATTGATGCTACCGAAGACGCTCCTATTATTCAACATGTTGTGGAAGATATTCCTTATAGTGCTGATGGACTTTATGTGTCTCAAAAACCTTATGCCCCTGCTGATTCTACCGAACATTTTATGTATGTAATGGCTCTTGATGGTAATGGTGATCCTGCTACTGAGCCTTATATTTTTACTGGTGCAGAGGAAGTAACCGAGGATAAAGGATATCTTTTGACTAAAGCAGAAGGACAAACTCATTCCCCTGAACTTGGCGCTTCTATCAAAGATGGCGAGGATATGGTTGCTCCTAAGCTTGTAAGAGTTGATTATTATACCGCTCGTAAGTCTGGCGCTACTCAGATTGAAATTACTCCTGATAAGTTCGGTGGTAACTTCTATCTTGAAGCTTCTACGTTATTCCGTAATACTGATGGTGTAGATATGCCTGCTGAGTTTATTATTCCCAACTGTAAGGTTCAGTCTAACTTTACCTTTACAATGGCTTCTTCTGGAGATCCTTCTACCTTTACCTTTACTATGGACGCTTTCCCGGATTATACTAGATTCGGTACTAAGAAGGTTATTTCTGTAATTCAGGTAATTGAAGATGAAGGTGGCGCTCTCAGCTCAGTTAGAACTAAAACTGATGCAGGAGACGATTTCTTAAAAAACTAATCCCTCCCTCTGAAGACGAACAAGAACCCGAAGTTCCTTCTGACGAGGGACAAGAATCTGAAGTAATCGAACCCGAAGATACTGAAGAATTCTAATTAAAAAATAAAAGAGGTATAGATATCTATACCTCTTTTTCTTACATATGCGGTTGGCGGTATGGCCGACCGAAACAACAAGATAAAGCGACCGACCTGCGGCCGCACGGAGAGAAAGGAGAGTGAGAGTATGAGTATAATTGTTTATAATTTAGACACGGGAAAAGTTCCTAATAACGATAGATTTTTGCAAAATCGTTATAATGAATTAAAACAAAAGATAAACTCTGATACATTAAAAAATAACATACGAGAAAAACGAAGAAAAAATGTTGAAAATTTTTTAAAGCAGGCAAATTTTTTATTAGATAATTACAGTTGGGAAAATATAGAAAATAAAATATTTTCTAAAACTGATGAAGCCATAGGAAAGCAATTAGAAAGACTTAGCGGTAGCTCAGAAAATATGTTGGCTAATGGTAATCCATATATTAGAGCTGATTTTTTAAGAGGACTTTTAATTCTTAATGGTATGCGTAATCAAATTATTAATCAAGGTGGAAAGATGACTTTAACTTCTAGAGAAACAGGAAAAATATATACGGCTTGTTTGCAGGCAAATGGTTCTACTGAACGTGATCTTTCTGAGATTGGTAATTTACTAGGAGATATTGGAGTTAAAGGAGCTGAATTAAAAATTGCTGATACTTTTAATGATATAATATAGAATTTATCTACTGGAACTTCAGTTAAAATTCACGATACTGGCTCTTAGAAGAAACAAAATTATGTTGGTAAAGACATAACAGTTACCTCAGATACTGTAATGGTTATTTAGGATTCTTTAGGCAATATAAAAGCAAAAATAAACTTTAGTGATAAATTTAATAAGTATTTTACAAATTCTCCTTCACAAACTTCTACGATAAAACCTATAAAGTTAATTACTCGCACAGTCGGAAATTTTATATCAGAAGTTCAAGCTAAAAGTTTATCAGATGCTCAAGAATATGAATAGGCTTTATTTAATTATATTAGTTATCATTCTACTTATAGGGGTGCCAATAATCATTTTGAGCGTTATGACTATACTAAAACTAATCCATAGGGTTGGAAATTGTTAAGATAGGCAATTGGAGTGGAAATGTTAGACACTTATTTTAATGGGGTTAATAATAATTATGGTATTCATACGTATGGTAGTGATGAAATAGATATTTATGTTTATGGTAATAAATTTTTTTATGGTGAAAATATAATAGATTCTGCTTTTTACAAAAATAACAATCTAAAAAGAATGGCTTAGATTAATTTAAATAAAAGAAAAAATTGGCTAAGTTCTAGCAATATTTAGTCTAAGCCAAGAAATTGGGTGCTTACTGGCAAAGAAGAAGCAGTAGAAAATAGTATTAGGACTATATAGATAATTTATTCTTAGATCGTTAATTTTTGACACCTACCAAAATTTTTGGTATAATATATATAGAATAAAAGAGGAAAAGGAGGATTTAGAAATGGCTAGTAAACCTACATTTTCTAAATTAAAATTACAACTTAATAAAGATGCTGCTCCCGTATAGATTGGAGAGCAAACTATCGCAGTAAAGCAATATTTACCAATAGAAGAAAAACTTGAGCTTATTACAAAAGTACTTGTGCAAGCTCATGAGCCTGAGAGTAATTATAACAATCCCGTAAAAACAGATGCTCTTACGGCTTTGGAAATGATATTTGCTTATACTGATTTAGTATTTACTGAAAAGCAAAAAGAAGATTTACCTAAGCTTTATGATTTACTTAAGAGCAATGGTATTGTTGATGTTATTTTAAATGCAATCCCTGAACCAGAGAGAATTGATATTGAAAGAGGGGTATATCGTACCATTGACAGTGTTTATGCTTATCAAAATAGTGTATTAGGTATTTTGGATAATGTAAAGCAACAACAATTGAATACTGAAGATTCTATTGAAAACGTACAAGAATTTTTACAGTCAGAAGAACTTAAACCCTTAAAAGAAATTATTTCTAAATTAGGGTAATATAAAAATATATAAGCCCTTTGGTAATATTACCAAAGGGCTTATTTTAGTTTATGAGAGGAAGGAGAAAATAATATATGGCGAATAGAAATTTATAGGTAAATCTATCTTTTAGAGCTGATACTAGTGCGGCCTTAAAAAATTTAGAAACCTTAAGAACCAGTTTAAACAGTATTTCATCTATGCCTTTTTAGAGCGGTAAAATAATTACTCAGGATATTCGATAGGCTGCAACTGCGGCTGAGCAATTACAGCATCATCTTGGCATGGCAATGGATGTTAAGACTGGTAACTTAAATCTTAATAAATTATAGGCTAGTTTAAAAAGTTCAAACACAACTCTTTCTAGCCTTACTGGTAATCTATTAAAAGCAGGGACCACAGGACAATAGGCCTTTTTGGCCACTCATAGGGCAATCAGTAACGCAAATCTACAATTAACTAAATCTAATACTTTAATAAATTAGTTTGCCACTACTATGTTTAGTGCGTTAAAATGGCAAGCTGCTTATGGTGCTATTAATAAGGTAACACAAGCAATAGGAGATGCAGTTAGCTATGCAAAAGATCTTGATAAGTCTCTTAATAATATTTCTATTGTTACTGGATATAGTACAGAAAAAATGGCAGAATTTGCAAAAGAGGCAAATAAAGCGGCTAAACAACTAAATACTACTACAACAAAATATACAGATGCTTCTTTAATTTATTTCCAATAGGGTTTGGGAGATAAAGAAGTTAAAGAGCGTACCGATATTACTGTTAAATTGGCGAATGTAGTGGGAGAAAGTGCTGAATAGGTTTCTGAATGGACAACTGCTATTTGGAATAACTTTGCCAAGGGAGGAGAGTCTCTTGAAAGCTATGCAGACAAACTTGCTGCTCTTGGTGCGGCCACTGCTTCTAGTGCAGATGAAATTGCTGGTGGTCTTGAAAAATTTGCAGCAATTGCCGATACAGTAGGGCTTAGCTATGATTATGCTGCTACCGCATTGGCTACTATTACGGCAGAAACCCGTTAGAGCGAAGATGTAGTAGGTACTTCATTAAAGACAATTTTTGCGAGAATGGAAGGTCTTAAACTTGGAGATACCCTTGAGGATGGCACTACTTTAAATTAGTATTCACAAGCCTTAGCATCTGTTGGTATTAACATTAAAACTGCTAATGGCGACCTTAAGGATATGGATAGTATTCTTAATGAGATGGGTACAAAATGGAATACTCTTGCAAAAGATTAGTAGATTGCATTGGCACAATCAGTTGGTGGATTAAGACAGTATAATCAACTTATTGCTTTAATGGATAACTGGGATAAGTTTTAGACGAATTTATTGATTACACAAAGTGCTGAGGGAACTTTAAATGCCTAGGCTGAAATTTATGCAGATTCCTGGGAGGCTGCCCAAAATAAAATAAAAGCCTCTATGGAAGAAATGTATGCTATTTTAATTCCAGAAGAAGCAATTAAAGATTGGACAAAAGGTCTTGCTACGGTTTTAGATGGATTTAATGAAGTTTTGGAAGCTGCAGGTGGTCTTCCCACTATATTACTTGCTATATCTTCTATAGTAATGTCAAAGTTGCAGCCTTAGATGACGACAATGTTTAATTCTATGATAATTGGCGCTTAGACTTTTGGAACTCAATTTACCAAAGGCATTTCTAACTTAGCCGGTTTCGCTTAGAACCTAAAAGGAGTTAAACAAGGGTTTCGTTCTATAGATTAGGGCATATATCATAATGTTATTGATAAGAATACTACTCAAGCAAAAGCTGAAGCATCCTAGTAGCATCGAGATGAAATGCAAACACAAGCCATGCAATCAATTTCAAATGCACAGACCATTGCTTCTTCATCTGGTCTCTCTTCAAGTTTTCAAGTTCAATTAAAGTATTAGGAAGAGATAGAAAAGCATTCTATGAACTTGGCGAATATACAAGATAAAATAAGTAAGAATGAACACGCTAGAATTTAGGCTTCTATAGAAGAATTAAGAATGCTTCAAGACCAAACGGTAGAGTTGACCCAATAGAAAGAAAGATTAGATGAAATCCTGTCTTCAAAAATGAATTCTAATAAAATTATGCGTAAAGGCTTGAGTGACGAATATGATGTTCTTAGTACCGATAAAGAAACTGGGGAAATCACTGGAGTCGGATTGAGAGATTAGGTAGTAAATACTAAAGTTACTAGAGGGTCTAAACAAATCAGTTCAGAAGGACATGCAATTGAAAACTTATTGAAGCAAGTAGCCGGGGCCGATTCTGTTAAATTGGGGTTGGAAAATGCTGAAGAAAAAATAGCTAATGTCAAATCTCAAAGAGAAAAAGCTCGACAGGAAATGAATAACGCTTTAGACTCAGGAGATGAAGAAGCATATGAAGTAGCCTATTCAAAATATCGTTCCGCATTTAAAACAGAAACTAATTTAACAAAACAAAGAGACTATGGGGTAACAGCCTCGTTTTCAGATGTAGATACTAGTGAAAAAGGTGCTTAGAATTTAGTATAGCATGCTACCGACTTAATTAGTATTACAACTGAATTAAAAAAGAATGTTATTGATTTAGCTAGTAATTTGGCACCGTTAGATAAAGAAATAGATGAGATAAAGCAGAAAGCGGCTTAGAATGCTGGTAAAAAAATGGATGAATTAGAAGAGGAAGATTATAAAAAATTTCTTAGTTCAGAGGACCATGAAAAATTAACTGATCTTGATACCGCTCGAACTGCTGAAATACAAAAAGCTCAAGAAGAAGCTAAAAAAATTATAGATAATGGGAACTTAACCCAACAAGAAGAGAAATTATATGAAAATATCACTAAAAATATAGAAAATAGCGAAAGGGCAATGTAGGACTATAGCGCCGCATAGAAAAAAAGTGTAGATCTTACCCGAGACGCATCAACATCAATAGGAGTTTAGGGAGAGAAATTTGATGGTGTTGTTTAGGCTGCAGAATAGGCTGCAGAAGCAGAATTGAAAATACATGGTAATGGAAAACTGGTAGAGCATACTACTAAAAAAGTAAATGATAATTTTAATAGTATAAAATTAACTATGTCTAGTATTGGTGCTGGATTATCATAGATGGCTCAAGGGGCTACTTAGGCTTTTATGGGTTTAAATATGATTACTTCTTCTTTTTAGCAAATGCGCGAAGAAGGTACAATAACTTTAAGTGGAATATCAAGTATGTTGATGGGTATTACTACGTTTATGCCCGGTCTAATTTCTACTTTTTCGGGATTTAAAACTGTTTTAAATGCCAACAGATTCGCCATTTTAGCTAATGCTGCCGCGCTTAAGGAAGAAAACCAAGAATAGATTGCTAATACAATTGCAAAGACTTTTGGTATTACTACTGAACAAGCCTTAACGGTGGCTAAAGAAATTTAGGCAGCAAGCACAAAAAAATTAACAAAAGCAGAATTGGAAGAAATACTTACAAAAAATAATCTTTCAATGTCAAATATAGGATTAGCTATTACAACATGGTTAGTTAATACTCCTATGTTAGTATTAGTAGCTACGATTGCCCTTTTAATAGCGGGAATAGCCGCTCTGGTTATCGGAATTAAGGCATTAATAAATTGGTATAATCAAGATGCTATCGCAGCAGAAAAAGCAGCGGAAAAGGCTGAATTACTTGGACAAAAATACGAAAAAACTAAATAGGCTTATGAAGATTTAAAAACTTCTATTGAAGATATAACTGATGCTCAAGATGCTATAAATTCTATGATAGAAGGCACTGAACAATGGGAAAAAGCTGTTTAGGACTTAAATTTTTAGATACTAGAATTAATTAGAGAATATCCTGAACTTATTAAATATATAACTAAAACTGGCGGTAGATTGACAATAAGCAAAGAAGGTTTAGAAGGATTTTAGGAAGAGCAATATTCTACAATGTTAAAAGAATTTAATACAAAAACTTTGGCAGAATATGCTGCAACAGCGGCAGCACAAAAAGCTTAGCAAACAGATTTATCAAGAGACTATATTGATTTTGATTGGGACGCTGCCTTTAAGTCTATTGTACTCACTGGTGGTGTTTCAGTTGCAACAACTGGAGCTGCCGTACCTATAGCAACAGGGATTATTTCTGAAAACACAGATGAAAACTCTCTTAACTTAGCTATGGCGGCTTTGGAACAGGCTTTAGAGGAAACAGAAGGAGCTCTTTTTGATTCTACTTATAAGTATGAGGATTGGGTCGAGGAATACTTTGGCGACAATGAGAAGATTAAAAAGGTCATGTTAGAGCATGAAGAGGCCATATTAAAAAATGTAACTTCATAGGCCGAAAACACTTTAGCATTAAACGAATTATCAAGTACTTTATTAAAAAATGCCAATTAGGGTAATGAAATTTATGAAAAGTCTAAATATAAAGATTAGATAGATGCTTATTATGGTTCAGATTTAGGATAGAAATATTTAAAGAATAATGCTTAGATTAAATATGACGAAATGTCTAAGTCTGATAGAGCAGACACTTATGCAAAAATGTTGCATGGAGAAACTGCTTATGCTACTAAAACTGGGGGCGGTACTTTTATTGTTAATTATACCGATGAAAAAGGAGAGCCACAAACCAGAAAGGTAGACTATAATGATATATAGGAATCTTTAATTTAGAATTTTATGGCCAACCATATATATACACAAGATGAAATTAATGAAATAGAATAGAAAGCTCAAACTATAGAAAATCAATTATAGACTATAAACGACGATAATTTAATAAATACTTTAAGTTCATAGCTAATAGTTGACGATAAGAATTTAGACCTTTCTAGTTTCTCTAGGAAATAGCTAAAAGAGATTGAAGAAAATTTAGCTTCTATTTCTGATGAGACAATAAGAAATAGAGTTAGCAAAGGTATAGAAGATGCTTTAGAACAATAGGGAAAAGATATTAAAGAAAAAAATGAAGAATGGTCTAAAAAAACAATAAAGGAACATGCGGCCGATTCTATTTAGGATTTATTATCAGATGCAGAAATAGACAAAGCTTACTTTGATTTGTACGATAAACTTTTATGGAAGTCTGAAGAAACCACTGATGCACAAAAGCTAGCCACATCTGAAATTTTAAGAGGCTCATCGGCCATGGAAAAATTAGTTAAAGCCTACGAAGAAAACGAAGAAGCTTTTTCTAATCCTTCTAATTTAGAAGCCTACACAGAGGCCTTGATTTCTTTACAAGATGGATTAAAGCTATTATTTAATACAGAAGAAGATATAGATTCTGGTTTTATAGTTTAGCATTTTGATTTAATTCAACAAGCAATTAAAGGTGACATAGAAAGTTTAAAAGAATTACGATATTTAATGGCACTATCCCAACTTGAAGACTTAGGTCTCGCTGAAGACCTAGAAATAACAATAAGAAATGCTTTAGAGCAAATTTATAATGGTAGCTACTAGTTTGGTGATAGTGTTGTTGATGCCTTAGGAGACAAAGCGATTAATGTTTTAAAAGAAATAATAAACGCAACGGATGCAACTGCAAAACAAATATCTCAAATATTCAATAATGTTAATATATCTTTGGTTGGGGATGGAAAAGGAGGAATTAACTTTAAAACCTCTCAGTTTTATAATTACACTCCTCGTTATACCAAAGCATCCAGCTCAAAAGGTTCTACAAAAGATAAAAAAGAGTATAAAGACGAAATTGAGCGCTATCATGAAATTACAGAAGCCGCAGAAGATCTTGAGCGTGAGCTTGACGCATTAGCCGAAGCGAAAGATCGTGCTTGGGGTCCCGATAAGCTTAAATATATGGATGATGAAATAGCAAAAACCAAAGAGCTTATTGAGAACCAAAAGCAATATCAAGCAGAAATTAAAACTAATTACGAGGCTGACCGAGCAGCCGTGCTTGGAGTAGGCGCCAATCTTGATAATGAAGGTCGTATTATTAATTATGACGAGCTAAAAAAACACTATATAGATCAATATAATGCAAACCTTGGTAATGAA
>JAZOMZ010000028.1:0-148296 GCA_045654205.1 Candidatus Enterocola sp. | reverse complement strand
CAGCAGAAGTAGCAGAAGCTCCTAAAAAAGCAGCTAAAAAAGCAGCTAAAAAAGAAGAAGCTCCAGCAGCTCCAGCAGTAGAAAAAACTACTCTAGGTGACATCGAAAGCCTTGCAGCTCTTAAAGAATCTCTAGAAGCAGGTCAAAAAAAATCTAAAAAATAATTTTTAGAAACCCTATAAACAAAAAATAGTTCCGAACCACTCGGAACTATTTTTTTGTGTATAAGCTTGAAATCATTTGATTTATTTTAAAGGAGGGATTTTTAGGCGTCCATCCTTTAAAATAATTCAAATTACATTCGAAGCGAAAGTCCTGCTAATATCGTATCAGGCTTGAAGTTGAAAACCGACCTCATCTCACCTGCCATGCAGAAACCACATTTGTCGCAAACACCTACGGTTTTGCCTGCACATTCTGTCAGGCGAGTGCCATCTTGAATAATGAAGTTTGTTACCCAACATTCTTTCTTGAAGTTGTTGTGCTTCATTAGTTTAAGACCAGATACTGAATTCATTATTGGATAACCTTTTTTCTTATAAGCAATCACTGTATCTACAACTTTTTCTCTAATATCCTGTGGAAGAGCAAGATGCTCAGTACCTGGGAACGGAGTGTGCATATTAATAGAGATATTCTTAATAGCAGGATTGTTTTTTGCATATTCCAAAGCCTCTGCCACACATTCGTAGTTTAGGGTATTTACTACCATATTTACACTAAGAGCCTTATGACCAGAAGCTGCAATATTCTTTTCTAAGCGAGCAAACGCACCCTCACCACGCACAGCATCGTGATATTTGCCCACACCATCCATACTCACCCAAATAGAGTCTGCGTGAGAATTAGAGAAGTCTCTTTGAGCATTTGTTGTAATAGTACATGAATAGAAACCTATTTTCTTTGCATCGTCGATAAGGTCATTTACTGTTTTGCCTTCGAGACGCCAAAGTGTTGGCTCACCACCTTCAAAATCCACAAAACGTGAACCTAAACTATATGAATATTTAAGATGCTCTATTACATCGGCATAAGTCATATCCTGTGGCGACACATTATTATATACACTGCAGTGTTTGCATTGCAAATTGCAACGATTTGTAATAAAAAGCACAGTTTGAAGTGGTTTTTCTTTGCCTAAAAATCTAGTTTCAAAAAACCATTTCCCTAAATATAAATAATGAAATGGATTCATACTATAAAGTTTACTATAATTAATATCAAACAAAAGAATGTTACTAAGTTTCTGCACATATACCAGCGAATCATAAACCACTCTATGCCAGCGGCTTTTACTTTATCCCACATATCCATTGGTCCCATCCACCATTTTGGATTAAGGTCTACTGGTTTATTATATGCAAACTTACATACAGAAATAAACAAACCTATTGCCATAGGAAGCAGTACTAAAACAAGCAAGTTCCAAGGAGAAATCATACCTAGATATACCAATGCAGATATAATAAAAAATGGAGCAAACACACAGACAGCAGACCACAAAAGCATAGGAATTCTTTTTGCAAATAGTCTTGCAAGTGTCATTTTACCAATTGCTTTATCTGGTTCTAAGTCCATAATGGCATGAGTATACACAATGTTCATAACAAGAAATCCCACTGCACAAGAAATTGCAGTTACGCTCTCGCTAAGCTCACCAGAGGCAGAAAGATATACACCTGCCATAAGAAGTGGTCCAAACATTATGCCAATAAGAAGTTCGCCTAGTCCATAATAACCAAGTCTTAATGGATAACCAGAATAATTTATTCCCAAGAAACCAGCAATAAGAGCAATATATAGAACATTTATACCTCTGTAATATAATATCGCACCTCCGCAAATAGAAGCAAGGAATAAATACACCGCTATAGCTATAGCCAACTGCTTAACAGTAGCCTCACCAGAGGTAAGGTAAGAACATTTAGCAATACGCGAACGCATACCAGCATCGGCAAGCACCTCACGCACATTGCCGTTGTCCTTTTTATAATCGAAATAGTCGTCGGCAAGGTTCATACCAAAGTGTGCAAGCACCACACCAATGACTGCTAATATACTCAATCCCCAAGAAAAATCTGGAGCACCACTTGCAAGTGAAATTGCAAGCAAACAAGGAAGTAAACTCTGTGGTAGAGATACATATCTGGCATTAGAAAGCCAAAATTTAATTTGTTTAAGCATTGTTTAATAATGATTGTCCTGTATATGATTCTTTACAGTTTAATATTTCATCTCTAGTGCCAGAGAAAACAAGGTATCCACCCTTATCTCCACCATCTGGTCCTAAGTCGATAATATAATCTGCTTGTTTTATTACATCTATATTGTGTTCAATAATAATTACGCTATGACCTCTTTCTATAAGTTTTTGGAAAGAATTCATAAGCACCTGAATATCTGCATTATGCAAACCAGTTGTAGGTTCATCAAAGATAAACATTTGGTGACCAACACCTTCCGAAGCCAAGAATGCTGCAAGTTTTACCCTTTGGCTCTCACCACCAGAAAGCGAAGAAGAAGATTGACCAAGTTTTATATATCCAAGACCCACTTGTTGTAGCAAACTCAATCTATCAACTATAGCCTTGCAAGTAGAAGATTTTTCGTCAGAAAAAAACTCCACAGCCTGATTTACAGTCATTTCTAGCACATCATATATACTTGCGCCCTTGTATTTCACCTCCAAAATAGAAGATTTAAATCTCTTTCCTCCACATTCCTCGCAAGTAAGCACCACATCTGCCATAAACTGCATTGGCACTGTTATAGTACCCTCTCCCTCACATTTTTCGCAACGTCCACCAGGAGTATTAAAAGAAAAATATGCTGCAGTATAACCCATCTGTTTAGAAAGTTGTTGGTCTGCAAATAGTTTTCTAATATAATCGTATGCCTTAATATATGTGGCAGGGTTTGAGCGCGAAGACTTTCCAATAGGATTTTGGTCCACAAGTTCTACACCTTTGAGCAAATGCAAACTACCTGTCATACTCTCAAAACTTCCTACTCTTTCCACTGGTTGTTCAAAATGACGAAGTAGCGCAGCATATAGCGTATCCTTCACTAAAGTTGACTTTCCAGAGCCAGACACACCAGTAACAACAGTAATAGTATTAAGCGGGAATTTTACAGTAATATTCTTTAAATTATGCTCACAACATCCTTTTAGTTCTATGTAATTTGATGATGTACGACACACACCAGTATATTCACTGCCATTAGACCTTAAATATTCCAATGTTTTAGAAGCCGAAGAATCAATCTTACTATTTATCAAATCCTTTGGATTACCTTCCAATATCACTTCTCCACCCAATCTACCTGCATTTGGTCCTATATCAATAATCCAATCGGCTGCCATCATCATAGTTTTGTCGTGCTCCACAACCACCACTGTATTACCAATATCCCTAAGTCTTTTCAGCACACTAATCAATGCCTCTGTATCTCTTGGGTGCAAGCCAATACTAGGTTCATCTAGCACATAAAGCGAGCCAACTAGAGAACTACCAAGTGAAGAAACCAAATTTATACGTTGACTTTCTCCTCCAGAAAGTGTATTTGACGCTCTATTTAGTGTTAAATAAGAGAGACCAACATCCATCAAACATTGGATTCTATTATTTATCTCAAAAATCAATCTTTTTGAAGCTGCAGTTTCATATTCACTGAGTTTAAGATTGTCAAAAAACTCCTTAAGCTCAGAAATAGGCATATTCACAAGCTCAGTGATAGATTTTCCGCCCACTTTTACATATGTAGCCTCTTTTTTGAGTCTAGTTCCACCGCAAGCAGAACAAATAGTCTTGCCACGATATTTGCTCAGCATCACTCTATACTGAATCTTATATTGATTTTGTTTTAAGAATCTAAAAAACTCATCTAGTCCCTCAAAATACTCATTACCAGTCCAAAGCAATTTTTTCTCCTCTGCTGATAGTTCAAAATATGGCTTATGAATAGGAAAATTAAACTTATGTGCGTGAGTAATAAGAAGTTGTCTATCCACACCCATCTTCTCGCCTCTCCAAGGGGCCACAGCACCAGAAAATACAGAAAGCGACTTATTTGGAACAACCAAATCCTCATCTATTCCTATCACAGACCCAAAACCTTCACATTCTGGGCAAGCGCCAAGTGGGCTATTAAAACTAAAGAGTTGTTCTGTAGGTTCTTCAAAACGTATTCCATCCGCCTCAAAATTATGAGAAAATTCCACCCTACTCACCTCTTCTCTTTTGTCGTTCAGAGTAATTACTCTACACACTCCTGCTCCCTCATAAAATGCAGTTTGCACAGAATCTGCTATTCTATTCAAGAAATCTTCGCCAAAATGCACAGAGAAACGCTCTATAAGAAGTTCTGCATCAGCAGTTAAAGTCTCAGCAGAAAAATATTGGTCTAATGTAAGAAAATTCTTATCAGCATAGATACGAGTAAAACCTTGTTGAGAAAGGGTCTCTCGATATTTCTCATTAGAAAGCCCAGTATTCATATTAAGTGGCACCGTCAAGACCATAGAAGTGCCTTCGTTTCTAGAAGAAATATACTCCAAAACATCAGAAATCTGATGCTTCTTTACCACTCTACCTGACACAGGAGAATACGTTACACCTATTCTAGCAAATAGTTTTCTTAAATAATCGTAGATTTCGGTAGAAGTTCCCACCGTAGAACGACTATTACGAGTCTTCACCTTTTGCTCCACCGCAATAGCAGGAGGAAGCCCCGTAATAAAATCTACCTCTGGTTTGGCCTTTCTACCCAAAAACTGACGAGCATATGAAGAAAGACTCTCCACATAACGTCTCTGACCCTCTGCATAAAGAGTGTCAAACGCTAGAGAAGACTTTCCACTACCAGAAACCCCCGTAATCACCACAAGGGAATTACGAGGGATTTTTAGTTCTACATTTTTAAGGTTGTGAACCCTAGCACCTTTTATATGAATATTCTTATCCAATTAAATAGAAAGTGTTCTAAGAGTAGAAATAAGTTTCATATTGATAGGTTTGTCGTCGCGAATTGCTTTTGTAAATGGTACATAAACAATTTCATCGTTCACAATACCCACCATTAGATTACGTTGTTCTTCTAGAAGTGCTTCAATAGCAGCTGCACCCATTCTACTTGCCAAAATACGGTCTTGAGCAGAAGGAGTACCACCACGTTGCATGTGACCAAGCACCACCACACGAGCATCATACTCAGGATGTTCTTTTTTCACTCTTTCAGCCACACCTGCAGCACCACCTGTAGCTTCACTTTCAGCCACTAGCACGATACTTGAGTTTTTACTTTTTCTAAAGCCGTTTTTGATCACCTCAGAAAGCATATCATCTTTGATGCTTACTTCTGGAATCACAGCAGCTTCTGCACCAGATGCAATAGCCGCATTAAGCGCCAAGAAACCAGCGTCACGCCCCATCACTTCCACAAAGAAAAGACGTTCGTGAGAAGAAGCTGTATCTCTAATTTTGTCCACTGCATCAATCACAGTATTTAGTGCTGTATCATAACCAATGGTAAAGTCAGTACCATATAGGTCATTATCTATAGTACAAGGTACACCCACAATAGGGAAGTTGAACTCTTGAGCAAAAATTCTAGCACCAGTAAAAGTACCGTCACCACCTAGCACCACTAAAGCATCAATTTCATGACTTTTTAGATTGTCATACGCTAGTTGTCTACCTTCCTTTGTTTTAAACTCATCGCAACGAGCAGTTTTGATAATAGTACCACCATGTTGGATAATATTACTAACGTTTTGAGTCTTGAACTCAACAATTTCGTTAGTTACCATACCCTTATAACCTCTCATAATGGCTTTTACTTTAATACCATTAAAAATAGCAGCACGAGTTACTGCACGTAACGCTGCGTTCATACCTGGAGCATCTCCACCTGAGGTAAGAATACCAATAGTCTTAATACTATACATAATTAATTATATTTTTTAGTTTATCTTTTACTTCTTGCATTTGCCATTTAGGAGTAGAGGTCGCTCCACAAATTCCTATCAATTTTGGCTTATCAGCCAATACATTTGCATCCACCTCATCGGCAGACGACACAAAATAAGTATTAGCATTTTGTTTTTTACATTCTTCAAAAAGCACCTTTCCGTTTGAACTTTTCTTTCCACTCACAAAGAATACCAAATCGTGCTCACGAGCAAATTTCTTTATATTATCCATTCTATTTGCCACCTGACGACAAATAGTATCATAATAAACAAAATCTACTCCCTCTAGCATTCTTGATTTTATCTGCTCAACCAACTTTTTAAAACCTTCTATAGATTTTGTTGTTTGAGAAAACAAATATATAGGTTTAGAATAGTCTATATTTTCTATTTCATCTTCATGTTCCACCACAATAGCTTCACCTTTAGTTTGTCCAACTAAGCCATTCACCTCTGCATGACCTTTCTTGCCATAAATCACTATCTGACCACTAGGATTTTCTGTCCACGCTTTTAAAATTCTCTTTTGCAAAGCAAGTACCACAGGGCAAGTTGCATCCAATATTTCTACATTATTGGCAGACGCCATTTTGTATGTAGTTGGGGGTTCACCATGAGCTCTAAGTAGCACTTTTGTATTGGTAAGTTTAGACAAACCTTCGTGGTCAATGATTTTTAATCCCTTTTTAGCAAGTCTTTCCACCTCGTCACTATTGTGTACAATATCGCCTAGGCAATACAAACTTCCCACTGCATCCAACTCCTCTTCTGCTTTTTTAATGGCATTTACCACACCAAAACAGAACCCAGAGTCCTCATCTATTTCTATTATTACTTGTTGCATGCTTCGTTTACCTTATCTAAAAGCCATGTATTTTGTTCTTCTATAGTCATATAACTATTGTCTAGCAACAATGCATCTGGAGCTTGAATAAGCGGACTCACCTTACGGTTTACATCATTGTAGTCTCTCATCTTTATATTATCAAGCACTTCTTCGTATGTAGCAGGAGAACCTTTCCTTAAAAGTTCATCATATCTGCGTTTTGCCCGAACATCTGCATCTGCAGTAACAAATATTTTAAGTTCTGCATCAGGAAGCACCACAGTACCAATATCTCTACCATCCATTACCACTCCTTTTTTCGCTCCCAACTCTCTTTGAATATCAAGAAGTTTTTCCCTAACAAAGCCTACTGCACTTATCTTACTCACCCAATTAGATACTTCTAGCCCTCTGATTTCACCTTCCACATCTTCTCCATTTAGGTAAACTTTTGCATTTGCATCAAGATTTATATCTAAAGTAGCCACACATTCTCTTAGTTTTTCTTCGTCCACCTCACCACTTTCCATCACACCTGCACGCAGAGCAGCCAATGCTACCACTCTATACATAGCACCTGTATCTACATAAATATAAGAAATAGCTTTTGCCAATTCCTTTGCCATAGTACTCTTACCACAAGAAGAGAAACCATCTATTGCTATACTAATTTTTTTCATAATGAATTCTTCTTATTAAATCCATTTATATCTACAGCCACAGAAATGTGACCAGTTACTCCTGACGAATTATAAACAGCCACAGCCCCACCTAAACTAAACATCTTAATTTTAAAACCAACCCCACCTGTTAAACCTGCCAAAGAAAAGATATCATCATTGGCCAGAGCCAAACCTCTGTCAAAATTGTATGCTAGCGAAATCCAAAACTTTTTAGACTTTGGCACAATATCCAAACCTAAAATAATTTTTCTAGCAAACATTTCACCTAAACTCACTTTACCATCACCTTCCATAGAAGAATTAATTGCATAGTCATAATCCCACTTTTGCAGGTTTTGAAGAGTTAAATGCAGTGCAATAGGTGCTTTTGAAAAACTTTTACTCACCCCCACCGATACATTTACAGGAAGCAAATCACTAGTTAAATGTACATCTTCTGGCCCATAAACCCTACCGCCTATATTGGTTACCGACAAACCTGCAGAAACCAAATGAGTAGTATCTGAAAACATCACACCAATATCAGCTCCCAAAGAAAAGTTTGTATAATTCTCATATGTAGAAAGCACTGGCTTAAATGTTACACCTATTGTAAAATATTTATTAAGCTGTCTAGAATAAGTCGCATTCAGAGCAAATTCCTGCGCAGAGAACTCACCTGTTTCCGCTCCACTCTCATCATAACCCTTCATTCTACCATACTGAGCAAACTGAAAAGAGCCTGCAAAGGCATCCACATCACTAAACTTTGTAGAATAAAGTGCAGAACCATAACCAGAGTTTGCCATATAAATGGAATAATTAAGATACAACAGATTATCCACTCCTGTGTGCAAACTAGCAGGGTTATTTATAGAAAACATAGGATCATCGCCCACATACGACACATTATGACCACCCAAGGCAGCCACATGCGCAGACGAAGGCACTTCTAAAAAACTATTAAACACCATTCCCGCACCTTGAGAAAAAGTATTTAAGCAGCTAAATAAAACTATGTATATAAAGACAAATCTTTTCACATTCTCCAAAAATTGTTCAAATATACTTATTTTTACTCATATAACACGAAAATGATTATCAGATTTTATAAAAAAAGTGGTCTTAATTTTCTATTTCTAAAAAAATAATTATTACATTTGCAAACGAGACGCGAAATAAAATCATAAAACAATAATATGGAAATTAAAAAATCACCTAAGGCCGATTTAGAAAACAAGAAAATGATGGCAGTTTTGATCGGCTTGGTTATGGCACTAGGGATCATGTATATAGCATTTGAATGGTCTCAAGGCGAACCTAAAGTGTATGACGAGGCTCTTCAAGGCCCAGTGGAAATTGATGAAGAAATGGTAGAAGTTACCTTCCGTGACGAGACTCCTCCACCTCCTCCACCTCCACAACCAGAAACTGTATTAAGCGACATTATCGATATTCAAGAAAATGACGCAGAAGTAGAAACAACTGATTTCAACTCAGAAGACGATGCTGATGCACGTGTGGAAATTCAAGCTCCTATTGCTCCACCAGAAGAAGAGGAAGAAGAACAAGTAATCCACATCCGTGTAGAAAAAATGCCAGAATTCCCTGGTGGTCAAGAAGCGCTTAACCGTTACTTGGTTAGAAATATCAAATATCCACTTCTAGCACAAGAAAACGGCATCCAAGGTCGTGTTGTTTGCCAATTCGTGGTTAACTCAGACGGTTCTATCGTTGACATTTCTGTGGTACGTGGCGTAGAAGAAAGCTTAGACAAAGAAGCTATCCGCGTTATCAAGTCAATGCCAAAATGGACTCCAGGACGTCAAGGTGGTAAGAGCGTACGTGTTAAATACACATTACCAATCCGCTTCAAACTACAATAACAACAATTCAATCTAAATATTAATAGGGTGACCCAATCAGTCACCCTATTTTTGAATATAACCAACGCAACAAACAGATATGCTAAATAGTATTAACAAATCTTCAATAGAAACACCAGCAGAGAGAGCCATTCTTGTAGGTCTTATCACCCAAGAACAAAACGAGAGGAAAGCAAAAGAATATATAGAAGAGCTTGCTTTTTTAGCAGATACCGCAGGAGCTGTGGTTGTAAGACATTTCTTCCAACACCTAGATTATGCAAACAAAAAAACATTCGTAGGCACAGGTAAATTAGAAGAAATACAAAAATATGTTGAAGAAAATGACATTCAACTTGCTATTTTCGACGACGAACTTTCTCCTTCACAACTAAGAAACATCGAAAACGAGCTTAAAGTAAAAGTCCTAGATAGAACCACACTTATCCTAGATATTTTTGCAAAAAGAGCTCAAACTTCATATTCAAAAACCCAAGTTGAACTAGCTCAACTTCAATATTTACTACCACGACTAACAAGAATGTGGACCCACCTTGAACGTCAACGTGGTGGTATTGGTATGCGTGGTCCGGGTGAAACACAGATAGAAACCGACCGTCGTATTATTCTTCAACGCATATCACTTCTTAAAAAAGAACTAAAAAGCATTGATACTCAAAAGAGTACACAAAGAAAAGGCAGAGGCAACATGGTACGTATAGCACTTGTAGGCTATACCAACGTAGGCAAATCTACCATTATGAACCTTATAAGCAAATCTGAGGTATTTGCAGAAAACAAACTATTCGCCACCTTAGACACCACAGTAAGAAAAGTGGTAATAGAAAATCTACCATTCCTACTTACCGACACCGTAGGATTTATCCGTAAACTTCCTCACGGACTAGTAGAATCATTCAAATCTACCCTAGACGAAGTGCGTGAAGCCGACATTTGGGTACATGTGGTAGATATTTCTCACCCACAATTTGAAGATCAAATACAAGTGGTAGAAAAAACACTTGCAGAAATAGAACCAGACGGAAAACCAAGCATCATGGTATTTAACAAAATTGATGCATTCACATACACAGAAAAAGAAGAAGACGACCTTTCTCCTATCCAAAAGGAAAATCTTTCTATAGAAGACTTAAAACGCACTTGGATGTCTAAAAAAGGAGAAAACTGCATATTTATTTCAGCAAAAGACAAAACCAACATAGAAGAGTTTAAGACATTGTTATACACAAAAGCAAGAGAAATTCATACATCTCGTTTCCCATATAATAATTTCTTATACCAAAACTATGACGAAGAATAAAATCACACTACTATGACACATAGAAACCTAACCGACTCAGAAATTCAAATACTAAAAGACCAATATTGCACCTGTTCAGATTGGTCTAGAATTAAAGTAACAGAAGGTTTTAACCCTAAATATGTAAAACACGTTCACTTCTCTGGCGACATTACTATAGGTAAAGCAGAAAAAGTATTTGAACTAGAAGGCGGACTAAAACAACATAGTGGTATATTTCATGCCACACTACACAACTGTAAGATAGGAGACAATGTTTTCATTGCAAACATTCACCGCTATATAGCAAACTATATCATTTCAGACAACTGCTATATAGAAAATACACAACTTCTTATAACAGAACCAAATAGTACATTCGGCAATGGTAAAGACATAGCAGTGCTAAACGAAGCAGGCGGCAGAGAAATACGCATCACCGACCAACTATCATCTCACCTTGCCTACATTCTAACTCTTTATAGACACAGAAAAGAAACTATAGAAAACATTACAAAACTAATAGACCAATATACAGAAAGCGTAAAATCTGACATGGGCTACATAGCTCCAAATGTAAAGATTACCACCTGTAGAAACATCAAAAACGTAAGATTTGGAGAATGCGCAGTTATCGACAGCGCTAGCGAACTTACCAATGGTAGCATCAACAGCAACGCAAGCGACCCTGTATATATAGGTAATGGTGTAATTGCCAAAAACTTTATTATTTCATCTGGCGTACAAGCCACAGACGATACCTTAATAGAAAACTGTTTCATCGGACAAGGCACATTACTAGGCAAACACTTCTCTATTTACGATTCTGTTTACTTCTGCAACTGCCAAGGCTTCCACGGAGAAGCATGCGCAATATTTGGCGGACCTTTCACCGTTACACACCATAAATCAAGCCTTTTAATAGCTGGTTTATTCTCATTCCTAAATGCTGGTAGTGGTTCAAACCAAAGTAACCACATGTACAAACTAGGACCTATTCACCAAGGTGTGGTAGAAAGAGGTTCAAAAACCACTAGCGATTCATACATACTTTGGCCAGCAAAAGTGGGTGCATTCTCACTTGTAATGGGACGCCACACACACCATTCTGACACATCAAACCTACCATTCTCATACCTAATAGAAAACGACGACGAAACATATATCGTTCCAGGTATCAACATTAAGAGTGTAGGCACCATTCGTGACGCACAAAAATGGCCAAAACGTGACCGCAGAAAAGACCCAAACAAACTAGACCAAATAAACTTCAACCTACTGAGTCCATACACCATACAAAAAATGTATGCAGGTATCGATATTCTTAACACATTGAGGTCACTTTCTGGAGAAACATCACACACATATAGCTACAAAAGCACAATCATCAACCAATCTTCACTTAAAAAAGGTATTGGTTACTACAATATGGCTATTAATAAATTCTTAGGAAACTCTATTATTAGCCGACTAAAAGAAACAAAATTTGAATCTATAGAAGAAATTAGAAATCGCCTAAAACCAAGCACCGAGATAGGACTTGGCACATGGAACGATATTTCTGGCTTAATCACACCTGCTAGCGAGATTGAGACCCTATTAAACGACATTGATAGCAAAAAGCTTACTTCTCTAGAAGAAATAAATGAACGCTTCAAGTCTATTCACAAAAATTATTACGAATACGAATGGACATGGGCGCTTGACAAATTAGAGGAAAAATTAGGAAAAAAATACACAGAATTTACCATCGAAGACATTATAAATATAGTTCAAGTATGGACAAAGAGCGTGGTAGATTTGGACAAACTTCTATACGAAGACGCAAAAAAAGAATTTGACCTAATTTCACGTACAGGATTTGGTGCAGATGGAGACGAAGAAACCAAAACATTAGACTTCTATAATGTTCGTGGCAAGTTTGAAGAAAACCCATTCGTAAAAGAAGTTCTAAAACACATCGAGGTAAAAACAGCTCTAGGTCAAGAACTTATAAACAGAATACAACACCTAGCATGAAAGTTTGGCACTACATAAAAGAATATATTAAATTCCGCTTTACAGCCAAACATCACAAAGGTCACGGAGTTCATTCGCCTTTCGTTTTTTCGCTTATAGAAGATGTATTTAACGAAAAGCACCCTTATTATGCCTTCAAAGACATAGAAAGAACAAGAATAAGTCAGCTTTCAGACCACTCTAGCATTTACGTAAACGACTACGGCACAGGCACTTCTAGAAGAAGAAAAGTATCTGAAATAGCCCGTGCATGCCTAAAAAGCAAAAAAGAAGCCCAAATGCTCTTTAGATTTGCTTGCCTAATGCAGCCTAAAAACATTTTAGAACTCGGCACTAGCCTTGGCGTCACCACATTATACCTATCTTTTGCTAGGCCTTCGGCCAACATTTACACCATAGAAGGTTGCCCTAATATAGCCAAAATAGCCCAAACAAATTTCAAAAACGCCAAAGCCACCAATATTAATAGTATAGTTGGCAACCTAGATAAGAAACTTCCAGAAATCCTTTCAAAAATAGACAGTTTGGACATGGTTTTCTTTGATGCAAATCACACCAAAGAAGCTACATTAAACTATTTCTACCAATGTTTAGAAAAAGCCAACAACAATACAATATTTGTTTTTGATGATATTTATTGGTCTGAAGGAATGACAGAAGCATGGAATGAAATTTATAAAAATGAGAAAATAACATATTCTATAGACCTATTTCATCTTGGTATAGTTTTCTTTAATAAAGAATGGATTAAATCACATTTTAAAGTTAAGTTCTAATATGAAAGTTTACACAAAAACAGGAGACAAAGGCACCACAGCATTAGTGGGTGGCAAAAGAGTGTCTAAGGCTGATGACAGACTAGAATTATACGGAACTTTAGATGAACTAGATAGCTTCATCGGACTTCTTAAAACAGAAATTCCATCACCATACAAAGAATTTCTACATAAAATTCAGGAAAATCTAATCAAAGTAAACGCCTTATTTGCAACAGATTGCATAGAATGGGACGAAAAAATAGGCTTCAATACAGACTTAATAAAAGAAATCGAAGATAAAATAGACGAATATGAAAAAGGTCTAGAACCTATTAAAAGCTTTTTAATCCCGGGTTCGTCTAGATTAAATGCTTTATGCAATGTGGTTCGTACAATTTGCAGAAGAGCAGAAAGACACATATACCGCATAGAATTATTACCTTGCCAATCCCAAGCAACGGCCTATATTAACAGACTCTCAGATTTTTTCTTTGTACTAGGAAGAAAATTTTAAAATTGTTACATAAAAATTGTTGTTTTGTGTAGAAAAATCCTTACCTTTGCGTGGTTTTTCATAGATAAATAATTTATTAACATTATTTTAACATTTTCGCAATGTATTGGACTTTAGAACTAGCATCTAAATTAGAAGATGCACCATGGCCTGCTACTAAAGATGAGTTAATCGACTACGCAATGCGTTCTGGAGCACCTCTAGAGGTGATTGAGAACCTAAACGAAATCGAAGACGAAGGGGATGTTTATGAAACAATAGAAGATATTTGGCCAGACTATCCTAGCAAAGAAGACTTCTTCTTTAACGAAGACGAGTACTAAAAATTTTGATTTTCACATTTTTTTATATACCTTTGCATATATTTGAGAAGACTTTACGCATTAACAACAATAGCTTTCTGCAAACGTTAGAACGCGATTTACACTATTTAAGATGAAAAAAATCGTTACTACTGTAGTGCTTTTTTGTTTTGCGTATATGTGTTTCGCAGGGCAAAATATAATTTTCAGTCAATATGGACTGAATCTAAACACATACAATCCTGCAGCGGCAGGTTGTAATAACATGATAAATGTTTTCGGAACATTTAGGTCACAATATGCTGGACTAGAAGGAGCGCCAATGACATTTGATGTGGCAGTAGATGCATCCTTCGACATCGCAAACACAAAACATGGTGCTGGACTTTCATTTTATGACAATAGCATGGGTTTATTTGTCTTTCAAGACATTAACTTACAATATGCATATAGACATAAAATAGGAGAAGGATATTTAAGCGGTGGTTTTTTTGTCAATTTCACAACTCTGAAATACGACACAGAACGACTACACAACGTAGAGAGCGACTACCACTCAGAAAGCGACCCTGCCATTCCAAAGAGCGAAGCAAACGACTTCAAAATGGATTTGGGAGTTGGTTTCCTTTATCAAACTAAAGATTGGTACGCCGGAATATCTGCTTTAAATCTACTTGCACCAGAATATAGTTTGAGTACTAGTTCGGATTTAACATTATTTAACAAGACAAGAAATTTATTTCTAATGGGTGGATACAATATATCATTTTCAAACCCGTTATATAAATTGAAGTTGTCTGCCTTAATAAACACTGACTTTATATCGTGGACAGGCATAATAAATGCCAATTTTGAATATAAAGAGAAGTTTTGGGGAGGTATAGGATACCGAGTTGATGGAGCAGTAATCTTCACAGCAGGTATAAAAATCCTAAATGGATTGGTGATAGCCTACTCTTACGACTTACCTACATCAGGTTTAATAAACTCAGCTGGTGGTCACGAAGTAGTACTATCATACAGTTTTAATATAGATTTGTCAAAAAAGAATAAATATAAAAGTATAAGATACTTGTAAGTATAACCTTAAATTTAACAATGAAAAAATTACTTGCTCCTTTATTTGCGTTAGCTATTTTAAGCAGCTGTAGTAATTCTTCTAGCGGAGAATTAGTTGGTGTTAAGACTGAATCATGGACTGAGCCAAACCCATATGGTATGGTATTCATCAAACAAGGTTCATTCACAATGGGTCCAAACGATCAAGATGCTACATGGGCTGCTTCAACACAGTCTAAAGTGGTATCAATTGATGCTTTCTGGATGGACGAAACAGAAATAACTAACCGCGAGTACAAACAATTCGTATTTTGGGTAAAAGACTCTATTGCCCGCGAAAAATTGATTACAGCCGAAGAAGAAGATCCAGGTTGGGAGACTTCTGCATTTGTTGACAGACGTAAGAAAGAATTATCTTATGAAAGCGACAACGAAGATGCAGCAAAAGGTGCTGTCCTTTACAAAACTGGTGGTCGTCCTAACGACTCAGAAGAAGCTGTAGAAAATCGCCGTCCAAAAATCAATTGGAAAGAAGATATTCCATGGTCAAAACCTACAACAGAAGCTCAAGCAAAAGCGCTTGATTCTATGTACTATTCTTCAGAAGAATCTATATCTCCTTCTCTAGAAGTTAATGGCCATATCCTTAACTACAAATATTTATGGATTGACTATAATCAAGCTGCGCTTAAACGCAACAAATACAATCCAAACAAAGGTCGCTACGAAAGTGACTTATCATTACTTGGTCAAGGCAAAGACTCTGCAGACGTAATGGTTAAGAAAGATACTTCTTATGTTGACGAAAATGGTTACATTGTAAACAAAACTATGTTCGTTGAACTTAAGAGCCGTAGAGACTTCATCTCATCTCGCATCATCAATGTTTACCCTGATACATTATGCTGGATTCGTGACTTCACATATGCATATAACGAGCCATACATGAAAATGTACTTCCACCACGATGGTTATGGTGACTATCCAGTAGTTGGTGTAAACTGGGAACAAGCAAGCGCATTCTGCCACTGGCGTACACAATATTACAACTCTGCTCAAGTGAGCATGGGTAACCCAATCGTTCAAGACTATCGTCTTCCAACAGAATCTGAATGGGAATACGCAGCACGCGGTGGTCGTGAACTTTCAATGTACCCTTGGGGTGGCACATACGTGCGTACTGCAAAAGGTTGCTTCCTTGGCAACTTCAAACCAATGCACGGCAATTACACAGTAGATGGTTACATGATTGCAGCTAAAGTTGGTTCATTCCCTCCAAACGACTATGGTTTATATGACATGTCTGGTAACGTAGCAGAATGGACATCATCTGCATACCATGAATCTAACTATAGCTTCGTAAATGACTTAAACCCAAGCTACAACTACAACTCTAAATCAAACGACCCTCAAATCATGACTCGTAAAGTTATTAGAGGTGGTTCTTGGAAAGACATAGGTTTCTACCTACAATGCGGTGCTCGTACATACGAATACCAAACAGAAGCTCGTTCTTACATCGGTTTCCGTTGTGTAAGAAGTGTTATCGGAGCTAACTATCAAAACTAATAAAGAGATTTAACAATAAAACAATATTACAAACTTTAATAATTAAATACTTAAATTATGGCAAAACAAAGCTTTTTAAGCAGCCCTAAAGGCAAAAAAATCGTAGGCTACGCATACGGATTCGGTGCAGCTATCGTTATCATTGGTGCGTTATTCAAAATTCTTCACCTTCCAGGTGCAGCAGTCTTACTAACAGCAGGTATGCTTACCGAAGCTATCCTATTCGCTCTTTCAGCATTCGAAGATCCACACAAAGAATACCACTGGGACCTTGTATTCCCACAACTAGAAGGTGGTGAAGGTGGTGCAATCCTTGGTGGCGCTGCAGCTCCAGCTCCTTCTAAAGCAGGTAACAGCATCGACGACATCGCTAACGCAGGCGGTCTATCTCAAAGCGACGCTCAAAAACTTAACGAAGGTATCCGTAAATTAAGTGAAACAGCTAACCAAATCGCTGACGTAACAGCTGCAGTTTCTGCTTCTGCAAACTATGCTAGAAACATGAACGCTGCTTCTGACGCTATCGCTTCTTTCGCTGCTACACAAGCTACATTAAAAACTTCTTCAGACTCTCTATTTGCATCATACAAAACCGTTGCTGAAAGCATGGCTAACGTTGCAACTGACGCTGAAGGTTATATGAAAGAAATGCAAGGTATCACCAAAAACCTTTCTGCTATCAACGCAAGCTACGAAATGCAAGTTAAGAGCATCAGCTCACAAGCAGAAATCGTTGAAAGCGTTAACGCTAACCTTAACAAAATTGGTTCAGCTATGCAAGCTGCTTCTGCTCAAACAGAACAATTCAAAGAACAAGCAACTAAACTTACACAACAAGTTAGCAGCCTAAACAATGTTTATGGCAATATGTTAAATGCATTTGGTGCTAGAATTTAATAACTGATTCATTAACTTAAAAACTACACAATAATAATATGAGTGCAGCGAATTGTCCAGAGACACCGAGGCAGAAGATGATCAGTATGATGTACATCGTGCTTACAGCGATGCTAGCATTGAACGTATCTACTGATGTCTTAAACGGTTTCTCTTTAGTACAAGAAAGTCTTAGCAAGACTATCGAAAGTACTGAGATTAAAAATAAAGATCTTTACGAGCAATTTGGAGCTCTTAAGTCTCAAAACCCTAAAAAAGTTGGTGAATGGTTAGATCTTGCAAACACTGTTAAAGCTAAAACTGACTCATTATATGGCGTTATCGAAACATTAAAATACGATATCGTTAAAGCAGCAGACGGTGAAGAAGCAGACGTTAACAACATTCAAGGTAAAGACAACCTAGACGTAAGTGCACAAGTAGCTCTTCCTTCTGGAGTTATTCCACAAAACCAACGTGGTGTAATTCTTAAGAACGACCTTAACAAGTATAGAGATTACATGATTAGTCTTGTAACTGACTCTGCTAAACAAGAAGCATTAAAACAAACATTCAACACAGAAGACCGTATTGTAAACGGAGATCCAATGTCTTGGGAAAATGCTCGTTTCAGTTCTATGCCTGTATCTGCTACTGTAACTCTTTTAACAAAGATTCAAGCAGACTTACGTAACACAGAATCAGAAGTTGTAAGCTACCTTAAAAACCAAGTGGATGCTAGTGACTTCCGTGTAAATAAAATTACAGCAGAAGTTATTCCAGACGCTTCATACATCACTCGTGGTGGTACATACAAAGCTCGCATCATCCTAGCAGCAGTCGACTCTACAAAACGTCCTAAAATCACTCTTAACGGTGCTGTATTAGATAGCTCTGTTTACGAAGTAAGCTGTCCAAAAGTAGGTCAATTTGAAATCTCTGGTAAAATCGAGCTTCCAAGAGCAGACGGTACAGTACAACCATACGACTTCAGCAGTTCATACATCGTAGGCGAACCTACAGCAATTATCTCTGCTGATATGATGAACGTGTTCTACGCAGGTATCGAAAACCCTATCAGTGTTTCTGTTCCTGGTGTTCCAGCACAAAACATCATGGTTTCAGTTAGCAATGGTAGATTAACTCGTACAGCAAAAGGTTGGTCAGTACGTCCTACAAAAGCTGGTACAGATTGTAAAATCTCTGTATCTACAAAAGGTGACAATGGAAAAGTTCAAAACATCGGTGCTAAACCATTCCGTGTAAAACTTCTTCCTCCTCCAGTAGCATACATTGAATATACAAAAGATGGAAACCCTGACAAATACAAAGGTTCTAAACCTATTTCAAAAGGTGCTTTACTTAGCGCTAAAGGTATCAAAGCCGAGCTAGACGACGCAGACTTAGATGTACGTTACCAAGTACTTGGTTTCGACCTTAACTTCTTTGACTCAATGGGTAACAACCTTGTTAAAGCATCTTCTAGCGGTAAATTTACTGGTGAGCAACAAGAAATTATGCGTAAAATGAGTAAAGGTAAAAAATTCTTCATCTCTCGTGTACGTGCTAAAGGTCCAGACGGTGTAGAAAAAATCCTTCCTCCTATAGAAGTAATTGTAAATTAATACATAAATGATGAAAAAGTTTTTTCGAAACATATTAATTGGTTTATTCTCGCTAAGTGCAGCTTCTGCAGTAGCACAAACTGACATTTCTTTCTTCACAGAAACAGGTGAGATTCTTTCAAATCTACCTACAACAATAGACATGTCAGAGCGCGAGCCTGTAGAGTACAACAACCCTAGAGTAGATGATGTTGTATGGCAACAAGTTGTATATCGTATAATCGACCTACGCGAAAAAATCAACTATCCTCTGTACTTCCCAGAAGAAGAAAGTGATAACCGCAGAAGTCTATTTACAACTATCTTCCGTCTTTATGAAGGAGGAGATATTAAAGCATACGAGTATCAAGACGGGAAAGAAATCTTCACTGAAAATGAGTTAGTACCATTTGATGAATTCGTTAAAACATACGATATTCTTATCACCTATAAAACAGACTCTATTTCTGGTGATACCCTATCTAAAGAAATAGACGAAAGTAATATCCCTAACAGAGAAATCCTAAAATACTATGCAAAAGAAGTATGGTATTTTGACAAACACAACTCTGTGTTCAATGTTAGATTAATTGCGCTTTGTCCAATTTGGTATAGACAAGACTACGACATGGGGCTTCAAAAAACTCCATTATTCTGGATAAGATATGACGAATTACGTCCTTATTTAGCAAAACAAGAAGCACTTATTTCTGACAGAAACAATGGTGCTCGTGAAAGTATGGACGACTTATTCATCAAACGTAGATTTGGTAGTTATATCTTCAAAGCATCATCAACAATGAACCGCAACTTGCTTCAATATAATAGCACAGCAGAAGAAATGCACAAAGAACAAGAACGCATCAAAACTGCTATCATCAACTTTGAGCAAGACCTTTGGGAATATTAATAAAAAAGAATCTCAACACTATATAATGAGTCGGCTATTAAAGTCGACTCATTATTTTTATATATGCTTGTAAACATATTTAACTAAATATTTTTTAATTTTTTTATGATTTTGGATATGATTATTTACAACATATATACCCTTAAAAATAAAGATATTCACTATATTTGCAAGATAATTCAAATTAGGCATATTATTGACAGAACTCTACGCATTAACTAATTAAAATTTATGAATTTAAACATTAAAAATCATAAGAGAATTTATGTTTTACTATCTCTTATGTGTTTATGCTATAGTTTCTGTCATGCTGAATATAACCATGAACTTGGGCTATCTGGCGGAACAGCCTTTTATCTAGGAGATGCAAATCACGTTACCCCATTCAACAGAGCACAATGGACTGCTGGTGCATTTTATAGATACAATATAGATTCTAGATGGGCAGTAAAACTAGATGTAAACTACGCAAAAGTAGAGGGAGACACAAGAGACTTTGGATATATTCTGCCAAATGGACAACCATACGCCACATTTGAGAGAGGTTTTGTAGATATTCAAGCTGCAGTAGAGTTTAACTTCCTAGATATTGGCGAAAATACTTATTATAAAAAGAAATTTGAAGCCACCCCATATATTCTTATAGGCGTTGGGTTATGCGCATACAACGACTTATATGGTGGTGCTAATATGTTTGAATTTTCTATTCCTGTTGCCATTGGTGGCAAATGGAAAATCAACAAAAGATTGACTTTAAGCATTCAATGGAGTATTCACAAACTATTTACAGATAAGTTTGATGTAACAAATGACAATAACAAAATTTTAAACAATCCTACCGGAGCTCCAAAGGTTGGATTCTTAGACACAGACTTTTATTCATTAGCAAACATTTCACTTTCTGTGAACTTATTTGATACAAAAAAATATTGTAGATAACATGAACACATTTAAGGAACAAATAAACATGCAAAATTTACCATCACACGTGGCAATTATCATGGATGGTAATGGTCGTTGGGCAAAGAAACAAGGAAAACTTCGTTTGTTTGGTCACAACAACGGTGTGAGTTCTGTGCGTGCAGTAACAGAAGCTGCGGCAGAATTGGGCATCAAGTTCCTTACATTGTATGCATTTTCTACAGAAAACTGGAATCGTCCAGAAGAAGAAGTTAAGGGTTTAATGAGTCTGCTTATTCACACAATTGAGGCGGAGACCCCTACCCTAAATAAAAACAATGTCAGACTTCTGAGCATTGGCGACAATTCTCGTATGCCAGAAGATGTTAGAAAAAGACTTCAAGCTTGCATAGAAACAACAAAAGATAATACAGGTCTAACATTGGTATTGGCACTTAGCTACTCTTCTCGTTGGGAAATCACAAAAGCTACACAAGACATAGCAAAAGACATTGCTGCTGGCACTATCAAAGCAGAAGAAATAACAGAAGAGCTTATTTCTAGCTATATGTGCACCAAAAACATTCCAGATCCAGAACTTCTTATTAGAACAAGTGGCGAATATAGAATTAGTAACTTCCTCCTATGGCAAATTGCTTATAGCGAACTTTATTTTACAGAAGTTCTATGGCCTGACTTCCAAAAAGAAGATCTATATAAAGCAATAGTAAATTACCAATCTAGAGAACGCCGTTTTGGCAAAACTAGTGAACAAATAACAAAATAAGCAGGGAATGAACTCGTATCTAAGATTAATATTTATAAACCTGCTTTTACTGCTAACGGCTAGCAATGCATTGGCTCAAGTGGTGAATACTGATAGTATATCTACTACAGAGGTGACCAATGTACTTTCTGGCGAAGAAATCCCTGAAGTAAACTACTCTCATCCACAGGAATATATCATTTCTGAAATTACTACATCTGGCAAGAACAACTATGAAGACTATGTGCTTATTGGTTATTCTGGACTTAAAAAAGGAGAGAAAATCACTATCCCTAGCGATGACATTTCTAATGTTGTTAAACGCTTCTGGAAACAAGGTTTATTTAAAGACGTTAGAGTAGAAATTGCGGCAATTAGAGGCAGAGAAGTATGGTTAAACATTCACTTAGACCAACGTCCAAAAATTTCTCAAATTAACTTTTTAGGTGCTAAGAAAAAAGAAATAGAAGAGATTGAGAAAGGCATGGGACTTAGCAAAGGAGGTCAAATCACTCCATACTCTATTGATAAAGCTAAAAGATTTATAATCAAATATTACCAAGAAAAAGGTTATTATTATGTTAAGGCCTCTATCACTCCACGCGAGGAAGAAGGTGCTGAAACAATCGTAGATATTAGAATAGATAAAGGAGCAAAAACCAGAGTTAATCATTTGATTTTTGAAGGTAATGATCAAGTTTCTGATAAGAAATTGGACCGTGCCATGAAAAAAACAAATGACAGAAATAATATAATGAACATTTTTAGAAGTAAAAAGTTCATTCCAGAAGAATATAAAAATGACAAAGTTCTACTTATTGACAAATATAACGAACTTGGTTATAGAGATGCAGAAATCCTATGTGATAGTGTTTTCGCTGACACGACAAAAAGTACAGACAAGAAGAAATATGTAAACGTTTATATTAAAGTAAACGAAGGTCAACAATATAAAATTAGAAATATAAACTGGATTGGTAACACTATTTACAATACAGATTATCTAAATCTAGTTTTGGGTTTAAAGAAAGGCGACATCTATAATAAAAAGAAGCTAGACGAGAGATTAAATATAGATGATGATTGTGTAAGTAACCTTTACCTAGACAATGGTTATCTATTCTTCAATCTTCAAACAGTAGAAACCAATATTTACAAGGATTCTATCGACCTAGAAATACGTATAATAGAAGGTAGACAAGCTACTATCAATAGAGTTAACATTGAGGGTAGCGAATACCTTTACGAACAAGTTGTAAGACGCGAACTTAGAACTAAACCTGGAGATTTATTTAGTAAATCTGACATTATGCGTTCTATGCGTGAGCTTGCTGCCACTGGTCACTTCTCTGCAGAACCAGGAAAAATGGACATTAAAACTGTTCCAGACCCAGAAAATGGCACCGTAGATTTAACCTATGTATTGGAATCTAAACGCAACGACCAAATAGAACTTTCTGCTGGTTGGGGTCAAACTGGTGTTGTAGGTATTCTTCGTTTGAAATTTACAAACTTCTCACTTAAGAACCTATTCAACTTTAAGAAATATCGTCCACTACCACAAGGTGATGGTCAAACACTTTCTATTAGTGCTCAAACCAATGGTTTGTATTATCAAGCTTATAGTTTATCATTTACAGAGCCTTGGCTTGGGGGCAAACGTCCAAACACATTTAGTTTCTCTGCATACTATTCTATCCAATCTGGTGTAAGTAGCACATATAGTTACAACTATAGTAATTCTTATTATGGCGACAATTCATGGTATTCATACGACTACGATCCAGATAAGTATATTAAAACTTTAGGTATTACTGCAGGTATTGGTACAAGATTAAATTGGCCAGACGACTATTTCACATTGTATGGTCAAGTAGCATACTTAAACTACAACTTAAGTAACTGGAGTTATTTTGCTCTAACAGATGGTATTGCAAACAACTTCAATATTTCTGCAGTATTGTCTCGTAACTCTCTAGACCAACCTATTTACCCTAGTAGAGGTTCTGATATATCGCTTTCTGTGGCTCTTACTCCACCTTATTCTGCATGGGATGGTGTAGATTATGAAAATGCCACTATGCAAGAAAAATATAAATGGATTGAGTATTACAAAGTGAAATTCAAGTCTAAATTCTTCTTCCCACTTACAAAAGACAATAAACTTGTGCTTATGGGACGTGCAGAATTTGGTTTCTTGGGTTATTATAATATTCATAAACGTTCACCATTTGAAACCTTCTGGGTTGGTGGTGATGGTATGAGTGGTTATAGCAGTACATATGCTACAGAAACCGTAGCACTTCGTGGTTATCAAAATGGTTCTCTTACTCCATATTACGACGATGGTGGCCAAGCTGGTAACATTTATACTAGATTTAGCTTGGAATTGCGTTATCCTATTGTAATGAGAGAGAGCACTATGGTATGGGTGCTTGCATTTGCTGAAGCAGGTAACTGTTGGAAGGATTATAGAGATTACAACCCACTAGACCTTAAGAAGTCTGCAGGTGTAGGTTTGCGAGTATATATGCCTATGTTTGGTCTACTTGGTATTGACTGGGCATACGGTTTCGACAAAGTCAACGGACAAGTAAGTGGTAGTCAGTTCCACTTTGTAATTGGACAAGAATTTTAGTGCAAGCGAGAGCAGAACTAGTAAACGAAGCGTAGTCAAAACCTCGTAGAGGTTTAAATTAACTATTAGAATTCATAAAGATAAGTTTACTTAGATTTAGGAATTATAAGAGTTAATTTTTAAAAAAACGATAGTTTTTTTTGACGTAGCGAGTAAAAAAGTTATGCCAAGCGCAGCCTAAAATCACGAGAAGCTTTAGCTTCGAGTAATTCTAAATTTTAAACCAATACACATAAACATCGTCTAAACAACTGAGTAAACAACTTAAAAACGAAAATATATGAAAAAGATTCTATTATTAACAATCGTAGCATTAGGCACATTGACTAGTGCAATGGCACAAAACTGGGCATTAGTAGATATGGAATATATCTTGAAAAATATTCCTGCATACGAATCTGCAATGCAACAAATAGAACAAAGTTCTAAAAAATGGGAAAAAGAAATTTCTGCTCTAAACACAGAAATCCAAACACTTTATAAAAACTATCAATCAGAAATGGTTCTTCTAACTGACGAACAAAAGAAAGAAAGAGCACAAGAAATTCTTGACAAAGAAACTGAGGTTAAAGAACTTAAACGTAAATACTTCGGCAACGACGGCGAACTTTACAAAAAACGTGAAAGTTTGATGAAACCAATCCAAGAAGAAATTTACAATGCTATAAAAGACATTGCTGAAGCAAAAAAATATATGCGTGTGGACGACAGAGCTTCTTCTCCAAGCATTCTTTTTGCAAATCCTGCTGTTGATATTAGTGATGAAGTATTAACAAAACTTGGCTACGCTAAATAATTAAATAAATAAAACTATTACAATATGAAAAAGATAATTATTGCTTTACTTATGTTCCTTCCATTCACCGTAATGGCTCAAGGAAACCTAAAAATTGGTGTATTCAATGCTAATGAAGTGATTACACTTATGCCCGAATATAACACAGCAATGAATGAATTAGAAAAAATGAATCTAACATTCCAAACAGAAGTCAAAAAACTTCAAGAAGAGTTTGAAAAGAAATATCAAGAGTATGTTAGCGCTGCAGAATCTCTAGAACCTGCAATCAGACAATATAAAGAAACTGAACTTGCACGCCTACAACAATCAATCCAAGAGTTTGCTGCAAATGCAGAAAACAATATCAAGAAAAAACAACAAGAATTGATGATGCCTATTATTAATAAATTACAACAAGCTATCAAAAAAGTAGGCGACGAGAATGGTTTCACATATATTATAGACAACTCAACTAATGTATTACCATACGTTTCTCCTAGCGCAGACAACGTATTGCCATTAATCAAAAAAGCACTTAACATTCAATAATTGTTAGACTCTATGGCTCGAATAGGTGTTTTTGATTCTGGCTACGGAGGTTTAACAATATTAGAAAAATTCCGAGCATTATTGCCTGAGTACGATTATGTTTACTTGGGCGATAATGCTCGTACTCCATATGGTACACGCTCATTTGAAGTAGTGTATCAATACACACTTGAATGTGTGAAAAAACTTTTTGAACTTGATTGTGATTTAGTTATACTTGCTTGCAACACTGCATCGGCAAAAGCACTACGCACTATTCAGCAAAAAGACCTACCAA
Organism: Candidatus Enterocola sp.; assembly: GCA_045654205.1. Classification (GTDB taxonomy): domain Bacteria; phylum Bacteroidota; class Bacteroidia; order Bacteroidales; family Paludibacteraceae; genus Enterocola. The sequence continues at coordinate 122,153 of JAZOMZ010000028.1, read as the reverse complement.
TTATTGCTCCTGAGAAAAGAGTATTGGGCGTTATCCGCCCTACTGCCGAGAAAGTAGGAGAATTTACCCAATCACTTCACGTGGGACTTCTGGGCACAGAAGGTACTATTCAGTCTGGTTCCTACCCTATTGAAATAAACAAAATCTTCCCTGAGATCGTTGTTACAGGACAGGCTTGCCCTATGTGGGTACCACTTATTGAAAACGGCGAACACCTTTCTGAAGGGGCTGATTACTTCGTGAAAAAGTATATCAGTGTTCTACTAAGTGCCGACCCAATGATTGACACATTGATATTGGCATGTACACATTATCCACTACTTGTGGACAAAATAAAAATGCATGTACCTGAGCACATGCAAATTATTTCTCAAGGACCTATCATTGCAGATAGGCTTAAAGATTATCTTCTAAGACACCCTGAAATGGAAATCCGCCTTAGCAAAAATGGTGAGTGTACTTTCTATACTACTGAGTCTGTAGATAAGTTTAAGAAATCTGCGTCTGCCTTTTTACAAGAAAATATAGAAGCTCACCACATTACTCTATAATATTATTCCGATTTCTTTTTGGTCTTCTTTTCTGTTTTTACAAAGTCCACTTTGTATGGATTTGCAGGGTCTTCTGTAGGCACAAGTTTGATTTTTGAGTCGAAGTTTGTACCATCTTCTGCCGTGAAGCCTTTAAGGGCTATAGTTTCACCTTTAAGTAAGCGTTGCGCTTGCGAAAGTGTAATTGTTTTGCCAGACTTTTCTTTCCAAAGAACAAACTTACAGCCTTCTTTATAGCCACTGCAACCAAATCCACGTTTGCCTTCTATAATGTCTTTTCCACAGATAGGGCACTCGCCTATTTCTTCTGGAGTGAAATCGAACACTACTCTACCCTCTTCTGCGCTATATTTTACGCGGGCATCGAAGTCTGTGCCTTTCTTGCTTTTAAAGCCTTTTATCACCTCAGATTTACCTTTTTCAATCATTTGGCGTAGGTGTTTCTCAGTAAGAGTTTTCCCTGCCATTTCTTTCCAAAGTACAAATTTGCAACCTGTGGTTTTAAAGCCTACACATCCCCACCCCTTAGGAAGTTCTTTTAAACGTTCTCCACATACAGGACAACGCACTCCGTCTAGTACTTGTGTTTGCACTTGTTCGCCTGTAGACAGGATTTGTGCTGTTTCTTCTTTTGTAAAGGCAAGAATCTCGTTGTAGAAAATATCAGATTCATACTCTCCTTTTGCCATTAGGTTGAGTTTCTTTTCCCATTCGCCTGTAAGGGATGGGTTGCCTATAGGAAGCTCTTTTGTAAGTTCGTAAACTTGATAACCTAGCTCGGTAGGAACAAGTCTATTCTTTTCTTTTACAATATAGTTGCGTTTGTAAAGAGTTTCAATGATATTTGCACGTGTGGCTGGTGTGCCAAGTCCGCAGTCTTTCATAGCTTGCACGGCTTCTGGGTCATCTAATTGGCGACCTGCAGTTTCCATCGCTTTAAGCAGAGTGGCTTCCGACATTAGAGCAGGCTTTTTGGTCATACCTTCCTTGATGCGTTTTTCCTGCACATCTACTATATCCTGCAGTTTAAGATTTGGAAGTGTTTGCTCGTCCTCTGCTTCGGTATCTTCTGCTGCTGGCACATCTTTGTCTAAAACCATACGCCAACCAGCTTCTTTTATCTTTGTGCCAGATGCTTCAAGGAGTTCTTTGTCGTCTGAAAAATGAAATTTATATGAAAGAACTTCTTTTTTACAAACTGGAAGAAGTGCCATAACTAGTTGTTTACAAACCATTTCATAGATATTCTTTTCTTCCTTTGTGAGTGTAGAATATGATTTCATATTCTGAAAGGTAGGAATAATAGCATGGTGGTCTGTAAGTTGTTTGCTATCGAAACAAGCCTTGTTTAGTTTGCCTTTTTCAAGGGTTTCAATGGCAGAAATATAAGAGTTGCCAAAGTTATTTTCCTTTAAAGCGCCTAGTTTCTTTTGCACCTCAGCAAGCATGTCATCGCCTAAGTAACGGCTACCTGTACGTGGATATGTAAGCATTTTGTGGCGTTCGTATAGGGCTTGCACTATGTCTAGTGTTTGTTGAGCACCTAGGTTGAAACGTCTGTTGGCTTCTGCCTGAAGTGAAGTAAGGTCGAAAGGCAGTGGTGCTTTTTCTTGCTTTTGCTTAATTTGTTTGTCAACCACAGTTACTGTAGGAGTGATAAGTGCAGCAAGTGCTTCTGCCTTTTCCTTTTGCATAAAACGCTCTGGATAACGTGCCACAAAGCTTTGGTTTTCTGCAAAAAGTTGTGTTTCAACGGTGTAGAAAGGCTCTGGATTGAAGTCGGTATGTTCTTTCCAACGCTTACAGATAAGTGCAAGCGTTGGCGTTTGCACGCGACCAAGCGAAAGGGCTTTTTTGCTACGAGAAGCCAATGTTAGAGCACGTGTGGCATTCATCCCCACTAGCCAGTCGGCTTCATTGCGGCTACGTGCTGAAAAATATAGATTGTCATATTCTGTGCCTGGCTTTAGATTTGCAAAGCCTTCTAGTATGGCTTCGTCGGTCATTGACGAAATCCAAAGGCGTTCGAATGGTTTGTTGCATTTACTATCGTTGTAAATATAACGGAATATTGCCTCACCTTCGCGGCCGGCATCAGTGGCACAGATTAGGCTATCTGCTTCATTGAAAAGTCTTTCTATGGTGTCTAGCTGCTTTTTCGCACCTTCGTCTTCTGTAGGTTTGTATATGAAAAATGAAGGCAACATAGGAAGGTCTTCTTTTAGCCATTTTTCATAGCCATACACACCCGGATCTGCTAGTGATATTAAGTGTCCGAATGCCCAAGTTACCTGATACCCATTGCCCTCCATATAGCCGTCTTTCTTTGTCTTCACGCCCAATACTCTGGCTATATCTTTTGCTACCGAAGGTTTTTCTGCTAATATTACTTTCATTTAGAATTAAAAATTAATTAGGATAGTATTTTATACTATAAAAACATTGTCATATAAACAGGAATATAATCCACTCCATTTTCACGTTTATAGTCCTTGGTATATATTAAATATTTGTTCATTACACGTTCAGAGAATTTAGTACAAAATTCATCTAATGATTTATGAGTTTTATAACCTGAAGATTTCACTTCAATAGGTGATATTTTATGTTTATCAGTAATCAAGAAATCTATTTCATAATATTTCTTTCCTTCTGCATACGGAATAGTATGATAAAACAAATTCTTACCTGTTGCTCTTAGCATTTGAGCTATTACATTCTCATATACATAACCCAAATTTGTGCTTAATTTATCATTAAGAAGTTTTTCATAAATTACATTTTCCGTAATTTCATTATCCATAAAAGCTAGAGTAACAAAAAGACCAGTATCTGATGCATACATCTTGAAACATTCTTGATTCTTTGTCAAAGCCAATCCCACATTTGGGTCATCGCAATGATATGCTATATTCACAGTTTTAGAGTCATCCATATCCTTAAGGATATTATTCACCCTATCGGCTTTCTCGTCTGGTATTGCACTTGCTACTTGATATCTCATAGCATTTTTACATAACTGCGCAGGAATGGCATCATACATTGCTTTTGCTCTACCCGATTCATCTATCTTTCCGAAATCTTCTTCGTATAAAGAAATAATATCACGTTTAGCCAAATCTACTGCAGTAAAATTATTAGTCTTTATATATGCAACTACAGCCTGAGGCATACCTCCTACAAGCATATAAAGACGAAAATCCTTCATAAGTTTACGATGAACAGCATCTCCTAGCGGAGTTTTATTTTCAAAAGCAGAACGCAACAAAGGAATTGTTGTAGTATCACCTAATGCCCACCTAAATTCTTCATAATCCATGGGATACATATCCACTTTTGTTTCTTCACTTGGAATAATTATATTCTTACTTTTAGATTTTACAGATATTAAAGAACCTGTCTCTATATAGTCGTATCTATGATCTTTTACAAGATGCTTAATTGCTTGTCGTGCTAATGGCTGAAGTTGTACTTCGTCAAAAATAATAACAGACTCTCTCTCGTGTAGTTGAGTTTGAAAAATAAATTGCAATCTAAGGAATAGATAATTAAGATCTGAGATATCATTAAACAAATCTCTTACCTCCTTAGATACCTTTGAGAAATCTATAAGGATATAAGACTTATATTCATTTTTTGCAAATTCTTCTGCTATGGTTGATTTACCAATACGACGAGCTCCTTGTATAAGCAACGCAGTATCACCATTACGCTCTTGTTTCCATTTAAGCATAGTGTCATAAATCTTTCTCTTGAAGTTAATTTTTATCTCTTCCATACCATTAAATTTTGATACAAAAATATAGATTAAAAAATCTCCCACCAAATTTTTTTTGCCATTTTGCCGTTTTCCACCAATTTTTTTTAGTCGTTTTGCCGTTTTCCACCAAATTTTTCGATATTATGTAAAGTAGAGCTAGAAAAATAATAGTTATTAACAAACAAAAAAGTTCCCTAGTTTTTAGGAAACTTTTTGAAGAATCTTTCTTACGGAAGAAAAATTTTTAATCCTATTTATGTCCTTAAAGCGAATCTATTAGCTTGTATTACTCTTGGTTTAGGAGTGACTCAATATCTTTGCTAAATTTGTACGTGTACTTTTCGCTGAATAATGCATCGGTGTAATACACTTCTAATAGACCATTTTCAAAATGAACATCTTGTAACCACATGTCACATACCTCTTTTGGTAGTTTCATACTGCCTATGTATGTGCCATCTGCAAGTGAGTAGAAATCTAAACAACGATTTAGGTGGTCTGTATTCCAGTTATAAATACGTTGGTCTGGAGTAAGTAGTGCTACGTAACTATCTGTGACATATCCTACACAAGTGGCGCAAATACAGTTTGTTAGGTCTAAAGAAACGATTTCATTCCCCAAATTTCTAAAATCTTTATAGCAAGATGCTTTTCCATCTGCATTTACAACTACAAATTTTGGAATACGATGCATCATAATAACAAGGTCACCTTTGGTATTAAATTTTTGCACATTGGCAAGCACATCTTCGTATTTAACTAGTGTAGAGTCAAGCTCTAGTATATCTGCATAATTTGTTACATCTGTTTTAACCTCATGTGATAAGATGTTAGGAGTATTCCATCTGGATTCTTCAAAATATTCGTGAGCAACAGTTTCTACAGTTAGACCTTCGATATATACACGATTTGTTTCTTCCTCGTATGAGAAATCACGACAAGAACTCATTAATGTTGCAATTGCAACGGCTGATAATAATAAATATTTTTTCATAATAATTATGTTTTACTCTTTTACGTATTCTAAAATATCTGATGGTTGGCAATCAAGTGCCTCGCAAATAGCCTCAAGCGTACCAAAACGTATGGCCTTGGCTTTGCCTGTTTTTAGGATAGACAAATTGGCTTGGGTAATACCCACTTTGTCTGCCAATTCTCCAAGAGAAATCTTTCGCTTGGCCATCATTACATCTAAATTTACAACTATTGGCATAAATTAAATAGTTAAAGATTGTTCTTCTTTTAGTAAAATTGTATGTTTAAGCATTTCGTTGAACAACCAAAGAATTATGGCAGTAATAATACCAGATATATAAAGATTTGGCATAACAAATTCCCAGTTTGCAAATGTTAGTTTTGATGCAGCATAATAGTGCGTGCTCAATGTGAAAATATTTGCAATAACATCTGAAAGAATTAGTAAAAATACAATGCGACCAATCCTTTTAGATTGTTGAAATGTAAAGATTTTTTCTTTTGCAAAGCCCCATAGCACCTTACATGCAAGAACTAGAACATATATATTGATAATAGCAACTATAATAACCGACACCACTGCCAATAAAATTGTTGCAAGAAACATTTCGTTCGCTTCATGGCGATTTTGTGCAGTCTTTTTAAGCCAAAGCATAGAAACTCCAGAATATTCAGTAATCACAGAAAGGTCTGCTTGTGAAGATAGATTTTCTATTTGTACATCACCAACATTAATTAAAGGTAATTCATTAATGTCATCCTTAGGTTCTATTCTGCAATACACAGGAACTCTTTTTGCAAAGTATTCAATGAAGTTTGCGTTAGGAGGTAAAAGAATGGCTGATTTGTCAATAATTGCATTTACTATAATCAATGCAAACAGCAAAATAGTTAATACTTTAAATTTTTTCATAGTTTAAAATTTGTGTTAGTTTGACTTGAACTGAAAAAAGTTGATACTATATGAGTTAAAACGTTTTATAATATTTCGTGGTTTTGCTAGGCAGTGATATGCGTTGATTTCCAGCATTACCATTTTCTATCCAAATTTGATTTTCCCAGCTTCCTTGTGTAAATTTAAAATCTACAGGTAATTGTAATTGTAAATCAATACTATAGGTTGAGTCATTTAATTGTTTCATCTTTACTCCTTGTGGATTCCAATTACATAGAGACGACTGATTTCCTGTTATATACACGTCGCCACGAAGAGAAACACCAGATAATTCTATGTGAACAGGATATAAGGTTGAATCTGAAATAATAGGGCTCTGACGATATTTTACATAATCTGATAATGCCTCTAACAAGGCTGGTAATATTGTTTTATTATGTTCTAATGCAGGAAATTCAGAAATTTTTATCTGAATGTATTGAGGAAATTGAGAGGTTTCCACAAACTTCTTCACCTTTTCCCAAGCAGGACGCCATTCTGTTGGCCATCCAGTCATTTCTGATTCGTTTGCCATAGATAAGTATATATAACGTGGTTTTTTATTATTAAAATCATATTGCATAAAACCTCTAGCAAATCTTTCTTTATCCCAAGCAAAATTTGGAGATATTGCTATATAGTCATCAAAAAGTTCATCAGTAACCAAAACGTCCAAAGCAAATGAAGCTCCTAAAGAATGGCCTATTGCCAATGTATGTCCAGAAGTTTGATAATGTGTATTAATATATGGCATTAATTCTTCTTTGATAAATTTCTTAAACTCATTAGATTTGCCGTAATAGGGTGTTGACAGAGTTATGTACTCTGGGATAGGCAGAAAATCATTATTCCTATGATACTCTATTTCTGGCATAAAGGGTGAAACTACCCCAACCACTATAAAATTTTGATCATTTTGATCTTGCACATTGTAATGCAACAAAGCATGCACCAAATCAAAAAAAGAACGTGCTTGTGCATCAAATACATAAATAACATCATACTCACTTTGAGTTGCTTCATTATAATTTTCTGGAGTGTATATTAATACTTCTCTATCAAAAGAGAAATATCTAGATTTAAATGTTTTAGTTCCAACATTTGCAACTTGTTGTGCCAAAGATGTAGATGATACAATCAATGCAAACAGCAAAATAGTTAATACTTTAAATTTTTTCATAGTTTTAGATTGTTAGTTTGACAATTGATACACGAACTAATTAGTTTCACGATGCAAAGATACACACTTTTCTTGAAAAACAAAATAAATTTATCGTAATTCAATAAATTATTATCATAAAGCAGTAAACTTCACCTCTTAATCTACAAAATTTATCATTTTAACATTTATAATCGACAAAATTTGTAGGTTTTGGGAATTTTGGGGAGTTTTAATCTACAAAATTTGTAGAATGAGTGTTTATAATCTACAAAATTTATCAATTTAACATTTACAATCGACAAAATTTGTATATTTGCAAAAGTTTATCTATAAAATTTGTATGAATAGTAAAGTAGATATTACAAAGGAAATAATATTTGCATCTTCTGATTCTAATGTTTCAAGACAAATATCATTGTTGGAGAAAGCAGGTAAACTACGTAAAATAGCACCGCGTTTATATACCTCCAACACCATTGATAGTTTTGAACATATTGTAAGAAGAAATATCATTGATATTCTTGTATGGCGTTACCCTGAAGCAATAATTAGTCATAGAAGTGCTAAAGAAATGCGCCCTACTCCAGAAGGTAATTTTTACTTGACAACAACTTATTCTAAGAAAGTAACAGATTTACCTGGAATAACTATAAATCTTTTAAAAGGTCCTGCAGCAGACGAAGGAGACTTGCCATACAACGGAATTTATATTGCAAGTGAGTATAGATGGTTGCTTGAAAATATGCAAATAGCAAGAAAAGATAATGAAAATTCAAAATCATTACCTATTGCTGATATAGAAAATAAATTAGAAAAAATATTACTTATAGGCGGTGAAGAAAAACTTAATGAGTATAGAGATAAATTAAGAGAAGTTTCAGAAAGACTTAATATGCCAAAAGAGTATGAAAGAATCTGCAAAATAATATCTGCGTTGCTATCAACTCATTCTTCTGATATTCTTACAACACCATCTGCTAAAGCGTTATCTGTGGGTTTACCTTTCGATCAAACAAGGGGTGAATTATTTGAAGCACTATTCCATGCTATTAAAGATGAATATTTTGTAGAAAGGGTTAACCGAAACAAAGACGAAGAATCTTTTAGGCTTTTCTCTTTCTTTGAAAGTTATTTTTCAAACTATATAGAAGGTACAGAATTTGAAATTGATGAAGCAAAACAAATTGTCGATTCTGGAATTCCAATTCCACGCCGTGACGAAGACTCGCATGACATATTAGGGACATTTAAGGTACTATCTAATAGAGCGGAAATGAACCGTACTCCATCATCTATTGATGAACTATATTCAATTTTACAATCAAGACATTCAATACTTCTAGGTGGTCGTCCACACCTAGAACCTGGTATTTTTAAAACAAGAAATAATAGAGCTGGGAATACAGAATTTGTGGATTATAGATTGGTAAAAGGGACATTAAACTATGGATATAAATTCTATTCAGCACTTAAAGACCCATTTGCACGTGCAATCTTTATGATGTTTATGATTAGCGAAGTGCACCCATTCAACGATGGTAATGGAAGAATTTCGCGTATAATGATGAATGCTGAGTTAGTAAAAGCAGAGCAAACAAGAATCATTGTTCCAACTGTTTTTAGGGAAGATTATATTTTAGCACTAAGAAAATTAACACGCCAGAAAGACCCTTCTGCATACGTAAATGTAATGGTAAAATTACAAAAGTTTAGTGACAACTTGTATGGTACAGATTTTACTGAACTTAAAGAATATCTAAGAGCATGCAATGCATACGAAGAACCTTCACAAGCAAAATTGGAAATTATAGATAGGATTTTTAAATAATAAAAGCCACCTCACGTGGCTTTTATTGTTCTACAAGAAACTTTCTAGGGCGAGTTTGTATGATTTTAGACCGAAGCCGGAGATGCAACCTACGCAGACTGGAGTAAGGAAACTTTCGTGACGGTAGCTTTCGCGAGCAAACACGTTTGAAAGGTGCACTTCTACTACTGGTGTGGTGATGGCCTTGATGGCATCGCCAATGGCAATAGAGGTGTGGGTATATGCTCCTGCATTTAGGATAATGCCGTCTGCATCAAAACCATATTCGTGAAGTTTGTTGATGATTTCGCCTTCCACATTAGATTGATAATAATCTATTTGGATGTTTGAATACTCTTCACGTAAATAGGTAAGGAAGGTTTCAAAACCCTCCTTGCCGTAAATTTCTGGTTCACGTGTGCCTAATAGGTTAAGATTAGGCCCGTTTATAATTAGAATTTTCATTATTCTACGATAGTATTCCAGCCGTGAATGTCTTCTGCTTCACCATTTTGGATAGCACGAAGTTTGTTGTAAAGCATAGTACAAACAGGACCTGGTTTGCCGTCTTTAGAGAACACATAAGACTTGTTGTTGTCTAGGTCGTCTAGACGTTGGATTGGGCTAATAACTGCTGCTGTACCGCAAGCACCTGCTTCTTCAAATGTTTCTAGTTCGTCGATTGAGATAGGACGACGTTCTACTTTTAGACCAAGGTCTTCTGCAATTTGCATTAAGCTCTTGTTTGTAATAGAAGGAAGAATAGATGAAGATTTTGGTGTGATATAAGTGTTGTCTTTGATACCAAAGAAGTTTGCTGCACCGCATTCGTCGATATATTTCTTTTCTTTTGCGTCTAGATAGAACTCAGAAGAATAACCTTTATCGTGAGCTTCTTGGTGAGCAGCTAGAGATGCAGCATAGTTACCACCTACTTTATAGATACCTGTGCCAAGAGGAGCAGAACGGTCGTATTTACGTGTGATAACGTAAGGATTTGTTGAGAAACCACCTTTGAAGTAAGGACCTACTGGGGTAACAAACACGATAAGCATATAATCTTTAGCAGGGTTTACACCTACTTGTGCTGTGTAACCAAATAGTACAGGACGAATATATAAAGAAGCACCACTTCCGTATGGAGGAATGAAATCGATATTGTTTTTAACTGCCATGATAACAGCTTCTTCAAAAAGACCTTCTGGAAGCTCTGGCATGCAGATACCTCTACAAGATGAAGCTAAACGTTTTGCATTTTCGTCTAGGCGGAAGATACGAATTTTACCATCTACGCCACGGAATGCTTTTAAGCCTTCAAATGCTTCTTGACCATAGTGAAGACATGTAGCAGCCATGTGCATATTGATATATTCATTTGTGTGCCACTCTAGATTTCCCCAACTTCCGTTGTGATATTCGCAACGTACGTTACCATTGGTTTTCATATAAGAAAAACCAAGTTCAGACCAATTAATGTTTTCCATATTATTTAATGTTTATAATTTTTTCTATAATTAAGGTGCAAAATTATAAATATAGCGCTAAAAAAGCAAATAATTTATTAAATTTGTTGAGTCGTTCAGTTGCTGGCACTTATTCCCTGTCGGTCATCAATACGTCGACAGGCTCAGTGACCGCAACCAATAACATATCTAAAGATACATTGAGGAATTTAAAGTACATATTATTACCTATAACTTGGATTTATGCTTTAGTGATTTGGATAAGGCATAAGATGTTTGATGCAGGAAAGCTTAAGAGTCGCAAATTTTCTACTCCTACTATTTGTGTGGGTAATATTACTGTGGGTGGAACGGGTAAAACCCCTTTTACTGAATACCTAATAAGGCTATTACAAGACAGTTATCATTTGGCAGTGGTGAGCCGTGGGTATAAAAGAAAGTCTAAGGGGATGCAGGTGTCTAACGAAAATTCTACGGCAGAAATTTTGGGCGACGAGCCATATCAAATACTAAAAAAATATCCTAAAACTCTAGTGGTGGCAGACGGTGATAGATGCCGTGCAATTGATTATATAGAAGAAAATCACGCTGATATAGATGCCATTTTGCTGGACGATGCTTATCAACACCGATATGTGAGAGCTGGGCTTAAGATATTGCTTATAGACTATAATCGCCCAATAAAAGACGACTATTTATTGCCAATGGGCAATCTTAGAGACATACCTTCTGCACAAAAAAGGGCTTCAATTATTGTGGTAACAAAATGCCCAAAAGATTTGAAACCAATAGATTTTAGAAACTTAATCAAGGAAATCAACCCACAGCCATACCAAAGTTTGTTCTTCTCTTGTTTAGACTACGACACGCCTTATCACTGTCAAACAGGAGAAAAAGTGGAACTTACAAGCGAAGACTCCTTAGTTTTGTTTACAGGAATTGCAAAATCTCAGCCACTTGAAGACTATTTGAGTGCCAACGTAAAAGACATTAAATCTATTAAATATTCAGACCATCATAATTATTGCAAGGCTGATAATGAGAAGATTTATTCTAAATTTTTAAATTTACACTCTGAAAACAAATGGATTATTACCACAGAAAAAGATGCAGCAAAACTAAATGCTTTTTCTGACAAGATAAAAGAGAAACTTATTATTATCCCAGTGAAGATGAAAATCTTGAACGATGGAGAAGATGTTTTATCTAAAAAAATTAGAGATTATGTTGAAAAAAATAGAAGAAACAGCCGCATTTCTTAAGGGTAAAATGCCTTTTATGCCTAAAGTAGGCATTGTGCTAGGCACAGGCCTAGGTGAACTTGCCAAAGAAATAAAGATTGAAAAAGAATTTGCATACACAGATATTCCAAACTTCCCTATTTCTACTGTGGAAGGACACTCTGGCAAACTTATTATAGGATATTTGGGCGATGTGCAAGTGTTTGCAATGCAAGGTAGATTTCACTACTACGAAGGCTACTCTATGCAAGAAGTAACATTTCCTATTAGGGTGATGAAGGCTTTAGGAGTGGAAACATTGCTACTTTCTAATGCGGCAGGCGGTATGAACCCAGAGTTTGAGATTGGTGAACTAATGATTATCAACGACCATATCAACACATTCCCTGAGCACCCATTAAGAGGTAAAAACTACAATGAACTTGGCACTCGTTTCCCAGATATGAGCAAGGCGTACGACCCTGTACTTATTGCGAAAGCAAAAGAAATAGCTGCTAAACACAATATTAGAGTAAAAGAAGGTGTTTACCTAGGCACACAAGGTCCTACTTTTGAAACTCCTGCAGAGTACAAATACTTTAGAATTGTGGGTGCAGATGCTGTGGGCATGTCTACCGTGCCAGAGGTGATAGTGGCAGTACACGCCAATATGCGAGTATTTGGTATGTCTATTATTACTGATTTGGGTGTAGAAGGAAAAATAGTGGAAGTATCACACGAAGAAGTTCAACAAGTAGCGAACTCCGTTCAGCCAAAAATGGCATTAATAATGCGAGAGTTGATTTCGTCTTTATAGAGAGTAAAAAGATTCATAACTTTATTGTACAAAAAACAATTTAGTTATGAATTACGGTTATATTAGAGTAAGTAGCGACAAGCAGACAGTTGAAAACCAAAGGTTTGAGATTATTAATTTCTGTGAGAAGAAAGAAGTAGCAATAGATGGTTGGATAGAAGAAACCATTAGCGGAACAAAGTCCTATAACAAAAGGGCGCTAGGCAGACTTCTAAAGAGAGTAAAAAATGGCGACCTTATTATTTGTGCAGAGATTTCTAGACTGGGACGTAATCTGTTTATGATTATGGAAATCCTAAACATTTGCATGAATAAAGGTTGCAAGGTGTGGTCTATTAAAGACGGATACAGACTAGGGGAAGACATTCAGAGCAAGGTGTTAGCGTTTGCCTTTGGCCTATCGGCCGAAATAGAAAGAAACCTTATCTCGCAGAGAACAAAAGAGGCACTTTACAGAAAGAAAGCAGAGGGTGTTGTCTTGGGCAGACGTAAAGGCAGCAAAAATAAAACACTTAACAAAAAGTGTATTAACAACCAAGAAAAGATAGACCTTCTTTTGCGAAACGGCTACAAAATAGCCAAAATTGCTAGAGCAATAAAAGTGGCGAGAGGGACTCTTTATAAATACTTGTTGATAACAAAGAACGAATTGTTTATAAATAGACAAAAAGAAGAATTATAACATATACAATTTTATATACCTTTACATCGGTATTTACGAATATGGACAAACAAATGAGAATAGTATATATGGGCACACCAGAGTTTGCGGTGGAACCATTGAGAAGATTAGTTGAGGGTGGATATAACGTGGTAGGAGTTATTACCATGCCAGACAAACCTGCAGGTAGAGGATACAATTTGCAACCATCTGCCGTGAAAGTGTATGCCGAGGAAGCTGGACTTAATATTCTGCAACCTGTAAACCTAAAAGACGAAGAGTTTTTAGCAGAGCTTAGAGCGCTTAAAGCCGATTTGCAAATAGTAGTGGCATTTAGAATGCTTCCAGAGGTGGTTTGGAATATGCCCGAGCTAGGCACATTTAACCTTCACGCTTCCCTACTCCCACAATATAGAGGTGCTGCTCCAATCAACTGGGCGGTAATCAATGGCGAAACAGAAACTGGTGTAACCACATTTTTCTTGAAACACGAGATTGACACAGGTAATATTATTCTGCAAAGAAAAATTGCTATTGAACCTACCGACAATGTGGGCATAGTGTACGACAAACTAATGAATATAGGTGGAGATTTGGTAATAGAAACTGTGGATAGAATTATTGACGGCAACCTAGAAACCACCCCTCAAGACGAAAGCATAGAGCTAAAACCAGCTCCAAAAATATTTAAAGACACTTGCAAAATAGATTGGAACAAGACTTCTGTAGAAATACACAATCTTGTGAGAGGTTTGTCGCCATATCCTGCTGCATTTACCATGGTGAAAGATGACAAAGACAGAGAACTTGGACTAAAAGTATTTGAAACAGAGATACTTGATGAAAAATCTGGCCTTCCTGCTGGAACACTTATTTCTGATGGTAAGACACTTAAATTTGCCACCTCTGATGGCGTTTTAAGGCTGATTAAAGTGCAACTTGCTGGAAAGAAGGCGATGATGGCGGAAGATTTGTTAAGAGGTACGAGTTTAAAATGATAGATAACGAAACCAAGGAGAGAATTTTAGCGGCTGCCAAGATAGAAGAAGTGGTAGGCGACTTTGTAAAATTGCACCGTAGTGGGTCCAATTTAAAGGGTTTGTGTCCTTTTCACGAAGAAAAGACACCTTCTTTTATGGTTTCACCATCAAAAAATATCTGCAAATGCTTTGGTTGTGGCAAAGGTGGCACTCCTGTAAACTTTATAATGGAGAAAGAGCACCTTACATTTCCAGAGGCGCTACGATACTTGGCAGACAAATATCATATCGAAATAAAAGAAAAAGAGCTTACATCGGAGGAAATGAAGGCTCAGAGTATGCGAGAAAGTATGATGCAAGTGAACAAATTTGCAGCAGAATACTTTGTAAATACTCTTTGGAACACCGACGAAGGCAAATCTGTGGGACTTTCATACCTGAGAAGTCGTGGCATATCAGACGAAATGATAAAGAAGTTCAAGATTGGTTATTGTCCAGATAGATTCACTGCATTTTATGACACTGCAGTAAAAAGTGGTTTCGACCCAAAAGTGCTTACCGAAGTGGGGCTTTGCTCTAAAGGCGAAAGACATACAACAGACCGTTTTAGAGGTAGGGTAATTTTCCCTGTCCATAGCATCTCTGGTAGAGAGGTGGCATTTGGTGGTAGAGCGCTGAAAATGGACGAAAAAACTGCCAAATATGTAAACTCTCCTGAGTCTCTTATTTACCACAAAAGTAACGAACTATACGGCATATATTTTGCCAAAAACGAAATCGTAAAGAAAGACAACGTTTACCTGGTAGAGGGTTACACAGACGTAACCTCTATGCACCAATCTGGCATTGAGAACGTAGTTGCATCTTCTGGCACTTCGCTTACATATGGTCAGATAAACATGATTCACCGCTTCACTTCAAACATTACAGTGCTTTACGACGGCGACTCTGCAGGCATCAAGGCATCACTTCGTGGTATTGATATGCTACTTGAGCATAATATGAACGTGAAAGTGCTTCTACTTCCAGATGGTGAAGACCCAGACTCATTTGCTCGTAGCAGAAATGCTTCTGAACTTATGGAGTATATGGAGAAAAACCAAAAGGACTTTATTGCATTTAAATGCGAACTAGCCCTTAAAGAAGCTGGCGACGACCCTATTAAACGTTCAAATCTGATAAACGATATTCTACGTTCTATTTCTGTTATTCCAGACGAAATTAAACGTTCTGTTTATATTCAAGACTGTCAAACTCGTTTTGGCATCAAACTAGAAACGCTTACACAAAGTGTAAAAAAAATAATAGCAGAAAAGAATCAGAACGCAAAAGCTCAAACCATTAAAGAAGTAGAACAAGCCCCTAAAAAGGACTTACCATATACATACCTACAAGAAAGAGAACTTCTTAAGTTCCTTATCTCATATCCAAGGGTAATAATAGAATTGCCTACTGCCGACGAAATCATCAAGGTAACTGTGCTAGAATATGTTCTGTTTATGCTAGAAAATAGCATTATTTCATTCTCATATGATTTACATAACAAAATCATAGACTACATTCTAGAGAGCGAAGCAGAAGATTTGAAAACAGAATTCTTTAATCATTCTGACAAGGTAATTCAAGATTATACATTCTCACTTGTAGAGGATAAATATGAAATCCATAAAGAAAATATTAATTGCGCTCCAGAACAATTGGCATTAAAATTGTCGTCTGTGATACCCCAACTTGTTTATGGATTGGAACTAAGAATAGTAGAAGAAAGACTTAAGGAAGTGAAGAATTCTATTGCGATAGCAAGTAAAGTACCAGGTGCAGATGAGCAAGTCATCTCACTTCTAAAAGAACAAAGCGAGCTTAACGCAAAGAAAAAACAAGTCACTGCAGACCTTGCGAATTGTAAGTTGAAAAGACTAGAGGTGTAATTAGTTAGGAGTTAGGAGTGAGAAGTTAACTTCTAATTATAGGTTATTTATGCAATGTAAATAAAAATTCTATTCCACCGCCTTTGCGGTTTTTGGCAGAGATGCGACCTTGGTGAAATTGGATAGAGTTCTTCACAATAGAAAGACCTAGACCAGTGCCACCAAGTTTCCTTGAACGGCCTTTATCTACGCGATAAAAACGGTCGAATATTTTATTTAAGTGTTTACTTTCCACTCCCACTCCATTATCTGCCACAGAGAGGTAGATATATTCTGAATCTGTTCTGTAACATTCAATAAAAACAGTAGTTCCCACACCTGCATGCAGAATACTATTGTCTATTAAGTTTCTAAAAATAGAATATATTTGAAGTGTATTACCTTTTATTATAAGTTCTTTTGGAAGTTCAGCTTCTATATGCATATTTTTCTCTTCCAAAGCCAAAGATACATCTTGTTTTACCCCTTCTACCACCTCTGTGATATTTATGTCCACCATTTCAAAACTATCAGAAGACTCATCTAGTTTATTTAGCATCGAAATATCATGAAGCAGACTAGTAAGCCTCACCGCTTGTGCGTGACATCTCTCTATATAGAAAGCTTTTTTCTCTTCATCCATATTTGGATTGTTGATAAGAGTTTCAGTAAAACCTTGAATACTACTAATAGGAGTCTTAAGCTCATGTGAAACATTTTGAGCCAATTGTCTTTTCAAGATACTTTGTTCTTCTTCTTTTGTAACATCATGAATTGTAACTTCAAAACTCTTATCTGCAAATATCACACAACTTACAACAAAGTGGAAATCGTTTTTAGAAAATCTAACTTCCTTAGTAACAGTATCCTTACTTCCATCCAACTGTTTATTATCTAGAAACTCAACAATATCATAAACCTCTGGCATATCAAAGAATTTTGCAGAATGTTCCACTCTCTGATCAGAAATCATATTAAGAAGTTGAATAAAAAGCACATTGGAGCTAATTTCTTTTCTATGTGGAGAAAACACAGCTCGTCCTCGTGTAGAGAATTGAAGGTGAGTTCTAAGTTTTTCTCTTTCCATTGACAGAGATTCCCTAGTTTTTTCCCAACGTTTAGAGTTTTCTATTGCAAGACGGCGAGCCAAAATGTAGAATAAAATACTTACTAAAATTGAACTTATTAGAAAAATAAGAATAGACCTTTCTCTAAAGAAATATCCCAAAACAATCCCAGTCATGTATATTATGAAAATACACACGAAATAAGAGAATATTTTTTTATTTAGTTTTTGCATAATAAGCGATTATTTGGTGATACGGGCCCGTTATTCCCTTCGGTCATCAATACGTCGACAAGCTCAGGGACCGCAACCCCTAATTGACTAAGCATTCTCAAAGTACTCATACCTAGGATTGGATGTCTAAATTTTGGCGCAATTTCTGCTAGAGGTTCTAAAACAAATTGTCTTTTATGCATTCTAGGGTGTGGCAGAGTGAGTCTGTCGGTGGCAAGCTGCATATTGTTGAAATACAGAATATCTATATCAATAACCCTGTCGCTATAGTTTAGATTTACACTTTTGCTTGTGCGACCAAGTTCTTTTTCTATTTGCTCGCACACTTCAAGAAGTGCAAGGGCATCGAGCGGAGTATCCAACGAAAGAGCTATATTTACAAAACTATTTTCAGATACAAATCCGTCTGGCTCAGTTTCGTAATTGCTAGAAACCTTTAGTACCTTGCCTGCCCTCTCAGATAGCAACTCAACTGCCGAGTTTATATTCTCGGCTTTGTTGCCAAGATTGCTTCCCAAACTAAGGTATGCCCTATTTATTAGCGCGTTTTCTTTCAAGTTCATCTAAAATAATTTTTCTTAGACGAATAGATTGAGGAGTGATTTCCACATATTCGTCTTCCTTAATATATTCTAGAGCTTCTTCTAGGCTAAATACGATAGGAGGCACAATCTTCGCCTTTTCGTCTGAGCCAGAAGCACGCATATTTGTTAGTTTTTTAGATTTTGTTACGTTGATAACAAGGTCGCCTTCTTTTGCATGTTCACCTACTACCTGACCTGCATAAACCTCATCTTGTGGGAACACAAAGAATCTACCTCTATCTTGTAGTTTGTCTATTGCATACGCAAATGCTGTACCTGCTTCCATTGCAATCATAGAACCATTTACACGACGAGCGATTTCGCCTTTGTATGGAGCGTATTCAATGAAACGGTGAGCTATAACAGCCTCGCCTGCTGTGGCAGTCAGAAGGTTTGTACGAAGACCAATAATACCACGAGAAGGAATATGGAATAATAAGTGAATGCGGTCGTTTTTGCTTTCCATACTTACTATTTCGCCTTTACGTGCAGAAACAAGTTCGATAACCTTGCCTGAAGTTTCTTCTGGAACGTTCACGCTAAGTTCTTCGATAGGTTCGCATTTTACACCATCGATTTCTTTGATAATTACTTGTGGTTGACCTACTTGTAGCTCGTAGCCCTCACGACGCATAGTTTCGATAAGCACAGAAAGGTGAAGCACACCACGACCATACACGTGCCAAATATCACTAGATTCTTCTTTTTCTACTCGTAGAGCTAAGTTTTTGTCTAACTCTTTGATAAGTCTTTCATGAATGTGACGAGATGTTACAAATTTACCTTCTTTACCAAAGAAAGGTGAGTTGTTGATGGTAAACACCATACTCATAGTAGGCTCGTCAATAGCAATTGGAGGAAGTGGTTCTGCATTTTCCACATCGCAAATGCTATCGCCAATATCAAAACGGTCTAGACCAATGATAGCACAGATTTCGCCAGAAGACACCTCGCTCACTTTTTGTTTGCCGAAACCTTTAAATACATTTAGTTCTTTAATGCGGCATTTGTGAGAAGAACCGTCGCGGTGAGCAATAAGAATATCTGTGTTTTCTTTGATAGTACCGCGGTGAACTCTACCAATGGCAATACGACCCACATATGAAGAATAATCAAGCGAGGTAATAAGCATTTGTAGAGGACCTTCTAGTTGTTTTGGAGCAGGAATATGCTCGATAATAGCATCTAGAAGTGGATAGATATTGTCTGTTTGATTTTTCCAGTCGGTAGACATCCAGTTTTGTTTAGCAGAACCATAAACCACAGGAAAATCTAATTGTTCTTCTGTAGCATCAAGGCTAAACATTAGGTCGAATACTGCTTCATGTACTTCGTCTGGGCGACAGTTTGGTTTATCCACTTTGTTGATAACAACAATAGGTTTAAGACCAATTTCAATAGCTTTTTGAAGCACGAAACGTGTTTGAGGCATAGGACCCTCGAATGCGTCAACAAGCAGCAAAACACCGTCTGCCATATTTAATACACGTTCTACTTCTCCACCGAAGTCGCTGTGCCCTGGAGTATCAATGATATTGATTTTTGTACCCTTGTAGTCGATAGACACGTTTTTAGAAACGATAGTTATACCTCTTTCCCTTTCAAGGTCGTTGTTGTCTAGGATTAATTCACCTGCTTTTTCGTGTTCTTTAAACAGCGCTCCCGCTACTAACATTTTATCAACTAAGGTAGTTTTTCCGTGGTCAACGTGAGCTATAATTGCTATGTTTCTAATGTCTTGCATATCGTTTTATATAAATTTGTGCAAAGGTACAAAAAACTCCTAACTCCTAACTCCTAACTCCTAACTTTTTTCTTATATATTAAGCTACTTTATAAAAAATGTTAAAAAAATATATTAATTAAACTTTATTTTGTTTACGTAGTCTATTTTTGTGCTATGAAACGAATAATAATAAATTTAATTCTTTTGTTGGGCGCAGCAACCTGTCTTGCCCAAAGTTTCAACGTAACCGGTAAGGTTATCGACGGAAACAATCTAAAACCTTTTGAATATGTAGACGTTGCTATTTATGATGGTAGCGGCAGTAAAATCATAACTGGCGGATTCTCTGACATCGACGGCGAATTTAGCATAGAAGTGGACAAAGGTAGTTATCTGCTTAAAGCTTCTTTTATGGGTTATAAAGACTACGAAAAACACTTCACCACTGGAGAGGAAAAGGAAATAAAACTAGGCCGTATTGTGCTTAAAGAAGATTCTAAAAAGCTAGATGAAGTAAGTGTAGTGGGTCAAAAATCTGGTATGACACTTGAGATAGACAAAAAAGTGTTCAACGTAGACCAAACTATTGTGGCAGAAGGTGCTTCGGCTACTGAACTTCTAGAAAATATACCATCGGTAGAAGTGGACTCAGATGGTGGCGTATCGCTTCGCAACAACTCCAACGTGGAGATTTGGATTAACGGCAAACCATCTGGACTGTCTGGTAGCGACGTAGGTCAAGTGCTAGAAATGATTCCTGCAGAAAGCATTGAAAAAGTGGAACTTATCACCAACCCTTCTGCAAAATATAGTCCAGAAGGCACTGTAGGTATCATCAACCTTGTGCTTAAAGAAAACAGAAAAGGAGGCTATTTTGGTAGCGTTTCGCTAGGTGCAAACTACCGTGAAGGCAACCCATATCCAGGAGGAAATGTGGGACTAAACTTCAACTATAGCGACCCAAAATGGGATGTATTCTTAAACG
This sequence comes from Candidatus Enterocola sp., assembly GCA_045654205.1. Taxonomy (GTDB): domain Bacteria; phylum Bacteroidota; class Bacteroidia; order Bacteroidales; family Paludibacteraceae; genus Enterocola. The sequence continues at coordinate 101,321 of JAZOMZ010000028.1, read as the reverse complement.
TGTCTGCTCGTCACAATCTGCGTCACAACGAAAACTACAACTTAAGAACATCTTGGACTGCCGAAGGCGACACTACTCACCTAAACCAATACAACCACAGAAAAAACATGTGGAGCAATGTGTTTGCAAGAACAGGCTTCACATATCACATCGACTCAATCAACGATTTTGGTATTAGCGCAATGGGAGCTTTTGGTATAAACAAATCAAACAACCAAATTATATATTCTCACCTAAACCAAGCACTAGACACCACTCAAAACAGAGTGAGAACAACCGAAACTGGAGGTTATATGGGTTTCTACAATGTGTCTGCAGACTATAAACACATTTTCAAGAAAGAAAAAGAAGAACTTACAGCAAACTTTAGTTACTATGGTGGCTTAGGAGACAACGACAATAGTTATCACAACTGGAACAAAATAGGTGAAACTATCACAGAAACCACAGACTATCAAACATCAAACAATAGTTACAACGATTTTTCTGTACAAGCAGACTACTACAACAAATTTACCAAAGACTCAAAACTTGAAGTAGGTGTGAAAGCTGAATATTCTCAAGACAAAAAACTTGATTGCAACTTCAACGAAAATAAAGAAGAAATATTGGAAGAGCGCAATGACTTCACATATTCTAAACAAGTATATGCTGCATATGCCACATACGGCAACAAGTGGAGTTGGTTTGGTATGCAATTGGGATTAAGAGCAGAAGAAACACTTACATCGGCAAATGGCATAAAAAGAAATTACTTCGATTTATTCCCTTCTGCCTATTTCTCGTTCCAACTACCAAAAAACAACGAACTTCAACTAAACTATACACGTCGTATATATCGTCCTGGAGGTTGGATTATAAACAATCACGTGGACAGAACCGACCCAACTAATATTAGAAAAGGTAACCCATATATCAACCCAGAATACTCAAACAACCTTGAGTTCAACTACCTTAAAACTTGGGAATATCATACCATTTCTTTGGGTGCATTTTACACCTATACAGAAAACGTTATCCAACAAATACAAAAACTTGCAGACAATGGCGTAATGGAAACCACATACGGCAATATTACCTATTCTCAAAGTGCAGGTCTCGACCTAACAGTGAAAAACCGACTTTTCAACAATTATCTAGACCTTACTACCACCGCCACTGCATACTATTATCAACTTGGCGAAAACAAAGAATATAATATTCCAAAGACCGAGACTTTCTCTTGGAATGTGAGACTAAATGCCAATGTGAAGATTATCAACAACCTATCTGCACAACTAACAGGATATTACAACTCACCTCGCCTAGTGGCACAAGGTTCAATGGGTCATAGATATGGCCTGGACATAGGTATTAAAGCAAGTTTCCTAGAAAAAGCTCTTAACCTTTCGTTTACTGTGCGCGACGTGCTGAACTCACGTTCAAAGAGCACAAGAGAATCTTGGGGCGACAATTTCTATCAAGAAAACGGCAATATTTCTTCTGGCAGAAGCTACCGACTTACCCTTTCATACAACTTTGGCAATATGGGACGCAAACGTCCACAAAAAGGTGGTCAAGGCATGGAACAAAGTGGCGATATGAACGGCATGGGTGGCATGGACGGCATGGGCGGAGATATGATGACAGATTTTTAAAATAAAAACTAAACAATATGAAGAAATTATTAGTACTTAGCATTGCACTGATTGTATCAGCAGGAGTATTTGCGCAAATCACTTGCACAGAAAAATCTATTTCTGGAGCTATCCCAGAAATTAAAACAGCACTTGGAGACAATAAAGATTTGGTAAACCTTTACACTATTACTCTACCTTACTCCGCTGAAAACATCAAAACTGCCCTTCACGACAGACTAAAAACAGAAGGCGTCAAGGGTAAAAAAACAAAAAACAATTTCTATGCCTTCAAAGAAGTAAAATACACCCACCTTTGGGACAACACTTGTGACATCTACGTTTCTATTACAGGAAATAAAGAAGAGGGTAATGTAAACCTTATCATTTCACAAGGTTATGACAACTATATAGACCCATACAAAGACACAATTACAACAGAAAAAGCTTTCAAATGGCTTATAGGCGTGGATAGAGTGGTTTATGACTATATTCACGAACAATACCTTGCAACTCACCTTCAAGAGCAAAAAAATATAGAAAAAGAACTTTCTAAACTTGAAAAACAAAAAGAAAAACTTGAAGCTAAAATAGACAAAGTAGAAGACAAACAACGCAAACTTGAAGCTACAAAAACAATAGTCAATGAAGATGACTTAAATGTAGATTCTAAAAAAATAGCAAAAGAACAAAAAGAAGCTCTTAAACTTCAAAAAGAATATAATTCACTTAAGAGCGAACTAGAAACACTTAAGGTGAGAATTCACGACACCAAAGGTGACTTAATGATGAAGAAAAAAAATATTACCGACTTCAAAGAAAGTAAAAAATAATGACTCCACTTTTAGAGCTATATAAACAATATACCGGATGCACTGCAGACAACCTGCAGTGCATTGCTGGTTCTGGGTCGAATAGGGTTTATTATAGAATGCCCGAAGGTGTTATCGGCGTGTATGGTAGCCAAGTGAAGGAAAACAAGGCATTTATAGAGATTTGCAAACTATTTAATGAATGCGGCATTCCTGCTCCAAAGGTACTAGCTGTGAGCGACGATTTCCAATATTACCTAACAGACGACTTGGGCGATGAATCGCTATTCTTCAACCATATTGCCAAAGGATTCGACGACGAATGCGTTAGCTTGCTACACAAAACTGTGGCGATGCTACCAAAGATTCAGTTTGAGGTGGGCAAAAAGCTAGACTTTTCTATCTGTTACCCAGTGCCTGAGTTTGACGAGAGAGGCATACGTTGGGATTTAAACTACTTTAAATACAACTTCCTAAAACTTAGCCCAATTGAATTCGACGAATCACTACTAGAAGACTGCTTCGACCACCTAGTAAACATTTTGCTTTGCGATAGTGACAACACATTCCTTTATAGAGATTTCCAATCGCGCAATGTAATGATTAAAGATGGCGAGCCTCACTTTATCGACTTCCAAGGAGGTAGAAAAGGTCCTATCTATTACGACCTAGTGTCATTTGTTTATCAAGCCAAAGCTGGAATCCCTGCCGAGATAAGAGAAGATCTAATCCGCACCTATCTAGAAAACCTAAAGGTATACACCACAGTAGATGAAAAAGACTTTAGAGAAAAACTAATGCTTTTTGCTCTATTTAGAAACTTGCAAGTGCTAGGAGCTTACGGATATAGAGGTCTAATCGAGGGCAAGGCACACTTTATAAGCAGCATTCCATTTGCTATAAAGAATCTGAAAAACTTGCTAGCAGAATATGAGTATACAGGCATAGATTATCTTATTTCATTACTAAACGAACTTATAGAATATCACATAGACAAAACTGCAGACGAAATAGACTCTAGCAAACTTTGCGTGGATATTTATAGTTTCTCATACAAAAAAGGCATACCAGCCGACTACTCTGGCAATGGTGGAGGATTTGTGTTCGACTGCCGTGCCGTGCACAACCCAGGACGCTACAAAGAATACAAACAACTTACAGGACTAGACCAAGGCGTAATAGACTTCCTTGAAGAAGACGGCGAAATGGTAGAGTTTATGCAGAGTGTATATGCTCTTGCCGACTCTTCTGTGGCTCGCTATCTAGAGAGAGGCTTTACTCATTTGCAATTTAGTTTTGGTTGCACAGGTGGCCAACACAGGTCTGTGTATGGAGCAGAACACCTAGCACAGCATTTATCTGAAAAATTTGGCGTACAAATTCGCCTTACACATCGTGAACAAAAGATAAAAAGAATAATAAAATGAACGCATTTATATTCGCAGCAGGACTAGGCACACGCCTAAAACCACTTACCGACACTATGCCAAAAGCTTTAGTGCCAGTGGCAGGCAAACCACTACTTGCACACGTAATAGAAAAACTAAAAGCTGCCGGTTGCAAAAAGATAGTGATAAACATTCACCACTTTGGTCAGATGATAATAGACTATGTAAAGGAAAACAACAATTTTGGCATGGACATAGTTTTCTCTGACGAGAGAGAGATGCTACTAGAAACAGGCGGTGCTATTAAACACGCTGTGAATTTACTAGGCGACGAACCTTTCCTTATTCACAATGTGGATATAATGTCGAATGTAGATTTAAAAGCACTTTGGAGTGAGCATATCAATTCTGGCTCTGCAGCTACCCTACTTGTGAGCAAAAGAAACAGTTCTAGAGCGCTGCTTTTCAACTCAGAGGGCAACCTAACCGCATGGACTAATAAAAACACAGGCGAGATAAAAACTCCATACGAAAATGTTGAGATTGCACGCCTTGAAGAGTTTGCCTTTAGTGGTATTCATGTATTCTCACCTCAGCTCTTTAAATACTTTGGCGAGTATCCAGAGAAATTCTCAATTATAGATTTCTACTTAAACACCTGCAAAGCAGAAAAGATAAAAGCATTTACACAAGAAGGACTGCAGCTACTCGATGTGGGCAAGCTCGATTCGCTAGAGAAAGCTGAAACATTTGTACAATAAAAAAGTTGACTTAACAGTCAACTTTTTTATTGTTATATCTTTTATAAATACCATATCCTAATATAAACGGTAATAACCAAAGCGTTGAGCCAAGTGGAAGTGATGGACCACCACCACAGATTTTCATACAACTGTCATACAACACTTCTCCGGCATCAGAATAACCATCAGCAGCCCAAGACTCGTCACAGCAATCTTGACATTTAGCCTGTTCTCCTAACGAACGATCCCAACAAGTATTACCCCAAGCCTCATTATTTGATTCTAGAAGATAGTTGATACCTTTTACCTTCGTACCAACTTCATATTCAATTTCGTCCCTACCTTCCTCGTAAAGTTCATTTGCACCGAAGAAAGAATATGTAGGAAGAGTTACTGCAAGAGCTGTTGCTCCAAAACTTAGTAAAACTAATAGTATAAATAATTTTATTACTTTCATGTTGTTATCTTCCTATTAATTTAGTTTTACTTTCTCTATTACTGAGGCTGTATCGCCAACTACATTTACTGTATAAACTCCAGTAGAAACAGGAAGTGATAGCACTACATATTGTCCTGAGACCTTATAAACTTGATGTTTACCAGACATATCTGAAATTATGATTGTTTGAAGTTCCACTTCATTATTTGCTGACACAACCAATTGATTTCCATTTGTGAAGATATCAATCATTGGAGAAGATTCTACTGCATCTTCAACATCGGTGGTAACATCATCTCCAAGGTTTTCTTCCTCGTCTGTAGCATTTTCTTGAAGCATTATATAGAATCTACCTTCGCAATTTCCTGCTACTAAATCATCTACCACACATTCTTCACCAGCTGATAGATTATAGGTTTTACCCACAAATCTATCTTCTAGAATAATATCGTATGGAATATTGACATTTGAAATGCTAAATGTAAGCACTTGATTTGACACTTGCATTTTCACTCCTAATGGAATTGACTTGCTAATATCAGGAATGCTAATTCCAGACCATTTCTTATCGTAACGCATTACATATAGTTCTGGCAATACCTTAATCATTCCATTAAATGCTTTTGGTGCATCTGATGCGTAATCCACTGCGTCATCTTTTAATTCATCATAGCGAATATACACCTCACTCGCAACAGATTCCTTATTATTAGACAACTGTATTCTAAATGAAAGTACTTCTTCTGCAACACTTCTATGACCAGTTTCTGTGTTTTTGAAATAGTTTTGAGTCACATTCAATGCTGTTAAACCAGATTTAGGTGTAAACAAGAAACCATGTTGAGAAAGGATTTCTGCATCTTGATTGTCTGCTGCTACTGCAACAAACGAACACTTATCATAATCATAAATTTGAATTGTACCTTTATCCTCTTGCAACTTATATGCATTAATATTGGCAGGATAAGTATTTGTTAAAAGTACTGGTTTTTCAGGTGTTAAACCTTCATAATATAGTCCTTTAGATTCATTGTAGAAACGACCATTGAATTTGTAAGCATATGGTTCATTAGGATCATAATTAGTTTGGTTCCTACGATTATATACTACAGCAGGTAGTTTTTCTTTATATGTATTTCCATATTGATTTGGAAGACGAATAGCAAACACACGTTTTGGATCCACTTCCACATCTAGTGGAGCAAAAGACTCATCCCAACCTACACTATCTTCATCTGCATATACTACACTTTTATTGATATTAGCTGAATGCATATAAACATGTGGAAGATAATTTAGGAAATAATCTCCAGATACCATTGGGCGAGAAACTTTATTACCATTTGCATCTATTACTAGATTTCCTTCTTCGTCTGTATCAAATGGGTTTACCACACCACCCACAAGTAACCAATCATTTCTGCGAGCAACGAATTCAGATTCTACTTCTGAATAACGTTTATCTCCCAATTCTTCTACACCAACCAAAGCAGATCCATACTCCATATAGATTTTTTTGGCCACTTGGGTAGCTGTCTCTGGACTTCCTGCGTTTACCTGTTCTCCATTCCAATTATCATTTCTCACTTTCCCAAAGTTTTCTGTACTAGCTATTTTTGGCAAAGAAGGATAATTATATATACCATCTGGAGGGGTAATATATTTTTCTGAATCTTTATTAGGAATAATAACTGTCAAATCTTCTGTTAAAGCATCTAGACATGTAACCAAAGTTCCGTCTGTTTTGTACCAGTTGTTTCGGTTATCCCAATCTGTAGATACAGAACCATGCCATACGATTGTATCCACAGGCATTTCTTCTCGTTGTTGGAATGCACCAATTGTCCATGTACCTGGTATAGATTCTATTTTTGCAATATAGTGTCCACGAATAGGGATAGTCAATATAAGTTGAGCATCAGCATCTTGAGAAGGTTCTATAATCAAAAATGCTTCATAAGTTGTATCTTCTGTGACATCTGTTGGACGAATAAATGTAACATAAACAGGAACGTCGTCCAAATTACCTTCGTTATCAGTTGTCAAGCTACATATAGGTGTACCATCTGCAGTTGTTATTGCAAATCTACTTTCTACCAATGGTTTACATTCTTCTACATCAATTAATGAATTACCTTCTTTATCTACAAGGTTTAATTTTATTAATTTTTGTGGTGTTAACTTTATAGAGGTAATCAAAACATCAGAAGATTGACTTCCAACAATAGGTGACGTATACAGATTTATTGTTCCTGGTTCTTTGTAAATTTTATCGTATGGGGTTAGTGATTCATTTTTATTGTCTACAGATGAATGCGGACGAATAGAGTTTACTCCGTTATCTGGATTTAATCTATCATTGAATAATAGGTGTGCGCCTTGTTCTGACACATCCTCATCTTCTGATATTACAGTGCCTACATTTAGACCTTTACCTTTTACTACTAATGAAGCAGGACGAGTTGGGTCTGTTTTACATACTTGTGATGGAACATCAATGTATGCATTATAAGTCTCATTTGCATCTACACAGAATTTTCCTACCTCAAAAGCAGAAGAAATGTTTTTATTTATTTTATCATAAGCACTCCAGAAGTTGTTATACTTGAAGCATTGGCACCAATCTGCACTCTTACCTATTCCTTGCAAATAGAAGGTTGTAGTATTGATTTCATTATCATTATTTCCAATTATATCATCATCATAACTATAGCAGTTATTGTATTGGAAACGAATGGTTTTAGGCTCAAAGTTACTTGCAATAACAGGTTGTTGCAAACCTCCTAGACGGAAGAAGTCAAAGCGATCATAACTTCCGTCACCTACATTGTTGTCTTTAATAAAGAATGTATTGTAATAAATACCTATATTCTTAACTGGGCGTTCTGCTGCTTTTGTTCCATAATTCACTAAACGAACATTAGCTACAGTTCTGTTAGTATTATCAAGATTTGCAACTTTTACTGTATTATCATTCCAGAACACGTTGTTCATAATAAGCATACGTTGACAACCTTGAATAAAGAAGCTGGTAGCAAGTGTTCCTTCTGAATTGTTACGTAGGAATTTAACGTCTGTACAGTTAATGAATTTAATCGTACCACCCCAATCGACTACGTCTTCACCTTCTGTTTGATCTACAGAGAAATCATATTTTGTATAGAACTCATTATTTTCTACATGAAGACCTTTTATACCAACTATATGGATACCATTACGTCCGTATGATTCTACATAACAATTTTTAAGAGTAATATTGCTTTCAACTTCTGGTAATTCAACTATATTGTAGTCTGCGTTTAAGCCCTCTAGATTATCAATACCCTCTCCTGTATCTATATCTAAAGCATTGTCGCGCAAATCAGGATCACTTATTATATCTAAGTTGCTTAAAGTAATATTTCTAGAACGACGAATTACAGGGTGAACTAGCACGGCACGGTTACCTTTAGGATCTGCAGTGCGAACAATTAATTCTGCTCCACCATTTTTATTTATATTACGGAAGAAAATTGCAGGAGCATTACCTATATGCCCTCCAGACATTCCTACATATTCAGTACCTTTATATGACTCAGGACCAAACACCACGTTCATCACCATCGGTATTTTTAGTGTAATTTCATCTTCTTCCAATTGGTTATAAGTAATAGTTGTTGCGGTGCATATTGCTGGATTTAATTTTAACACTGCAAATGCTTCTTCAAATGAAGTGAACTTATAATTACAATAATCTGGTTCAGAGAATTTATCGATAGTAACATATAGTGTATCGCCATCTATCGCTGCAAACTCACAATCTACAGTTATATTTTCTTTTTCGCAATTGCCAGTGTAAGCAACTTCTTTATGATTTGCTTGTTGCCAACCTGTTATCTTTGTTAAAGTCTTATCTGCATTGTATGTAATATCGGAAGTTCTATTCCAAACTTGAGTATCTTCCTCCCAACCATTTGTTGTTGAATTTGGATTCATTCTACACCATATATAACCATCACAATCTACAGGTATTTGAGCATAATATACATCATTACATCTAGCTGCATTTACCCATCCATTTCGTGTTGAATTGAAATAATATAATGCTATACGAGCATTATCAGAAGTCCAGGTACCGATTAATTCATCCTTATTATTATATACATTATGGTCTAGATATATAGTTCTGTAATTGTCAAGATTGCCATAAATTTCTATTTCTCCAGTTTTTACATTGAAATAAAAATCGTATATACCATCTTCTAGAACAATATTAGGCACAGCAGAGCCTGACCCTCCTCCAGAAAAAGGAATAGTAGAATGTACTACATTTGCAAAATAATCATCGCCGCATACGCTTTTCTCTACTATTTTGAAAGCATCAGTAGCTTTGGTTATTTTTTGATCTAGTAACATTAACACACCTTCTTTGTCTGGATGTGCAACCAACTCAATGCTGCTACCGACCTCCCAGTTGTCATCGCTTTTTCCATTACCATCTGTATCTACACCCATAAGGTAATATTTTGACTCATAGAATTTTGCATCAACGGTAATTTCCTTTGAAGTAGAATTAAAGTTGACTGTAATATCAGAACATGCTGTTGTTGTTATCTTGATATTATCGTCGGCTGTATTAATATATGAGATAAAATCAGATTTTGTACTTTTATCTGCTTTAAAATGTGAATAATAACCATACCAATTGGTGTTATCAGTCACCTTAAACTCATATTCTCCTGCAGGAACTAAACTAAATTTTAGAACTCCGTCTTTTATCTCATTAGCAGAAGAAATAGTCCAATTATTTCCATTGCACCATGGATTTCCCGTAACACCATTTCCTGCAACATAATATTTAGGTGGTAAAACATAGTTTTTAGTAATACTTAATGGATTCTTGCCTGTAAACAATACATTTCCAGACAGCGTACTTGACACACTGTAAATACCAGTGTATATTGGAGCCCATTTAATACGATTTTTTGGTTGACTATTTGAACCGTTACTTTCTGCGCCCCAAATTTCATCAGCTGCCATGAAACCTAGTTGAGTTGCACCGCCCCACTTATTCCCACTATTAACATCACTAATCTTTACACTATAAAGGTTATCATATCCTTCTACCTTATTCATTTTGTATGTAATAGAGTAGGTTCCATGACCTACCATTAATTGAAGTTTCTTTCCTGAAAAATCTCCAAATTCTGTTACATCAAAATAAATAGTTAGGTTTGCAGCTAAATCTGCAGCACTTACTGTAAAGGTAGACAAACTAAAGCAAATTACTAGAAATGCAAATATTTTATTCATCATTGTTTTCATAATCTTTTCCCCCTCCTCATTAATAAATTGCCCATAAATATTTTAAATCTCCTGCTTCACCATACACATCGTGAATGTGCATATAATATTTCCCAACAGGGAAATCTGATATATCCAATGTAAATTCAGAAGGAGCATCGTCAAAATTATTGTAGAACATACGTTTTTCGATAATAAACTCACCATCTATATATCCATCTTCTGGGAATACCCCCACAGATGCCATACGACCATTTGTTTTAAGTGTAAACTGTGACTGATCTTCATAGGTCTTATCAAAAGAGATAATTGTAAAGACCTCTTCGTCTTGACAACCCACACCAACTTGATAAGCAACTGGTTTCATTAAATAAAAGTTTGTTAGATAACTACAACGTTTAGCAGGGGTAACTGCAACAGAAAAATAGAATCTTCTATCATCCATGTTACTCACTCCACTAAGTTTATCAAATGATGCAGAGTACCAACCATCTACCCCTTTCTTCATATCAAGACTCTTAATATTGAATAATGTGGTAAATATATTGCCATCTGGAGCGTAATATAATTTAACATTATTAATCTCATCGGCACTATTTAGTTTAAATCTAACTGTTACTATTGGTTTATTATTCTCATACTCTGTATAGAATTCTACATCGTATGGTGCCAAGAATTCACCATTTTTATCACAACCAAGCCAAGAAACAGATGTAACATCATCTAGCTCACAAATACTTCCCACTTTTGTTTTAGTTTTTACTTCTGCTTTTGCCTGATTATTATAATCATCAGAAAGTTTCAATATAAACTTATAATTGGTTGAGTGTTCTAGACTGCCGACAGTATATGTACTAACTCTTGGATTTGCTAGTTTTATAGTTTCTGGATATTTCTCTTCTTGATCTTTGTCCAAATTTATAACTTCAATAGCTGCTTTTGTCGCAGTAAAACCAGGATCTGTCCATTCTAATGTAACAGTATATTGAGTAACATGAGTCACATGCAAGTCAAAAACAATATCACAACTTTGAGTATCAATAGCAGAACCATCTGCTTTTAGTTTAAACAAGCCAATTGCTTTGTTGCCTGTTTTTGCATTTTTTGTTACTAGTTTAAATTCTTTTGATGTATCTATATTAGATGCAAAATAAAAATCTATAACGTCACCTCCAGGAGAAGAACCATAATCTGTTGCCATTTCTTCTCCCATATACAATTCATATCCAGCATTCTCCAAATATGCATCTTGATAACCTAATATTTGTAACGACAACCCTTGTCTATCTATTTGTTCCCCACTAATAAATGTAACACAATCCACACTCTCTGGAGTGTAAAGTGCACTAAGAGAAGTTGACAAATAATTACCATCTTTATATGCACGAATAAAGAAGTCGTAAGTTCGACCTGCAAGCAGATTTGTTACTACATATGTAGTTTCTGTTGTAGTTGCTATTACCACATTTGAATTTCTATCAAAAATAGTATAAAGTTCAGGAGTACCATGATTACATTGAGCAGACCAAGTTAATCTTACAGAAGAAGATTTTTTTTCTGAAAGAACTGGAGCATTTGGCAAACCGTATGTAAAGCGATACTCAGTAGCATTTTCAAATTCGTCAACTGCTCTAGAGCCACCATTAAACTGACCATTTGGTTGATAAACATAAACTATTTCTTCTTTGATTTCGCCAGAAATAGTTTCTTGTATCGCCTTAACACCAACTTTGTATACAATATTACCTGTAAGATCCAAACCATCAAGGTAGCACGAATACACGGCAGACGCATTTGGTGTTACACCTTCTGCAAGTCGTTCGGTAGCTTTAAACTCCACAGAAAGTTCACCAGCAGTTTTGTCGTTTGTTAGGTATTTATAGATTTGAAATGTTGTATTATCATTTACATTTTTGTAACTAAACGTAAATTCCAACATATCGTCTGTACGTTGAGGCAACACCTCTAGCGTAAAGTTTTCATTAACTGTTTGAGCAACAGTGAGTAATGAATATAATATTAAACTAAAAAGAAGTAATAATTTTTTCATATTTTGTATATTTATTTTCTAGTAGAAAAGCGTCCAAAGTTACAAAATTGTTACAAAATATGCAAACGATTGAATAAATTTCTTAAAAATTGTTGCTAGAAGTACGTAAAAAGGACGCATGAACCTTTTTATAGAATCATGCGTCCTTGCAATAACTATTATCTAATGATAAGATTTTTAATGGTGATGATGATGAGGCTTGTGGAGTTTTTTCTCAATCCACTTGCCTTCGAGCTCCCAACTATTAAGAAGCCAGCCACCGCAATTTGGGCAAAATTCTGTTACGCCACAGTCGCGGCACATATCAAAGCGTCTGCCACAATGGTCGCAGGTATATTGAGTTGACTGCATAATTCTACCAGCAAGCGACACTCCGCAAATCTTGCATTTCACCTCACTATCTTCAGATCGCTTAATCAAACTATTAAGCATTGGGGTTTTATATATAGGACGCTCTCCGTATGGAGGTTTTAATTCTTCTTCTTCAGACATATTGTTTAATTTTGAATAAAAAGTGTTATTCAAGGTTTGACTTTAATTGATTTCTACACCAAATGTTATGCTTGGAATTGGGTCTGTAAACCAACCAGTATCTACTCTAAAACCACCTGTGCGTGCTTCGGCAAATGCGTGCCAAGACACTAATAGATAAGCATTTGCTTTATAACTAATTCTATATTTTGCACCCAACCCTATATCGAAATAGTTTGCATCGTATTCACTACCACCATATTCAGAAACCCAGTGGTGCTCGTATTGATAACCTGCATAAACAAACATATTAAACTTTGGGAAACGGGTACCATTGAAAATGTCAAAAGTAGTACCAACTCTCACACCTAGTGTATGTTCACCTGCATCATAAGTACTATTTATATAGCCATAATAGCTATAAAGTGGAGCTACAGATATTTTCCAACGTGGAAAAAGTTTGTAACCCACCTCTGGCATAAGCAACACATTGAATTGGTATGAATCTAGGTGAAAACCAAAGTTACCACCGTATGTAATGTTGCTAAGTTTAAAGAAACTTTGCTTTTTAGTTGTTGTAGTAGTGGTTTGAGCAGCAGACTCTGCGCCTGTTTCTTGCGCCCACAAAGTAGTTGGAAGCAATAAAGACATAGCTACAACTAGCCATAGAATTAATTTATTCTTTTTCATAATATTTGATTTTTCGGTTGATTTTGGTTCTGCTAAAATATTAAATATTTGTTAAATCCACATTACTTTTTTTCTAAAAATATTACTTTTGTACACCGAAAACTTATCAACAACTTAAAATGAAAAAGATAATTATACTTTTTACCTCTATATTATTAATTACAACACCTGTTTTTGCAAAGAAAAACGATGATGTAATGCTTACTACCACATTTCTTGTGGTAATGCCAAAGGCAAAATCGGCTGAGGTTACTAAAACTCTTAAGAAGCAAGCTGGCGTAAAGAAAGTGGAAACCAACTTAAAAAACCAAACAGTGGTGGTAACTTTCTCTGCAGAAGAGAATACAGTTTCAAACCTTTTGAAGCAATTTAAGCAAATGGGAGTAACTGCCGCAGCTATGGAAACAGGCTGTTTTGGCAGTAAAGAAGGCTGTATTAATGCCATAAAACCCGAAAACACCATGAGGTAAACAAGATTTTGGAAGATATTTTTAAAAATATATTGAATTTTTGCTTAAAAATTTTGGTGAATTAAAAAATTGTCTTACCTTTGCAATCGCAAAAACGATGGTGCCATAGCTCAGTTGGTAGAGCAAAGGACTGAAAATCCTTGTGTCCCCGGTTCGATTCCTGGTGGCACCACAAAAAAAGAGACTCAAACGAGTCTCTTTTTTGTTTTTCTATTATCGAAGGTCGAAGAACTTCACTACCTTACGACTCATTGGCGGACATTGCAAGCTTGCAATAAGTTCTACAGATTCAAATTTAATATCTGGAGCAACACGCACTTTTGAGCGGAAAATATCTTTAATTTGCTTTACAAATGCATCTGAGCGATTTTCACTACCAATACGTATTTGAATTTGATCTGTACCAAGAGAATTTGTAAATACTTCTACTATATAGTTTTGTACATCTGAAATATTATCCAAAATATCAAACAAGATAGGTGGGTAGATTGTAGTACCTTTGAACTTAATCATTTGACCCTTGCGGCCCAATACAGAACTCAATCTTGCACTATTTCTACCACATTTACATGGCTGAGCAAAACGAATGCACATATCGCCTGTTTTAAAACGTACAAGTGGCATTGCTTCCACGCCAATAGTTGTGATTGTCACCTCTCCTACCTCACCATCTTTTACAGGATTATTATTTTCGTCTAGAAGTTCAACAATGATTAAATCAGCTGGAATATGTCCACCATTGTGAGCTTCACATTCTGTAAAGGAAGTTTGCATTTCTGTAGAAGCGTATGTAGAATATAGTTCTAAAGAAGGCCATTTTTCATTGATTCGTTTTCCCAACGTAGTTAATTCTCCATCTGGAGTACGTAAAGCTTCGCCTATACAAACAGCCTTTTTAAGGCAAGAATTGTTGTAGTCAATATTATTATTTTCTGCAAACTCAATCATCTTCATCAAGAAAGAAGGCACCACCATACATACTGTAGATTTTACTCTATTGATTGTATCCCATTGAAGTTCTGGAATACCATTGCCCACACGCACCACGCCACAGCCAAGTTCGCGTGCACCCATAAAGTACGCTAAACCAGCCATAAAACGACGGTCGATAGTAGTCATTAGTTGCATCACGTCTTCTTTCTTAAAGCCTGCAATAGAGAACGAACTTGCCTCATTATATGCCAAACGCTGAAGGTCGTTTTCTGTTAAGGCAAAAGTGACAGGATTGCCAAGTGTACCAGAAGTGGTAACATAATCTATCACATCCACAAGATCTGCACACAAAAAATCGTCATTGAAGTATTGCAAATCTTGTTTTGAAGTAGTTGGAAGTTTTTGTAAATCTTCTATTGTGTTTATTTGCGACACATCTATGCCATGCTCTTTAAACATTCTTTTATAGAATGTAGAACGCTCTGACACGTATGCCAATGTTTCTCTCAATCTCTCCTCTTGAAAAGCTTTTATCTCTTCCGCACTCTTGTAATGAAGATTTCTATCTTTTATCATAATAATTATTTATTATTAGGCGTTGCCTATTTTCTTTGATAAATATTCCATTCCTAAAATTTCTGAGCATGTTACTGCCGACGAAATTGTTGTGCCCAAACATCCGTGAATATTAAGATTTTGTCCTGCAAGCAATAGGTTTGAAATTCTAGTTTGAGCAGGCATTAATGTTACTATAGGGTTTCTACAATCCTTTACAATGCCGTATGCACTACCCCCTGGCGTTGCAGTATAATCTCGATATGTAAGCGGAGTAGCGGTATAGATTTTTTCTATATTTTCCTTGATATAAGGGAAATGTTTATGCATAATTTCTATGGTAGCCTCGGCAAACTTTTCTTTGAATTCTTTGTAAAACTCACCTCTACCACCTACTTTTGAGTCTTCCCACTTCAAACAATGCTTAAACCTCATAGGAGCTAGAAGAGTAACAACATCTGTATATTCATTTCTACTATTTGCTTGCATAGACATCATTAAACTTGAAATCTCAAAATTACTACAGTCTGTATCAGTTTCCCACACATCATCAAGATTGAATATATAATGATTTTGATTCAAGTTTTTAACTGTATTTGGTTTAAGCAAAAGATATGTGGTAAATATACCATATGTATTTGGCAATGAATTAATTCTAGTAAAGAATGCCTTTTTATAAATAGTATTATTTTCTAGTAACGAGAACGTAACTGCTGGGTGCAAAGACGAAATTGTCCATTTTGAATAAAGTCTCTCTCCAGATGCTAGCTCTATATACTCTACTTTATCTGATTCCAAATGTATCTTTGACACCTTTGCATTAAGCCTCACCTCACCTCCGTTTTGTTTTATCTGCTCCACTAGCAAATCTGCTATCTGTTGAGAACCATCTACAAAAGAATATGCACCTTCTATATTGGAATTTGTTATCACCCCATATTCATATAAAGATGTGGTAAGTTTATCACCTGCATATAGTCCACAATTTCCTCCCAAAACACTTTTCAATCTCTCATTCTTAAAATATTTTTCAATTTCATTATATGCAGAAACAGACAATAATTCTATACCTCCACTAGAGATTTTCCCTTCCTTGAGTACATCTTTTGAAATAAGGTCGCTAAACGAACTAAGCATCTTGGTAAAAGAGACTATTGCCTCTCTTTCTTCTGGAAACTGCAAAGAGAGTTTCTCCACAAATCTCTCATGACCCATAGCATATGAATAGCTACTACCGTCATTGAAATGGAAATGGTCAAATCCATTTTCATCTAGTTTATGCAGTTTAAGTTTATCCATTATACCTAGATACTTAAAATATTGGTGCATAATTTGCCCCTCAGACAAACTTCCAACATAGTGCATTCCTGTATCTAGAACACGACCATTTCTGTAAAATGACTGCAAGCAACCACCTATCACACTATGTTGTTCCAATACACATACATTTAGTCCTTCTTTGCTCAGCATTACACCGCTAGAGAGGCCACCCAAACCACCACCTATTATTATAACATCATATTGTTTCATATCCTATTTTGTTAGTATATACAATATTTCAGAACTATCCTTACCGCAATTATAAGTTTCTATTTTCATATTATTTTCAAGAGCAAAATCTTTCATCCATTGCTGATTCACAAAGGTAAGTTCTGTTGTTGTTTTATTAAATTTAATTATACGAGTAGACCAAAATTCACACTTTGCAATCTTCTCATGTTCTTCCTTCTTACTATTATCAGAATCTCGAACAATTATCATACCATTTTCTTTTAGGCTTGATATTGCCCTTTTTAGTATATCATATTGTGAATTTGCATCCACATAGTGAAGACTATCACTGAATAATATCACATCAGATTGTGGGATGTCCACTGTCCTACTATCTGCACATAAGAACTTAATATTCTCATTCTTAGACAAGAACGAATGATTACATTGATCTATTTTTTCACTATCGTAATCTATACCTAGCACTGTTCTATCTGCCGATAAAAGAGCCAACATAAATGACATTTGACCATAGCCACAACCCATATCAGTAATTGTTGCATCGCGTGGAATAAGTCTATCCCAAATGTCGTAATATCCATCCATACGACATTTTATTCTCATATACCACTCAAGCGTTGGACCCTTGTAGATATAATTCTTAATTAATGCATCTTTGAAGTAAGCATCTGTAGTTCTACTCCACTTTTCACAATAGCGTCTATATTGTTCTATATACCATTTACGGAACATCTTAGCTTGTTCTTGGTATGTAGAACCAAATGATTTGTCGCCATACTCTATTCTCTGACATGTACGCACTGCCATTGTTCCGCGTTTGATGTAGAAGGCCTGACGTTTTGATGAGATATTACCTGTGCCATATATAAGCATAGGAAGAATATCTAGTTTGAGCAAATCTGCAAGATAGAATGCACCTTTGTGGAAACGCTGTATAGAGCAATCCGCAGAACGAGTTCCTTCTGGGAACACCATCACAGAATAACCTTCTGCCACTCGTTCCTTAAGTTTTTCCTCTAGGTTTTCATATCCATTACCAGCACTAAAGAAGTCGGCATATCTTACTATCCATCCAAAAATTGGAGATTGCCAAACGTAATGTTTAGTCATCATCACTATTTTTGGCGATGTTGAAAGCAACAATAATATATCAATAAATGATTGATGATTTGCTATTATAAGAGCAGGTTTCTTGTATGTTTCGCCAAATGGATTTTCTCTAACTATTTTTACATTTACTGTATAAAGATAGATACGTATTATCCAATAAATCATCTTGTGCACTGCAAGTTTCTTTTGCTCCCTTTTAAGTGGCAAAATCAAAATTGGCAGCATATAAAGTTGCAAGAATATACAACCGCACAAGAAATAAAGGAAGCAATATAGGGTATTAAAAATACTCAAAATAGTGAATGGGAATCCGCCTTTTTCTGTTTGTTTTGTAACAATAAATCTAAACAGCATCGGCTGAACAGTATAAGATACTAGCACCACAATACCTAAACCCAATACAGATATTAATGCAATAGATTTCATGGCTGGATGCTGAGCAAAAATAAGCACACCCATACCCACAATAGCAGTAAATGCCGAGAAGAATATTGCTATTTTGTGTGCTCCAAACACTTTTTTGCCATTTTTATACTCTTGAAGTAGCCCATCCATTGTAAAAATACTAAAGTCGTCGCCTATACCGAATATAAACGTGGCAAGAATCACATTTACTACATTGAACTTAATATCTAGCAAAGCCATAAGTCCTAGTATAATTACCCAGCTTATAGCCATAGGAAGGAATGTAAGAAGTGTTAGTTCCAAACGTCCATATGAAATATAAAGGGTAAGGAACACTATAAGCGAAGATACTAGTAAAATATAGTTGAACTCATCAGTGGTAGTTTCTACCATTTTTGAAGAAAAATATCCCCTATCTATCACTGTTGTGTGAGGAAGTTCTTCTAATTTGTTATACACTTCTTCTTTTTGCTGACGATCTATTGTGATGCAAGAAAGTAGCGATGTATTATTTTCTGACAAGGTCATCCATTCCGAAATAAGTGGTACAGATGCTATATCTTCTTTTGAATAATTGCAAACAGAATATTCTTTTTCTAAAATATCTTTAAAGCGAGAAAACGCACCTGCTCTGAATCCATTTTTTTGAGCTTGTTTTTCTATTTCAGCAAGAACCTCAGCTTTATTTGCACTCCAGAAATTATTCCATTTTTCTATTCGCTCAAGTTGCACGTCAGTAGGAACAACAAAGTCTGAAAGTGTAACAACATCGCTTATTAGGCTATCTGCCTTGTAAGCATTTAGAATATTTTCTAGTTCTTTATATTCGGTAGTTAATTCTTTTAAGTCTTTTCCTCCAGTGGCTATATACACAGTTTTACTATCATCGCCAAATATTTCTTTTGAGCGTTCTTCTGCCTCTACAATATGTGTTGGCATATAGTTTATATGTGACATATTTTCGTCAAATTCTACATCTTGATAGTAGAATAACGCCACCACAAACAGTGCCAAAATAGAAAGTATCACCCATTTGTTGCCATCGTATTTATATCCAACCAATTGTTCTATTTTATCTAGCAAGAAACTCTTTTGGGTAGAATCAAAACCTCTTAGGAATTGAGGCATAAATACAAGGGAAAATATAGTTGTGCCTATAAGAGTGAACACAGAAAATAGCCCCATATCTTGCAACAAGACAGATGGAGTGAATATCAATGCCGCAAATGCACCTATTGTAGTGAAGCAACCTATGGTAAGAGGCTCTGTTAGTTCTTCTATTATTTCTCTTGGAGAAGACTTGCTATTTAGGTGAGATACTATGTGTATCGAATAACTAAGTGCAATACCTAGCACTATCGCACCTACACCTATGGCAATGGCAGATATTTCTCCTTTTACAAGCCATACCATCGCTAACGCAAACAATGCACCAAACAATGGTGGAACAATAATAAGTGGTATTGACCTTTTGTTTTTGAACGACAGATAAATAACAAGCAATATCACCACCATAGCTAGGGAGAGCGTAATCATTGTGTCTTGTTTTATTTGTCTTGCATTATAAACTGCAATGACTGGCCCTCCAATACAATCTATGCTAACGCCATTTATCTCTGCATTTGCTTCTGCATGCTCTAGCACGCTTACCAAGCGGTCGTTACTACCAGTGTCGCCCATACCATTGGTTGGCTGGATAAACATAAGCATAGTAGACAAATCACTTGTAAAAAGCCTGCCGTTGTATATTTCGTATTCTAAGTTTGGATTGTACTTTTCAAATTTTTGAAGAAGTGGAGTGCCTATATTAAGTGGATCTTGCATTACAACATCGCCTATTACCATCCCAGATGGCGAGGTAAGCACATTGTAAACATTTCCTATTTGGCTCTCAATACTTTTTGAAGATATTTTTTCTTCTAATGCTTTATAATCTTCGTCTGTAAGGAATATTGGCAGGTATTTATAAACAAAAGAAATAACACCTCCTATTGTTTCTTCATCTGCACTTGCAGTAATTGCACTTACAAGATTTTCTTCTTTTAGTGTTTCTATCTGCTGCTCAAAAATTTCGGCAGAAGAGATTATGCTATCTGGGTCATTACCAGAGATTAAAACAATAATTTTATCTTTTACTGCCAGATTCTCAAATGTAGCGTTTTTTTCTTCACTAGAATTGTTGAAAAAGTTTGTAATATTCTCCCCATAACTTACCCTAGAAGCCATTACTGCAAGTACAGCCACGAGAGAAAGCAGAATAGCCCAAAATGCTACCCTATGTTTTTCAAACCAATCGTATATGCAAATAAAAATTCTACTCATTTTTAGGTTTACGTTTGCAAATAATCATTACCAAAAGTGATAATATAAACACTGCTAATCCTAATACTATTGCAAGAACCACACTCCCTACTATATATTGGGCAACACTCTGAGATGCAGATTCCAATGAAATATTATCTAAAGTAAATACATTTTCTATACATAACACCTCTGCACCCAGCAACACACTTCCATAAAGTATAAATGGAATGAGTGGTGGTATTGTAAAACTCGAAAATGCCATTGCTACCATCTTGTTGAGCTTCATAAAGTGAGCCGAAACTCCCGCAAATGCCATTTGATATCCCCAAATAGGCAAAACTCCACAAAGGGCTCCCCAACCCATTGCAGCCGCTATTTTCAAATTTGATTCTTTACTAAGAAGGATTTGTTTTTTTACAAAGCTTTTAATATTTGCTATAGTAAATAATCTTAAAAACTTCCAAGGGTAGTAAACAAGGATAGCATAAAGCACAAGCACAGTATTCAGGATGCTAATGCGAGTAAAATCTTGTAGTGGTCTGAAATGGGAAACACGTTCTTCTACAGGTGGATAATAAACCTTGATTGGAGTATTTTCTACATTTACACCTCGCCAGGCTGCACGAACAATAATTTCTACTTCAAACTCATATCTTCTAGTTATAAAGTGGATTTTTTGAAGTTTTTCAAGTGGATATAGTCTATAACCAGACTGTGTATCAGATAACGTTTTACCTGTCTCTACTTTGTACCAGAAGTTTGAAAACTTATTGGCAAAAGTATTTTTTGAAGGCATATTATCAGCAGCAAGATTTCTCGCGCCTATGAGTAAACTATCTGGTTTTTCTTCTATTTTATCTAGAAAAGTAGGAATATCATCTGCATAATGTTGTCCGTCGGAGTCTATTGTAATTGCATAACGATAGCCCCATTCGTATGCTTTTTGAAGCCCTAGTTTCAAGGCATATCCCTTGCCTTTGTTTTTTGGATAATCAATTACCTTAATATCAGCAATAGAAGCAAGAATATTTTTTGTATCGTCAGTTGAGCCATCATTTACAACAATAACATCCTCGGAATATTGTTTTACATCTGCAATCACCTTTGCAATAGTGCCTGCATTATTGTATGTAGGCATAAGTACCACGCACTTAAGTGCCGACATTCGTTCCTTATATGTTAATTGCTGTGCACTCATTGCTTTAAGTTTGCTTTTAATTTAAGTGCAATTTGATTATCGCTCACTCTTTCTACCACTGCTTTTACTCCACCGTCTGCAGACAATGTAAGATTTATAATTAATTTCAAGCCTTCTTCTGGTATCAAGGCAGACACATATTTACACTCTTTTATAGTGGCAAATGAAACAGACTTAGACAAGATTTTGCCAATGCACTCTCTAATGATTGTTAGCGTGCATACGCCAGGCGCAACAGGTTGCTCTGGGAAATGCCCTGCATAAATAGGATGGGTTGACATTAATTCCACCTCTATTTTATAATCATTTTCTATCTGCTCTATTGCATGAATCTTATAAAAATTATCTTCTAATCTCATGTTTATTTGTGAAAGTATATGCGGTATAATCTCCAGATTTCTCTATCATTTTAAGTAAATTTAAAGACATATCCGCTTTGTCAAAATATATTATAATATTTGAAATTTTTGCTGCAACTTTGTTTTGCTTTGGAGTAAGAGTAACTGTCCACTCTGTTTGATTTTGCTTAATATCTACTGCTAAATTCTTATTCATCTTATCAAAATCTCCCAACACACAAGTTGATAAAATAGAACTTAAGTTTTTTAGCATTGGATTTGAGTTTACTTTGGTTTTGACCACATTTCCTGCTGTCTTCATCTCAAAGTACTCAGTTGTCATCTTTATATAATCACCATCATCAAAAGCTAGTAATATATCATTGGGTTTTGTAAAGGTGAAATCTCCCTCCTTTTCTACTGCTGAAGCAAGATAAGACACTTGTCTTGTTTGCTTAAATCTGCATTTTATTGAGACTACATCTTCGTTTTTCTCCTGTAACTCTGTCTGAAACTGATGCAAATCTATATTTTGAGCATAGAGACCTAACCCCAGAGAAAACATGAGTGAAATTATTATTAATTTAATCTTCATACGCTTGCAAATCTATTATTTTATTTAAGGAAGCAAAACTATACCCCTCTTTAAGAGTACTTTCTATAATATTTTCTAGTAACTCATCTGCCTTTGGGCATCTGTCGTGAAGCAAAATTATTGCTCCTGGATGTAAGTTTCTTTTTACATTTTGAGCAATATATTCTCTTTTTGTAACCATTACTGTATCCATTGATCTGATGCTCCAGCCTATTGTTTTAAAACCCAAAGAACGAAGAACCTTGCCTATAACTGGGTTTGTAACACCAAATGGTGGACGAAATAGTTTTGGTTTTTTACCTATTATTTTTTGTATTGCCTCTGCACATTTTGTAAGTTCTTTCTCCACCTTTTCTCCATGCCAAAAAGGGAAATTCCCACAATGAGAATACGTATGATTTGCTACTATATGTCCTTCTGAGTATATCCTACGTACAATGTGTGGATATTTCTCGGCCTTACTCCCCACTAAAAAAAAGATTGCCTTAATATTGTATTTCCCCAACACATCAAGCACCTTTTCTGTCATCACCTCATCTGGTCCATCGTCGA
The DNA here is from genome assembly GCA_045654205.1 of Candidatus Enterocola sp. GTDB lineage: Bacteria > Bacteroidota > Bacteroidia > Bacteroidales > Paludibacteraceae > Enterocola. The sequence continues at coordinate 77,857 of JAZOMZ010000028.1, read as the reverse complement.
ATGTAAGAGAAACAACTTTGTCTTTTACGTCAGTCTTGCAAATGGTTTTTATGTAGACATTACTACCCACATATGCCACTGTCCATACCCACACGATGAAGAGTACGAGCAATATCGTCAATATTGCAATTAGCCAATACATTTAATTCTTATCACTACTGGTGTTGAACCAAAATATTCGTTGTATATAATAACTTCTTTTGCACCATCTTCTATTTGTCTAACAGCCTCGGCAAAACAATAAGCAGAAGATGTAGGAAATAATCCATATTCAGCAAAATTATTGTAAAGCAATTTGCTTTCTGATAAAGAAGCATATTTTGCTAAACATTCGTCTTCGGTCAAAGAAGATTGTAAAAAGTCTATTGAGTCTATTTCTGCCAAACTTGTCTGAGTTTTTTCTGCCGTAAGTGTAGCAAAAACAGCTCCTTCACCGTCTTTGTACTTGCGAAATACACCCATACGCTCCAAAATAGTGTGAGCAGATGGTGTAGTTTCTTCAAATGCACCTAACAAAATGTTCTTACTTTCGCCATCGGCTATGCGCATCATTGCATCTAGAAGTGCATCTTCAAAACTATGGCTACGATTTACATAGGTTACATTGTAGCAATGATTGTGACGAAGAAGCGCTATCTGACCACCGATTGTATTAAATGTGGACTGAATAAATGGTGTAGGGTTTAGTAATTGTTCTTTATCGTTTATTACATTGCGTAGGAAACGTTCACTATCGGTTAAACATCCCCAACCTGTGGCTGTAATAATTGCATCCAAAGAGTCGATATTTTCTACTCCGCCTACGCATTCTACGGCTGTAGATACAGCATTTTTTATTACCTTACTCATACGACGACGTTGAGCAGCATCTGGTATCAAAAGTTTAATATCAGTTACCACATCGGCGTCTCTTACCACCCTATTTACATAACATTTCATCATTACCTAAGAGTCTATCTAGTAAAAATAAGTGAACTACAATTACCTCCAAAACCAAATGAATTGGTCATCACATTTTCTATTTCCACACCTTCTTTGTATGTGCAAACTGGAGTTAAACCATATTCTGGGATAGGTGTGCTAAAGTTTAGATTTGGGAATATAGCACCCAATTTGATTGCTAGCACAGAATAAACTGCTTCTATACCTCCAGCGGCTGCTAGAGTGTGTCCTGTGAATGCTTTTGTAGAACTAAATGCTGGTACATTTTCGCCAAACAAGCGTACAAATGCTACACTTTCTGAGGCATCATTATTGCCGGTACCTGTGCCGTGTGCATTTATATAGCTTATATCTTCTGGTTTTAATCCTGCCATTTTTAGTGCGTCAGACATAGCTAGGAATGCTCCATTGCCTTCGGCAGAAGAAGCTGTTTGGTGATGAGCATCATTGCGATTTGCAAATCCTCCAACACGAGCGTAAATCTCAGTGGCATCTTCCTCTCTTTGAAGCAATAAATAACCTGCACCTTCGCCAAGATTTAGTCCTGCCCTGGTAGCATCAAAAGGACGACATTTGTTTTCGTCCAATATCATAAGCGATTTAAAACCATTGAGTGTGAAAGCACTAAGAGCATCTGTTCCACCGACCAAAACGTAATCTACAATATTGTGTTTAAGGAGTTTTACTCCAGCAATTACTGCATTGGCAGCAGAAGAACAAGCTGTGCTAATAGTAGTTGTATAACCATTAATACCACAATATTTTGCAATTTTCTCGGTACTGGCTGCACAATCGTGCATTTTTACATCACGAAGTCTGCCTTTTGTACTATCTTGCATAAATTCTTCAAAGAAATGCTCTGTTAAGTCCATTCCACCCACAGAGGTAGAAGATACCAAACCTATTCTCTTAGAAAAATCGATTTCTACACAAGAAATTGCCTCCTTCACTGCAAGAATGCCCAAAAGTGCTGTACGCGAAAGGTTTTCTTTATGAGGAATATCCAAAATATCATGCAACTGCTCGTTGCTCAAGGCTAGCTCACCAACAGGAAGTTTGTGTGTTGTACGTAGCAATGTAGGTGAAGATGATATACCACTCTCCCCCTTACGCATTGCCGCAAGTTGTTTCTCCACACCTATGCCTAGTGCCGATACAATTCCAACTCCTGTTACTACTACTCCCATTTTTATTTACGGTTTTGCATAACGTATTCTGCAAGAGTTTTTACAGAATAGAATGCTGGTTTTGCTTCTGCAGAATTTGCAAGTTTCACACCGTAGTATTTTTCTAGAATCAAGATTATCTCTAGTGCATCAATAGAGTCTAAACCCAATCCGTCACCAAAAAGAGGTGCTTCTGCATCAATTTCTTCAGGTGTAATTTCTTCTAAATTTAGTTCTTCGATTAAATGCTCTTTTAATTCTTGAATTAGTTGTTCCATCTTATTTATTTTTTAATAGTTTAATATTTACATTCCATTTTCCTTGTAGGTATTCACAGTAGCCATATATCACAGCATCTGCTTTGTAGTCTTCTATTAGGCTAGTAGCATACTTTTCTGTTAAACCAGAGTCTTCGTCTATAAAGAAGGTATTGTCACCTTGTATTTTGTGACGAATACAGATTTCCCCCGCAGCCACATTGGCAAGTGTATATACAAATGCCGCTGGAGAGGCGCCCTCTGGCAAACGCTTATTTAAGATTCTTTGGTGTATGATATCTGCATCTAAAGATGCCGATTTATTTGCAAGCACTATTGCTCTGCGAATAGGTTCCACCTCTGCAAAGTCTTCTATCTTAAGCAAATGTTCCACAGCCACATACAGAGCTTTGCTCATATCGCTCATCTTGTAGAACTTCATATTGCTATCGCCAAACGACTTAAATTCAGCTCTAATAAAGTCGGCAAAATCCATATCAGATTGTGGAAGAGTATACTCTGCCACCACTTTTGTATTTCTTATAGGTGCTAAATCGAATATTATATTACTATCATCTTTTGTCAAGACAATTGCTGCATTACAACCTCCAAAACCAGATGCAGTTTTCACGCAACATTCACCTTTAAAAATCTGATTTTCAGAAGTAATTGTAAGTTTATGTGGAGTATCAGACTCTGTAAAGCCTTTTGTTCCAAACACCACACCCTCTTTAAGTTCTTCTGCACATATAATTGTTTCCACCACACCAGAAGCACCTAGTGTGTGACCTATATATCCTTTTACACTATTAAGTGGTTTATTATCTAACTGAGCCCAAGCAATAGCTTTGCTTTCCATCTCGTCGTTGTAGCGAGTAGCTGTGCCATGAGTATTTACAAAACCAACTTCCTCGATTCCTCTATGAGATTCTTCCATGGCATTTCTAATGGCATAATAAAGCCCATCGCCTGTGCGAGAAGGACCAGAAATGTGGTTTGCATCATTGCTTATTGCACCACCAACAAGACGTATTTTTGCATCATCTGCTAAAGAAGCATCTTTTGTAAGAAGCACAGCACCAGCGGCTTCTCCTAGTGTTAGACCATCGCGTGTGGCATCGTATGGTTTGCAAGGAGCAGGACTAATAGACTTAAACGAAGCAAAACCCGATGTGATAAACTCACACAAAGCATCCGCCCCCACTACTATCACATGATTGCACTTTGTTTTTCTTAAAACCCAACCGGCCACCACAAATGCAGACACACCAGAAATACACGCATTTGATATTACAATTGGTTCATTTGCTAGAGCAAAATGTTCTGCTATTATTTTGGCAGAGTTGCCAATAAATGTCCTCTGAGGAATATTCTCACAATCTTGTGCCAAATAATCGATATTTCCCTTTGTGGTAGAAATAATTAGTTGTATATCTTCTGCAGATAAATCTACTCCAGATTCTTTTACCACATTATTTATTTGCTCCACCACCAACGACTCAAAACGTGTAAAGCCGTCCAAGATGTCAACATCTGAAGCCCCCACATGCATTTTCCAATCTTCAGAGTATTTTAGTCCACACTCTCCGTTTTTCATAGCAGAAAGTGTTTGGCTTTTATCGCCCAAACATGTTCGTACAGACGAAGCACCTAAGTATATATCTATCTCAACCATTGTTTCTTCCAATCTTCAAAAAATGTAGGGTTATTTAGGCTAATATTTCCGTCTTTATATAGAAAAACTTGTACCGAACGTGCTCGCAAGACCACAACATCATCGCTTTGTCTTTTAATAATATACTCAAAGCACAATTTCGCCGCTTGAGTTTCTATATATCGTGTTTCCACTACAGCAACATCGTTTACTGTAAGTGGAGATACATATTCTAGTTGTAAATCTACAATAGGAGCTGTATATCCGTTTTTGTACATATCTAAATATCCTATTCCAGAAAATTTTCTGCCAAACTCCTCACGTCCATCCTCTAGATAACGCACATATTCACCATGCCATACCACGCACATAGAGTCCACCTCACTAAAGCGAACTGTGGTGTGCGTAATATTTGTTAGCGCAGCTTCTTGTGTTCCTATTTTGTTTTTATTTCTCATTAGTATCTAGAAAAATCTTCATCTTGCATGATGCTATATCCACATTATTTATATAGCAATGTGCCTGAATAAGTGTAATGCCAAGAACTTCTTGGATTACTTCTATTGTTGTGAAAATTGTTTCGCCTAGTTTTGGAAACTCTTTTATCTCAAAATTGTTTACAGAACCTATATATCCTATTGGAATAGGTTTATTTGCCTCAGTAAACAAATAACCAACTCTTGCTGCAGCAGACTGAGCAATATGTTCGATAAGTCCACATTCCGACATCACACCAGTATCCACAAAAATATTATCCTCTCTTACTGTAAGTGATGTATTTGATTTGTTTCCGTCTATGCCAAGGAACTTATCCACCATTACAATAGGTGGTCGCTGCGGAATAAGATTCAAGATTTTATCCATTTTTCTTTTTGCAAATCATTATTGAGTGTCCAAGACCTAAGCCATCTACTATTTTTTCTACTTCAAGGCCTGCATTGTTTACGCATCTTTCCATATCATCTGAGTGATACATTTTACTATTGCCATTTGCTAGTGCTGTAAAGTAAATGCTTGTAAGAGTAAGACAATATGCGGCAGTTTCATATTTTTGTCTATCCCAAAATGTTTCCATAATGTATAGACGAGAATTTTCGTCCATAGACTCGCATGCTCTGCGACAAATACTTGTTACCTCATCTTCTGAGAAGCAATCAAGGAACTGACTCATCCAAATAACATCAAATGCTGGAGTTGGGAATTTTACAGACTCGTCTAATAGATTGCAACCATAACCATGAATACGGTCTGCACCTTCTTTACCTGCTGTTTGAGTTCTCATCATTTCTAGTTGTTGAGGAAGGTCCATAATAGTTACCTCAACATCTTTGTCATAACCCACACATTGCATAGCCCAACGGCCAGTATTTCCACCAACATCTAACAAACGACGCACTTTTCTATCACCGTCAAAAATAATTTTTAGCGCAGCAGCAAAAGATTCGTCTGAATAGAAGTGGTCAAAACCAAACCAACTTTTTTGCACTTCTTCTGGAAGGCTAGAAAGACCTTCATAAATTGTTGGCCACTCGCCAAACACTTTTAATCCAGATGGTTTACCTTCTTTAAGTGCTTCTTCTAGGTGGAATAAGCCCAAATAGTTTACATCATGATTGAAGTTCATATTTGCCTTAGCCATTGGGTCGTTTAGAAGGAACCAACCTGCTTTAGAAATAGTAAACTTGTCGTCTTTTGTAATTACTGTACCAATAGAAAGTGAAGCCTCCAAAAGACATTGCACAGCATAATTTGAAAGCCCTGTATGCTCAACAATTTCTGCTTGGGTAACACCTTTGTGATTGTTTGATAGGTATTCTAAAATACCAAACTTCACCATAAGTCGAGACACTTGAAACACCATTGGTGCAAAAGCAATCTCTTGTGCAAGGCGTTGTGCCTCTAATGCTGTCTTCTGCTCTTTGCAATATACATCTGCAAGAGGTTTGGTTAGTTTCATATATTATTCTTTATTAAAATTCCAAAAATCATAAAAATTGAACCATTGACGAGGATATTTAAGCACTATCTTTTCAAGCGATTTTGAATATTGCTCAATAAGTTTTTCCGCAGTCATCCTGTCCTCAATAACTGGTTCCTCAAAAATAAATCTATAAGTTCTGTTTTTCTCACGCATTGAATAATAGAATACCACTGGCACTCTACATTTTGCAGCAATTTGAAACAGACCTTTTGGGAATAGAGCCTTAGAACCTAGAAAATCTATTAAAATAGTATTATCAGTGCCCATAAATCTATCTCCCGTAAAGCAGATATATTCCCCATTGTTTAGGGCAACTTTCATCTGCAACATTGCATCTATAATATTCTGGTTGAGAGGAATAATATTGTAATTCTTTTCTTCTTTTTGAGTTTCATCTAGCACATCTTTTATTTGTTGATGTTCTGCATCAAGCATTACAATATTTATTTTTTTTCCGTAAGAGCCAAAGAAACCTGCTCCGGCTTCCCAACATCCCACATGAGCTCCTATCATTACAACCCCTTCTCCACTATTTAAAATCTCTAGAAAACGCTCATAATTATCAAACTTGAAATTAAAAGATTTTTCTAGACCTGCCTTCATAGCTATCTTGTCTATAAGGGTTTGTCCAAAAACAAAATAGTGACAATATAATTCTTTAAGCGAAGCTAATACACCTAGACCACGCTTTTTTCGATTATATTGCCAAATATATTTTGTTGCCTTAGGGGCAAATGGAATAAAATAGATTACAATTAAAGCAAGAAAACAATAGGCACATCTCACCCCAAGAAAGCGAATGGTATATACAAAAAATTGATAACCAAAACGTCCTCCTCTAGATTTTCCGTCCCATTGTTTCTTAGATGCTTTATCCATTAATCTTTTTATCCAAAAGATTGTAGAAATCTTGGAAAGTTACAACTCCAATAAAGTCTGGACCTGTAAGTGTAACACCAAAGTTTTGTTCCACTAATACCACTACGTCTACTAAATCTAGACTATCAAGGTCTAGTGTTTCTTTAAGTGGCGCATCTGGAGTAATTGTTGATGCATCTACTTCAAATTCTTCTGCAAGCACAGTTGCTGCTTTCTCGATAATTTCTTCGATTGTCATAATTAAGTTCTTATTTAAATTTCTTTATAATTAAAGTTGAGTTTGTTCCACCAAAACCAAATGAATTGCTCAAGAATACGTCAAACTGCATATCCACCCTTGTTCTTGGGATATTAATGTTTGAAGATGCCTCATCTGGTTCTTCAAGATTTAAGTTTGCTGCAATAAAGTTGTTTTGCATCATTAGCATTGAGTAAACTACCTCTGATGCACCTGCCATCCACATTTCGTGTCCTGTAAATGATTTTGTTGATGCAACGTATGGTTTATGCTCGCCAAACACCTCAGCAATTGCTTTTGCTTCATTCATATCTCCAATAGGAGTAGATGTTGCGTGAGCATTCACATATTTAATTTCTGATAAATCAATGCCAGAATTATTTATTGCCATTTGAAGAGAACGTTTAGGTCCTTCTACATTTGGTACAGAAATATGGTCGCCATTTGAAGAGAAGCCATAACCTACCACCTCGGCAAGAATTGTTGCACCACGTTTAACTGCAGATTCATAACTTTCCAACACTACTGTTGCACCACCACCACTTGGCACTAAACCATCACGATTTTTATCAAATGGACGTGAAGCCTTTGTAGGGTCGTCTTCTCGTGTAGAGAATGCATTTAAAGCATCAAAATTGCCAACAGAATATTTGTTTACTTCTTCTGCACCACCGCAAAGAACACATTCTTGCAAACCTTGTTTAATAAGCAAATAACCCATACCAATGGCATGAGAACCACTTGCACAAGCTCCAGAAATTGTAAAGTTTATTCCTCGCAAATTGAATATTGTGGCAAGGTTCATTGTTATGGTTGAGTTCATAGATTGGAAAATATTTCCAGAACCCACCATAATTGTGTTTTTCTTTTCTCTTATTACATCTACACCGGTTATCACAGCTTCTGCACTACTATCGTTGCCATAAAGCACACCCACCTCATGTTGAGCAAGATATTCTTCATCTATACCAGCTTGCGCAAGTGCCTCTTCTGTGGCTAGATATGCATATTGTCCGTGTTCAGACAAACACAAGCGTTGACGACGGTCTAGTTTACCTTTTAAATTTGGTTTTTCTAAGATACCACATAGACATGAACGATATCCTAATTCTCTTCTTTCTTCGGCAATACCAATACCAGATTTACCATTAAATAGAGAATCTAAAACCTCTTGTTTATTTTTACCTATACAGGAATAAATACCCATTCCTGTGATTACTACTCTTTGAGACATATATTAAGTATAAATTCCTCCGTTTATTGAAATCACTTCACCTGTAATATATCCAGCCACATCAGAAACCAAAAATGCAACAAGTTCTGCTACTTCTTCTGGTTCTCCAAAACGGCCTACAGGCACTAGTTTTTTAAGCTCTGCTTCGTTTAAATCTGCTGTCATATCGCTCTTGACAAAACCAGGAGCTACTGCATTAACTGTTATACGTTTTTTTGCAACTTCTTGTGCTAACGCCTTAGTTGCCGCAATCAAGCCACCTTTTGCAGCTGAATAATTCACTTGACCAGGCATACCTTTAATACCAGACAATGAAACCACATTTACAATACGGCCCCATTTCTTAACAAGCATATTTTTAAGTAGTGGTTGGGTCACATTAAAGAAACCATCAAGAGATATTGAAAGCACATCACGCCAATCCTGACCTGGCATCCACATCATTAGATTGTCTTTACGTACACCTGCATTGTTAACAATTACAGAGATATATTCGTTTGCGTGCTTTTCACCCCAAGCCTTCAATGCTTGTTCTACAGAATTGCTATCACTCACATCAAAAGGAAGCAGTTCTGCACTACCGCCACCTGCAACAATATCATTTAAAGTATTTTGTGCAGCCTCTGCGTTTGATGCATAATTGATGATAATAGAGAAACCTTGACTAGCCAATTTAAGAGCAATTGCTCGGCCTATACCTCTACTAGCACCAGTTACTAAAGCATATTTTACTTTATTCATATTATTTTTTTAACCAATTTATTAGTGCTTCTATTTCTTTGTATTTTGGAGTATCTTCCACAAAAACAGGAACTATTTCTCTTATTTGATTATATAATTCCTTTGTTGCTGGAGCCAATTTGTTTGCTATCTTCAAACAATCCACAGCTTGAGCAAGTGCCATCATGTGTATAGCCATCACTTGATAACTATTTTCTATTACTCTTTGACAAATAAGAGCTGAGTTTGTTCCCATTGAAACAATATCTTGATTGTCATTGTTATTTGGGATAGAATGCACATACATTGGATTTGATAGAGTTTGACACTCTGCAGTGGTAGAAGTAGCAGTAAATTGAGATGCTTGCAATCCGTAATTAAGTCCTAACACACCCAAATTTACAAATGGAGGTAAAATGCCATTGATACGGTCGTGGAACAGATAATTCATCTGACGTTCTGCCAGCATTGTCATCTTGGTAACGGCCATTTTGAGTTTATCCATCTCAAATGACACATAATCACCATGGAAATTACCACCGTGAATAACAGTTTTATTTTTTGGATCAACAATAGGATTGTCATTTGCAGAATTTATCTCACCAACAAGCACTTTTTCTACATTTTCCACAGCATCCCAAACTGGACCCAAAATTTGTGGAATACAACGAAGTGAGTAATATGGTTGCACTTTATGCTCAAACACATCTTCCTCACTCTTATGATAAAGTTCTTTTTCTCTACTAAGCAACATTTCACTACCAGATGAAATTTCTCTCATCTTAGCAGCCACCACTCGTTGACCATTGTGTCTTTTTACTCCATTCAATACTTCAGACATCAAGTCGTCGTATGACGAAGCAATCTCATTCATCAAAACAGAAGCCTTAAGCGAGATGTTTAGTAAACGTTTCACGTTGAATAAGTTTACAAAACCAATTCCAGTCATCACTGCTGTTCCATTTGTTACAGCAAGACCCTCTCTCACATACATTTGCAGAGGCTTCATTCCCAATTCCGCAAACACTTCTGATGTATTTCTGCGTTCGCCCTTGTAAAAGACTTCTCCCTCTCCAATAAGAGCAAGAGCGATATGAGCTAGTTGCACCAAGTCTCCACTAGCACCTACACTGCCATGTTGTGGAATAACAGGATAAATGCCACGATTCAAAAATTCAACTAACAAATCACAAGTTTGAATATTAACCCCTGAATGCGCTTGAACAAAAGTCATCAAACGTGCAAGCATAGCCGCACGCACACATTTTTCTGATAGAGGTTCACCAGCACCTGTAGAGTGACTACGAATGATATTATATTGAAGTTCATTCAAATTTTTGTCATCAATACGCCATTGCGCCATTGGTCCAAAGCCCGTATTAATGCCATATATCACTTTATCTTTTGAAAACGACTCCAAAAAACTAAAACATTCATCTATCGCCCTTCTACGCTCCTCAGAAATTTCAACCCTCGCTTCTCCCTCTACAATTGACTGAATATCTTGTAGTTGCAGTTCGTTATTTATTAATTTACTAGAATTAACAGACATCTTTTCCGCTTCTGATTTTCAATAATTTAACCTATTCTCTCAAAATGGCAAAGATAGTAAAAAAAAGTTAAATAATATATAGAGAAGATTGTAAATTTATTATTTTTGTACATCAATTTTATTATATGTTAAAATTACTTCTTCGAATAGCAGGAACAATATCACTTACACTTGGAATTCTAGGTATTTTTCTCCCTATACTTCCCACTACTCCGTTCCTACTTTTAACAGCTTATTGCTACTTCAGAAGTGCTCCAAACTGGCACAAACGCCTACTTAAAAGCAAACACTTGGGCCCTTATATCAAGAATTTTCAAGAAAACAAATGCATACCTGTGCGCATAAAAGTGTATTCTATAAGTATGCTTTGGATTACAATTTGCATTTCGTGCATTTTTGTTTCTATCTTGTGGGTAAGATTGCTACTTTTAGGCATTGCCGTGGGCGTAACATGGCATATTTTATCATATCCTAGCCAACCTAAACGATAAAATTCACTATCTTTGCAGAATGAACAAAGTTTTAGCGAAATATTACAAAGAAAACCTTATTCTGTGGGTTAGTTTTTTGATAATTTGGGCTATTGGTGTGACATATAGTTTCACAGGCGGACAAGTGGAAACACATATTGAATTAAACTCTTTTCACACACCATTTTGGGACACATTCTTCAAATACATCACAGAGTTTGGGGGCAACTTGCCATTTATTTTTATTGGTATTTTTATGCTATTCAACCTTAGAGAGGGTTTCTTCCTGCTTCTAGGACAAGGCATTTGCTCGCTAATAACACAAATTTTCAAATACACATGCGCTCACCCTCGCCCACTTACACTATTCAATAGTTTGGGTATCGACCTGCCTCCTACAGTGGAGGGAGTGCATATTTGGGACGCATTCAACTCTTTCCCAAGTGGTCACACCTCGTGTGTATTTGTATTTTTGGCAGGTATAGCAGCCATACTGCCATATCGATACAGATTTTTACAAATCTTTCTGATTATATTTGCATTTGTAACAGGTTTTTCTCGCATATACCTTTCACAGCACTTCCTTGCTGACGTGCTTTTCGGTTCACTTATCGGTATGATTTCCACAGTGATAACATACGTGATTGTGTACTATAAAGAGAGAGGGAGCTATAGGTTGATAAAAATAAATTACTCGGGCACTTCGACAAGCTCAGTGACCGAGTAAACAAGTATACACAAAATCGGTCCCTGAGCCTGTCGAAGGGCCCGATTTTACTAAACAACTAAACATATTGAGTACTTTTCGATTTTACACATTGGGTTGCAAGCTAAACTTTGCAGAGTCTTCTTCTATAGGCAAAATGCTTATAGAAAATGGTTTTGTAAAGGCTAAAGCCAACGAAAAAGCCGATGTTTGCATAGTAAATACCTGCACAGTAACAGACAACGCCGACAAAAAATGTCGCAGCGCAATAAATAGAATAATAAGAGAAAACCCAAAAGCATTCCTTATTGTTACAGGCTGTTATGCCCAATTGGCCTCTGAAAGACTTGCAGCTATAGAAGGTGTAGATTTGGTTTTGGGTGCAAACGACAAATTTATAATTCCAGAAAAGCTTAAAACCCAAGACACCGCCCCTGTAGTGAGTGAAACCAAGAAAATGACACCATTTTATGGTTGTTACTCTCACGAAGACCGCACCCGCCATTTCCTAAAAGTGCAAGACGGATGTGACTACTTTTGTAGCTACTGTGCCATACCGTTTGCCCGTGGCAGAAGCCGCAACGGCAGTATAGAAGAAATTGTGCGCAATGCAGAAAAAATTGCTAGTGAAGGTGGCAAAGAAATCATCCTAACAGGTGTAAATATAGGCGATTTTGGCAAAAGCACAGGCGAAAAATTTGTGGACCTTGTTAAAGCACTTGACGAGGTAACGGAAGTGGAAAGATTTAGAATTTCATCTATTGAACCAGACCTCCTTACCGACGAAATTATAGAATTTGTAGCAAAAAGTAAACGCTTTGCACCACACTTCCACATTCCACTACAATGCGGTAGCGACGAGGTACTTAAGCTAATGCGTCGCCACTACGATAGTGAACTTTTCAAAAATAAAGTGCTGAAAATAAAAGAGTTGATACCAGATGCATTTATCGGAGTGGATATGATTGTGGGTATGCGAGGCGAAACTCCAGAGCTTTTTGAAGAGTCTAGAAACTTTATTAGCAGTTTGCCTGTGTCGCAACTTCACGTGTTCCCATACTCAGAAAGAGCTGGCACAATGGCGCTAAAAATCCCATACAAAGTGGAAGAAACCGAGAAAAAACGCAGAATGAGCATTATGCTTCCGCTATCAGAAGAAAAACTTAAAACCTTCTACAAATCACAAATTGGCACAAAGCGCAGAGTACTGTGGGAGTCTACCAATAAAAGTGGAAAAATGTGCGGTTTCACCGAGAATTATGTAAAGGTACAATGCCCTTTCAATGCTAAAAAAATTAACCAAATAGAAGATATTACACTAAACGAAAATATGTTTGACTATGAAGTTTGATTTGCAATATACAGACCCTAAAACCAACGCCCGTGCTGGTAAAATCACCACCGACCACGGCGAAATTCTTACCCCTATTTTTATGCCAGTAGGCACAGTAGGTTCGGTAAAAGGTGTGCACGCTCACGAACTTAGAGACGACATCAAGGCTCAAATCATCCTTGGCAACACCTATCACTTATACCTTCGCCCGGGGCTAGAAGTACTAAAACAAGCAGGAGGTCTGCACAAATTCAATTCATGGGACAAACCTATCCTTACCGATAGTGGTGGTTTCCAAGTATTCTCACTTTCTGGCACACGCAAACTAAAAGAAGAAGGCGTTACTTTTGCTTCTCATATAGATGGTTCAAAACACCTTTTCACTCCAGAAAATGTAGTTGAAACTCAACGCATTATAGGTGCCGACATTATTATGGCACTAGACGAATGCACCCCAGGCAATGCCAACTACGACTACGCAAAAAAATCTATGGAAATGACTCATAGATGGCTTGTGAGAGGTTGGGAACACTTCAAAAACACAGACCCAGTTTATGGTTACAACCAAACATTTTTCCCTATAGTTCAAGGTTGTGTTTACCCAGATCTACGCAAACAATCAGCAGAATTTATTGCTTCGCAAGAATGCGAGGGCAATGCTATTGGCGGTCTTGCAGTGGGCGAACCAACAGAAAAAATGTATGAAATGATAGAAGTGGTAAATGCCATTCTTCCAAAAGACAAACCTCGTTACCTAATGGGTGTGGGCACACCTGCCAACCTACTAGAAGGTATAGAACGTGGTGTGGATATGTTCGACTGCGTAATGCCTACCCGCAACGGCAGAAATGGTATGCTATTTACCAAAAATGGCACCATGAACATGCACAACAAAAAATGGGCAAACGACTTCTCTCCTATCGACCCAGACGGACCAAGCATAGTAGATAGAGTATATAGCAAAGCATATCTTCGTCACCTTATCATGGCTGACGAACTACTTGGTATGCAAATTGCTTCTATTCACAACCTTGCATTTTACGTTTGGTTAACACAAGAGGCCAGAGCACATATAATTAAAGGTGATTTTAGCACTTGGAAGGCGTCTATCCTACCTACTCTAATGACACGTATTTAATATTTGAAAATTTAGTTGTAAATTTGCATAGTGAAATTGAGCAGATACATACTTATAGTTTTTCTTTTTTGCGCAGGACTTGTTCTAGCTCAGGAATCTAATATAAGTTCTTCCACAGACAATTTAGAAGCTAAAAAAGACTCCACCAAAAAAGAAAACTTCTTTATGCGTAAACCTGCAAAAGCAGGCGAAGGCACCATTGCATGGAAAGTATCTGAAGATTTCGGCGACGAAACACAATGCTCACCTGACACTGCAACACTAAATTTCCAAGAATACAACACACCTGTTTATAGAAATACCATAGCAAGCGAATGGCTTGGAAACCTTGGTCAACCTAGCCAGTCTGCTATTTTCTACCAAAGAAAAGAGACTGACTATACAGGTGACTTCCTTTTTAAACACACATTTTACGACCAATATATTGGCGCAAGCGATGCGTTTTTCTACAATACAAAACGCCCATATAGCAATATTTCATATATGTCGGGAGGTCTTACAGACCTAGAAGAAGACCACCTAACAGCTGGTCTTTCTATGAATGCCACAAGCAAGCTCAACTTTGGCATCTTTGCCGACTATAAATATGGTCGTGGTTCATATTTCAATCAATCTACAGACGACCTAAATGGTTATCTAAACGGTAGTTACAGAAGCAAAAAATACTCAATCTATTTCCTAGCAGGACTAAACAACTACAAGCAATTTGAAAACGGAGGCTTGTTAAACGATAGTCTTATAAGAACTGTTGATGACACAGAGAATATTCCTGTAAGACTTTCTAACACATGGTCTGAATACAACTCATTCTATTTTTGGGTAAACCAACAATACAATATTGGCGAGGAAAGAGTAGATCCAAACGATTCTGAAAAGAAAGATTTTGTGCCACTTATGACCATTGGTTATACAACCAAATATGAGTATAGCAGAAAGAAATACTACGAAAGAAGTATGAGTAGTGGTTTCTATGATAACAATTACTATTCAAACACTGCATCAAAAGACACCTGTTCACAACATTTCTTTAAAAATGTAGTATCAATTACCTTCAACGAAGGGTATAAAAAATGGATGCTATTTAGCCTTAGAGCATTTGTAGAGGCAGACTTTGAACAAAACAGAATGCAAGTAATGGATTCCATCTATGTTCCTTTAGACGGTACAAACCCATTGCTAGGCATTGGCTTAGACACATTGTGCAGAGTTCATAACCAAGCCCTAGTATCTGTGGGTGGAGAATTATTCAAACGCAAAGGCAACACCCAATACGGAGTTTTAGGCAAAGTACTAGTTCTAGGCAGAGACAACCGAATGGCATTTGATATTTCTGGTGACTTCAGTACTAAAATTAAACTAAAAGATGACCTAAATCTTCACATTTCTGCATTAGGTCACCTAAAAAGTACCAATCCAAGTTACTTCACAGAACATTATTATTCAAACCATTTTATCTGGGAAAATCATTTTAATAACACATGGTCAGCTAGAGGCTACGGCGAAATTGCCATTCCTTATAAATATTGTAGCATAAAACTAGGAGCAGGCTGGCAAGGTTTGAAAAATTATATCTATTTCGACAAAAATGCTATGCCTACCCAAGACACAGAGCATTTTATCCAAATTATCAATGCCGATTTAGAACTTAACCTATCTGCATGGTTGCTACACTGGGACAATAAAGTTTCATTCCAATATGTAAATGAACCTTCTATTGTGCCACTTCCTATGATATCTGCGTACTCAAACTTTTACTTCAGACATAGTTTCCTAAAAGACGACATTCTTACAGTGCAGATAGGTGTAGATTGCAGATACAATACAGCATATTATGCCAATGCATATATGCCTGCCATAGGAGTGTTCCACTTGCAAGACGAAACACTTGTTGGAAATTATCCATTAATGAACGCATACGTAAACCTACATTTAAAACAATTTAGAGTTTATTTAATGTGTTACAATTTATCAGCTGCATTTATGGAACCTACATACTTCACAGTTCCTCATTATCCATTAAACCCTATTATGTTTAAGTTTGGTTTATCATGGAATTTCTATGATTAATTATGGGCGGAACAGTATTAAATAAAATGTCAAGAAGAAAGCACATCTTCATAGTAGGAGGCTGTGCTATTCTAACTATGATAGTGTTGTCATTTATACTATTTAGTAAAGACTACCTTGAAAAACACAAACCATACGATTTAGAGTTCATCCAATCTCAAAATAAAATCCGTGTTATCGTTGAACCTAATATTATGAGTTATCAGGTGATAAACGTGGATAGCATTGCAGGATTACAAGCACTAATGATAGACAGCTTTTCTAAAGCAATGAATATTAAAAATGTAGAATTCATTAGTGAAACAAATCTTTCTGAAGCAATAAAAAAACTCCTAAATCACGAGGTAGATATTCTTGCATGGCATATTCCTATCTACAACACAAAACGTGAACAAATTAATTATAGCATCCCCGTTTTCACTAGCAGACAAATGCTTATACAGAGAAAATATAATCCAAAAGACAGTGTAGAATTTATTAGAAACCAACTTTCTCTGGCAGAAAAATACATTTACATCACACCTGGTGCATTTTACAAACAACGTTTAGAAAATCTCTCACAAGAAATCGGCGATAAGATTTATATACAAGAATTAAACAACACCATCCCAAAAGATTTATTCAAGATGTTAGTCAATCGTGATATCGACTATACAGTCTGCGATGAATTCGTGGCAAGGGTGTTAATTAAAGAAAATCCTGAGTTTAAATCTTTAGATATGAATACAGCAGTGAGTTTTGCTCAAAACTATTCTTGGTGCGTTCATCCTGAATGCCCTCTTCTGCTCGACTCTCTCAATTCATGGCTTTCGAGATACCTTGAGAGCAAAGAATACAATAAAATATATAGAAAATATACTGGCGTAAAGTAAGATTAATTTTAAAGGGTGCTTTCCACGTTGCCCTCGTCTTCAAAATCCTCATTTACGTTTAGTAAACTCCGGTTTCTCAGACTTCGTGACGCCTAGAAATCACTCCTTTAAAATCAATCTTATGAGAAGATCATATATACATACAAAAAAAACGAACAACCTTGCGATTGTTCGTTTTTTTTGTAGCGGGAACGAGAATTGAACTCGTGACCTCCGGGTTATGAATCCGACGCTCTAACCAACTGAGCTATCCCGCCATTGTTCTTAAAAGCGAGTGCAAAGATAAGGTAAATAGTTGGATTATAAAAATTCTAGACGAATTATTTTAAAAATTTTACTGCAACCCAGTTATTTTTTTCTTTAAAGTCCTCGTATTTAAGCCCTAAAAACTCTGCTTTTTCTCTAATAACAGCAATATCCTCTGTATAAAAACCACTCATATACAGATTTCCTCCTCCATTTAAGCAAGCAGCATACTTATCCATATCTGCAAGCAAAATATTTCTATTGATATTAGCCAAAATCACATCAAAAGTCTCTTCTTGAGGCAAAATAGAAGCATCTCCAAGTTTAATTTCCATTTCAACATTGTTTAACTCAGCGCTTTCTGTGGCATTTTCCTTGCACCATTCATCAATATCCACACCCATCACATAATCTGCACCGCGCATTTTTGCTAGTATACTAAGCACAGCTGTTCCACAACCCATATCAAGTACTTTTTTGCCTTGCATAGAATCTGAAAGAATCCATCTAAGCATAGAGCTTGTAGTTTCGTGATGCCCTGTTCCAAAAGACATTTTAGGGTTGATTACAATATCAAAATCTGCCTCTGGCACTTCGGCATGAAAACTACTATGAATTACGCATTTGCTTTCCCCACCATCTACCACGATAGGCTGAAAATAATTTTTCTCCCATTCTTCATTCCAATCTTTATCTTCCACCTCTTCTACACTATAATTTTCTGAAGATAATTCATTATTTTCTGCCATCTCATTTAAACTTTCCAATGAAAAATCAGTCTGCTTAGCATAAGCTATTAATGTGTCATTGTCGGTTTCAAATGTACTAAAACCTATCTCACCCAACTCATATGTAAGCACATCTGCCTTGTACTCAGGCATGCCAGCAATATTTATTGAAATTTTAATGTAATTCATATAATGTTTTTAACTAAAAATTAAACCACTAATTTTAATTAATTCGTATCTTTGTCAGACATTAATTATCAAGACGTAAAGATACAACTAAATTTATATGCTATGAAACGTTTTTGTATTTTTTTATTAGTTGTCGGTTTATCTATTAGTGCTTTTGCACAATATGACGATATTTACGATAGTGGCACCTATAAATCTAACAAAGGTTCTAAAGGAGCTACAAACACTACCAGAACTATAGATGAATATAACAGAGTAAGCACAACTGAAGTTTCAGTTGTAGCAGATTCTGTACTAGACTTAGGTGAAGATTACAAATACACAAAAGAAATTATAAGATTCTATGATCCTGAAGTTGTAAATATAGAAAACGCCGAAAATGTATATGTTTACAACTACACAGATCCAGAGGAAGAAGCAAACTCTTCTGCAAATGTTTATGTAAATTTAGGTTGGACAAACTGGTACAGCCCATGGTATTATGACTCATGGTTTACATGGAATTCTTGGGGAAGCATTTGGTACGACCCATGGTATGACCCATTCTGGGTACACCCATATAGCCCATATCCAGGATATTATCCATATTCACCATATCGTCCATATCCATATAAGCCTTATCCATACTATCCTCCTCATCACCCTCACCATCCTGCTCCTAGACCACACGACCCTGGTCATCATCACGGTCCTAGTCATCATCATGGTCCTACAAATGCTCATACTAGGGATTATGACCGTGGAGGAAATTCAAGAGGTAATACAGTTCGTCCAGAGTCTAAACATAGAAATACAGACGGAACTACAGCTCGTCCTACAAACACAAGAAGAAATACAGATAGTAGCGTAAGCCGTTCTGGTAATACAAATAGAAACACCACTACAACAACTCGTGGTGGACGTGGCAATACAAATACTGGAACAGTAACTAAACGCAACACAACTACCAACAATGGCTCAGTATCTACAAATCGTGGTGGAGGTACACGTTCAAACGGTACTGTAACTAGAGGTGGCGGCAACTCTCGCTCAGGCGGCGCAGCTACCAGAGGCGGACGCAGATAATAACATATTAACTAAACCAAAACATGAAGAAACTTATTTTATCTATATTTGTTGTAGCAATTGCCCAATTAAGTATTTTTGCACAAACACAAACTGCATACGATGCACTTTTGGCTTCTAGTAGTGAACTTAACGGTACTGCACGCTTTATGTCTGTAGGCGGTGCAATGGGTGCCCTTGGTGGAGATGCTTCTACCATATTCTACAACCCTGCAGGTATTGGTATCTACAGAAGTTCTGAACTAACTATTTCTGGCAATGTTCATTGGGATAACACAACATTACAAAACAGTTTTTCCACCTCTTCTTCTGAAAACACTAGAACTAATATCGACCTACAAAACTTAGCATACGTTGGCACATGGGTTTTTGAAGAAAATAAAAATCTATTAAACTTCAACTTAGGTATAGCATATAACCAAAGTAAAAAGTTTGCTAGAATGGGACATTACAATGGTCGTCAACCACATTCATATACACAATGGGTTGCTGCCATGACAGATGACATTCCAGTAGACGCATTAGCAAACTCAGATACCCAATGGTTTGATAACACAAACCCTGCGTACGACGATTCTTCTATACCTTGGACTTCTGTAATTGGTTTTGACTCTTACCTTACAGACCTAAAATACAATGATAGAGACGACAAATACACTTCACTATATGATTGGTCTGGCAGAGGAACAACACAACAATATATAAGATTTGAAGAATATGGCTCTGCCAATGATTTTGCTCTTGCTTTTGCGGGAAACTTCAACAACCTTATTTACTGGGGTATGACATTTGAATGTGACTATGCAGTATATGGCAAGAATACCACTCTTCAAGAATCATTTGCAGATGGTAGCGTGTATACATTACATAACACATACGGATTTGAATCTGTTGGATTCACTTATAAAATAGGTCTTATTGCAAAACCAACTAAGTGGCTACGCATAGGTGCTGCATTCCACACTCCAACAGTTTATGTACTAGATGACTATTCATCATCAAACTGCGATTACAATGTGTATGACATAAGCGGTTATCGCCAACAAGGCTTCACACAAACTCCATCCTCTGTAGGCGGAACACACCTTACAGGTCCACTTAAAGCTATTGGTAGTTTGGGATTTGTTTTGGGTAAATTTGGTTTCATTGGTATCGATTATGAATACGAAAACTCAGCTGCTATCAATGGCAACAATGACGATATTGAGTATCTATACTCAAATGACTTAATAGATCGCCACACTCTACGCGCTGGTATAGAAATAAAACCTACTGAAGATTTATCATTAAGACTTGGTGGAGGCTACTCTACTCCACGAGTTTCTGAATACATGAGCAGAGGCTACTATTACAACGATGTAAGAACAGACGTAGATTATTACAACGAAAAAGATTCATATAATATCACTGCAGGTATCGGTTATAGAATAGGCAGACATGCTATCGATTTAGCATATGTTTATCAAGTAAATACAGCAGATTATTATCCATACGCTCCATCATTTACAAAATATGATGGCAGTGAATTTAACCTAGATAATTTTGAACCAATAGGACTTCGTAGTGTACGCAATCAAATTGTCCTAACATATGGAATAAGATTTTAATAAGATAGATTATTCGGTGATTAGATGAGAAAAATTATATTCCTAATTCCTAATTAATATACAATGATAAAAGTAGAAAGTTTTACTATGGACCACACAAAGGTAAAAGCACCTTTTGTGAGAAAATGCGGTCTATTGACAGGTGAGAAAGGAGATAAAGTGAGCAAGTTTGATTTAAGGTTCATGCAACCAAATGAGGCAGCTATTCCTACTGCGGCTTTGCACGCATTAGAGCATCTCCTAGCAGGTTATCTAAGAGAAGAAGTGGATAATGTTATCGACCTTTCTCCTATGGGCTGTAGAACAGGTTTTTACTTTATTGTATGGGGCGATGTAGAAGTAGCCACCATAGAAACAGCACTTAAAAACGCACTAGTCAAGGTTATAAACTCCACAGAGGTACCTGCTGCTAATGCAATACAGTGTGGCAACTATCGCGACCTTTCGCTTCACGGAGCTATTGAATATGCAAAAGAAGTGTTAGATAAGTTATGAATTTTGCGAGTAAGCGAGAGCAGAAGCAATGCGGTCACTGAGCTTATCGAAGTGCCCAGCATTGATTATGCCGAGCGTGAGCAAAATCATGAGCGAAGCGAATAATTAGGAGTTAACAAAAAAAGCAATCACTTTAATGCGATTGCTTTTTTGTATACAATTTACCATATTTTTTCTGGCGTTCCCATTCGGCACGCCTTTTTTCATAATCTGCATACTGTTTTTCTAAATAATTATCAGCCATATTTAGACATAGATAAAGGTTATTTTTGTAATATTTAAGCGGGCACTTCGACAAGCTCAGTGACCGCTTAAATTATTAAATTATTATAAAATGTATTTTAAAGGAGCAGTTTTTAGGCGTGCCCTTTAAAATCATTTTATACTTATCCTAAGAAGCTTAGCAGAATACCTGCAGCCACTGCAGATCCAATCACACCCGCTACGTTAGGACCCATAGCATGCATTAGTAGGAAGTTTGAAGGATTAGCTTCTTGACCTACGTTTTGAGATACACGAGCCGCCATTGGCACAGCAGATACACCTGCAGAACCAATAAGTGGATTGATTTTTTCTTTTAGGAATAAGTTCATAAATTTAGCTAGAAGTACACCACCTGCACTACCCATACCAAATGCTACGATACCTACAGCAAGAATCATAAGTGTTTTAACATTTAAGAATGCATCTGCAGTTGCTGTAGCACCTACTGTGATACCTAAGAAGATAGTTACAATGTTCATAAGTTCGTTTTGAACTGTTTTAGCAAGACGATCAACTACACCGCATTCTTTCATTAAGTTACCTAGCATTAAGCAACCAATAAGAGAAGCTGCAGAAGGAAGGATTAAGCATACTACAATAATTACTACTATTGGGAAGATAATCTTTTCTGTTTTAGATGGCATACGGAGTTGTTTCATCTCTATTTCGCGTTCTTTTTTAGTTGTTAAAGCACGCATGATAGGAGGTTGAATCACTGGTACAAGTGCCATATAAGAATATGCAGCCACTGCGATAGGACCTAATAAATCAGGAGCTAATTTTGATGTTAAGAAAATAGCTGTTGGACCATCCGCACCACCAATAATACCGATAGAAGCAGCTTCTGCTGGATTAAAGCCCATACCAATTGCAGCAAGGAAGGTAACGAAAATACCAATTTGTGCTGCAGCACCTAGAAGAAGGCTCTTAGGGTTTGCTAGAAGTGGACCGAAGTCTGTCATCGCGCCTACACCTATAAAGATTAAACAAGGATAAATACCAAGTTTTACACCTAAATATAAGTAGTCTAGAAGACCACCATTTGCAGCCAACTCTTGCCAATGCACGTGACCGCCCGCAAAACAAGCACCATGGAACATACCTGCACCAGGAATATTGGTAAGTATCATACCCATTGCGATAGGTAATAATAGTAGAGGCTCAAATTTTTTAACAATAGCAAGATAAAGCAGTAAACAGCCAATTGCTATCATTACTATATTGCGCCAATCTGATGTCTCCTTAGTATTATCTTTGGTTGCTTCGACATCAGAACTCTCTGTTGTAACAACATGGTTCGTTGCAGTTGAATCGGAATTATTTGCAAAGATTTTTACAATACCCATTTCACCAAAGAACTTGCTCAAGCTACCAGAAATTGATAAATTTTCCTCTGTTTTTTCTGTTGCAGCAGGAGCTTCTTCTGCTACCTCATCAGCGGTTTCTTCTGAAATCAACATGATTTGATCGTCGTAGTTTGCGACAGAATCTGTTGTTTCAGTAGCATACGCAACACTAAATGTTACGCATGCTAATAATGTGATAATAACACGATATAATGTTTTCATATCTCTTATTCAATGTCTATTAATGCATCGCCTTGCATTACACTGTTACCTGCAGAAACGTGAATAGCAGTAACTTTACCATCACGTGGAGCAGGAATATTATTTTCCATTTTCATAGATTCAATAACCATCACAGCTTGACCGCGTTTAACCTCATCACCAACTTTAGCGATTACTTTAATTACGCTACCTGGTAGTGGGCTAACTACAGATTTTGCACCTGCTGCAGCTTTAGGTGCTGGTGCTGGAGCTGGTGCTGCCTTAGGAGCAGGAGCAGCTTTAGGCGCTGGAGCTGGTTTTGGAGCTGGAGCTGGTTCTGCTTCTTGAGCAACAGATTCTATTTCTAGAAGAGCGTCGCCTTGAAGAATGCTTTGTTCAGCAGCCACTTTGATAGAACGGATAACACCATCTGCTTGAGCAGCAATGTTGTTTTCCATCTTCATAGACTCAATTACCATAAGGATATCACCACGTTTTACTACTTGACCTTCTGCCACTAATACTTTAAGTACTTTACCTGGAAGAGGAGATTTCATAACACCTGAGGTGGTTTTTGCTGATGGAGTAGCAAGTGGACGACGCACAGCAGTTGCTTGCATTACGTCTGCTTCAACTTCTACTACATACGATTTACCGTTTACGTTTACGTTTGATTTGCCGTTTTCTGCAGCCTCAATACCCACTTCGTAAACATTACCGTTTATTGTGAATTTAAAATTTTTCATTTTGATTTAACGAATTAAATTATTTATACCAAATGTTTTAGAAGCCCAAGCCGAATTTGGATTCGACACAATTGTTAGGACTTTAGATTCCACGTCGTGAGCAGACTCCTTGCTTAATTGAATAGCCATTGCGATAGCAGCCAATTCTTCGCCTGTAATTTCTACAGGTTCTTCTGTTGCATCAGGAGTAGGCACAACGGCTACTGGTTTTAGGTTCTTTTCTTTTTTAGGAGCATTTAGGCGTACCATAATGGCACCGAATCCCATTAACACAAAAACCAATAGTATCAACAACACAACTACAAGGCCAAAACCGATACCGGTGATAATGCCTGCGTTTGTCCAGTTTATTGCTAATTGTACCATAGTCACGAATTATAAAGGAATGTTTGAGTGTTTTTTAAGTGGATTAGTTAATCGTTTGTTTTTCAACGATTCAAATGCACGAATCACACGGAAACGTGTATTGCGTGGTTCGATAACGTCATCAATGTAGCCCATAGAAGCTGCTTGATATGGGTTAGCGAATTTATCACGGTATTCTGCTTCTTTTTCAGCAATGAATTTAGCACGTTCTTCTTTGTCTTCGATTGCTGCAATCGCTTTAGCTTGTAGCACTTCTACTGCACCAGAAGGCCCCATAACTGCAATTTCAGCACCTGGCCAAGCATAGTTGAAGTCTCCACGAAGTTGTTTACAGCTCATCACAATGTGAGAACCCCCATAAGATTTACGGATAGTAACAGTTACTTTTGGCACTGTAGCTTCACCGTAAGCAAACATAAGTTTAGCACCGTGAACGATGATACCTGCATATTCTTGGCCTGTACCAGGAAGGAATCCAGGAACGTCTACAAGAGTAAGGATTGGAATATTGAACGCGTCGCAGAAGCGTACGAAACGAGCAGCTTTACGAGAAGCGTCGCAGTCTAGTACACCAGCTAAACAGCTAGGTTGGTTTGCAATGATACCTGTAGAAACACCGTTGAAACGACCAAATGCACAAATGATATTTGGAGCAAATTCTGGTTGAATTTCTAGCATATCGTTGTTGTCCACGATAGAAGTGATGATTTCCTTCATATCGTATGGTTTGTTTGGATTGTCTGGAACAAGGGTGTTAAGAGCGTCGTCGATACGGTCAACTGGGTCTGTACATTCTACCACTGGAGCATTTTCCATATTGTTTTGTGGGATGAATGACATTAAGCGACGGATTGTTGCAAGACCTTCTTCTTCGTTTGCAGCACGTAGGTGAGAAACACCAGTTTTTGTAGAGTGTACTGCAGCACCACCTAGTTCGTCAACAGAAACAGATTCGCCAGTTACAGATTTTACCACTTTAGGACCAGTGATGAACATGTAGCTGTTTTCTTCTGTCATCATAATGAAGTCTGTTAGAGCAGGAGAATAAACTGCACCACCAGCACAAGGACCGAAGATTAATGAAATTTGAGGAACTACACCAGATGCAAGAATGTTGCGTTCGAAGATTTCTGCGTAACCTGCAAGAGCGTTAGGACCTTCTTGGATACGAGCACCACCTGAGTCATTGATACCAATGATAGGAGCACCTACTTTCATAGCTTTATCCATTACATGGCATATTTTCATAGCCACTGTTTCTGATAAAGAACCACCAAATACGGTGAAGTCTTGTGCAAATACAAATACTAAACGTCCGTCGATAGTACCTTGACCTACTACAACACCGTCACCTAGGAATTTATCTTTATCCATTCCGAAGTTTGTACAACGGTGTGTTACGAACATATCCATTTCTTCAAAACTACCTTCATCTAGAAGCATTTCGATGCGTTCACGAGCGGTAAGTTTACCTTTACTATGTTGTGAGTCAATTCTTTTTTGACCTCCACCCAAACGAGCTTTTTCTCTTAGCTCAATTAGGTTTTGAATTTTATCTGTTGCCATTATATATGTTAATGTTTAAATTAAATTCTTATTTCTTTTCGCAGAATTCTGTTAGGATACCTGCTGTAGATTTTGGGTGTAAGAAAGCAATAGTCATACCTTCTGCTCCAGAACGTGGAGTTTTGTCGATAAGTTGTACGCCTTTGTCTGCAACTTCTTGAAGACGTGCTTCAATGTCGTTAACAGCGTATGCGATATGATGGAAACCACCACGGCCACCGTTTTTCTCAATGAATTTTGCTACTGTACTTTCTGGAGAGGTTGGTTCTAGAAGTTCGATTTTCACTTCACCTACTTTTAAGAAAGCTGTTTTTACTTTTTGATCTGCTACTTCTTCGATAGCATAGCATGTCATACCTAGCACTCCTTCGTAGTATGGAAGCGCTTCTGCGATACTTGGTACTGCGATACCAAGGTGTTCAATTTTTTGTGGGATCATAATTTGTTTGTTTTAAAGTTATATTGATTATTTATTGTTTTTAAGCGACTCTAATAAGTGTCCACCCATTAATTTTCTTTTATATACAAAATATAAAATAGTTTCTACTGCGAATAAGCCAATTACTATTAGATTTTGAGCCAAATCATTTAAATCAAAATAATTCATTACTACTATAACCGAACCAAAAAGCAACTGATTTAGAGCATAATATGCAGAAATTTTCACATGATGATGTTTGTGCTCATTGCACAGCAACTGGAACATGTGAATTCTATGAGGTTTAAAGATATTTTGACCAGCTAACAAACGTTGAATAACTGTCATACCTGCTTCTAGATACACTGAAGCAAAAATAAAAATATAAACAATATTTGAAGTTTGTAACAGTAGTGAGAATAACATATAAACCATTACAAATCCCAAAACTATAGCACCAACATCCCCTGCGAAGCATTTGGCCTGTCTTCTTGCATTATAAAACGCAAAAATCAATGTTGGTATAGCTGTGTATATCAATAAAGAATCATCTATAAAATCTACAACAAAGAAGTCTATTAGCCCAAAGATAGCTAAAGCAGAAATAGTTATCCCCGCCATCATACCATTAAGGCCGTCCATAAAGTTGTATAGATTTGTAAAACCAACAGAAAAAATCAGACCCACTACAGCCACTATAATAAGGATAGAAGGATTCATTTCCATAGGAGTCATAGAGAAGTCTAGATATACTTGGTATAGCATAAGCACCACTGCCAACACTTGCACCACAAGTCTTATAAAGAACCACAAATCCTTCAAATCATCTATATAACTTACTATAGCTAATATAGAGATTCCTATAAACAACGGCCACGGTACTTCCCAAGTAGAAAACAGAAGACAATCTATAATATAAAATACGTACGAGATATAGAAGATGAAGCCTGCACCAGTCACCACAGGTTTGGTATGAGAGCTTCTATGATTCACTCCCGCCAACAAGCCTTTCTTCTCCGCAAAAGGGAAATACAGCCATAGCGAAAGAAAAATCAACGCAATCGTTGCAACAATTAATAATGCTTCGTACATATTTAAATAATTTAGTATTTGATGGACAAAGTTACGAATAAATAAATAAAAAGAGTTATCTTTGCCTGAAAAAATTATCGTTTTGAAAGATAAAATACTCATAATCTGCTGGACAAGCTTATCTGAACTTATTATAAATCCTAGTAAAGCT
Organism: Candidatus Enterocola sp.; assembly: GCA_045654205.1. Lineage (GTDB taxonomy): Bacteria > Bacteroidota > Bacteroidia > Bacteroidales > Paludibacteraceae > Enterocola. The sequence goes on along the minus strand of JAZOMZ010000028.1, from coordinate 50,168 downwards.
TGGGAACGCTTAAAAAGATTAAGCGAAGGGAGAAAAACACATATTTTTAAAGCTATGATTGTAAGTATCCTTTTGGCTGGTCTCCTAAATTGCCTAGGCACTAGCTTTGTATCTACAGAACTAGATTTTCTTAAGGGAATTAAATCAGGCACTACCATTATTTTCTCACTTTTTATCTCTGTTTATATAACATCGTTTATAAACTTAATTACGTTTGAAAATCTAACTAAAAAGCACGCCAAACTGAGTGAAATATACAATTATACAACTCTAACATATAGTTTATCGTTTTTAATATATGCGTTAGAACCTGTTATTTCACTGGTATTCTTTTACAAAGTATTTTTATTGTACACATTCTATATAGCTTGGATAGGCAACGAAAAATTCTTGGATATTCCTAATGAAAACAGGGTGATATTTACCACTGTTTGTGGATTGTCTGTTTTATTTATACCTATGATTATCAGCAAAATACTAACATTTTTAATGCCGGGATTGTTATGAGTGCGGGAGTAAATATTAAGAATAAAAAAGCCTCATTTGATTATGAGATTTTAGATACATACGTGGCAGGAATAGTTCTTACTGGTACAGAAATTAAGTCTATTCGTGCAGGCAAAGCTAGTTTGGTTGATACTTTCTGTGTATTCATAGATGGAGAATTGTGGGTAAAAGGAATGAATATAAGTGAGTATTTTTATGGTTCATACAACAACCATAAGGCAGACAGAGACAGAAAACTATTGCTTACAAAGAAAGAATTAGCAAAACTACAAAGAGGATTACAAGACAAAGGTTTTACAATAGTACCAACTTTATTATTTATTAATGAACGTGGGCTTGCTAAAGTCAAAATTGGACTTGCCAAAGGTAAAAAACAATACGACAAACGCCAGTCTCTTAAGGATAAAGACGATAAACTTAGTATGGCTCGCGCCAAACAACAAAGTTATTAATTTATGAAAATAGTCATTGCCGGTGCCGGTGATGTGGGTACACACTTGGCCAAAATGTTGTCTAAAGAAAATCACGAGATTATTCTTTTAGACCAAAAAAAAGACAAAATCAAAGCTCTTGAAGCTAATTACGATATATTAGCTGTAAATGGATCTCCTACTTCACTTAAAACACTAAGAGAAGCACAAGTTCCTACTGCAGACCTTTTTGTGGCTGTAACTCCATACGAAAGCACAAACCTTACTGCATGTATGCTAGCCACAAACTTGGGTGCTCAAAAAACTCTTGCACGAATTGACAACCAAGAATATTTATTCCCAAAAAACAAAGAATTTTTTAAATCTATTGGCATAGATTCTCTTATTTATCCAGAAATGTTGGCTGCAGATGAGATTGTCAATGGATTGAAAAAAGGTTGGGTTCGCCAATATCTAGATTTTTCTGAAGGTGCATTAGTTGTACTTGCTACAAAAATAAGAAGCACCTCTCCACTTTGCAAAAAACAACTTTCAGAAGCCTTTTTAGACAACACAAAAGTGCGTATCGTTGCTATTAAACGTGGTAACAGAACAATTATCCCTGGTGGCAAAGACCACATTTATTCTGGAGACATTGTATACTTCATTACCACACAAGATGGTGTAGAAGAAGTAAGAATACAATCGGGTAAAGAAAAATTTGAAATTGGTAGTACTATGTTCCTTGGAGGTAGTCGCATTGGTCTTAAGGCCATTAAAGAACTATCTCACAGAATGAACATTAAGGTAATTGAGCAAGACAAAGAAAAGAGTTACAAGATCTTAGAAGAGTTGGATAACGCATTGGTTATCAACGGAGACGGACGCGATTTGACTCTACTAAAACAAGAAGATATTGAGGAGTTTGATGCATTTGTGGCTCTAACTGAGAACTCAGAAACAAATATTCTTGCTTGCCTTGCTGCTAAAAAAATGGGCATTAAACGCACCATTGCAGAGGTAGAAAATATAGACTACATTACCATGGCAGAAAACCTTGATATTGGTGCAATTATCAATAAAAAAATTATTTCTGCAAGCCATATTTACCAACTTATTTTAGGTGGGAATGTTTCTGTAAAATGCCTTACCTTTGTAGATGTGCTGGTAGTGGAACTTGTAGCAGAGTCAGACTCTGAAATAACAAAAGATGCTCTTAAAAATCTAAGACTTCCACAAAATATTATAATTGGCGGCATCGTAAGAGATGGCAAAGGCATTGTGGCAGTTGGTGACACACAAATACAAAATGGCGACCGCGTTACAGTGTTCTGCGGCGAAGGTACCATAAAAAAAGTAGAAAAGTTATTCAAATAAGATGAAAGCTATAGACATTAAATTAGTAGTTCGTATCATGAGTTTTTTACTCTTGATTGAAAGCTTTTTTATGTTATTATCAGGAGGGATAGGTCTTTATTACAATGAAAGTAGCACAAGATTTCTTCTATTAACTTCTGCAGCTACCTGCGTTTTAGGTCTACTAGGAATAGTTAGTACACCTAAAATTGAACGTAATATGCACAAAAGAGAAGGATTTCTTGTGGTAACTCTTGTATGGGTAGTTTTTTCAATTTTTGGTATGCTACCTGCATATTTGAGCGGACATATTCCTAACATCACAGATGCCTTCTTTGAAACAATGTCTGGGTTTAGTACCACAGGAGCAACCATTATACAAGACGTTGATAATTTTCCACATGGCTTAATGTTTTGGCGTTGTCTGCAGCAATGGCTTGGAGGTATGGGTATTGTAGTACTTTCACTTGCTATCCTACCCCTTATAAGCGAAGGGAATATGAGTTTATTCTCAGCCGAATCTACGGGCCCAACAAAAGATAAAATTCACGCAAAAATTAGTTATACAGCAAAAGTTTTTTGGGCTACTTATATAGGTCTAACCTTTCTTAATGGACTATCTCTTTGGTTGGGAGGCATGGGATTATTTGACTCTACTTGTCACGCTCTAACAACCCTTTCTACTGGCGGTTTCTCTACAAAATCGGCTGGTTTAGGTTTTTGGAACTCATCTCTTATTGAGTACATTACAATTATATTTATGTTCCTGGGAGGTACAAATTTTACTTTATTTTTCTTCCTATTCAAAGGACAATTCAAAAAAATATTCTCAAACGAAGAGTTTAAATATTACGTAATAACAGTATTATTCTTCTCTGCATTAATATGCAGTAGTTTAATATTAAACAAAATAGAATATTCATATTCAGAAGCTATCAAAGATTCTCTATTCTATGTAACATCTATGATCACGACCACAGGTCAAATAACTGTAGACTTTATGAAATGGCCACCATTTGTGTTTACACTTTTGTGGATAGTAATGTTGCTAGGAGCTTCTTCTGGCTCTACTTCTGGCGGTATTAAAATAACAAGAATAGTACTACTTTTAAAAAATAGTTTCTACGAATTTAAGAGATTAATCCACCCAAATGCGGTAATACCAGTGAGATATAATGGTCAATTGGTACAAACACAAACCATAAACAACGTACTTGCATTTGTAGTGGTTTATATGATTATTGTATTAATAAGTACAGTGCTATTCACTGCCACTGGACTTAGTTTTGAAGACGCATTTGGTGCTTCTGCTTCTGCACTGGGCAATGTTGGTCCTAGTATTGGTGCCATCGGCACAGGTAACTTCTCACACTTCACCGCCCCTGCAAAATGGCTTATGTCATTCCTTATGCTTGTGGGACGTTTGGAACTATTCACCGTTCTTATTGTATTAACCCCAAGTTTCTGGAAAAAATAATATGACAGATGAACATATTTTCCTTGCTAGACAAGAAGAAGGACGCAAAATTGTAGCTACAAAACTTCCTTCTTGGGCAGAAAATATGTCTATTTTGTTCCCTGCAAAGATTTCATTGGAGCAATGTTCTTCTGAGGCAACTGCCACATACAAAGCCGGTTTGGCAAGCGGAGAAAGTTTGGTTGACCTAACAGGTGGTTTTGGTGTAGATTGCTCATTTATGAGCAAAAACTTCTCTTCGGTAGACTATGTGGAGCAAAATGAGGAACTTTGCCAAATAGCAGAGCATAACTTCAAAGCTTTGGGACTAAATATTAGGGTAAACAATGCAGAATCTGTGGAGTTTTTGAAGAATATGCCTGCTGTAGACTGCATTTATATAGACCCTGCCCGCCGCGACATTAAGGGCAAGAAAACTGCAGATTTGAGCCTTTGTTCGCCAAATTTATTAGAAATAAGAGATATTTTATTGGAAAAGTGCAATACTCTACTCATAAAATTATCTCCTATGTTCGATATTAGTTCGGCATTGGAAGTATTCCCAGAATGCAAGCAAGTGCACGTGGTATCGGTGAAAAACGAGTGTAAAGAGCTATTGCTTTTAGTGAAAAGTGGGTTTTGTGGAGAAACGGAGATTGTGTGTGTAGAATTAGGAATTAGAAATGAGGAATTAGAAATCACGAGCGTAGCGAGTAATTTGAGAAAGGAGAAAGGAGAAATTATTGGTTATTTCGCTCCAAAGTCATATTTATACGAACCAAACGCTTCTATTATGAAGGCGGGATTGTTTAAAACTGTTGCGAATAAGTATAATGTGCAAAAACTGCACCCTAGCACTCATCTTTATACTTCAGAGGAGCTTGTACCTGACTTTCCTGGCAGAAGTTTTGAAATAAAAAGAGTAACTAAAGTACAGAAGAAAGAAATACAAGATATAGAGAAAGCAAACCTAAGCACGAGGAATTTTCCTGGCAATGTAGCCGACCTTAAGAAAAAGCTTAAACTCAAAGATGGTGGTGACACGTATATTTTTGCATGTACGCTAAATAACAACAGTAAAGTGCTGATCATCTGCGAGAAAATTCCTAACTCCTAATTAAAATGATATACCCTGAACATTTCGAGCAAAAAATCGAATTTACAAAAATAAAATCCCTTATTCAGGCAGAATGTCTGTGCGAGATGGGGAAAGAAGAGATAGCAGCACTTGCATTTTCTTCCGATCCTACTATTATCAAAACCTCAGCAGGGCAAATAGACGAATTTATGCGTCTAATGAACGAAACTTCCAACGAGTTTCCTCTAGATGGTTATTACGATATAAGGGGTTATATCAAAAGAATTCAAACCGAAGGGGCGTATATCACAGAACATGAACTATTTGAACTTTACAAATCTACACTTGCAGTAGGCGCACTAGTAAGGTTCTTCAGAATGCTAGAAGTGAAGGATTTTCCACTTCTTATTTCGTTTGGCAACCGCGTGGAAGCCTTTCCAGAGGTTACTCAATACCTTTCTCGCATTTTAGATAAATATGGCAATATAAAAGACTCTGCATCAAGCACTTTGGCGCAAATTCGCAGAGAAAAGCAAGTGTTAAATGCCTCTATTTCAAAGCTCATAAATAGTATTATTCGTACTGCTCAAAGCGAAGGATTCATTGAGAAAGACTGCTCACCTGTGCTTCGCGATGGAAGATTGGTAATCCCAGTTGCGCCTGCATTTAAACGCAAACTTGGAGGTATTGTACACGACGAATCTGCCACAGGTAAGACTGTTTTCGTAGAACCAGCACAATTGGTGGAGGTAAACAACAAAATCAGAGAGCTAGAAGCTGACGAACGCCGCGAAATCATTAGAATTCTGATAGAAACTGCCAATTTTATCCGTCCATATAGTGAAGAACTACTTTATAGCAACAAATTCCTAGCTGAAACCGATGCACTTCGTGCAAAAACAATATTCTCTACCAAAATAGGAGCACGTTTGACAGAAAGTATAGATAAGCCACACCTAGATTGGAAAAACGCAGTCCATCCTCTGCTACTTCTCTCATTTAGAGAGCATAACAGAGAAAACGACATAGTTCCTCTAAACATAACCCTACACGAAAACCAAAGAATTTTGCTAATTTCTGGTCCAAATGCCGGAGGGAAATCTATTTGTATAAAAACTGTGGGTCTTCTGCAATATATGTGGCAATGCGGATTGCTTATACCTGCCCTAGAAGATAGTGTAGTGGGTATTTTTGATAAAATTTTCATTGATATAGGTGACGAACAGTCACTAGAAAACGACCTGAGCACCTATAGTTCGCACCTAAATAACATGAAATTCTTCCTAAAAAATGGGAACTGTTCTACTTTGCTTATTATTGACGAGTTTGGTAGCGGAACAGAGCCACTTATTGGCGGAGCCATTGCGGAAGCAGAGCTAAATAGGTTCAATCAAAATGGATGTTTTGGTGTAATTAATACTCACTATACCAACCTAAAACACTTTGCAAACCACACAGAAGGCGTGGTAAATGGTGCTATGCTATACGACAGACACCTAATGAAGCCACTTTTCCAACTTAGCATTGGCAACCCTGGTAGTTCTTTTGCCGTGGAAATTGCTAGAAAAATTGGTCTTCCAGAGGATGTTATTAGCCATGCTGCCGACATTGTAGGCAAAGAGCACCTAGACTACGACAAAAACCTACAAGATATTGTTCGCGACAAGCGTTATTGGGAAAATAAACGCCAACAAGTGCGTATGAAGGAGAAAAAGTTGGATACCACCAACAAAGCCCTTCAAGACCGCCTTGAACAGATAGAAAAGGAAAGAAAAGAAATAATCCGTAAGGCAAAACAAGAGGCAAAAGACCTTATTCAAGAAACAAATGCCACTATAGAAAACACTATTAGGCAGATAAAACAGGCCAAAGCCGACAAGGAAAAGACAAAAGCCATAAGACGCTCACTAGAAGAGAAAAAATCTGAACTAAACGACAAACCAAAAGAAGTGCAACCTACAATCCAAACCACAAATGAGGAAATAAAAGTGGGCGACAATGTGGTTTATGGCGAACATATAGGCGAAGTATTGAGCATTAGTGGCAAAAAAGCGGTTGTGGCACTAGGTGGAATTTCTTCTACCATAAACCTAAACTTGCTTAAGAAAGCCAAGAGAAAAGACGTTAGAAAACAAGAACAAAGAGCTGTATCTGCCCTTTCTAGCATAGAAACACTAAGACAACGTAGTCTTAAATTCAAAACTCAACTTGATATTAGGGGTATGCGTACCGACGAGGCTATGCAAACCGTGATGTACTACATAGATGACGCTATGATGGTAGGTGTGGGCGAAGTGCGTATCCTGCACGGTACTGGCACAGGAGCACTTAAACAAATGGTGCGCGAATACCTAAGCACCGTGGGCGGCATCACCTACAAAGACGAACACGTCCAACTAGGCGGCGCCGGAATAACAGTAGTAAATTTCAGATAATCTTGGTTTGTAGTTTTCAACTACAAACCTAAATTATACGCTACCCCTACAATATGATTCCCAGCCTTGTTCTTCACTTCGTGCTCAAACATATAGTAGAACTCAAGACCATTTACAGAATCTATTTTCCATTCTAGACCTGCGCGATAATTCATTTTAGAAAGCCAGTCTTTACCTACATTTTTCTTAAGTGGATTGTACATTTCTACAGAGATGTACGGTTTTAGGTGCTTGTTTATAAAACTATAGTTTAGTTTTAAGCGTGAGCGAAGTTCCCAATCCACAGCAGAGGTATATGTCATTTGTGGCATCTCACGCAAAGAAAGATTGAATCTACCGAAACTTACGTTTGGTTGCACTACAAATTTCACCCTATGTCTAAATTGAAAATGATCAACGCTTTTTTGTAAAACTTGAAACTCATATATTGCTCCCATTGAGAAGTTTTTGTGCGCATTATATGTGATTCCTAAGCCAGAATAAAGTCTATCAAATTTTGAAGAATTGTTTTTGAAACGTGCCTCTTCAGACCAGTTTAAAGTGATTTCCTTTATTGGTTTATAGTTTAATGAAAGCGAGAAACGTGTTCTAAAATCTTGCACAAACACATCTTGCGCAAATAGATTTGACACTATTAAAACAGAAGAAATAAGTAATAAAAGTCTGGTTTTCATTAGGTTAACGGATATTATTTTCTATTATTTGTTTAACTATTTGTTTACAGTTTTCTAGTCCTATTTTAGAGCTATTTAGGCAAATATCATAACTACTGCCTCTACCCCATCTTTTTTCTGTATAGAAATTGTAGTATGCTGCACGGGTTTTGTCTGCCTTTTCTATCACATCCTTTGCAGACTGCTCAGAAATACCCTCATATTCTGCCACACGTTTCACTCTATCGTCTAAGTCTGCAGTAACAAAGATAGACAAAACATCCTCTCTATCACGCAATATATAGTCTGCACATCTACCCACAAAAATACAATCACCTTCTGCCGCAATATTTCTAATCACTTTGCTTTGCATACAGAAAAGTGAGTTGCCAGAAAGCACAGAATCTGCACAATTGCAGCTATTCCCGTACGAAAAACTATTTAAAATCATAGAGAAGAAACTATCAGAAGGCTGTTCATCCACCTTTTTAAAAAACTCACCTGCTATACCTGTTTCTTCCGACACACGATTGATTAAATCTTTGTCGTAAAGAGGTATATTAAAGTGTTCTGATAGCATTTTAGCAAGTCGTCTGCCACCGCTACCGTATTGTCTTCCTATAGTTATTATCATAATACAGAACTTATTTGACCGTTTTTAATTTTACGAATTTCTATTAATACCATTACAAGTGCCACCACCGCTGCAATACCGTCTGCAATAGGCATACTCCACCAAACTCCATCTGTGCCGTAGTATTCTGGCAGAATTAAAAGGAATGGTATAAGGAACAACAATTGTCTGTTGGTAGAAAGGAACAATGCCTTTTTTGCCAGCCCAACTGATTGGAAAAAGTTGTTAGACACCATTTGGAAACCAATAAGAGGGAAGAAAATGGTTACTGTTCTAATGGCATGTTCAGACAAAGCCAAAAGTTGTTCGTCGGTGGTAAATGGTTTAATAATAATCTCTGGGAAACCTTGACAAATAATTAATGCCAAAGTTGTTAGTCCCATAGCATAAAAAAGTGTTAAGCTATAAGCCTTAAGCACCCTGTCATATTGTTTTGCGCCGTAATTGTAGCCTGTAATAGGTTGCATACCTTGGTTGAATCCCATCACTATCATCACAAAGAAGAACACAATACGGTTCAAAATACCGTATGCCCCCACATACATATCGCCCCCGTGTTTGAGCAAACTAGTGTTGATAAGCATCACCACCACGCAAGCTAGTGCGTTCATACAGAAAGGGGCAAGCCCAATAGAAACAATTTGTTTAGCTATTTTAGGGATAAATTTGAAGATTCCTTTTTGGAAGGTAAGCGATTCCTTTTTTGTGATAAAGTGGTGAACCACAATGATTAACGACAATGATTGAGCACAAATTGTACCCAATGCAGCCCCCTTAATACCCATACCCATTAGGATAATGAAGATATAGTTAAAGAAGATATTAGTTACCACAGCCACAATGGTGATATACATAGCTTTGCTAGGATAACCAGCCGCACGCATCACACTGTTAAGCCCTAAGTATAAGTGAGTTATAACATTACCAAGCAACAGTACTTGCATATATTCTCTTGCATATACTATTGTGGTATCACTTGCTCCAAAGAAGTATAAAATAGGGTCTAAAAATATCAGAGAAATAACTGCAAACAGCACCCCTATAATTAAATTTAGGAGTACTACGTTTCCTAGTGCAAGTTCTGCACCGTTTTTGTCTTGTTGTCCTAGTTTCACAGACACTACTGTGGTAGCACCAATACCTATCATAGCGCCAAAGGCAGCAGCTAGGTTCATAAATGGGAAACAGACAGAAAGACCCGCTAGAGCCAGCGAACCTACGCCTCTGCCTATAAACATACTGTCTATGATATTATACAGCGAACTCGCTGTCATAGCCACTATGGCAGGTAGGGAATAATGCAAAAGAAGGGAACCAATACTCTTGGTCCCCAATTCTTGTGTCTTTGACATATCTAATGTTTAAATTAAACAGCTTTAAAACTCATATCTAGGCTCTTAACAGAGTGAGTTAGAGCACCTACAGATATAAAATCTACACCACATTCTGCATAGTCACGAAGTGTGTCGAAGGTGATACCACCAGAAGATTCCACTTCATAGCGACCAGCAATTAGTTCTACTGCTTTTTTAGTGTTTTCTGTATTGAAGTTGTCTAGCATAATACGGTCAACACCACCAATAGCAAGTACTTGGTTTAGTTCGTCGAAGTTGCGCACCTCGATTTCTATTTTTAGGTCTTTACCTTTTTCTTGGCAGTAGTCTTTTGCACGAGTAATAGCATTTTCAATACCTCCTGCAAAGTCTACGTGGTTATCTTTAAGAAGAATCATATCAAACAGACCAATACGGTGATTTGTACCACCACCAATTTTCACTGCTTGTTTTTCTAGAAGACGAAGACCTGGAGTTGTTTTACGAGTATCTAATACTTTGGTTTTAAGTCCTTCTAAGCATTTTGCATATTTGCGAGTAACTGTTGCCACACCACTCATACGTTGCATAATGTTTAGCATAAGACGTTCTGTTTGAAGAAGAGAAAGTACTTTTCCTTCTACATCGAAAGCAATATCGCCAGGTTTAACCTCATCACCATCATTTAGGTATTGAGTCATTTTTAAATCTGGGTCAAATGCAGCAAAAATACGTTTTGCTACTTCCACACCTGCTAGCACGCCTGTTTCTTTAATGATAAGGCGAGATTTTCCCATTGCTGTTTCTGGGATACTAGAAAGTGAAGTATGGTCGCCATCACCAATATCTTCTGCGAACCAATACTTAATTAAATCATCTAATTGATCATTCAGTGACATCATCTATTCTAAATTGTTGGATTAACTGATTATTTGAAACTTTTCTAAAAAGAGCATACAAACGGTATGAACGTCCAGCAGAAACAATGCTAATAATGCAAAAACTAGAGTTTTCTCGTTTACCATAGTGAGAGATTTTACAAGAACATTTAGGATTGTTGTTTATAAAATCATTCACCGCATTCATGGCATAATCCTTATTACATACTACACTCTCACCCAAGATAGAGATTTCTATGCTAGAGTCGAGAATCTCATTCAAAGGTTGTACCTCACCTGTAGAAAAGACATTACATATCTGCTGCACAGAACTCTCAGTGGCATATCCTATCACAGATATAGCCATTAGTGATATAGTTAATATGAACTTTAAGGTTAACTTCATAACAAATCGAGGCATAAAACCTCAAGTTATCTGCAAATATAAGTATTATTTATCAAACCAAAGCTTATTTTAGAGTTAAATTCGCTATATTTGTGCTTAGAAAAGCAATTATACGTTATGAAGATTACATTTTTAGTTGTAGGCAAAACTGTTGGCAAGAACCTTACAGAAATGATAGATGAGTATGTAAAACGTCTTCGTTTCTACACAGACTTTGAAATGGTAGTGATTCCAGACCTTAAAAACAACAAGAATATGCCATTCGATGTACAAAAAGAAAAAGAGGGTGAAATGATTTTGCGTAGCCTAAACGACTCCGACGATGTAATCCTAATGGACGAGCACGGCAAAGAATACACTTCTGTAGAATTTGCCACACAAGTGGAAAAGAAAATGACTTCTGGACTTAAACGATTGGTGTTTATCATTGGCGGGCCTTACGGTTTTTCGCCTGCTGTGTATGCTCGCGCTAACGGCAAAATATCACTTTCTCGCATGACTTTCTCGCACCAAATGGTACGCCTCATCTTCACCGAACAACTCTACCGCGCCTTCACCATCCTAAAAGGCGAACCATATCATCATGAGTAGTTCCACCAAATTTTTTAGAGCATTTTGCCGTTTCCCACCAAATCTTTGGTATAATATGTAAAGTTAAAGAAGAATTATAGGTCTCTTACCAACCTAACAGAAGCACCAATATTACGAGGAGATAAACCTATGCTAACGTTTTCTATTTCAATATGCAAATACTCTTTGCTTGTACCATCATATCCATCATTGTAAAAGCACCAATACATTCCATATACCCCAACCCATTTAACATCTACACCTGCTCTATTCCCTGCACATGGCATAAAAACAGCACCTGATTCTGCTAGTTTTATCCATTCATCAGTTGTAAATGTTTGTATCGATGTATCTTCTGCAGGTTTATATACCCCACTCTTAAAGTTCAAACCACTAGGAATCTCCCAATTGTCAGGCAACAAAACTAGGCCTGTAACACCATTTATCTTTGCTGTACAATATAAATTTGAAGCATCTGTTCGTTCTTCTAAAAGATAACGTAACTCTTCATTACTTAATGTTCGCCACGTTTCTGGTGCATAATCACCAATTTTATTTATTCCCCAATCAATTAGGTTGTTATAATCATTTTGATAATCCATACTATTATTAGTTGGATTAAAACCTGTTCCATTACCAAACAAATCTATCCAACCTTGGTATAATAGACTAATATTTGCATTGTCTGCTCCTATAAAACAAAACTGACTAGGAGCAAAACGCCACTCTTGACTTAGTGGATGATATTGCAAATTTCCAGGAGAGAAAATAACTTGTGCAGTTTCTGAAATAGAAAATGGTTTCTCTACAAAAACTACATTATCTGTTAAACAAGGGTCCTTTGGATAAACAGGTTGTTCTTCTTCACCTTCTTTATCTGGTGTAGAAGGTTTATCTGGACTTACAGGAATACTTGGTTTATTTGATTCGCCAGATGGATCGCTAGGTTCAAAACCTTCACATGAAACAATCATCATTGAAACACAAAACAAACAGAAATACAGTAATTTTTTCATGATATTTATTTTAGAAACTATTATATACTAAGAAAATCTTCGAGGCGGGCACCAGCGGCAATCTTTTCTCGGATTTGAGTGGAAGATATTGGGAATAATGGAGCTCCGTGTAAGATTTCCACGTTTGGCAGGGTGGTTTCTGTAGTGTCACTACCTTCACGTGGATATACCATTACACCATACTCTGAAAGTATACGTTCATAGTCTTTCCACTTGTTAAAGGTAGGAAGATTGTCTCCACCTATAAGAATTTTAAAATTATAATTTGGATACTGTGCCTTTAGGGCATCAAGGGTAGTAATGGTATAAGAAGGCTTTGGAAGCGACATTTCTATATCACAGACTTTTATTTTTGGATTGTTTCTCACAGCCCTGCGCGCCCATTCTAGGCGGTCGGCATCTGGATATAGAAATTTGTCTTGCTTAAAAGGATTTTGAGGCGAAACCACTAACCATAGTTCATCTATATCGGTTCTGTTTTCTAGAACCCATTCTGCCAACCCCACATGTCCTTTATGTATGGGATTGAATGAACCAAAGTATAATAGAATGCTACGCATCAGTTAGGAGTTAGGAGTTTAAAAACTTATTCACCACTTCCAAGGCTTCTGCTTTTGCTTTTTCTAGGTCGTCGTTTATAATTACTGCATCAAATTGAGGAGCAAAAGTCATTTCCGCTGCAGCTTTTGCTACACGTTGTTCCACTTCTTCCTCTGGCTCCTGACCACGAAGTGTTAAACGCTTGCGAAGTTCTTCCACAGATGGTGGCATAATAAAGATAAGAAGTGCCTCATCGCCATACATTTTCTTTATGTTTAGTCCACCTTTCACATCCACGTCGAACATAGTTGCTTTGCCTTTTTCTGCAATACGGCTCACTTCGCTTTTTAGAGTACCATAAAAACGGTCTGGATACACCTCTTCGTACTCAATAAACTCGTCGTTGGCAACACGTTGCTTAAATTCTTCCGCACTTAGAAACCAATATTCCACACCATTTTGCTCTGCTCCACGCACAGGACGAGAAGTAGCAGAAATAGAAAACTCTGCGTTAATTCCTTTTTCTAAAAGGTAATTGATAATGGTACTTTTACCAGAACCAGAAGGTGCTGAAAATACTACTAATTTCATAATTATAATACGTTTAGAACTTGTTCTTTAATTTTTTCTAGTTCATCTTTCATATTCACCACAAGCACTTGTAGTTCGCTGCAGTTCGATTTAGAACCAAGAGTATTTATTTCACGACCCATTTCTTGTGCAATGAAGCCAAGTTTTTTGCCACAAGCAGGCTCTTTTTCCATAGTTTCAATGAAATAGTCTAAATGCTTAGCCAAGCGTTGTTTTTCTTCGCTAATATCTAGTTTTTCAATGTAGAAAATCATTTCTTGCTCAAGTCTGCCAGAGTCTAACGACACTTTTTCTTCAAGTGTAGCAAGGTTTTCTTCCAAACGAGCCTTGATTTTATCTATTCTTGCTTTTTCATAATTTGGCACCTCAGCCAAATAACCTCTTATAGTATCAATTCTTTCAATAAAAAATTTCTTTAACCCCTCTCCCTCTTGAGAGCGAAACTCGTTCAATGCTTTCAATGCTTCTTTGATTGCAGACAATGTTTGTTCCCATTCTTCGTCAGAAAGTTCTTCATTTTGCTCTGCTTTAAGTACTTCTGGCATTCTCATTACCACTGTAAACCAATCATTTGGAAGCGCCACGCCAGATTCTTCAGAGATTTCCTTTATCTGATTCACATAGTTGCCAAAAGCCACTTTGTTTATTTGCACGCCAGCAGTAGCTTCAGACACTTGGTCCACCACTAGAGAAAGTTCTACTTTGCCACGACCTAGTTCTTGTTGCACTAAGTTTCTTATTTCCAATTCTTTACTTCTGTAGAAATAATTGATTTTGGTATAAAGGTCCAGTTGTTTGCTATTTAGCGACTTCACCTCTATCACCACCTTTTTATTAGAAAGTTCACTAACGGCCTTACCAAAGCCAGTCATCGACTGCATCATAATATCTTCTTTTTTATTTAACGTCCACAAAGATAATAAAAAACCGAGACTTCACTAACGAATGCCTCGGTTTTTTGTTTTAATCAACCATTATATAGTTTATTCCATCGGGAAGCAAAACATATCTTTCATGTTCTTCAAAATCTTCTGAAAAGATACTATAATCTGTATGTGAATAAATAGAATCCAAATTTATTCCAGCAACATCACATACCGAGTAAAATATATTATCAGCATTTAGCCTAACCTCTTTTCTACTTTTTGCCAACTCCACTTTTTTAGGATAGTTAGATGCGTAAGTATCAGAATACCAAAACAGAAATGGCACATGATATTCAGTTTTGATAGGACTACAATCACCACCATGTCCACCTCCCGTTGGCGTAATATTCTCTCCGTGATCAGATACAAAAATAAATGTAGAAACTGTATTTTGCTGCTTAATCTTATCTATTATACCACTTAATATCCAATCTTGGTAGAGCATAGAATTATCATAAGCATTGATATACAAACTATCACTCTTTACATTTGCTAATGTTTTAAAATTAGGTTTCCAAACATCATAATTACTTTCATAATTTGTATATGGGTGATGATTACCTTTAAACTCTACAATAAAGAAAATATTATCATCTGATGATCTTATCAAAGAATCCATTTTAACAACAATATCTCTATCACCAGACACTTCCTCTGAGCCAACCATCCTATTTGGCAGGATAATCAACGAATCTGTTCCTTGTGTTAAGTATTTTTCATATGATAATAGATTTCCTCCTGCAACAATCACGTATGTTTTAAAACCAACATCTTTAAATGCTTGAACAATGCCTTTCTCTTTGTAGTTCAATTCATAATCTAGTGGAGTTGCTCTTGTTACAATTTGAGGAACGGAAAACATTGTTAGACACGCGGTCGAATAATAGTTATCAAAAGAAATCAGATTGTTAGTATTATCCAACAATGGAGTCGTCTTTCTATTATATCCATTAAGTGACAACTTGTCAAATCTCATTGATTCCCCAATTGCTAAAACATGGATTTCACGTTTGTCACTTACCTGTTTAGATGCATTAAATGTAAAATCCTCTGCTTCCTTTATAGATTTTTTTACTTGTTGAATCTTTATTATGTTGTATATCTGATATGGAACATTATAAGGTGGTCTATTAAGAATGCGTGTAGGAATAAAATACTCATAAGTAAGTTTATTCTTATAGGAATTATTGATTTTATATTTTACAAATACAGAAGGAAGAATAAAAGACACAAGGATAAACAAAATACAAATTTTAATGTTTCTCCTTGCATTTACATTGTACAAATAAATAGAAAGTACTGATAATATTAATACAGGTATCCACTGCCAACAAATATGCGCATTTGCTTGAATAAATTCAGTTCCCTCTGTAGTATCAGTCATGAGAATAGCCAGAATATTACCAGCTACAACATAATTATCAAACAACATTACCATCGTATATTCTAAAAGTGTACAAATAGTAACTAACACTACAATACTATAGAAAACTATCTTATTTCTAATAATCAACAACAGCGACAATAATGGCAATGCATATAGCAAACTTGTTAATAAATAGCTTGACCCTGCATCTTGAGTAAGGAAGTATGCAAAATTAGGATATAATGCAAGTATAAAAACTAAAATAGGAGATAAAAAAGATTTTAATTCTCTAGTAGCCATTATCGTATATAATAAATACGGCAAGGGCTACTTATACCGCCTGGTGAATTGACATGAATAAAACATAAAAAAAGCGTGAAGCCCTGCACTGTCGCTCGCTTCACTTCTTGAGGCTCGTAGGAAATTGCCCTGTCTGTCGAAACGAGCAACGCAATAGCCCCACGCCGATATGTTATCATAGCACACAATACACCCATGTCAATAGTGGACACTGCACGCAGTGTCCCTACACAAGGGGAATGTGTGGATATGAGAATACACAACCACGGGACATTCACGTTGCTTTGTTTTTGACAGACAATTTGAAATTTTCCTACGATTTCAAGAAGTCAAAACCAAAGCGTAGTAAACGCCTTTAAATATGTCTTGTCCCACCCTCCCACTTTACACATAGCAAAGCTTCGGCGTAGGACATCACAAAAGTAAGAAATAATCTCTAATATTTTAGCATATATTGCACAAAATATGCTATATTTGCATGACTAAAAATTATTTACTTAATTACTTAATCTTACAATCGCATTAAATTTATTAGTAAAGGTTCGGCATATTTTAGATTTTTTATTTGCATATATGATATTAATTTTACTATCTTTGTAACGTTAGCAATCATGAAATATTCAGAAGTAATTAGAATCCTTAAAAAGCATGGTTGCTACTTAGTGTCTCATGGAAGCAATCATGACAAATGGTTTAGCCCAATCACAAATAGATACTTTATGCTACCAAGGCATATTAGCCAAGAAGCTAAAAATGGAACAGTAAAAAGTATTAGTAAACAATCCGGAGTAAATCTGTAAACGATGAAAACGATTAATGTAAAAGCAACCATAGAACGTGGCGACGACGGTACATACGACGTAACCATGGAGTACCTTGACAACATTCCTTTTGGTCTGTTAGGGCAAGGCAATAGTGTGAATGAAGCTATAGAAGATTTTTATAACTCATATAGCGAGATGAAAACCTTTTTAGAAGAGAAAGGAGAAGTTTATCCACCTCTTAAATTCACATTTGTATATGATATTCCTTCTTTCTTAAAGAAATATGCATTTGCATTCTCGCTTGCCGGACTTGGAAGAATAACAGGAATAAACGAACGACAACTAAGTCATTATATAAATGGAATAAGAAAACCTAGTGCAAGAACTACATTAAGAATAGAACGTAAACTTAAAGAGTTTGCTGGAGAAATTAGCACACTAGAGTTTATTAAATAATATCTACTCTTGTTCAACTAATAGTTCATTTGACGAGACAAAAAAAGAGTAGCCTTAATTTAAAGACTACTCTCAAATATATCTCCTCTAAGAATTATTATTTTTGGAATAGTTTGATTACTTCCATAATAGAGGTTGCGGTTTGTGAGATATTGGTTGCAGCTGTTTGAGCTTTGTCTGATACTTCATTTACTTTTTCGGTATCTACTTTGCTAGACACTGCTTGTTTCAATCCGTCTACTACTTTGTCTGCATCGATATCGCTAATAAGACCTGTAGCACCTTCTACTAGACCTTTAGAGAAATCTGTGTAGTTCACTGTACCCTTTTCTGCATTTTTAATTTGTTGTGCTTGAGCAGCTACATTTAGGATATTTGCAACGTTGCTTAGGTTTGATAAATCTAACTTTCCATCCAATTTATATTGATTGTAAAGCGCTTTTAAAGCAACACCAGATTGGCTACCAGCAAGGAAACTTGCTGAATTGTTTGTTGCTACTGCGCTGTTGATAACGTCTTTCACACTAGATTCTACTTGAGAAGCAGAAGGAGTGGCTGTAGTAGTGGTTGTTTGAGCAGGTGCAGGAGCAGGAGTAGCTGCAGAGTTGTTTGCAGCAGGCTTCATTGAGCCACAAGATGCTAGCACAAGACCAGCGATAATTGAGTATAAAATCTTTTTCATAATATTGTATAATATGTATTTAACAACAGAGGGCAATCAAATTTGATTACCCTCTGCTTTATCTATAAAATGTATTTTAAAAGAGGGATTTTAAGGCGTCACGTAGTGCGATAAACCGGAGCTTACTAAGGGTAAGTGAGGATTTAGAGCACAAGTGCAACGTAAAAAGCACCTTTTAAAATCATTTTAGTCTTTAATTTTAGCGCAAATAAACTCTCTATTTAAGCGAGCGATGTTTGCTAGAGAAACGCTCTTAGGACATTCAGCAGCACAAGCACCAGTGTTGGTACAGTTACCGAAACCTAGTTCGTCCATTTTAGCAACCATAGCTTTTGCACGAGCAGCAGCTTCTACTCTACCTTGTGGAAGAAGAGCAAGTTGGCTTACTTTAGCAGCTACGAATAGCATAGCAGAACCGTTTTTACAAGCTGCTGCACAAGCACCGCAACCAATACAAGAAGCTGCGTCCATAGCTTCGTCAGCGTCTTTTTTAGGAATTGGAATTGCATTAGCGTCAGGTACACCACCAGTGTTTACAGATACGAAACCACCTGCTTGGATAATTTGGTCGTATGCATTTCTGTTAACAGTTAAGTCTTTGATTACAGGGAATGCATTTGAACGCCATGGTTCTACAGTGATAGTTTCACCATCTTTAAACTTACGCATGTGAAGTTGGCAAGTGGTGATAGCGCTATCTGGTCCGTGTGGGTGACCATTGATATATAATGAACACATACCGCAAATACCTTCACGACAGTCGTGGTCGAAGTGGATAGGTTCTTTACGTTCGCTAATAAGTTGTTCGTTAAGTACGTCTAACATTTCTAAGAAAGAGCTATCTGTAGAGATGTTTTTTAGTTCGTAAGTTTCAAAACCGCCTTTAGCTTTAGGGCCAGCTTGACGCCATACTCTGAGTTTAATATTAATTGATTTCTCCATGGCTTCTTATGATTTATAGTTTCTAGTTTGACGTTTAATAAATTCGTAATCCAATTTTTCTTTTAATAGTTTAGGTTCTTGGCCTTCACCCATATACTTCCAGCAAGAAGCGAATGAGAATTTGTCATCTTGACGAAGTGCTTCACCTTCTGGAGTTTGATATTCTTCACGGAAGTGACCACCGCAAGATTCTTCACGCATTAATGCGTCGCGAGCCATAAGTTCACCTATTTCTATAAAGTCTGCTAGACGTAGAGCTTTTTCTAATTCGTTGTTTAAATCGTCAGCTTTACCTGGGATAAATACGTTGCTCCAGAATTCTTTTCTTACTTCTTTAATCTTAGCTAAAGCAGTTTCAAGACCTTCTTTTGTACGACCCATACCAACGAAGTCCCACATAATTAGACCAAGTTCACGGTGGATGCTATCAACAGAACGTTGACCTTGAATAGCCATAAGTTTTTCAATTTTTGCTTGAATAGCATTTTCTGCTTCTACGAACTCAGGAAGGTCTGTGCTCATACGAGGAACAGAAATTTGGTCTGCAAGATAGTTTTGAATTGTGTATGGAAGCACGAAATAACCGTCTGCAAGACCTTGCATTAGAGCAGAAGCACCTAGACGGTTTGCACCGTGGTCTGAGAAGTTTGCTTCACCAATACAGAATAGACCTTTAACTGAAGTTTGTAGTTCGTAGTCAACCCAAACACCACCCATTGTATAGTGGATAGCAGGGAAAATCATCATTGGATCTTCGTATGGATTTTCGTCTACGATTTTTTCGTACATTTGGAATAAGTTACCGTATTTAGCTTCTACAACGTCTTTGCCTAAGCGTTTGATAGCGTCTGAGAAGTCTAGGAATACAGCAAGACCTGTTGAGTTAACACCATAACCAGCGTCGCAACGTTCTTTTGCAGCACGAGAAGCTACGTCACGAGGAACAAGGTTACCGAATGCTGGATAACGACGTTCTAGATAGTAGTCACGGTCTTCTTCTGGAATGTCACGACCTTTTAGTTTACCAGCTTGAAGTGCTTTTGCGTCTTCCAATTTTTTAGGTACCCAAATACGACCATCGTTACGAAGTGATTCAGACATAAGGGTAAGTTTAGATTGGAATGCACCGTGTACTGGAATACAGGTAGGGTGGATTTGTGCATAACATGGGTTTGAGAAATATGCACCTTTACGATACATTTGCATAGCAGCAGAACCGTTTGATGCCATAGCGTTTGTAGAAAGGAAGAATGCGTTACCATAACCACCTGTACCTACAACTACTGCGTGAGCGAAGAAACGTTCGATGCGACCTGTTACAAGGTTACGAGCGATAATACCACGAGCACGGCCGTCGATTACTACTACGTCAAGCATTTCGTAACGAGAGTACATTTTCACTTTACCTTTACCGATTTGACGGCTAAGAGCTGAATATGCACCTAAAAGTAATTGTTGACCTGTTTGACCTTTAGCGTAGAATGTACGAGATACTTGAGCACCACCGAAAGAACGGTTGTCTAGTAAGCCGCCGTATTCACGTGCGAAAGGAACACCTTGAGCCACACATTGGTCAATAATATTGTTTGATACTTCAGCAAGACGGTAAACGTTAGCTTCACGAGCACGATAGTCACCACCTTTAATAGTATCATAGAATAAACGATATACAGAGTCACCGTCGTTTTGGTAGTTTTTAGCAGCGTTGATACCACCTTGTGCAGCAATAGAGTGAGCACGACGAGGAGAGTCTTGAATACAGAAGTTAAGCACGTTAAAGCCCATTTCTGCAAGTGAAGCAGCTGCAGAAGCACCTGCTAGACCTGTACCTACTACGATAACGTCTAGTTTACGTTTGTTTGCAGGGTTAACTAATTTTTGGTGAGCTTTATAGTTTGTCCATTTTTCAGCTAAAGGACCTTCTGGGATTTTAGCATCAATGGTTTCATTTTCTTCAACCACTTGTTTTATTTCTTGAGCAGCTTCTTTAACTGTTTCAACTACTTCTTTAGCAGCTTCTACAGCTATTTCAACGATGCTGTCTTTTTTTGTTTTAGCCATATATTTAGTTTTTATTTGTTATTCAAATTAAAATACACCTAGACTCTTTGCGTAGTAGAAAACTGCAACTGCAACGAACATTAGAACTACTAAAGTAGAAAGGGCATTAGAACCAAACTTAATACGTTTCATCCAGATTCCGTTGTTTAAACCTAATGAGTGCATAGCAGACCAGATACCATGTGTTAAGTGGAACCAGATAGCACCTAACCATACGATGTAAGCACCGAAGTAGTAAGGATTTTTAAATGTTTCTTTAATCCAGTAAACACCATTTTTTGCTAGAGATACATCTGCATCAGACAAGCCTGTCATGTGCATAATTTCTGCAAATTGCATTTTGTACCAGAAGTTGTATAGGTGTAACCCAAGACCTAAAACAACGATAACACCAAGAACTAACATGTTTTTAGAAGCCCAAGATACGTCTTTTTGGTTTGCAGATACAGCATAGCGTTGACTTCCACGTGCACGATAATTTTGTGCAGATAGATAAAATGCATATAAAATATGCGCCACAACTAATACTGCAAGACCAGCAGTTGCCACAAGAGCATACCAGTTTACACCTAAAAACTCACAAATCATGTTGTATCCTTCCTCGTTAATAATAGCTACTAAGTTCATAGAAGCATGGAAAAGTAAGAACAACACTAAAGAAGCACCCGTGATACTCATCACGACTTTTCTTCCCACTGAAGAGTTAATTAACCACATAATCTTTTTGTTTATTTATAAATAAATTAAAATTATACTTAAAAACGTTACAAAAATAATGTAAAAAATGCAAAAAAGCAAACTAGAGGTTTACATTCTAACAATTTCTATCAATCCGAGCTTCTTTTCTCCGCTTGGCAAGACAACAGAATAGTAATAAATACCTGGAGGTTGTATTGCTCCTACACCACTAGAACCCATATTTGCAGTGCCATCCCAACCATTGTCGCCTTCAAATATTTGCTGCAAACGACTATCAAAAACCTTCACATGCATACCTTCTGCAAACGTATCATTCAACCCATTTTGGTTATATGGAGTAATAGCTGTAGGCAAAATTATTTCGTCTTCGTCTGCCATTACAACTTCTAATGCAGTTGTCACTTCTGGGATAAGCTTCGCTGTATTAGAATACATACGTTCACACGTGTATTGAACTTCTGGAGACAAGTATACCACAGATTCCACCTCATATCTTGCTTGTTTTATCATTTCACCATCATAAATTGGCTGTCCCTTATAATCTTCTACCACAACCGACTCATCTTCATCAAGCAAAGTCCATTTAGAATTATATTTAATAACATCATTTGGCTCAATAGCATATTCAACTATAGGATTAGTCAATTCTAAAGCCTTTCCTTCTTCATATTCATACACTTCAGGAATATCAGAAATTTCTATTGGAGGTATTACAGTAAGTTCAACCTCATTTGATCTTACAACACTTTCCTTGCCATTACAAGATTGAATAACTTCATAATAAAGTTTTTTCCCATTTTTCTCGTGTGTAATCATATCAACATTATATTCCTCGCCATCCAACACCCATCTATCAGAAATAAAATTTGTTCCTTTTAAAGAAATTATTGGAGCACTCGGAACAAAAAGAGATTGATCACAAATAGGTTCTGGGGTTTTTAGTTCCCCCAATTTTATACCTTCAATCACAACAAAATAATAGTCCCATGGACTTTTTATTACGCCACCACACTCGCCTTCTACTTCATAACGAAGTTCATAATATTTATCATTTATCTTATAAATTGGAGTTCCCTCTGTATAAGTCTCACCATTTAAAACCCATCTCCCCTTTATATCTGTATTCCCATATGTTTCAATTTTAGGAGCAGAAAGATTTAAAACTTCTCCCTCGCATACTGAGTATATGCCTTCATCTATCTTTCCTATCTCAGGCGCTCCTTTTACTTCTATTTGCACTTTGTTTGACATTGTAGAGCCACACTTATTCACCACCTCGCATTGCAATTCAGAACCATTATTCTCTTTAAATAAAACAGCACCTAAATCTATTAATTCATCATCTAAATGCCAAATCACGTCAGTTACATCATCCTTTTGCTGAATCTCTGGCACTGTAGCACATAGATTTGCACCTTCACAAACTGGTTCTGGAGTTTGTAGTGTTCCTATAACAGGAGTGCCCAAGACATTAAAACTGGCTGATATACTATCACTACCACAATTAAATCTTATAATAACATCTTCTGTTGCATTAAATGATATTGATATATCTTCATGACGTCCTATTTCCAATGTATCAATAGACCATATACTAGTCTCATAATCGTAGGTTCCATTACTTGGGATTACTACTAAATCTGCTAGTGGAACAGAGAAATCCAATTTTATCTCCATATCTTCATAGACTTTCGCTTCACCATTAAATATATCACATCTTAATTCTACCTTCTCATTTTCACAAATATATTCTTCAGATAAATCTTCAGAAAATATATTAAGCGCTAACATAGAGTAATTATACATTCTCAGCTTAGAAGAACTAGAATAATTAACTATACATGGAATACGACTATTTGAGAGTTTCACTCTATATTTAGCAACATCCTGCATCGCATCTAAATTTGATATTTTAAGCTCAGAAGTTTGAGCACCAGAGACCACATTAATAGTATCTACTTCTGGATTTACTGTATCTATTAAATCTTCAAATGTATTTCCATTGTCGTACGACACTTGCCATTGATACGTATCAAATTCCCCTTCTATATCATCAAAAGACACTTTGTAGTCTTCTCCAACCAATTTATAATCTTGTAAAGTGCTAACATAACATTTATGAGAACGTGGCATATAGATTCTAAATGGCGTCACTTCTTGGTCTGCCCAACAATGATCATGAGAATAAATAGACGTAATTTTATATTCAGACGACATAAGTGGAAATACATCAAAACTACCTTCTGCAGACTGTACTGTTACAAAATTGTCGATATTATAGTCTGGATTGTTTATATCATAACTTGAATAATATATGGTGTATGGAGGAATTCCTCCTTCTATTTTATAGTTTATAGTTGCTCTATCTACCATTTCTCCATCTATATTGCATAAAATAGTATCTTCTGGTTCTGCTTTCACAATCTTTGGGGCTTCCCTTACTATTAATTTAAAGTCTGTCATTCTGCTTTCGCAACCACTTTTGTCAACCCCTACAATATAATATGTCTTACCTTCTTTTGGTGTAGGAATAGAAGTATCTATGCTTATGGCTTCCTTCTGTCTCTCTTCATCCTCATAAAATCTAATATCACTACTTGTTATGCCACAACACGTTGCAATATCCACAATATTTGGCGTCAAAGACCCACAAACCTCCGCCGTATAAAAACTATAACTGTCGCCTATATATTCTCTAAACATTTCCTCTACATACACCTTTGTGGTAGCATATTCATAATCTCGCCAATGTAAACTTTCAACAGTAGAAACATACACTCCTAAAGAGAAGTAATACGTAGGAGACTTCACAGCTATATCAATTGTTTTTGTTTCGTTTGCCAACAATGTGCCCACATTCCATTGCAATATAGAATCATTAAAACTACTAGAGTCTTCTAGGGCAGAAATACGTAGTGCCTCATCAGAAAGAACGTCAATATTTACTTTTACATTCTCCACTGCTCTAGACAATGGGTTTTTCACAGAAAATCTTAGATTTAATGTTTCTGTTACCAAACAAGGTTCTGGATTTAATACTTCGTAGGTTAAATCTAAAGACTTAGTAATCACCTCTACTACATCAGAAATCTTGCATCCTTCACATTCTTCTATGTTTTCATACTGGAAATAAGGTGAATCATCTGTTAAAACCACTACTCTATAATATTTTACACCTTCTTCTTGTACTACTTCTTCATATTCATTATCCTCGAAACTATAAGGATTAACTACACTCCAAGATTCTGCATCAGTTGACATTTGCCACAAATAATAATAATAATTAATTTTTGACAAATCATCCCAAACTGCTGTAAATTTTATAGAATCTCCTCTTAAAACTTCCAGCGAAAAGTATTCGCTTTTGTTAACACTTGACGAGTTGCGCAACTCGCCTAAATTCACAAACATAGTCATTTCTGCAACCTTGGCAGAAGACATTGAAATATTAATAAATATATATATTAATACTAATAAGTAAAATCTTTTCATAACTTTTAATTCAAACGTTTTATTTAAGTTTTATACAACCAAAAGTAT
Source organism: Candidatus Enterocola sp. (assembly GCA_045654205.1). Lineage (GTDB taxonomy): Bacteria > Bacteroidota > Bacteroidia > Bacteroidales > Paludibacteraceae > Enterocola. The sequence goes on along the minus strand of JAZOMZ010000028.1, from coordinate 24,589 downwards.
AGAGAATTTTACTATTTGTGCTTTAAAATATATTAATTAAAAATGCCGTAGTATTAAATAAAAAAAAGAGGCTGACAATAGTGTCAGCCTCAAAATCTACATTTAAAGATTTATTAATAGTTTTCTTTTTTCACTTCAAAGTATGCTCTTGCGTGTTGGCAAGCTGGACATTCTTCTGGAGCTTCCTTACCATCTAGGATGTAACCGCAGTTGCGACATTGCCATGTTACTTCTGTATCTTTAACGAATACTTTGCCGTCTAGAATGTTTTGTAAGAAGCGATTGTATCTGTCTTCGTGCATTTTTTCTACGATAGCAATTCTGCGATATGTTTCTGCGATTTCTGGGAAACCTTCTTCGTCTGCCACGTTAGCCATTTCTGGATAGTCGATAGCCCATTCACCGTGTTCGCCAGCAGCTGCAGCTTTAAGGTTTTCAATTGTGTTACCAATTTTACCTGCAGGATAAGTTGCTGTGATTTCTAAATCGCCACCTTCCAAGAATTTGAAGAATTTTTTAGCGTGTTCTTTTTCTTGTTCAGCTGTTTCGGTAAAGTTTGCAGAAATTTGTTCGTAACCTTCTTTTTTAGCTACACTCGCAAAGAATGTATATCTGTTTCTAGCTTGGCTTTCACCTGCAAAAGCAATAAGAAGATTTTTTTCTGTTTTTGTGCCTTTTATACTTTTCATGACAATAATTTTTAAATTGTTTGTAATTCAGGTTGTGAAGTTAAGAAAAATTTCTTATTTACCAAAATAACGTTTGTATAAACCTTCAAAACCTTTACCATGACGTGCTTCGTCTTTTGCCATTTCATGAACTGTATCGTGGATAGCGTCAAGATCTAGTTGTTTTGCACGTTTAGCAATACGCATTTTGTCTGCGCAAGCACCACTTTCTGCATTCATACGTTTTTCTAGGTTAGTTTTTGTATCCCAAACTACTTTACCAAGAAGTTCTGCAAATTTAGCGCAGTGTTCTGCTTCTTCCCAAGCATAACGTTTAAATGCTTCTGCAATTTCTGGATAACCTTCGCGGTCTGCTTGACGGCTCATTGCTAGGTACATACCTACTTCTGTAGCTTCGCCAAGGAAGTGAGCGTTAAGGTCTTTTTTCATTTCGTCATCTGTATCAGCTGCGATACCGATAACATGCTCTGTTACAAACTCTAAAGCACCGTTTTCTTCTAGTTCTTTAAATTTATCTTTAGGTTGTTTACATTGTGGGCAAAATTCTGGAGCGGTTTCACCTTCGTGAACATATCCGCATACATTACATATAAATTTTTTCATGACTTTATCTTTAATTTGTTTATATTATTTTTTATCTCATACTTAGACGTTACTCGCTTCGCTCGTGAATTCAGGCTGCATTCGGCAATGCTTAAGCGAGCTTATCATTGCTCTCATTTGCTCTGAATTTCTTTAAATACTTTCGCTGGTTGTTTACATTTTGGACAAACTGCTGGTGGTTGCTCGCCGTAGTGAACATAACCACATACTGTACATACAAATTTTTTCATAATATTACTTTTAAATTTTTTATTTATTATTCTCTGCTTCTTTTAAAAGCTTTTCTTGATAACATTTTTCGCAATAACCTTTGTAATATACCTGAGTTTCTGTTATTCTCAAGTTTTTGTATTTTGATAGACTTACCTCATCTAGTTTTATTGGCTCCACATCGTGTACACAACCACATCCTAGACAGATAAAGTGTGCATGAGGAGTAATATTTCCGTCGTAACGAGTGTTTTTCTCATCTATCGTAAGCTGCAACGCTGCTCCATTATCTACTAAAACTTTCAAAGTATTATAAACTGTAGTTTTAGACAGCGTTGGAATACTATCAGAAAGGTTTGAATGTATCTCATCCACTGTAGGATGAGTGAAATTATTTAATAGATAATGCATTACAGCCACTCTCTGCATAGAAGGATTAATTCCCTTCTCTTGTAAATATGCTTTTATCTTTATTGGCATTTGCACCTCCTTTTTTTATTATCATTACTGATTTGTAATGATTACAATTTTAATTTCATTGCAAATATATAACCTTTCCAAATAACTACCAAATTTTTTGACAAAAATTTTTCAAAAAAATTTATATATCGATACGGACACAGCACGCTACGTCCCTTCACACTCCCACTATCAACTCCTCCCCATCCTATCTTGCACAATCAAAAATTAAATATTACCTTTGTACTGCCGCACTGACACATTTTGGGAAACTTAACAATCAATTATTAACCGAGATACTTTGGGTTAGTCAATGGCGTGCTACTGTCCATTTATGGTCTGGGTAGATTACAAAGATAACCGGAGCCTCAAATCCTTTCTTTTCAAAGTTTGGATCACAAATGGCAGTGCGGTTTTTATTTTTTTATGTAGTTTTATTTTGGAGCTATTTTATATAGGTAGATACCAATGCCTAAATAAATAATATTAGGCAACCAAACAGAAATCATTGGATTTAGCCCTCCCTTAATGGTAAGTGAAGAAGACACCATATTTGAGAGAATATAGGTAACACTCAGCAAAAATCCTATAAAGATATGAAATCCTGTTCCTCCTCTAGACTTCCTCGAAGCAACAGATACCCCAATTAATGTTAATACAAATGCAGCAAAAGGATTAGCAATACGTTTTTGCAGTTCCAGTTCATATGCATTTAGACCAGAAAGACCACGTTTGCTTTGCACATCCAAATATTCTATAAGTTCACTTGTTGTCAATTGCTCATATTCTTTTGCTATTTGAGTAAAATCCTTTGGAATCATATTAAGTTCCAACTTCATCACACTTTCGGTTTTCACTTCTTCTTTCAAATCAACAAATTTTCTTTGCATACAATTATATGCAGTCCAATTATACAAAGAATCATGTTGAATCCTCATTGCAGTAATTCTTTCCACCAATTTTTTACCATCAAACTTATCATAAGAAAATCTATAACCTATCTTTTTATCTATATCATATCTTTCCATATAGATAATTTCATTTTCTGATATTTTAAGTTGTTGATGATCCAGACTCGACTCAAATTGCTTATGTTCCACATATTTATACTCAAATTTCAATCTTTCTCTAATACCAGGTGGTATTATCTCTGAACTAATATAAAATGTAGCTGCTGCAATTATCGCTGCAGATATTAGATATGGTACTAAAATTCTTTTTAAACTTATCCCCCCTGCCAACATAGCAATAATCTCAGAATTAAATGCCAATTTTGAAGTAACGAAGATTACGGCAAGAAAGGTAAAAAGCGAACTAAATAAATTTATATAATAAGGAACAAAATAGATATAATAGTCAAAAATAATGGTCTTCAAATCCAACCCTTCGTTATAGAAATTATCCATCTTCTCGGTAATATCTATAACTATAGCTATACTAATAATAAGTATAATGGACAACACATAGGTGCCCAAAAACTTCTTCATGATATAAAAATCAATACGTTTTAGCATAACTATAAATAAACTTATCAATCATCAGATATTTCTACCAACACTTCACGATAAGCATTGAAAATCTTAGACTTAGAAACATAACCTACATATTTATCACCATCCAAAACAGGGAGATTCCATGCTTGGGTATGTTCAAATTTCTCCATCACAGAATCCATAGACTCACTCACATCAATCCTTGTTGGTGGATATATCATCAATTTTTTAACAGTAAATCTATTATAAAGCTCAGGACGGAACATTATATTTCTCACCTCCTCTAGAGATACTATTCCTATAAAGGTTCCATCTTTTTTCACCACTGGGAATATATTTCTTTTTGAAGTAGAAATAAGCTTAACCAAGTCTCCTAGCGTAGCCTCTGGGCGAATGGTTTGAAGGTCTGTCTCTATAACATTTTGCATTCTCATCAAACATAGCACTGCACGGTCTTTGTGGTGTGTTACTAACTCACCTTTTTTTGCCAAACGCATAGCGTAAATACTATGTGGTTCAAACACATAAATAGTTATAAAAGAAATCACAGACACAATCATAAGGGGCATAAACAACTCATAGCCACCAGAAAGTTCTGCTATAAGGAAAATACCTGTAAGCGGGGCATGCATAATACCAGACATAACACCAGCCATACCTGCTAGAGCTAAATTCTGGGCAGGAACATTTATTCCACACATTTGCAGTGCTAATGCACAAATATATCCCACGATACAACCAACAAACAGAGATGGTGCAAACAAACCACCAACACCACCTGCACCATTTGTAGCCGCTGTTGCCACCAATTTAAACAGCACTATAAGAGCAAGATACACTAATACAACATAATCATTGTGTCTAAAACCAAAAAACAAACTATTCTCAAACAAGCTTTCTGGTTTAAGACTTAACAAATGGTTAATTGCATCATAACCTTCACCATACAAAGGAGGCAATAGATAGATTAAAGCACTTAACATCAACGCACCCACCACAAGCTTTAACCAGAAAGAATTCAATTTTCTAAACACCCCTTCCACTGCATTCATTCCTCGAGTATAATACAGAGAAACAAAACCGCACATCACACCAAGAAGTATGTACATTGGTATTCTCTCAAGAGAAAAATCCTCTCCAGCAAGTTTAAACATTACTGTTTTCCCCAGCAAGAAGTACGAGAGAGAGGTAGCTGTTACAGAAGAAATTAGTAGTGGAACCACAGAGGTAAATGTCATATCAATCATAAGCACCTCTAGGGTAAATACCACCCCTGCAATAGGAGCCTGGAAAATACCACTAATAGCACCTGCAGCACCACAACCCACCATTAGCATCAGGGTCTTTTGGTCCATTTTAAAGAAACGACCCAAGTTTGAGCCAATAGCCGAACCTGTCAACACCACAGGAGATTCCGCCCCTACCGATCCACCAAAACCAATAGTTACCGAGCTCGCCACCACAGAACTCCACACATTGTGAAGTTTCATTATACTTTTTCGTTGCGAAATAGCATATAAAATTTTAGTCACACCGTGGCTAATATCGTCTCTAAGAATGTATTTTACAAAAAGACCAGAAAGCAAAATGCCCACTATTGGATACAATAGGTAGAGAAAGTTACCTGAATAATAATCGAAGTTTGTAGTAAGTAAATATTGAATTCCATGAATAGACCACTTAAGCAGACAAGCTGCAATAGCTGTCAACACCCCCACTATAAAGCTCAATACTAGCACAAACTGTCTAGTTGGCACCTTATTTTCACGCCACCTAAGCAAACTATCATATAATTCTACTAGATTTTTTTTCATCTCATTATCTTAGCACCACAAAAGTACCATTTTTTTCAAACTTAATAATAGAAGAAGGTGATTTTTTTTCATCTTCTTCTCTGCGAGCTTCCGCCACATAATCCACCCCCTCTTTTATTTCATCTTCTATCTCATAAAAATTTTGAGGAGTTGGATTTCCGCTTATATTAGCAGATGTAGAAATTATTGGCTTACGAAAAGCATAGCAAAGCGCCTTTGAAAACTCCTCATTTGTCACTCTAATACCCACGCTACCATCTTCTGCCAACACATTTTTTGCCAGATTTTTTCCTGTAGGATAAATTATAGTAAGCGGAGAATCAGATACTTCTGCCAAATCCCAAGCCACATCAGGGACATCATCCACATATGCAGCAAGTCTATCTACACTATCTACCAATACAATAAGAGATTTACTATCCTCACGATTTTTAAGTTTAAAAATCTTTTTTACCGCCTCCTCATTTGTTGCATCACAACCTATACCCCAAACCGTGTCAGTAGGATACAAAATCAAGCCTCCTGAGCGAAGCACCTCAACCATTTTTTTTATCTCGTTCATATTATGAAAATAAAAAAATTTTACCTATCTTTACAAATTGATATTTTGCAACGGCAAAATTAAGCATTCTTCCGCTATAAACAAATAAAAAATATATATGCTTCACAAATGGATTATTAATAACCTAAACGAAAAAGAAGAATTATGTAAAAACGAACTATCACAAAAACTAAGAATTAGCCCAGCTCTTTGCACTTTACTTGTTCAAAGAGGCATTACCACAATAGAAGAAGCCAACAACTTTTTCTATCCTAAACTAAAAGAAATACACGATCCATTTCTTTTAAATGACATGGACAAGGCTGTAGAAAGACTCAATACAGCTCTTGGCAACAGAGAAAAAATTCTAGTTTATGGTGATTATGACGTAGACGGCACAACAGCCGTGGCACTAGTTTATAATTTCCTTCAACAATGTACATCAAACATTGATTTTTATATCCCAGACAGAAATGACGAGGGATACGGAGTCTCATACAAAGGAATAGACTATGCAGCAGAAAATTCTTTTTCACTAATCATAGTACTGGATTGTGGTATTAAAGCGATTGAAAAAGTAAACTATGCAAAAGAAAAAGGCATAGACATCATTATCTGCGACCACCACACTCCAGACGAAACTCTCCCAGACGCAGTAGCAGTTCTAGACCCTAAACGTACAGACTCTACATATCCATACGGACACCTTTCTGGTTGTGGCGTAGGTTTCAAACTTATGCAGGCTTTTGCCATAAATAACAATATCCCTATGGAAAAACTATTCTCACTTCTAGACCTTTTAGCAGTGAGTATAGCTTCAGACATTGTGCCTATCACAGGAGAGAACCGCACAATTATGCACTATGGTCTTAAAAGGCTAAACAGCAACCCAAGCATTGGCCTAAAGGCAATAATTGACGTTTGTGAACTTAAAGGTAAAGAAATTACCACTAGCGATATTGTATTCAAAATAGGACCTCGCATAAACGCCTCTGGCAGAATGAGTTCCGGAAGAGAGGCCGTAGAACTTCTTGTTGCAAAAGATTACACCTCAGCAAAAGAAAAAAGCGACCTTATCGACAACTATAATAAAACTAGAAAAGACCTAGACAAACAAGCCACAGACGAGGCTCACAAAGAAATCCTTAAACTTAAAAATCTAGGAGATAAGAGTTCCATTGTTGTTTATAACCAAGAATGGAACAAAGGTGTTATTGGTATCGTTGCCTCACGCCTTAGCGAACAATACTTCAAACCTGCCGTTGTCTTAACACTTTCAAACGGCATGGCTACAGGTTCTGCTCGTTCTATCGCAGGCTTCGACCTTTACAAAGCAATAGATTCTTGCCGCGATTTACTAGAAAACTTTGGCGGACACATCTATGCAGCAGGCTTAACCTTGAAACTTGAAAACGTAAAAGAGTTTAAAGAAAGATTTGAGAAATACGTAAGTGAAAATATTACTGACGAACAAAAAATACCTCAAATAGACATTGACACAGAACTTTCACTAAATGAAATCAACGACAATTTCTTTGAAAGACTAGGTCAATTTGCTCCATACGGACCAGACAACACCAAACCTGTTTTCGTAACATTTAATGTAATCGATGCAGGCGGATGCAAACTAGTTGGTATGGATCAAAAACACCTAAAACTAGATGTTTGCACCCAAGATAGCAGATATACCAGATGTAGTGGCATTGCATTCAATGTAGAAAACCCACAAAGATGCATTGAACACGTCAAAAGCAAAAGGCCATTCAACATCTGTTACACATTAGAAGAAAATAATTTCAATGGCAAAAAGAGCATTCAACTAATGGTCAAAGACATTCAGTTAACATGACGCCATATCTACAGAAATTAAAGCAATATTGGGGTTACGATAGTTTCAGACCTTCTCAGGCTGAAATTATCGAATCTATTGGCAGTGGCAGAGACACTTTAGGGCTACTTCCCACTGGTGGAGGAAAATCTATCACTTTCCAAATACCAGCCCTTTGCCAAGAAGGCAGATGTCTAGTTGTCACTCCACTTATTGCGTTAATGAAAGATCAAGTAGAGAACCTCAAAAAGAAAGAAATCAAGGCCATTGCTCTACACTCTGGTCTCACATCTACTCAATACAAACAAAGCTTAGACAATATTTGCTACAACAAATCAAATGACCCTAGGGCAAATTATAAATTTATCTACGTTTCTCCCGAGAGACTTTCTACAGACACATTCCTAGAAGCTCTTCCATACATGAATATAAGCATGGTAGCCGTGGATGAGGCACACTGTATTTCTCAATGGGGATACGACTTCCGCCCAGAGTACAAACAGATAGCAGAAATTAGAAAAATTCTACCAAATGTCCCTATTCTGGCACTTACAGCAACCGCAACTCCAGAAGTAGCAAAAGACATTCAGACATCATTGCTCTTCAAGGAAGAAAATGTCAAGCGTATCAGCTTCTACAGAAGCAATTTAGCATACAAGGTAAAACTTACCGAAAGCAAAGACGAAGAGCTTATCAGACTTCTTACAAAGACAGATGGTAGTGCCATTATTTATGTAAGAAATCGTAAAAAAACAAAGGAAGTATCCGAACTTCTAAACCAAAATAATATTTCGGCAGACTATTTCCACGCAGGGCTCGACAATGCCATTAAAGACTTAAAACAAGAAGGATGGAAAAACAACAAATTTAAGGTTATGGTCGCCACCAATGCCTTTGGTATGGGCATTGATAAACCAGACGTTAGACTTGTTATCCACATAGATATTCCAGATAGCGTAGAAGCCTACTTCCAAGAAGCAGGACGTGCAGGACGTGATAGGAACTACGCTGAATGTATTCTCCTTTACAACAAAAAAGACCTTAGTCTAATGAAAAAACGTCTTACAGACAGCTTCCCTACCAAGGAATTTATCTGTCACGTTTACAACCAATTAGGCAATTATTTTCAGCTCGGAGTAAACTACGGAGAAGGCAATTGTTTCGACTTCGATTTAGAAGATTTCTGCCGCAAGTTTCACCTTGCCATTCTGCCTACAGGGGCTGCTATTAAGATATTAGACCTCGACGGTTATATCGAATACAAAGAAGAAAAAGAACTATATTCTAGAGTAATTGTTACTCGCTCAAGACGCCTACTTTACGACACACTCTTTTCAGAAGAAGAAGACCGCATTATGCAGTTCCTTCTAAGAAAATACACTGGCATTTTTGCCGATTACACAGTAATAAGCGAATCAGAAATATCTGTAAACACCGGCATACACCCAAACAGAGTATACGAGATTCTCACTTGGCTTAGAAAAATAGGTGTTATCGACTATATTCCACAAAAAAAGTCACCTGCCATCAGATACAAACAAGACCGTATCCCACCAGAAATTTTGAGAATTTCAACCGACGTATACGAGTCTCGCCTATCAAGATACAAGAGCAGAATGGAAACTATGATCAACTATGCTAGCAGCACCAATCACTGCCGCAGCAGACTCTTGCTAGACTATTTTGGCGAAGAAAACACCACAAACTGTGGTATTTGCGATGTTTGTTTAAACAAAAACGCATCAAACACCGCTAGAGAAAAAATCCTTTCTCTACTTAGAGACAAAGGACCACAAACCCTAAACAGCATCATCACTAGCACCAACGACGAACCAAACAAAACTATTGATGCCATTAGATTGCTTATAGAAAACAAAGAAATAATAACAACCGACAATATTACATTCAAGATAAGATGAATTTCAACTTAACCATATTAGGAACAGGCTCTGCAATACCATCATTTGGCAGATTTTCTTCTTCACAAGTGCTTCAAACTCACAACAAGAGTTTTATGATAGACTGTGCAGACGGCACACAGTTCCAATTAAGAAAGTATGAAGTAAAAACCAACAGAATGGGACACATTTTCATCTCCCATCTGCATGGCGACCACTGCTTCGGTCTTATCTCTGTAATATCAACTCTTGGCATGCTACATCATACCAACGATATGTACATCCATGCCCATCCAGACCTAAAGAAAACCCTTGAACCAATGCTTGATTACTTCTGCAAAGACCTCACTTTCAAGGTTTTCTTTGAAGATTTCGATCCTCTTAAAAACGAAGTTATCTACGAAGACAGAAGCCTAAAAGTAAGCACCATTCCACTAGTTCACAGCATGCCTACTTGCGGTTTCCTTTTCAAAGAAAAAGAAGGACTTCCACATATCGACGGCGAACTTGTTAAGTTCTACAACATAGGAGTAAAAGAAATTAAAGATATAAAAGAAGGAGCAGATTTCATCGATGCAAACGGCAGAGTTGTGCCAAATTCTCGCCTTATTACCCCTCCTACTCCGCCAAAATCATACGCATATTGCTCAGACACAGCATATACAGAGCGCATTATTCCTATCATAGAAGGAGTAGATACTTTATTCCACGAAGCCACCTTTGCCGAGGCCGAAAGACACCGCTGCAAAGCCACACTTCATAGCACCGCTAGCGACGCTGCACATATTGCAAAACTTGCCAATGTAAAACAGTTAATTATCGGTCATTATTCTGCCAGATATGCCGACCTAAACCCACTTTTAGAAGAGGCTAAAGCCATATTCCCAAACACAAAACTATCCCTAGACGGAAGCAAGTTTAGTTGGTAAGAAAAATTAGGCTGATTTTACATTTTTTAGGCATAAAATTAGCCTAAAACCGAGTTTTTTTACTAAATTTGCACGCAATAAATTTCTAATATTATAGCTATGTCATTTATTGCAGACAAAATCGTTATGGACGGTCTTACCTTCGACGACGTCCTTTTAATCCCAGCCTATTCAGAAGTTGTGCCACGTGATGTTGAATTAACAACACGTTTCTCACGCAACATCGAGTTAAAAACCCCTATCGTTTCTGCAGCAATGGATACTGTTACAGAAGCTAAGCTTGCTATTGCTATTGCCCGCGAGGGTGGTATCGGCGTTATCCACAAAAATATGCCTATCGCAGAACAAGCTCGCCAAGTACACACAGTAAAACGTGCAGAAAACGGTATGATATACGACCCAGTGAGCATTCTTTCTGGCAAAACTGTAGCAGACGCTCTTGCACTTATGAAAGAATTCCACATTGGTGGTATCCCTGTAGTTGATGAAAACAACTACCTACTAGGTATTGTTACAAACCGTGACCTACGTTTTGAACGTAATACTAAGAAAACTGTGGACGAAATTATGACCAAAGACAACTTAGTAACAACACATCAAACTACAAACCTAGAAGACGCAGCAGAAATTCTTCAAAAACATAAAATCGAAAAACTTCCTGTAGTAGACAAAGACGGCAAACTAGTTGGTCTTGTTACATACAAAGACATCACTAAAGCAAAAGACAAACCTATGGCTTGCAAAGACTCAAAAGGTCGTCTTCGCGTAGCTGCTGGTGTAGGTGTAACTGGTGACACTTTCCTACGTATCGAAGCCCTAGTTGAAGCAGGTGTAGATGCTATCATTATCGACACAGCTCACGGTCACTCAAAAGGTGTTATCGACACACTTAAAGAAGCTAAGAAAAGATTCCCACAAATTGATATCGTAGTAGGTAATATCGCTACTCCAGAAGCTGCAAAAGCATTAGTTGAAGCTGGTGCAGACGCAGTTAAAGTTGGTATCGGACCAGGTTCTATCTGTACAACCCGTGTTATCGCAGGTGTTGGTGTTCCTCAACTTTCTGCTATCTACGAAGTATCAAAAGCACTAGAAGGCACTGGTGTTCCAGTTATCGCCGACGGTGGTATCCGCTACTCAGGTGACATGGTGAAAGCTCTAGCAGCAGGTGCTAGTTCAATCATGGTTGGTTCACTACTTGCAGGTGTAGAAGAATCTCCTGGCGACACTATCATCTACAACGGACGTAAATTCAAATCATATCGCGGCATGGGTTCTCTAGAAGCTATGCAAAAAGGTTCTAAAGACCGCTACTTCCAAGATGCAGAAGACGACGTTAAGAAACTAGTGCCAGAAGGTATCGCAGCACGCGTTCCTTACAAAGGTTCTCTTTACGAAGTTGTTTACCAACTACTTGGTGGTCTACGTTCTGGTATGGGATATTGCGGAGCTAAAAACATTGATATGCTTCACAATGCTAAATTTACCAGAATCACAGCCGCAGGCGTGAAAGAAAATCACCCACACGACGTTACAATTACACAAGAAGCACCTAACTATTCAAGAGGAGAATAATGAAAAAATTAGCTTTAATACTAAGTAGTTTGATAGTTTGTTCATCTATTGTAGCTCAAACTTTACTAACAATAAATGACAAAGAAATTTCAAAACAAGAGTTTGAATATTACTACAAAAAGAATAACCATATTGAATCTGATACCCTCTCTGCAGAGGCATATCTAGATATGTTCATAAACTTTAAACTAAAAGTAGAAGAAGCTTATGCATTAAAATATGACACAGCAGCTTCCTTTAAAGAAGAGTTTGATTCTTATCGTGGTCCAATTGCTGCAAAATACATGAATGACAGTATCAAAAGAAAAGAACTAGAAGAAGAAGCATACAAAAACCTTCTTAAGGAAGTAGAAGTAAGTCATATTCTCTTTAGAATTACCAATCCAGAAGACTCAACATTGGCATATGAAAAAGCACTTGCTGCAAAAAAACGTGCCAAAAAAATGGACTTTAATAAATTAGCAGAAGAGGTTTCAGAAGACCCTTCTGTTGTTAGAAACAAAGGATACCTTGGTTGGACCGCAGGTATGACCATGGTATATCCTTTTGAAAAAGCTGCTTTCTCACTTAAAAAAGGCAAAATTAGCGAACCTGTTAGAACAAGATTTGGTTATCACGTAATAAAGGTTCACAACACTAGACCTACTCGAGGAGAAATTCAAGCTGCCCATATTTTCAAAAGAATACCAGAAGGTGCAGATTCTGCTCAAATAGATGCTATTAGAAAAGAAATGCACAGAATCCGCGCCGTAATAGATAATGGCGGAGAATTTGAAGATCTTGTAAAAGCTCACTCAGAAGATACTAATACAAAAAAAGGCGGTGTAATTCCATTTTGGATTACAACTGGAAGCATAGAGAAACTCTTTGAAGATGCTGCATTTGCACTTAAAGAAATTGGAGACGTATCTCCTGTAGTAGAAGCGCCATACGGATTCCATATTATCAAACTTGTAGATAAAAAGGAAATACCAGACTACAATAGATGGATGCCTCAAATTCAAACTCGTATAGCAAGAGACGAACGTGCAGAGATTATACACGATAGCTTTATAAACAAGCTAAAAAAAGAATACAACTATAAGTTTATAAACAACGACTCTATTATTGCACAATTTGCAGACGTAACTATCACAAGAGAAGATGTTGAATCAGCAATGGTTCTTTACCCTGGTGGAGAAGAAGGTCAAAGAATAGAAGATTGGGACGAATACAAACTAAAAACTATTATAGACGTCAACATCATGCTGTACGAAGACTCTCAACTAGAGAGAAAACATCCTGAATTTGCACTTCTAATGCAAGAATATCGCGATGGTATTTTACTTTTCAATATCAGCAAAGATGTAGTTTGGGACAAAGCTTCTAAAGACGAAGATAAATTAAAAGAAATCTACGAAAAAGGCAACTTTGACAAACCATACAACAAAGTTCGTGGTATAATAATCAGCCAATACCAAGACGAACTAGAAAAAGAATGGGTTAAAGAGCTTAGAGAAAAATACACTGTTACCATAAACCAAAAAGTTCTTGATTCTATTAAATGAAAAAAGTAATTTTCTTCATATTCTCACTATGCACGTTAGTCTCTTGCCAACAAATACAAAGAGACTTAACCCGCAATGCGGTGCTAGAAATGAATGGAAATTTTCTTTACCTAGATGAAATAGAAAGAGTAATTCCTGCTGGACTTCCTGTAGCAGATAGTGCTAAATATGCAGAAAGTTACAAGAAGCAGTGGATTATGGGCAACCTAATGTATCAAAAAGCCAAAGAAAACGTAGGTAATTCAAAAGACATAGAAGAACTTACAGAGATTTACAGACGCGAGTTGATAATAAATAAATATCAACAACAATTAATCCTTGAGAAACTAAAACAAATTCCAGAAGATTCTCTACTTTCACTATATCAACAAAGAAAAGAATCATTCCGTTTGGAAAGCCCACTTATAAAAGGAATTTTCATTCAAGTTCATGCTGCAGCGCAAGGACAAGATTCGCTTTCAACTATGCTTTCAGAAATCAACGATGAAAACCTAGAATCAATCATGCGCTACTGCACAGCCAATGCACTTAAATACGATTTCTGCATAGATAATTGGGTACCATATTCAAAACTTATAGAAAATCTGCCAAACAAAATAGAGTCAACAGACCCAGCATTAAGCAGAGGTACTATAATACAACAATCTGAAGAAAATAACTATTATCTTAAAGTCACAGGTCTTTGTAAAGCAGGAGAACCTTCTCCATACGAACTAATCAAAGATGAACTATATAATATTCTACTAAATAAAGAAAAAATTCAGTTCATCACAGACCTTAGACAAGAACTATATAATGAAGCCATAAAAAATGGCATTGTCCACTTCTACGAAAACGAAGAATAATATGCGTAAACTCCTAACTATATTTTTAGTATTATTGGCATGTGCCAATACATATGCCCAAAACTACAAAGTAATAGACCAAGTGGTTTGGGTTGTTGGTGATGAACCTATTCTTTATTCAGATATAGAGAACGAAATCCAACGTAGAAAATACGAAAAAGTACCAATAGAAGGAGACCCATATTGTACTATCCCTGAACAAATTGCCTTACAAAAATTATTTATTGCAGGAGCAAAACTTGATAGTTTAACAGTGAGTGATGCATCTGTAGAACAACAAGTAGACGGCAGAATTAAATATTTCATCTCTCAAATAGGTTCAAAAGAAAAGATTGAAGAATACTTCAACAAACCTATGAGTAAAATTAAAGAAGAAATGGCTAACAATGTTAGAGACCAGCTTCTTATGCAACAAATGCAACAGCAGATTGTATCTAACGTAAGAATCACTCCACAAGACGTTAACCGTTTCTATGAGAAATTGCCTAAAGACAGTATTCCAAACATCCCAGAAACAGTAGAAGTACAAATCATAGGGCTTTATCCAGAAATCACAGCAGTAGAAGAAGAAAGGGTAAAAAGCCAATTAAGAGACTTTAGAGAAAAAATAGAATCTGGCGCATATCAGTTCTCTACCCTTGCCATCCTTTACTCAGAAGACAGAGGTTCTGCTCTACAAGGTGGCGAATTAGGTTTTATGACCAAAGGTAAACTTGTACCTGAATTTGCCAATATGGCATTCTCACTTTATGACAAAACCAAAGTATCACGCATCGTTAAAACAGAATTTGGTTACCACATTATCCAATTAATTGAAAGAAAAAATGACCAAGTCAACTGCCGTCATATACTTCTTATCCCAAAAGTTGGATTAAAAGAAAAAGAAGATGCTTCAAACAAACTTGATAGCATTGCCATATCTATTAGAAATAACGAAACCTCATTTGGCCAAGCCGTTACAGATTTTTCAGAAGACGAAAACACCAAACAAAATGAGGGTATAATGATAAACCCACAAAACGGAACCACAAAATTCCAATTACAAGAACTACCTTCAGACATTGCCAAAGTAGTATACACAATGAAAGAAGGAGAAATTTCAGCTCCATTTATATACAAAAACGAGAGCGGAAAAGAAATGATTTGTATTGTTCGCTTGAAATCTAGAATCAAAGCACACAAAGCAAATCCACAAGACGACTACCAAGCATTAAAAGACATGGTAACCGCCTACAAAAATCAAGAATTAATAGAAAACTGGATAAAAGAAAAACAACAAGAAACATTTATTCATATCGCGCCAGAATATAGAAACTGCGAATTCCACTATCCAGGTTGGATAAAATAATATGCAAAAGAGACTTTACATATTACTTACATTTATCCTTGCATCATTTTTGTTTTCTTATGCCGGGAAGACTCTTATCTATTTGGAACATTCAGAAACCCTAGAGTTTGACGAAGAAAACTATCCAGATTGCCAAATTCTAAATGGCAACGTAGTTTTCAGACACGACGACGCCTTAATGTACTGCGACAAGGCATTCTTCTACAATAAAACAAACAATATCAATGCACATGGCAACATAAAGATGGTCCAAGGCGACAGTCTTACAGTATATGCAGACCATCTTTATTACAATGGAGATACCAAAATTGCCCGCCTACGAAATAATGTAAGAATGGAAAACAAAGAGCTTACATTATACACAGACTCTCTCAACTACGACCGCAAATCAAATGTAGGTTATTATTTCCTTGGAGGTAAGATAGTAGATTCTACAAATGTTTTAACCTCTATAAATGGCAAATATTACCCAGACCAAGACATTGCTGTATTCCAAAACAATGTAGTATTAAACAACAAAGATTTTGACCTATTTTCAGACACACTAAAATACGAAACTGTAGGTAAAGTTGCCTATATATTAGGACCATCAGACATTATACAAGACAGCACACGCATCTACTCAGAATATGGTTGGTACAATACCATAAAAGACAATGCAAAGCTTATAGACAACTCACACATCAGAGACTTAGAAGGCCGCAGATTATCTGCAGATACCCTATTTTATAATCAAAGAACAGGAGAAGCAGAAGGTTTTAAAAATGTAGTACTAAGAGACTCTGCACAAGCCCTACTCCTTAACGGCGGATATGGTATATACAATGAGAAAACCAACAAAGGTTTTATGGTAGATAAAGCCACTATAATAGATTTCTCAGATGTAGATAGCATGTTTATTACTTCAGACACAATCTTCTACGATGCGTCTAATGAAGATAATACACACGTAAAAGCATACTACAACGTACAATCATGGCATGTAGATTTCCAATCACTTTGCGACTCATTATTCTATAATTCAAAAGACTCCACAGCTCAAATGTTTGGAGCACCTATATTATGGAACGAAAACAATCAAATAACAGGAGAATCTATAAAGATATATAGCAAAAACGAAACTATTGATAAAGTTGAAATCATTGGTAGCGCATTTATATACTCAAAAGAAGACACACTTGCCATCAACCAAGTATCAGGTAAACATATCACAGCGCATCTCACAAACGGAAAGATAACCAAAGCAGATGTAAGCGGCAACGCACTATCTGTATATTTTGTAGAAGAAGACAACGAAGACAAAGATGCTCCTACAGAATACGTGGGCATAAACAGAGCAGAAAGTAGTGAACTACACCTATATTTTGGAGAGAAAAATCAAATAAAAAAGATTGTTATGACACCTAGTTCAAATGGTGTTATGTATACCCCAGACAAAATAGGTCAACCAAAAGTAACTAAACTAGACGGCTTTGCAGACTACGAATATATGCGTCCAAAGGACCAATACGACATCTACAACTACAAAAACAAAAAAGCCCTAGAAGAGGCAGTTACCAATTCTAAGGCTTCTAAAAGAAGACGTACAGAATATTAAGGCTGTAAGTCTTGTATTTTAGCTATGCTTTTATCTATCAATTCTTGAGGTACGTCATAATTTGTTAAACCTCCATGTAAATATTTTTCATAAGACATCATATCGATAAGACCGTGACCAGAAAGCTGGAATAAAATCACTTTCTCTTCACCAGCCTCTTTCGCCTTCAATGCCTCACGAATAGCCACCGCAATAGCGTGTGTACTTTCTGGAGCAGGAATTATACCTTCTGCTTGCGCAAACAAGATACCAGCCTTGAATGTTTCATCTTGATGAATATCTTGAGCCTCAATGTAACCATCTTTCTTAAGTTGGCTCACCACATTTCCAGCACCATGATATCTCAAACCACCAGCGTGAATACTAGCAGGTTCAAAGTCGTGACCTAGAGTGTACATAGGAATAAGTGGAGTATAACCTTCTGTATCACCATAATCGTATGTAAACTGACCACGAGTAAGTTTAGGACAAGAAGCAGGTTCAGCTGCAATTAGTCTAATATCCTTACCATCGGTAAGTTTATGACGAAGGAATGGGAATGTAATACCACAGAAGTTTGAACCACCACCAAAGCAAGCAATTACCATATCAGGATAGTCGCCAGCTATCTCCATTTGCTTTTCTGCCTCAAGACCAGAAATAGATTGGTGAATAGCCACTTGATGTAGCACGCTACCCAAACTATAGTGTGTATATTCATCTTTAAGAGCCTCTTCCACAGCCTCAGAGATAGCCATGCCTAAGCTACCTGCAGTACCAGGAAACTCTTCACGCATTTTTCTACCTATTTCTGTTACATCACTAGGAGAAGCATACACTTTAGCACCATATGTATTCATTACAGCCTTACGATAAGGTTTTTGTTCATATGAACATCTTACCATAAACACACGTAAGTCTAAACCAAAGTGTTTACAAGCAATACTAAGTGAACTACCCCATTGACCTGCACCTGTTTCAGTTGTCAAATGCTTAATACCCTCTATTTTATTATAATAAGCCTGAGGAATAGCAGAGTTCAATTTGTGAGAACCTACAGGAGATACACTCTCATTTTTGAAATAAATCTTAGCAGGAGTATCTAGTGCCTTTTCTAGTCCAGAGGCTCTTACTAGTGGAGTAGGACGATAGATACGATACAAATCGCGCACTTCGTCTGGAATTTCTATCCAACGCTCAGTAGAGAATTCTTGTTTTATCAACTCCTTAGCAAAGATAGGTTCCAAATCCTCCTCAGTAAGAATCTTCTTAGTCTTAGGATTTAGATAAGGCATTGGTTTTGTTTTCATATCTGCCACAATATTATACCAAGATGTAGGCATCTCGTTCTCTGGCAATACGATTTTTTTAGTTGTTTTCATATTAACTGATTTTATTGTTTACATATTAAAAAAACCGTAGGTGGATTTCCTACGGTTATATATCACTATACAATAAGAAGCATCCACCCTAAATTAATTAAGGCGCCACCACCATTGCATATTGTTAACCACGTTTTTCATAACCGAAGCAAAGGTATATAAAAAAAAATAAAGTTCCAACAAAAGTTGGAACTTTATTTTAAGATAATCATTATATCATCTTAAGCATTAACAGTTTGTTCAGCTGCTAATTTACCTCTGTAATAACCACATTCGCAACATACTGTGTGAGCGATGTTTAAAGCGCCACAGTTAGAGCAAGCTACTAAAGTAGGAGCAACAGCTACGTCATGTGTTCTACGTTTAGCTGTTCTGGTTTTTGATTGTCTTCGTTTAGGATGTGCCATCTCTTTTTATTTTTTAGTTATTATTATTTATCAAATTCTTCAAACCCTCCCATCGAGGATCTATTTCTTCTTTTTCCCTATTTGGAGAATACTTCTGTAAAAGTTCTTCCATCTGCTCATTACACTCACCTTCTTCATGAACAGGTTGAATAGGAATATTTAGTCCAATAAATTCATACAAGTACCAAGCAATATCAATCACCCCCTCTTCTTCTGGTATTATTACCAACTCATCAGTTTCTGCAGTCTTATCATCACCAAATCTTACTACCAGATGTTCTTCTGTGTAGATAGGCAATGTCAAATCATCCAAGCATCTTTGACAAGTTACCACTATCTCTCCATCTATCTCCAAATCTATTTCAAATGCGTCAATTGTCTTTTTTACAGACACATACGCATCCAAATCTCCTGAGATAATCTCCTCTTGGTCAATACTTTTAAAGAACTCTTCATCTAAATGAAATTCATAATCTGTAACTTGATCTTCAAGTTCTTTTAACGGAATTATAAATTTGCCTTCTAGACTCATATATTCACTATTTTTGAAAAGTGGGTACAAAGATAGTGATTTTTAATTAATTAGAGTAATTTTTTATATCTTTTTTTTATTTTTTCTTCAATTCTATAGAAAAAGTTGTTCCTTTATCTATCTGAGAATGTTTCACATATATCTTTCCACCATGATATTCCCTAATAATTCTCCTAGACAGAGATAATCCCAAACCCCAACCTCTTTTCTTGGTTGTAAATCCCATATTGAATACCTTAGAGATATTAGATTTAGAAATACCTTTACCAGTATCAGTCACATCCACCACCACAGCACTAGGAGTTTCACTCATTTCAATAATAAGAGTTCCACGACCATCCATGGCATCGACTGCATTTTTACACAAATTCTCTATTACCCACTCAAACAGAGGAATATTTAGCATAACAAAAGCCTCATTAGGCAATTCAGACTTTATTGTCACCTGTGTTGATATTCTATTCCTCATATAATTAAGTACCTCAGAAATCACTTCGGACACATTCGCTACCTCCATTTCCGCTTTTGAACCTATCTGAGAAAAACGTTCCACTATAGTCTTAAGTCTTGTAATATCTTTATCCAGTTCTGGAATAAGTTCATCATCTGGATACTTCATCTTAAGCACTTCAGACCACGCCAAAAGAGAAGAAATTGGAGTACCCAGCTGATGAGCTGTTTCCTTAAACAATCCTACCCAAAGCCTATTTTGCTCAGACTGTTTAATTGTTAGTATCAACACCACCACACACAACAAAAACACCACTACCACTGCCAATATCACTTGTGGAATTGATTTCAACATCTTAAGTGCAGTAGAATCATCATAACAAATATATTGTATTGTTTCAGAAGGCAATTCTATCACTATAGGCTCATACTTTGATGCAAAATCTATAGCCATTTCCTTGAGTCCTTCATCAGTAACACTTTCATCTGGTAAGTTTCTATAACTTATAACATTAAATGAAGAATCTGTCAACATCACAGGGATTGTAGTATTTGCCCCTATCACTCTTCTCAAGAAAGAAATATCATCATTTATATTTGCCACAGATACCTCACGAGTTGCCTCTGCCCAAAGCTCTACTTTAGACTTTTCCTCTTCCTCCAATACAGACACCAATTTATTCGACAATGCATAGAAACTCACAGCAATCACTATTGCCACTGTCACCAAAATATATTTAAGTGTATCTTTCTTATCGTAAACAGAAAACTTCATTACCTATATTTCTTTTCGTCCAAGTCCAACAATATACTCTTATAACTATTATAACGAGACTGCGCTATTTTTTGTTCTTCAAGAGCCTTTAACACAGCACAACTTGGTTCATTTATATGTTTACAATCATCAAATCTACATTCCAAAGCATATCTAGCTATATCTGGGAAAAACTTGCTTATCTCTGCTGCCTCCATATCAATAATACCAAAACCCTTAATACCTGGAGAATCAATCACCTTACCACCAGCAATATCAAACACCTCAGAATAAGTAGTTGTGTGCATACCAGTTTGATGCTGACGTGACACATCGCCCACCTTCAAACTCAACGAAGGCTCTAGCATATTCAGTAGCGACGACTTACCTACACCAGAGTTTCCAGAAAATAAACTTAGTTTACCATGAAGCAGTGCCCTCACTTCTTGCACTCCTTCACCTGTTACAGTAGAAGAAAATACCACTTTATAACCCAAATTTGTCTCATAAAGCTCTTTGATTGCCCCTGCAAGTTCCATTTCATCCTCGTCAAGAATGTCCACCTTATTTAAAACTATCACCACAGGGATATGATAAGCATTTGCAGTAAGAAGAAATCTATCGATAAATTCAAAAGGAGTTTCAGGTTTTTTTATTGTAACAACCAAAAACACTTGGTCTATATTTGATGCCAAAATATGAGACTCTTTTGAAAGATTTGAAGATTTTCTTATAATGTAATTTTTCCTTGGTTCTATATCCACAATACTCTCACCATCTACCTGCACCATATCACCCACCACCACAGGATTTGTAGAACGTATTCCTTTCAAGCGAAAACGTCCACGCAAGTTCGTTTCAACCACAGAACCATCTTCTAACTGAACCAAAAACAAACTTCCTGTATTCTTTATAACCAAGCCTCTAGACATCATTTAAAAAGCCTCCGTTGCTGTTATATAAAACTTAAATTCACCATAATTGTTTCCTGCGAAATCCACCCTTAAGTTTACTCTCGCATCATTTATTCTACATCTTATACCTGCACCATAACCAATCTTTGGTTTCACTATGCTTGGATTGTAAATATCAAACACATCCCCCACAGAGCAGAACACTGCCGCCTTCAATCTCCACCAAATTGGAATACGATATTCCACTTGCACCTCAAACATTGAGTTATCGATATACTTTCTTTCCCTTATACCTCTAATATTATCACTACCACCCACAGTAGGCAACATTTGGAACGGAATTTCGCTACCTAACGCTGTTTCAAACTTCACCTGCCAAGCCAACACTTGTCCCAACCATGTTGGAATATACTGTCTAAAATCTAAATCTATCCCTGTATAACTAAAACTACTACCCAAAGCCTTGTTGTATGTAGTAACATTTAGTTTCAAGAAATTACTAAACTTTTGTGGATAAAACATATTATCCCTAGTGTCATACATAAACTGAGCACCAATACCCCACATAAAATAATCTTCCCAACCTGCATCGCCGTATATCTTTTTATATTCCTCTACATTACCTTGCAAAGCCTCATTATACTTCACCATTCTCTCCCCACGTGCTCTAAAATATATACCAGCCGAAATATTACGAGTAAAATTATAAAACGGCTGAATATTCACATCAAAACTCTGAGAAGTATATATGTTAGCATTACCCTCATCCACACCTACTAAAGCATTAATATCATTAGAAATACCATAATAATGCTCCACATAATGACGCAATTGAAGATTACCAAACAAAGCCACCTTATCATCTGCCAAATAAGAACGAGCATTTAGGTTTATTTTTACTTGATTCAGTAATGTATAAAACGCACTACCAGAGATACTACTAATCCTATCCAAAGAGTTAGATTTAAAGTAATATCCACCATTAAGACCAAGTCCCAAGCTAGTTTCTTCTTGATAAAAACCAGCAGGCACCAGAAACCAACTTCTTGGCACAGCATAATGCGAAGAAACGCTATCCGTATTCTCCTTTGCAAATACAGATAGCGTTGTTAGAAAGAATAATATTAAGTATATTAATCTATTCTTCATTTAGACGGTCATAATTTCTTTTTCTTTTAAAGCTACTTTTTCGTCTATTTCCTTAATAAACTTATCGTGAGCCTTTTGTACGTTTGCCTCTGCATCTTTTTCAGCATCTTCTGGCAGACCATCTTTAATAGCTTTCTTTAGTTGGTCGATAGCATCACGACGAGCATTACGAACACTAATTTTAGCATCTTCACCTTCTTGTTTAGCTTGTTTTACCAATGCTTTACGACGGTCCTCTGTAAGAGGAGGAATGCAAAGACGAATAATTTCACCATTGTTTTCTGGAGTAATACCAACTTCTGACGCCATAATAGCACGTTCAATTTCGCGAATCATACCTTTTTCCCATGGTTGAATAGCAATAGTACGAGCATCAGGAGTTGTAACAGAAGCCACACCAGAAAGTGGAGTCATAGCACCATAATATTCCACACGCACAGCATCTAATATATGCACATTAGCTTTGCCAGCACGAATACGAGCCAAAGAATCATCTAAGAATAAAACTGCAGCTTCCATTTTATCAGAAGCATCAGCAAGATTTTGTTTTACGTCTATCATAATTTAAATTAATTTATAATGTAACTAATGTACCTATTTTTTCACCACTAAGCACTTTTTTAAGGTTGCCATAAACATCCATATTAAATACATAAATAGGAAGTTTATTTTCCTTACACATAGTTGTAGCAGTAAGGTCCATTACTTTTAATCCTTTATTGTAAATATCATCAAAAGAAATTTCATCAAATTTTGTTGCAGTAGGATCTTTCTCTGGATCTGCAGTATAAATACCATCCACACGAGTACCTTTTAGCATCACATCCGCTTTAAGTTCTATACCACGAAGAGAAGAACCAGTATCTGTAGTAAAGAATGGATTTCCTGTACCAGCAGAAAGAATTACCACCTTACCTTCCTCCAAACATTGAATAGCCTTATCACTGCTATAATATTCACCAATAGGTTCCATTCTAATAGCAGTAAGAACTTTATTCTTCACACCTAAAGCAGTAAGAGCAGAACTCAATGCAAGAGAATTAATCACAGTGGCAAGCATACCCATTTGGTCTCCTTTCACTCTATCAAATCCTTTAGACGCACCGCTAAGACCACGGAAAATATTTCCACCACCTATAACGATAGCTACTTGAACTCCCATTTCAGAAGCTTCCTTAATTTGAACAGCATAGTCTTGTAGGCGATTAGAATCAATTCCATAACCTTGTTCGCCCATCAAAGACTCACCACTAAGTTTTAATAAAATTCTTTTAAATTCCATATTCTTAATATATAGGACACAACATTTGGAGCAGCGAGAGCAGAACTAAGTTTACTTAAGTTTTGCCGAGTCGCGACAAATGTCGCACTGAATTTATTCAGTGCAAAGATACTAAATATCTATGTAAAAATCAATAAGGTACAAAAAATGCTTACAAATTTAAAATAAAAAAAGAAGCCTGTACAAAAAAAAGAAGCCTGCAACTGTTTGTTGCAAGCTTCTCTGAAAAACGGCAGCTACCTACTCTCCCACAATATGCAGTACCATCGGCGCAATTGGGCTTAACTTCTCTGTTCGGAATGGGAAGAGGTGGAACCCCAACGCTATAACCACCTAAAATAAGGTAGACATAATGTTCATAGAT
>JAZOMZ010000027.1:0-35573 GCA_045654205.1 Candidatus Enterocola sp. | reverse complement strand
TGCGTATGCATGAATGTTGCCCCAACCGCTTTCGTCCACGAAGTAAAGCGTAAGGCTTGCTGCAAGCATATTAAATGCCGTAAACAGCAATACAAAAAGTGTAGTGAGTTTTTTCATAAATATTTGATTTGTAATTGATTTCTAAAGGGTTGCAAATGCAAATATAACATTTTTTTTAATTATATAAAATTTTATAGGCACAAAAAAAAGAGAGGACAAAACCACTGTCCCCTCTCATTATTTTATTTATAAATTAAAATTATTTGCTATAAATAGCGTTTAGATTTTCGTAGTCACCTTTGATTTGTTTGTTGATGTCATCTAAACATTTTTTGAATGTTTCAGCAATAGCAACACCTTCTGCATCTTTATATCCCCAATAAAATGCGTAGTATTTTTTCACTTTATGTGCTTTAGATTTATATGAAGCAACAACATTGTTATTCATATCCATAAAGTCCATTTCCACCATCATATCAGTTGTATTTGAAGCAAATGGCATACCAAAAAGGTTTGGAATACATAGTGTACATGCACTAAGGATTGTAAAACCAAAGTTGTCTCTTGAATCACCAGTAACAAGACGACAAACTACTTTACCTTTCTTCTCACCAATTTTGCTAAGAATATTGTCGTGCATATTGGTGTAGAACAATGATTTTACGTTGTGTAAATCTGTACTTTCATATGATACAGAAGAAGTACTTGTACTTCCGTATCCGAAATTTAATGTACTTGAATAATCAACATAAGTGTTACTTGTTGATCTTGTGGTTTCATAACCAGTAACTGTAGCAAAACTTGGTTCATCTAAGCTCAATTCCATTGCTGGTAATTTCTTTGCTAAATCCACACTTGGAGTTGACTCCATAAATGAATAACTCTTACAGCCCACCATTGCTACGACTGCTACTACTAAAAATAAAAATTTCTTTTTCATATTAAGTATTAAAAATAACGGCGCAAAGAAAATACTAAGAATCATACACAAATAAAATTAGTAGTGAATTTTTGCAAAACCACTACTAAAAATCATAATTGTTACATTTACATTTCAATTTACATGTGTATAACAAAGTGATTATACGCTACTTAGTATAAATAGTACGTAGAAGATTTTTGTTTGAATTCCTCTTCACCTGTGCGCCAAAAAGGCAAAATATCAGAGGCATTGTAGTTTTTAGAAAATTCTGTGCGAATAAAATCGGTGCCACAAACCTTATCAAACATATTGTTACGTTTCTTGGTTTCGTCAGAAAACAACTTATGTTCCGGATAAAGTTTATTCATTGCATCTATCACATGAAACTGAATTTCTGAAATGCGAGCGGCATAAAAATCGGTAATATGAATTTGTACACCTTGCACATATTTACCTTGCATGTCTCCAAAAAGAGGTTTGAAAACAATTGGACGAAATGCCACCCCTGGAAGTTCTTTGGCATTTAAAGTATCGGCAAGCGCAACTGCATTTGCCCATGGCGCAGCCATAAGTTGAAAAGGAAGTGTATAACCCACACCTATATTAAGGAATCCCATTTCACCAATTATACCTGTGACAGGATAACAAATAGCTGCCTCTGGCGACGGAATATGTGGTGAGGTAGGCACCCAAGGCAGACCTGTATCCTTAAAACTCATATCACGAGTCCAACCTTGCATTGGTACAACAGTGAGTGAACAACAAATTTCTTCGTTCAAATACTGAGCAAGTTCACCACAAGTGAGACCGTATATATAAGGTATATCAAATTGACTTACAAATGAAAAATAACCTTCGCTCACTCCACTACCCTCTACTTTTTCTCCGCCAAGCGGATTTGGTCTATCTAGCACTACCACTTCGATACTATTTTCCAAAGCGGCTTGCATCACCAACCCCATTGTGCTAATAAAAGTGTAGGAACGACAACCAATATCTTGAATATCATAAACTAACACATCCACACCGCTAAGCATTTCAGGCGTTGGTTTGCGAGTTTTGCCATACAGAGAATGCACTTTTAAACCAGTTTTTGCATCCACTTGATTTTCTACCTTTTCACCCGCAGGAATATCTCCCCTCACCCCATGCTCTGGACCATAAAGTGCCACAAGATTCACCTCATCTGCCTCAAAAAGTATATCCACAGTAGATTTCAAGTTGCTATCCACCCCAGTAGGATTCGTAATCAACCCCACACGCTTGCCTTTTAGGCATTCAAATCCCCCCTGACGCAGCACCTCCACGCCAGTCATAACCTGCGAATATGCAACGAATGGAACAATCAAAAATAATATGTAAAATAATAGACGTTTCATATTAGTTAGGAGTTAGGAGTTAGGAGTTAGGAATTGTTTTTGTTGTTTTAGTTATACTGCTTAATATTTTATATATTTCTCTTGCTTCTTTATGAATTGATGTATATTCTTTCTTATTAATATAATCAGATTTATGTAATATATCAATCCAATAAATTGTTTCTACAGCTTCTTTGTAAGCTATATACATTTTTGATAAAAAATCTTTTCTACTTATACCACATAGTGCTTCACAAACATTAGCACCAATACTAGTTCCAGAACGTAATACTTGTTTAGATATTATATATTCATTTTTACTATTTAAATATTTGTACAATTTAATAATCCTAATAGCAAAATTAAAACTCTTTTCTTTAATTAAACTTTTGTTTTCCATAAGAAATTAATAAGATGGTTATAATTAGATTATTTAACTCCTAACTCCTAACTCCTAACTCCTAACTTACTCGACGTACAGCACCAACCCTTTAAGATACTCCCCTTCCGGATGATAAATATTGATTGGGTGGTCTACAGGTTGAGTTACTTGGTGAAGAATGCGTACTTTGCGGCCACTCATGGCAGCTGCAGAGAATACGGCAAGACGGAATTGGTCTTTGTTTACAGCTTGTGAACAAGAGAATGTAAACAAGATACCGCCCGATTTAATTTTCTCAAAAGCCTTGGCATTTAGGC
This sequence comes from Candidatus Enterocola sp., assembly GCA_045654205.1. Classification (GTDB taxonomy): domain Bacteria; phylum Bacteroidota; class Bacteroidia; order Bacteroidales; family Paludibacteraceae; genus Enterocola. The sequence goes on along the minus strand of JAZOMZ010000027.1, from coordinate 32,594 downwards.
GTTTATAGCCTTGAAGAGCATTGCGAAGAGCATCGCGGTGTTTTGCAAATGCAGGAGGGTCAAGGATGATTAAATCATAATCGTCAGACATATTGTCAAGGAACTTAAACGCATCTTGAGCGAACGCCTCATGACGAGTATCTCCAGGGAAGTTCATCTCCATATTTTTGTTTACAAGGTCAATGGCCTTTGAAGAGCTATCCACTGAATGCACACAAGCAGCACCACCACGCATAGCGTAACATGAGAAACCACCTGTGTAGCAGAACATATTTAGCACCTTACGACCGCGAGAATATTGTTCTAGAAGCTGACGGTTGCTACGTTGGTCGATGAAGAAACCTGTTTTTTGACCTCTTTCCCAGTCGATGCAGAACTTAATGCCATTTTCAAGGGCAATAGCATCAGAATCTGAACCAATCAGATAGCCATTTTCTGCACCAGTATCGGCTTTGTAAGGAAGTGTAGTTTCAGACTTATAATAAACATTTTTAATCTTTCCCTCGCTAATTGCCACGATAGCCTCCGCAATCTCCTGACGATGCATATGCATTCCCACAGAGTGAGCTTGCATCACGGCAGTTGAACCATAGAAATCCACAATTAGCCCAGGCAAAAAGTCGCCCTCACCATGCACAAGGCGGAAAGAAGAATGCTCAGGAGTATAATCCAAACCCAAATCTTTACGCATTTGATATGCGGCCGACAAGCGTTTTACCCAAAAATCGTGATTAATTTCTTGCTGATTGAAGCTAAGCACACGCACAGCAATGCTACCAATTTGGAAGTGACCTACTGCAATAAATTCTTTGTTTGCAGTATAAACTTCAACAATTTCGCCTTCGGCAATATTTTTGTCGGCGTATGCCACCGCACCAGAAAACACCCAAGGGTGAAAACGTTCAAGAGAAGACTCTTTTCCTTTCTTTAAAAATATCTTTTTATAATTCATCTTTTATCACATTATAAATATCCATACAAGCCCAAGCATCCACAGCTGCGTATGTTTGTTGTGGAATAGTAAGGTTTGGTGCTTGCCAATTTGTTAAACGTTGAGACTTAGAAATTTTCTTATTAAACATAATGGCATAAATCTTTTGAAGACTCATGTCCTTAATGCCAAATTCGCCTATAACTGACTGAATATCAAGAAATCCCGCAGGACGGAAACTCCTTCTTCTATTAAGCATTTTGTAGTCATCTTTAAGTGAAAGGCCCACTTTGAGTGGTTTTTCAGACGACAAAAGTTCAATAATAGAATTTTGCATTCCCAGCACATTAAGTCTTATCAAATAACAAGTATCAGCTGTGGAAAATTGCAAAAGTGCCACTTTATTTGACTTTCCTTTTTCAAAAGAAGGCTTCGTTTCTGTATCAAACCCCAACACCTCCTCGTTTTTCAACACTTCAACAGCACTTTTTAGTTTGTTAAGAGTATCAACTAAAACAATTTTCTTATCACTATACTCCAAAACAGGCAAAGTATTTATCTCTTCCTTTGTAATCGACTCTCTAAAATTTAACATAACTCATCAGTTTCTGTATATGATATTTTGTGTATTGCATTTAATGCCTCTAATAGTCTTCCACCCCAATATATTTGGAAATTATCAATACATTTTTCTATTGCATCATTCATCACATCTTCCATTCCAGTTTTGTAATTTGAAATAAAATCCTTAATGTCTTGATAAACATCCGCCACGCATTCCGAGATAGACATTGGTTCTTGACCATTGAAAAAATCATCCTTGTCTTCCAAAATATTTGCTATGGTTGCCCTAATAGTTTCGTAATCTACCTCTGTAACGTAAGTTCCCAACTCATCCTCGCCTAAAACTATCGGTTTTTCCACCATTGCAGCTTTCAAATACAAAAATGGCAATAATTTCTGTAATACTGGCACAAATGTTTCAAAACTTTTCTCACCTGCCTTCTCGATAAATGCACAAAATTCCACTCCAACTGTCACAAATTCAACAGTATTTTTTTCATATACATTCATTTTTTCAATAAAATTTTTTTAAATAAAATTTATGTTTTAATTTCGCACCTAATTATGAGCAAAAACGATTTTAAAGATAATGCACAAGTTCATAGGTTATTAAATGACCCTGCCACTTGTAGAAGTACGTTTTCAAATATAATGCGTACTTATCAGCAATGCCTATATTGGCATATAAGAAAAATGGTTTCGGTGCATGACGACGCCAACGATATTCTACAAAATACCTTTATTAAGGCGTGGAAAAATATTTTAAAGTATCGCGGCGATGCCAATATTTTAACTTGGCTTTACAGGATTGCCACAAATGAAACCATAGATTTCTTAAATTCCTCTTATTCTAAACACGCGGGCGAAAGTGTTGATTTTGAAACTAACCTATCTACACACCTGAACAACGACCCACTTTTTGAAGGTGATGAGCTAGAAAAACTTTTACAAAAAGCCATTGCTACACTACCTGAAAAACAGCGACTTGTGTTTAATATGCGATACTTTGACGAAATGCCGTATGCCGAAATGTCCGAGATTTTAGGCACATCGGAAAGTGCTCTCAAAACGTCTTATCACCTAGCTGTTAAGAAGGTGGAGAAATATATTCTGTCAATACGTTAAACTTATAGTTTAATTACACGTCAAATTTAGGCAAAAATAAGCGAATATGAAAACAGAAAACAACATATTAGAAAAAATAGGCAATAAAAATCCATACAAAGTGCCAGAAAACTACTTTGAGGACTTTGCAAACAACATGGATAAGATATTAGATTCTATGCCACTACCAGAAGGAATGGAATCTGTAGCCGAAGCACCTGCTGCTACAACCGAGACCAAACCAATGGTTGAAGCAGAGGCAAAACCTGCAGGCAAATCTTTTAGCTTAGTAGATAGATTTAAACCTCTTATGAAAGTTGCTGCTGTGGTAGCTATCCTTTCAGGAACAAGTTATTTGGCTGTTCAACCAATTATTGAGCGCGCTCAAAACGAACAAATGATGATGGCTGAAATAGAATTTACAGAAGATGACTACCAATATCTTCTTGATGAATATGAAGCCGAAGACATGTATTATTTATTAACCGACAACAACTAAAAAACAGATAGTTATGAAAAAAGTTACATTATTTATTATAAGCCTAGTTTTCTCTCTTGGCGTATTTGCTCAAGAAGAAGCTCCTAAAAAAATTGATTTCACTCAACTAGAAATCCAATATATTGCAAACGAAGAAATCTTAACAGAAGCAGAATTAGAAGCATATTCTAGAATTAGCAAAGAGTTTGATGAAAAACACAGAGTATTAAGAAGAGAAATTAGAAATCTTGAAAAATCTATCCAAGAAATTACTACAGATGCAGAAGCAGAAAAAGTAATGTTTGAAATTGCAGATAAAAAAATTGCTCTTGAAACTCTAGAAAAAGAATACCTAGAGCTATTTTTAAAAGAAATTCCTGCTCAAAAACTTATTCAAGTAAAATCTGCTTGCAAGAAATTTAAAGGCGAACTTTTCAAAAACATGCACAAAGCTCGCGAAAAAGGCGAAAAGAAATTTACTCAACCAATGAAATAGCCTTGAGAATTACAATATAAGAGTCCTAAATTCATATTTAGGGCTCTTTTTTTATAAAAATTGTATTATTTTTGAAAAAAGTTTTACTAAAACTTGCACAGTTCAAAAATAGTTACTACCTTTGCATCGCAATTGAGGGAAACCTCACAGCAAATAGCGGAGATTCGCTAGCTCAGCTGGTAGAGCACAACACTTTTAATGTTGGGGTCCTGGGTTCGAGCCCCAGGCGGATCACAAGAGAAGTCTTCAAGAAATTGAGGACTTCTTTTTTTATGTACATTTTCGAACCCAGGACCCCTATCCTTTTTTTATAGAACACACTTCCTAACTCCTCCTCACTGAACAATAACATCATTAAGTTTTTGGGTTAGTTTTGTCGCCCCAATAGTATTTAAGTGGTCGGGGTCGTAGAAATCTTCTTCTACAAAAGAAGTATCTTTTAATAGATTTAAGTATGTAGTATTGGCGAATTCTGCTGCCAATTTTTCACAAGTCTGCACAGTTAGTTCCAAGTGAGTACTATCTAGCAAGCTATAATAGCTCTCATGGGTAGGAGTTGTAAGCAAAATTACTTTTATATCACGCTCTGCGCAAGTTTTTATTATATCGGTCAAACGCCCAACATTAGCCTCGATAGAAGCACCTATATTTTCACTATGATATTGAACAGTATTATAAGCTAAACCAGTGCAATTTGGTTTTTGATTTCCCCACTCTCTCTTATTTCCCCAACCTAAAGAATCACAAGTAACAAATGTAAGAGGCTTGCCAACACACTTCATCAAACCCAAATATTTCTCTTTATTTATCAATTCCAAATTATAAATCGGACTATATTTATTCCCCTCATAACCCATGTAAATAGTATACCCTTTTGCATGAGCCCAACCTGCCCCATCTTCCAATTCACTTACCAAAGAGAAATAAGAAACTGGCAATATTACATAAGATAATTTAGGACACTTTTCTATGTATTTATAAAACAAGAAATGGTCATATTTTATACTTTGCGATGGCATTGCCATATTAAATGCAGGCATATTAAAACAATCTGGCCTAATACCATAATGCCCATGAGAAGAACCAAACGAAAGCAACTGCACCTCGGCGCACTTCTCAGATAGCATTTCATCCTTGAATGCATAATCATTTGGAATGCTACGCAATGCCCACTCCAACGCGCACAGCAATAGAATCAAAGGCAATATAAATGTTAGTGTTAGCTTTATAATAAAGTTCTTCATATCAAAACTGGAAATAAATAAAGTTTTGTTCTGGGCCCATATTTATTACAATAAGTAGAGCAAGTGCAAAATATATCATATATCTTACAAATTTATTATTCACCATTTCTAGTGATAAGCCGTGAGAATTACTTCTGTGCACCCACTCCATAAATATCATTATAGTTAACGGCAAGAAGGTAAACACTTTATTGGTTAAATATGGCATTCCCCACAAAGTAGGGTCAAACAATCTTGAAAAATAACTCATTACCACATCTATATTGTCTGCACGGAAGATAATCCAACCCAATGTGGCAAGTATAAATGTGAATATAATCTGCGAAAACTCTTTTACCGAAGGTAAATATCTTCCATTTGCCACTACATCTGTGTATTTTCTATTTTTTTCAAGTAAAATTAGTGGCATAAACAATACCGCATGAAAAAATCCCCACAAAAGAAAGGTCCAATTGGCTCCATGCCAAAAACCAGACAATAGGAAAATAACAAATGTATTGCGAACAATTACTGTCTTCTTCGATATTCCCTCAAGCGCCATTCCTTGCGAATTTGTTGGGCGAGAGCCCCCTAATGGAATATAAACATAATCACGGAACCATGTTGTAAGCGAAATATGCCATCGTCTCCAAAACTCTGCTATATCTCTAGAAAAATATGGCACGTTGAAGTTGCGCATAAGTTCTATGCCAAATAGTTTACCTAAACCAATGGCTATATCTGAATAGCCAGAGAAATCACAATAAATTTGAAAAGAAAACAGCACTGCAGCAACAGCCAATGTAGAGGCATTATGATTATCTATATTTCCAAAAACTGTATCTACAAACACAGCACAATTGTCAGCCACCACTACTTTTTTGAACATACCCCATAGCATTTGACGTAGGCCATCTACAGCTTTTGTATAATCAAAACTACGTTTTTTTAGGAATTGAGGCAGAAGATTTGTTGCCCTTTCTATTGGCCCTGCCACAAGTTGTGGAAAGAAACTAAGGAATGCAAAAAACGACACTATATCTCTAGTGGCATCCAGTTTCTTTCTATAAACATCTATACTATATGATAATGCTTGAAACGTATAAAAACTTATACCGACAGGCAACACCAAGTGCAATAAATGTGTTTCTGGATTGATATTAAAGGCATTAGCCAATGAAGATACAAAGAAATCGTAGTATTTATATACGCCTAAAATAAGGAGATTTATAACTACGTTTAATATCATCCACGTCTTTTTGCCTGCACTGGAAGATGATTTATCTATCGCTATTCCACTAAAAAATGAACACAGAGATGTAAATGCAATAAGGACTAAAAAACGCCAATCCCACCAACCATAGAAAATATAACTAGACACTACCACTAGTATATTCTGAAACAGTAATTGATGCCTGCTATTTTTCATTGCATAGCCAAACAACCACCAGTACAAAATAAATACTATGGGTAGGAATATGAGGAATTCAAATGAATTAAAGAGCATATATAAGTGGTTTCTTTATAGAAATTTAATAGGTCTGCAAATATAGAGTTTTTCTTTATTCTTTGAATAAAGTTTAATCAAAAAAAACTTGTACCTTTACGCATTAATTAGTCAAAAAAATGAAGATCTCTATTATTGTAAATCCTATTTCTGGTACAGACGCAGCTAGAAAAAGAGCAAAGAAAGTGGTTTTAGCACTTGAAGAAGAGTTTAATATAAAAAGCATTAAGACCGAACGTGCTGGACATGCTACCGAGCTTGCAAGACAAGCTGTAAACGACGGAGTAGAAATAGTAGTGGCAGTGGGTGGCGATGGCACGGTAAACGAGATTGCGTCAGCACTAGTTGGCACAGAGACTGCTCTAATCATAGTGGGCACTGGCAGTGGGAATGGATTGGCGCGCGATTTGGGCATGTTTGGACTTTCTACAAAAAAGATTATCGAACGCATTAAAGAAAACAAATCATATCGCATAGACTGCGGCGAGGTGTTGGGTAGAAAATTTTTCTGCACCTGCGGTAGCGGTTTTGATGCGCTTATTGGTCACTTGTTTGCCCAAACTAAGGTGCGTGGTTTTCTTACCTACATAAAACTGAGCCTAAAGGCATATATCAATTACAAACCACAAACTTATACCTTACACACCGAAAACGGAGACACTACACATGAGGCTTTTGTTCTAAACATTGCCAATAACAAACAATTTGGCAACAACGCCTATATTGCCCCACACGCCAACCTAATGGATGGTCTTTTTACTGTTACCATTATTAAACCATTCAAATGGTACAACATACCATACATGGCATATAGTTTGTTCTTCAAAAAAATGCACAAAAACAAGTTTGTAGAAACCTTTGATTGCGGCGACTGTATACTTGAAGTCCCAATTTGCAATGAAAATCCTTCGGGCACTTCGACAGGCTCAGTGACCGAAGCTTACCTTCACATCGACGGCGAGCCAATTAACACCAACAGCAACTCATTCTCTGTGAAGATGATACCAAATAGTTTAAAAATTATTTAAACACCCGCCTGCCCTTTTTGACTCTTTTTATAGATTGTAAATGTAAAAGATTTACCTTTGCACTAAAGGTCTCCCTACCCTACTAAACCTACCTGTAGAAGAGTTAGACCCCATCTATCAAGAAATCATACAGTGGAGCAAGGAGTAATATTACCATAAAGACAAAGCATACAAAGTATAATAATATTATTGGCCAAATAGGGAACTGATAAATACTATCCCATATATTACCTTCCAATAATAGTAACATAGAACGTTGAAATCCACAAAAAGGGCAACTAAAATCAAACAGTTGTTTATAAGAGCAAGGTAACAATGGGATGTATTTATTTAAAAATTATTACAATAATTCAAAGACAGATTTAACTTTATTTTCCATAATTAATCATAAAAAAAATACCTACTCTTTTGGGGATTTTCGGTTTCCTCCACAATAAATTTTTATTTACTTGAATTCTGACTCATACATTCAGCATATTCATTGCCAGTTGCTGTTTTTGCATACAGTTTTTTTGCCTGTTCCATAGGTATTATCACTTCTTTACTTATTATATTATCCATACAATAGGCATCACCAGTTTGAGACATGAAGTAATCATTACCACCATTACGTTTAAGACTAACGTTTTTAATGCGTTCATTAAAAGTTTTTACCGGACCGCGGCAACCAAATTGATTAACTTGTCCTTTGAAAGAGAACAGCACTGTAGCGTTTGTGAAACTATATTTTGAGGTATTTGCAATTCTATATGGTGGAAATGAAAGGAATTTGATTATTAGCTTATCTGCTACCTCCTTCATTACCTTTTTTGCCCCTATCGCAGCAATTGAATCTGCTATTAAGAAACGTTCGTAGTACTCTACGTCTGTTAAGTTATCTTTTTCATTCCAACAACCTAACGCTAAAGCAATATCATTGTTTTTCCATTTACTCAAGCCTTTCGTATTTTCAATTTGAAAAACAACCTCACCTTTCTTAAACACAGTCGGTTTCAACGTAAATGACACTACTTTAAAATCTGCTTTTTTATTTGGCGAAACTCTAGCTAATACAGAGTATGTATTTTCTTCATCCATATTAGACTTAATCTCACCAATCTCACATTTTTCAAAAGTTATTTTATTTAGTTCCGTATTTATCTTCTCAAAATTAGGATACAATCTATTGATCTTATCCATATCCTCAAAAGATATTGCAGAGAAAAAATCATTAACAGTGTTTCTTGCAGAAGCATTAATTTCTTCTTTTGTAGGGCTACAACTTGTTACTACCAATAGCAGTACAGAGTACAATAAAATAGATATACGTTTCATAATTATTTTTTTCTTTTGAACACATCATTAGAAGCGAGTATGATATGGTCTATAAGTGATTAATTTTTCAAATCTGTTTTCTAATTCTTCTAATTCATCAGATGAAATCTTGTAGTCTTCTACAAATTTTACTATTTCCGAATCTGATTCTCCTGTCATCACTTTTAGCAATTTAGCATGATCTTCTGGCGAATCTAAATCTAAATACACCTTAGTGTCTGAGTTATCGTCACCATCATACACTTTTACTTCCAATGGTGAATTCTTAAAAGTATGTCCTTGTAAACTCACGCCATCTACAATACTAACTGGATTTCCTGTGCGTTTTAATTCGACCTCTAAAGAAAATAAAATTGTATGTTTGTCACCGTTTTTTTCTATAGACTCATAGCTTAGCTCTGCTTTTTCTCCAAGAGCAATATATTTGTCAAAATCTGTAAAGTAACCAGTTCCCTCAAAAGCGGTTTCTGTTGATTCAATAGTTTTAGAGTCTGAAACACTACAAGCAGTAAATGTTAAAGCTAAAACAACTGCACTTAAAAATATTTTTATCTTTTTCATAAACGTATTTTATTTAATAATTATTTATAAAGCCTAGTTACAGTTCACTGCAATATTTGCATAACGTAGTTTTTGTTCTTGTGTCATATCTGCTTCCATTTTAAGCAAATCATTTGCAATTTTTGCCATTTCAACTATATCTTTATCTTTACAAGCTTCTTCATATGCATCAATTTTAGAATCGATTCCACCACAAGATGATAAAAATACACTTAATACAATTGAGGTTAAAAATAATTTTACGGTTTTCATAATTTTGCTTTTTTTAATGTTATAAATAAATTTAATCTGTTTCGTAGTAAAAAATTAATAGATACTAAATGACTCCATAGCTTCTTGTTGCATCTTCATAGCATTTTCCATAGCTTCTTGTTGCATACGAGAAGCCTCTTCGATTGCTTCATTTTGTGCACGTGTAGCCTCTTCTATTACATCTTTTTGTATGTCCTTTACTTTGCTATAAGTTTCATCTATTGCATCTTTAAATTCATCGGTATCAGTTTCTACACTAACTACTTCTTCTACTTTTTGTTCTGCTTGAACACTCTCTGTTTCATTACCTTCTGCATTGTTTGTACAGGATGCCATGACAAATCCAATTACCAAGGCTGATAAAAATAAATACTTTCTTTTCATAATATTAAATGTTAAATTAAACATAAATTGATTATTTTTATGCAAAGTTAAATTACATTTCCCTAATAACCATAGCCCTTTTTGAGCCTAGTTTTTGGTCCTTTCTCTTGTTATTCAATAAATATCTCTTATTAAGAGAGATAGACTTTTTTCTGCCAAATTATTTATACCTCAAAAGCATTTCCATACACTCTTTTTGGACCTATTTTTACTTACTGTAACACAGACTCCAAATCGCTTCAACAGCTCCTATCCTCTCCCACTATTCATAAAATAGAAATGTGTCGCCTATTTTTAAAAATAAACGACACATTGTTATAATTTTTTTATTAAAACCTCTTAATTACTTCCTGCACAAAGCAGAGGGCGCAAAAAAACTCCCATGCAATATTTAACTGCACGGGAGGTGGAGGGATTAAATTAATGACTTTCGCAAACTATTCTGAATCAAATAAATTTGCTTCTATATCTTCTACAGTTGGCAATTGACTTTTTATCTCATTAGGAATTAACTCTGACAATTGATATTCAGAAATACCAATAGGTTGATTTGTAACTTCCAACGCATATTGTGCCATTACATTATTCTTCGTTTTACAAATAAGCAACCCTATTGTAGGATTATCTATATCTTTCTTTTTTATATGATTAACTGCGCTCACATACAAACCTAATTGACCTAAATGTTCACTCTTAAATTTTGAAACTTTTAGTTCTACTACCACATAACACCTCAACTCTAAATGATAAAACAAAAGATCTGGATATATAGTTTCATCACCAACTATTAATGGCACTTGACGACCTACAAAAGCAAATCCAACACCTAATTCTAACAAAAACTTAGTAATATTATCAGTTAACGCATCCTCTAATTCTTTCTCACGATACTCACTTTCTAAAGTTAAAAACTGGAAATTGTAAGGATCTTTTATTATTTGATTGGCTAAATCACTTTGCGGTTCTGGCAATAATCTACTAAAGTTATTTACAGAATTTCCTTCAGATTCATACAAATTAGTATCTAGAAAATTCAATAATACAGACCTACTCCAACCATGCTCAACAGTTTTATTTAAATAGAAAAATGCCTTTTTTACTTCCTTACATCTAGTTAAAATATACAGATGATGCCCCCAAGGTACAGAAAAGAATATATCCTCACTAATTTGTGCAACAAGCTTGTTGCACAAATGCAACATGCTCATTATAAAACAGATACCATTGTCTAATATATTGTAGATTTCTCAATGAAAAACCCTTCATATTAGGAAAATCTGCCATTAACACACGACTTAATTCATTTAGCCATGTGTCACCCCATTTTGCATCCTTTTGTTTTTCAGATATTTCCGAACCCAAACGCCAATACAAACGCAACATTTCAGAATTTACATGTATTGAGGCTTTAACCTGAGTACTTCTTATATCTTTTTTCAAGTTTGAAATCCAAACCTTAAATTCATTATCATTTAATAAACTAAGATTCTTTTTTTTCTGTAATTTTTTTTGATTTGTTTGCAACGCATCGTTGCCTGATGTTAATTTTTTACTCATTACGATTAAAAATTAAGATTAATAATTCTAGTTAATAAAATTGCACAACGCATGGCACGTTACTCGCTACGCTTAAGACCTGCCTACTACAAAGTTAAACCCGCGATGCTGGTTTAATTAAATAAACGCATTTCAAGCTTAATAACAGCTATGTCCCTACACAATTTGTGTTCACAAAATGTAACCTAGAGCTAACTCCTGCTTGAGGAACAAGAGTTTCTACAAAGATAAGATTTTTATGGGACATTCTCTGCTGTTTTATTAAATTTGTTTTAGAAAAAGTTGACAAGACTCAAGACAACTGAGGTGGTAGCATCTCAATCCAACTCCCAAGCATCCTCTACAAGTTCTTCCATTGATTTGTAACTTGCCACAATTGTTGCATTCTCCAACTTGTCATTTTCACCCAAAATAAATTCTTTTCAACATTGCTAGTTGACGTTCTTGAGATTCTTTCATAACAAAATTTTAGATTTCCTACACATCGAGAGGTTTTATATTTTCCACCCTATAAACATAGAAACTTCTTGGAATTTTTAGGCGTAACCGCACAATTTTATTATTATTATAATGATTGCGGTTATTGTTAGACCTGGAATAGCAACCATTTTAACAGGCATAAGAAAATTTTCTTTAAAAACTCTTTTTAAGAAAATCTTACGTTCAATGAGACCCCAATTGATATAATTTAAGCCATGTTTTTTGCACCAAAAGTATCTTTTTATTTCTTCCCACATAACAAATATTTTTATAGGTTAATTAATCATTTATATCCACCCCATTTTTAGCCCACCATTTCGCAAACTCGCGTCTTTCTTTATGTATATCTCTCGTAAAAGGAAGGTGGTCGTATGTAAGCAAATCAATATCTGAAGTAAAATATCTCACCACTGCGTAATATATACTCGCACCCAAGAGAGCCGCTATAGAATAAAACCACAATTCTGAAATAGTTTCAGCGCCACAAAAAGCAAACACATCTGCAAATAGCAAACCTATTACCACAACAGACAGCGCAATAACAATAAGTGGAACGTAATGAGACGCATACACGAAGCATGTTTTAAGGGCGATTTTCCTTTCTCTTTTACTACGATTTTTTTCAAGGTATTCCATGTACCTTGTGTAAGTGTCTTTTTTCATATTGTTATATTGTTTAAAATTACCTATAATATAGAAATGTTTCGCCGTTTTTTTAAAATTAACTGCACAAAATAACACAAAAATAGGTTGAAAACCATAGCCCTTTTTGGCTCTTTATGGATTTGCTTTTCTGCATAAAATTTTGTATAATTGTAAGATTTAAATTTACCGATACTATGAAATACCTTTTTACACTAATTTGTTTGGGCATGAGTTTTTTGGCTAGTGCCAATAATATGATAAACAACCACTCGTTTGAGCAAGGCGAGGCGTACTGGGTTACTTGGGGCAATGCCGTTGACAACAGCAAGGCACACAGCGAGAGCAGATCGCTCCATAGCAAAGGACGTGGTTTTTGCACATTGGTGGCCAATTACACTTCTACCCTTTCGGTAAAAAAGAATACCTACTACAAATACAGCGGATATATTTTTAGAGCAGACGATAGTTCGTGGGCATACATTGATATGAACGATGCCGCAGGCGAACTTCAATTGCGCAGCACCGAATACGGCAAATGGGAATACGTAAGTGGTATTTGGAATAGCGGAAACAACACTTCAGTGCAGATTAGGGCTGTAGTGGAACGAAATTGGACCAATCCAGGCAGTGGCGTTACGGGCGATATTTGGTTCGACAACATCACTTTTTCACCTTTGCAAGCTGACGCTTATAGCGAGACAGACGCCGTTTTGAGCAACAATGCCATTTATACCACACTGGAAAACAGCGATTTAAAACTACAAATAGGCATTGATAACAATAAGGTTTACATCTCAGCACTGCAAAACAAAGCCAACAACCAAAGTTGGGTAAATGGGGCTACTACTATCCCACTTTTGCCTAAGATAAACAACCAAACAATTAGTTGGACTTATCAAGAGCAAACAGCAGAAGATGGGCATTTTATTGCCACTTTTGCCGCTGGCAATTATTTGCTAAAATGGCATGCACAGCTACAAGAAAGTGGTCCGCTGCATATTTGGCAAGAGTTGGTAAACAACAGCAATAGCAACGTCACCATATCGGCACAAGACATGCAAGGCATTGACTTCCAAGTGAATGCACCAAACAAAACTACTCTTTGGCGATTTAATCGTTCGCGTTTCAACAATGGCTTGGACGGCAATTTTACCACAGGTGTGCTTAAACAAGCTATTGGCACATCGTTTTATCAACTATCACAAATAGAAAACTCGTGGCTGGTATCTACAGGCGAATTGCCTTTGGTAGTGTTGGAGGTTGGAGGAAAAATTGGAGGTTCGGGCCCTTCGACAGGCTCAGGGACCGAAAGAATTGGGAGCGAAGGGCTATACCTTGCCCACGATTGGAACTTTGGACTAATGGAAGTGCAAACCCAAAGCAATGCCAAACGCATTAGATTGCGTGCCAACTTAGGGTTATCGACCGAAGAAATTACTTGCGAGAAAAAGACCAATTGGCATTTACCTGGCGTATTTATTGGACTTTACGCAGGCAGCACAGACGATGGTTGTAACCAACTTAAACAATGGTTTTGGCAACATCATGCCCCTGCTTCGCTAAGAGAAAACGCCAACGAACCGCTTATTGAAATACACTACAACGCTTTTAGTGAAAACGACTTTAGATATTACCTAAACCGCTACAACCTACCTGATTTGGGCGTTGGACTAATAAAAATGGACTACTGGTGGACTGTGCCAACAACGGGAGCTAATGCCAACAGTGGTTTTGACCCTATATTAGAAACGCTATGGAACCCTTACGCAGGCAAATGGCCAAACGGCATGACTTTTGGCACACTTACCAAAGCCAAATACCCTACGATTAAAAATTCGCTCTACATGTGCGACACATATTTGGGCCAAGACATTGCCAAAAAAGAAGCACAGCAAGCACAGATTGATGCGCTGGCACATCGCATTGAAAACTGGAAGATAGATTATTGGCGAAGTGATTTCGACCTTGAAAAAGCAAACTCATACGCATCGCACCAAGGACTTTTAAACATTTTAGATGCCCTTATTGCCCGTTATCCACAGTTTAGATACGAACATTGTAGCGCTGGTGGCTCGCTAAAAGACTTTACCTCCCTACGCCGTATGACATTTATGACCATGGAAGACTCAGGCGGTCCGCTCAACCACCGCATGGCGTTTTACAGCAATAGTTACATGATAAATCCTGTGCAACTCAAATTTGATGTGGGCTACGATTGGACTTCTGTACAAGATGCAGGCAACATAAACAGCAATCCAGAAAGTTGGGCGAAATACGTACTTAGAAGCAGTATGATGGGTGCCATGATGGCATGTGCTGTAGGCAGAGACATGAGTACTATAGAATTTAATCAGGCTAAAATTCATTGGAAACTATACAACGAAAAGCAACGTGCCATACTGCGCGGAGGCAATGTTTACCATATTTTACCTATGCCTGACGGCAAACATTGGGACGGCATGCAGTTTTACAATCCTACAACTGAGAAAGGCTCTGTTTTCTTGTTTTCTCACCTAAACGGTGGCGGTACCGACGGCAGTAGCAAGCGAATTTACTTGCAAGGCTTGGAAGAAACTGCCAACTATAAAATCACTTTCCAAGACCGCACCAATCTTTCCTGCACCAAATCGGGCAAAGAACTGATGAACGATGGGTTACTGGTTACAGGCATGACCAAACATTTTGACACCGAAATTATTTGGATAGAAAAACTAAGCAGCACAGATATTGCAGAAAATACAGAAACTACCTACAGCATCTATCCAAACCCTACTCGCATAGGTGAAAATGCCACCTTGCAAGGCATAAACGAAGAAGACGAGTGGACTCTTTACGATATACAAGGCAGATGCCTACAAAAAAACAGCGGTAGTGCCACCGAGGCGCCTACCACTGCTGGTATATACTTTATTCAGTACAAAAATCAAGTGATTAAATGGGTGGTTGAGTAAAATGACCCAGTAAGACTACTTACTCACACCCACTTGCACTATTTCTTTTAGATTTGGGCTGTTAAGCAATGCTTTAGCAGCCTTTTGTATGTCTTTGGCAGATGTTTTTTCAAGACGTTTTAGGTAAGTAGCACCGTTATCCTTGCCATACATTTGAATGGCTTGCAAACGTAAAGACCAATAATTGTTACTTTTTTGTTCATCGGCAAATGTCTTTCTTTTGTGCTCTTTCACCTTTTGCAAATCTGCCTCACGAGGGCCATTTTCAGCAATATTTTTTAGTTCTGCATACACTATAGGAATCAACGCATCTACTTTTGCTGCATCCGTTGAAAACTGAATAGTTAAAGTTGCGTGAGGTTTAGGTTCGTTAGACAAAGACACATTGGTTGAAACCCCGTATGTGCCTCCTTGCTCTTCACGCACTTTTTCGGTGTAAACTAAATCTAAAATATCTTCTAACATAAAATACGCCAACTTATTAGCCGAAGTCTTAACATCCACAAAATTGCGTATAAGTACCCAAGTAGCAGGTACTTGCATTTCTTTGTTGAAACGAACAGCATCCTTCCCTTTTTGTTCCAATGGTTCTGCACGTTTCACTTTTTCGCGAGTTTTGTTTGCAGGAAGCGAAGCCACATATTTTTCCAAAATTGGTTCCAATGTTGCTTCGTCTATGCTACCCACAATGGTAAAATTGAAGTCCGCTGCATTGGCAAAACGTTCTTTAAATATCTCGATAGAACGTGCATAATCTAGTGCTGGCAAGTCTTCAATTTTTATCGTTGAAACTAGTTTATTGTCGCGATACAATTTATTTTCAATGGTATCTACAAAAGCTGTAAGTGGTCTATTATCACGGTCTTTGTTGTTGGCTATAAAACGTTCAACAAAAGAACGATAAGCAATAGAATCTTCTCTCACTGCTGTGAAATGTGCATACAACAATTGGAAAAGATAATCGACGTCTTTCTTTGAAGCATAACCGCTAAGTTCCTCATTGTAAGTACCAATAGAAGCATCAAGCGAAGTGCGTTTGTCCGACAAAAACTTGTCTAATTGCACCTTATTCATGGTGCCTATGCCACCTTCGGCATATAGTTCGTCTGCAAAACGAGCGTTTACATAATCGGTAGAATCTAGAAGTATTGCTCCGCCAAAACTTTTTGCAGAAAGCAAAATTTCATCATCCTTGAAGTCGGTTTGTTTGAAATAAACCTCTACCCCATTTGATAGTTTATACTCAATGGCACCGTTTTTAATAGCACGTTTTTTAAGTATTTTTCCTTTTGCAGGAAGTTGTGAATCTAAAATGATTGCCTCTGGCAACTCAACATCTTCATACGCCTTTATTTCTTTGTTTGGCAGAGCCATCAATTCATTTTTTACAAACTCTTTTGTTGGTAGATTTTCAAGTGAAGAGCCTGCAAACCAAATAAATACGTTGTTTGTATTCCAAGAGTTTACCCAAGCATTCACATCGGTTATGGTAACTTGCGAAGCAATTTTTTTACTTATATTGAATGTGGTTTCATCTGAAGGCATAGCTTCATTATTCAAAAAATTATCAATGCAAGCACTTACAAAATAATCGTTTTTATGTTGGTCACGATGATTGTAAATCTGCTCAAGCAGAGCCAAATACGATTTTTCTGCTCGCTGCAATTCGGCTTCTGTAAAACCAAAGCGACGCATTCTTTCCACCTCTTCCATCAAACGAGTAAACGCCACCTCAGCACCCGCATTAGACACTTGCGCACCAATTTCAAAGCATTTTTGTTTGCCCGAAAGCAAAAAATCACCATAATAAGCATTTGCTCCTACAAAAGGAGGTTCAGCCTCTTTCATCACATCCGAAAGTCTGTCTGACAGCATGGTTGCCACCACATCACGAATAAATGCCTGTTTTAGGCCCTCTTCTGTACTTTTTAGTGAATCTGGAATATCATCCACCTTTTGAGAATAAGTAAGGAGTGTAAATGGAGTTTCTGCATCTGCAGAAATCACTATACAAGGCTCTTTATACTCAGACACAGGGAAATAAACACGCTCTGGAGCACCCTCTGGCACTTTTGCACTAGCAAACAGTTCCTTAATTTTCTCTTCGGTACGTTTCACATCTATATCACCCACCACTACAATACCTTGTAAATCTGGGCGATACCAAGTGTTGTAATAACTACGAAGGGTATCGTATGGGCAATTTCTCACCACATCCATGTTGCCAATAGGCATACAATCGGCATACTTATCGCCTGCATAAATCACAGACGCATTGTCTTCTATCTGACGCAAAATTGGGTTGTTTCTTGTACGCCATTCTTCCTCTATCACTCCGCGTTCTTTATCTATTGCTTCACCCTCTAGCGAAATTCCATCAGACCAGTCTCGAAGAATAAGCAAACAAGAATCTACAGTGCTAACGCGCTCTGTTGGCACGTCTGTTATCATGTAAACTGTCTCATCCACAGAGGTATAAGCATTTAGGTTTGCCCCAAATTTCACCCCTATGGTTTCAAGATAATTGATAAGTGCTTTGTCTGGATAATGCTTGGTTCCGTTAAACGCCATGTGTTCCAAAAAGTGTGCCAAACCACGTTGTCCTTGCGTTTCTTGTATAGAACCCACCTTTTGAGCAATATGAAATGCAGCACGATTTGGAATATAATCGTTGTGACGGATGTAATATGTTAGCCCATTGGGCAACACACCTTTTACAACAGCACTATCTGCTGGTATATGAGTGTACGCAAAAAGACTAATGCCACTTACTAAACAACATAAAGCAAGAAGAATTCTTTTCATAATTATTGTTTATCTTTAGGGTAATTCTTTATCTGTTTGTAGAAAAATACTGCGCCAAGAGCAAGCACTCCCGCCAACATAAAATTTGTGGTTTCTGGCATCACCACACACAAATACACCGATGCGGCAAACGCCAACACACTCATCACAAATGTTATAATAAGAAGTTTTTTATGCATAATTTTAAATTTTAGTCTATATGCAAAAATACATCTTTATCAGCAAATATCTGAAATATAATAAGATTTTTTATGAAAATTTGTAGTTACACTCCTCTACCATTTTGGAGTGATGCCAAGGAAGAGTTGGAAGTTGATGCCTGGCATTGGGCGCGAAAGAACAGAAAGATATTCTTCGTTGAAGAGATTGTTTATATTAAACTTAATATTGATATCAGACCACGAAAATTTTAGGAGTTTTTCTATGGTGATATTACTCATAAAGTACTTAGGAAGCTGGCCAGAAAGAGATAAGTCGTTGCTAGACATGGTATAACGCTCGCTATAATACGACCATTTATACAGGAATGAGAATGTTTTATAAGTAATTTTTCCAGACACATTTGCCACATATTCTGGTACGTAAGGAAGTTGTTTGCCCACAGATTTGTCAGCAGGTGACATAGGGTCACCGTTGTTTATAGACGGAGTCCAAGAGAATGTTCCTTCTAGGTCTAAACGCCAATTTTTGCTTAGATAGAATGTATTGGCAGACTTAAGCTCCACTCCATATGCGTGCACATCCTTAATATTTTTTGGAGAGAAGAAACCTTTGGTTGTAGGAAGCCAAATAATCCAATCTTTTACGTATGAATCAAACCATGTGGCACTACCCGAAATATTACAAACACCCTCTTTTATGTAGTTAAAAGAAAGTCCGGCATCGTAGGTCCAACCACTTTCACGCTTCAAATCTGGATTACCTCCAGGAAGGAAATAAAGGTCGTTAAGTGTTGGGAATCTAAAGTTTCTAGACACAGATGCTTTGGCTGTTAAGTTTATCTTTGGCCAAAGAACACCATCTACAAAGAATGCTGGAATAATAGGCGAAAATTCTTCTCCATACATTTCGTCGCGCAGCACAATAGACATACCAAAGCGGTCTATTGGTTGCCATTTGGCTGAAATAGCACCAGATAGTTCCATGCGAGCCTTTTTATAACCCACTATTGCCTTGCCACCATCTACCTTGATGATATTTTTGTCTCTACTTTCTACAAAGTGTTGATAGAAAGCAAGATTGGCTGTAAATAACCATTTATCACCTATAAAATATTCTGAATCAGCTTGAGCGTATGCGGTATTGATTTTGCTTCTAGATTCTGTCATGGAAGCCATTATGCCGTTGCCCACGTCGCGCTTATAATCGTATGCCATATAGGTGTTTACATAACCTGCTTTAGCTGCTAACTTAAAAGAATTTTTAATAAAGTCGTAAGACAAAACTCCACGAAATGTTCGCTCGCGTTGAGCATTTTCAAACTCAGTATCGGTGGCATAGTCTGTAGTAAGCATTGGCAGCTCTCTATGAGACTGCAAATACCAAGCATTTAGGCCAAATTTATGCCCTGTTCCTGTGTTGTAATACACCTCTTGAAGTATATGAAAATCTTTGTAAGCACCACTCTTGTTTTCCTCTACAGGGTAATATTGGTCTATGATATTCATATTTTCATCATAGATATTCTCCTTTTTGTCGTGGTTGCGGTAGGTAAAATTATTTGGAGAAGTAGAAAGCACAGCACGAGTGGATACTTGCCAATGTTTATCTCCGTATGTAAGACGAAGAAACTCGTCAAAACTATTAAACGAACCCATACCTTGCACATATTGAAGCCCAAAACCTTTTGCATTTGCAGGTTTTGTGCTCATTTTTACAGAACCACCTAGCCCACCTCCTGTTTCGTTTACAGATGATGTGCCATGCAAAAGCGAAGCATCATCTATAAAGTAAGACGGAATCATAGAAAAGTCTGTCATGCCGAGCATAGGGTTGTTCATACGCATACCATTCCAAGTAACCTGTGTATGCGATGGCGAAGTTCCACGAAAAGATACAGTAGAAAGAGTAGCACGGCCATAACTTTTTACAAAAAGTGAAGAGTGTTGCGTAAGCACATCTGCCATGCTTTGGGCAATATTTTCTTTGAGCATAGTGGAGTCGAAATTGGTTTTACTAGTACCAATTTCCTTGATAGAGCGTTTACCAAAAATGGTTACGCCACCTAGTTCAACGCCCTTGTTCAGCACAGAAGTAGTGTCGGCTTCATAGGCAAATACTCCAGCAAATGCCCAGAAAACAATAAATAATATGTATAATCTTTTATTTACTTCCATGCGAATGCTCCAGGAATAATTCCTGCATAAAATTCATCTATACTATCACCCACTGCAGAATATCTGTAGATTTTACCCATCTGAACATAGTCTATTGCATCTGCCACATACACGTCGCCATTGTATGGAGACACGGTTAGGCCATAATAAATAGTACCTTTTGTAGGTAAGAATGGTGTTACTGGTAACGACTCATCATTTACATTCATTCGCCAAATATCCTCATTTATCCAATAAATTTCTGTGCCATCTCCATTTATCTGTATTTCTGAAGGGCTATCGCCAAAGGCAAAGTCGAAGCGTTGTTCTACCTGCATTTCTTCTGGGTTTATACGATAAAGAGCAGGTGCTTCATAGCCGTATGGAGAGCCTTCGTAACCACCATCGGTTACAGTCCAAAGTTTTCCGTTTGCATCTAGCGCTAGCGAAGTAGGCTGAATGCCAATAGTAAGTTCATCTACTATTTCGTCGGTTTCGGTATCTATTTTAAGGATTCTATTTTGATATGACCAACAATTTACATACACATACTTGCCTTTTTGCACCATTTGCTCAGTAGAACCACTTTCCATAGTCATATTAGGGCAAGTGATATAGCCTGTAATGGCAAGTTTTTTAGGGTTAACGATGAAGATTCTGTTGTCCCAAATTTGGGTAATATATGCCTTTTCGTCAGAAATAAAGTGCATATATCTAGGTGAAGTAAGGTTTACAATGCGTCCAACTTCTTTAAGTGTTTTTGTATTTATAGCAAACACCACGTGCGAGTTGTTTACCACTATCCAAGCTACATCACCTCTCATGGTCATAGACTGTGCCACATCGCCGAGTTTCATGCCATTTGAACGTAGAAAAACTTCGTTTTCTGTGGTTTTGAGTAGTGGGTCGTAAAATGAAAGTGAAGCATTGCCATATTGAAAATTCCCCTCGTTTATCACAAATAAGCCTTCGGCAGGAAGACTAAAGTCCTCCTGCAAGGCATATTCCCACTTCATACACGAAGATAGAAGAATTAATAATATAGCAATTAATTTGTTTTTCACTCCTAACTCCTAATTAATTTAGGTCATAAACTCCAAGCACTTCGGTAGACACCTCACCAAGCCATCCAGATTTGCTTTGCACACCTGTTTGAATTTTCACAAAATCGATGTATGGCAAGATAACCTCATTGCCATCTTTGTCTATAGCATTAGAAATACAGAATTTATTATCCTTTGACGTATTATTCACTCTGTCTGTTGCGCTATAATTGTCTGCATAGCCCCAACCATATTCAGGCAGTACCCAGTAAGAACCTTTGCCAGATTGGTCGTAGTTTTTAGACTCCAAACGCGTGCCCTTAAGGGTGTAAGTATCTGTTTCTACCCAAAGAGGATAATAATAGTCTTGGTCGTGATATGCTTTAAGATAATCAATTTCACCGCTACCACCTTGGTTATCAGTCCATTTTATAGGAGCACCAGCCTCTGTTGGTCTATAGTATGTTACTTCATAGTCTCTAATAGTAGTTGCAGCATCTGTATCAGAGCCTGCTAGTTCATACCAAATGTCATTTGGCAAACCATCACCATTTGAGTCTTTCATTACATAAACAATGCCAGGCTCAGAAGAATTTTTGAAAGAATTACCAACTACAGC
This sequence comes from Candidatus Enterocola sp., assembly GCA_045654205.1. Lineage (GTDB taxonomy): Bacteria > Bacteroidota > Bacteroidia > Bacteroidales > Paludibacteraceae > Enterocola. The sequence continues at coordinate 10,337 of JAZOMZ010000027.1, read as the reverse complement.
TAAATCATAACCACCTGTATTCAAAATACTATGGTCAAAACCTACCACAATATAACCTCCAAATGCACCAAGAGAAACAAAAGTACCCTTATTAAGGCGTCCTAAAGCATAGTCATTGGCAGACGCTTGAGTTGTTTGAGTACCATCAAAACCACCAGTTTTTAGTTCATTGATAAACTGACCAGGAGCAGGCATATATTCATAAACAACACTACAGTTTACACTAGATGATGCTGTTTTAGGCCTATAACCAACTACAGGTTTGTCAGAAGGTTCTGTAGGACTCGATGGTCCTACAGGCACTTCTTTATCTTCTTCACCCGGACCGTCAGGGATTTCACCGTCATAGTTACATCCTACTAGTCCAAAAAATAAAATCGCTAATAAAAGGTTTAATAATTTAGAATTCAACTTCAACATCATCAAATGCAAAATATAGTGGTGTTTTATAATATTGTGCGTAACCGTAATCGTCTACCTGATTCTCTTCCATGTGGAAACTAACAGAAACTACTTCGCCTAAAGCGCTTAAATCCCATTTAGTCCAGTCTAATGCCCAAGTGTCATAATTATTGCCTTCTGCTAAAACAAATTCTACAGAACTTTCACTTCCATCTGCTTTTTTACCAGTAGCAACAAGTTTCAAGAAATCATCTTCGTCGTAAGCTTCAGAAAATTGATTTCCATAAAGCATACAATATAAAGTAACCGCAGGTATAGTTACATACATACCTTTGATAGTATGAGCACTTCCATCAGTAAACGAAAGTGTATTTTTTACTTCGCCATCCACTTGAGAATCGTTGTAAACAATAGCAAAATTGCTAGAGCCATTGTAACCAGATTCGCTTAATATAGAAAGCTGATGATTATAAATATCATAATCATTTTCCATATCTTCAAGTGTGGTTGTCATATTTGAAATGACCATACCGCCACCAGAAAGACTGTAACCACCCCAGTTGAATGGGAAAGTATGTGTTAGTAGAGTGTTGTTTTCATCATTCCAAGTGTATTGAGCATTATTAGAAGCCATATCATAAATTAATGAACTTGCTCCGTATGCTTGCTCATCTTTTCCAGGAATAATATCACTCCATGTATTCACAGTTACACCACAATAGTCTAGTGAATAACTAGAAAACTTAGCGTCAGCGTCTTCAAAAGTTAAAGTTTTAATAGTTTTGGCAGGCTTTGGCGCAATAAAACCAATACTATCCACTTCGCTAATTACAAACTCTACTACCGAACCGTCGGTTTTGTAAATATAAAAATTACTTTGGGCAAATGCCACTACTGTACTACATACTAATAATATAAGTGTAAAAATCTTTTTCATAGCTTTTAATGTTTAATAAATTTGACACATTGGTTGTTTAACTTCAATAGGTAAGTTCCGTTTGGTAATCCTTGCACATCCACTTCGTTACCAGTGGTTTGAATAACGCACTTACCAGTTAAATTAAATACAAAAAGAGTTTCATCAGCAGAAATACCATCTACATAAAGTGTATTTACCACAGGATTAGGGTAAACATACACCATAGACTCTGCATTTTCCTCTACCGATGTAGGCACATCTTGCATGCTACCAAACAGCAATGTGCGCACATCATTTACCACAGAACCATCTTTCTTCTCTATGCTCATGGTAGAAAACTGGCTTTCGTTGAAAACCACTTGTTGCACCGAAGCAAGTAGATAAGAATTCTCCATTCCATCAGAACCAATGGTAATAAGAGCAGGTTCGTTTGCACTCATCAAGGAAACTATTCCCCATAGTGCCATTAACAAAACATTAATTCTTTTCATAATACATATTTAAAAGTAATAAGTCCCATTTTGCTCAAGGTTTATCCCCGCCTTAAGGAAACGGATAACGAATTACTATAAACATATATTACCAATGCTATAAAAAACAGTATAGACTACATCTACACTCAATTTGCCTTTACATATAATATGACACAAAAGAAAAAAGGCAAAGAAAAAGGTTTTAGGCTAATATGCTTAATGTGATTCTTTACCCGTAATCCTGCAGGTGATAAATCTATATGTGCGTTAGGTAGGTCTTCTGACTCGTTCCGTTTTTACGCCTTCCCAGCCATTAGGCCAGTGGCAAAGTGTGTAAAAAACTTTTGTCCTTTTTTTAAGGAGGAACTTACAGCAACAGGCATTGTTTTGGATTTTCACCAAATTCCCTTTTCACTCATCTGCCGAACAGCAGATTAAGCGCCTAATGCGATGCAAAATTAATACAAATTTTTAAATATCCAAAATTTAAGTTATTTTTACTATATTTTTTTACTTTTGTATCATAAAAACGTAAAGCAATGAGAACAAGCATTTTATTTAGCATTTTAAGCATCATCTGTTTCAGTACAAGTTGTGTTGACTGCACCAAAGAGACAAGTTACATTCCGCCAATGCCAGATTATAGCAACGAAAAAATGTGGTACAACGTGCTAGACAGAGCAAATGCCGATGGTGCCGATGTATTTTATATTCCATCTACATGGGAATTTGATTGGATAACAACTGACAGCATCACCTGTCACTACGCCGACATTACCAACCAAAAGCACCTAGACAATATGTCTATAGAAATGCGCAAGGCGTCAAAATACATGGCAGACGGCAATAGATTTTACTCTCCTTTTTACAGACATATCACGCTTGATACCTGGGCAACACTCAATAACGACACCATCAACAATCGCTATTTCAAAGTTTCTTTTAAAGACATTTGCGATGCCTTCAATTATTATATTGAAAATAACAACGACAACCGTCCGTTTATTTTAGCAGGCTTTAGTCAAGGCGGAAAATCTGTGGTAGAGTTAATGAAAGTAATGCCTGCAGAAGTAAGAGAAAGAATGGTTGCTGCATACGTTTTGGGATATAAAGTAACAAATGAAGACGTTGAAACTGCTCCTTGGATAAAGGCTGCACAAGACTCCACAGACACAGGCGTAACTATTTGTTACAATTCTGTTTCTGATGTAAAATACTCTAAACCAATATTGTGCGAAGGAAATATCATGTGCATCAACCCAGTAAATTGGCGCACAGATAGCACTCCTGCCACTCTAAATGACACCATTACTGTAACCCTAGACCCAGAATACAAAGTGCTAGTTTTAGAAGGTTTCGACGGCAGTTACCTGCCAAACATCCTAAACATTTTAAACACAGGCGACTACCACAGCATCGAACCATGGGTCTATAGCGAACACCTCCGCCAAAACTTCCACCAACGCATCAAAGCATTTAAAGCGAAGTGAAACAGGGCGGAATTTGAACTTTTTATGCAAATTCCGCCCTGTTATAATTGGTTTTTATATAAAGTTATCTATGCTAATTCAACCTTACCAATTCCGTTTAAATGCAATGAAGCTGTCACACCAATTGCTTTTAATACTTTAGAAACTGTCCCGAAAGTAAGATTGTACCCTTTTTCTATACGAGAAATTTGAGCACGTTTAACACCTATAATTCTACCCAATTCTTCTTGAGTAAGATTTTTAGAAAGTCTAGCTTTTTTCAAAGCCTCACCCATCAAAAAAGACTGGACATTAGCATCATGCTCATCTCTTTCTACATTTCCTTTAGGTCCTAACACCTTATCTAGCACCTCATCATGACTATAAAGTTTCATAATTCTTCTAGTTTAATTGATTATTAAAATATTCTAGTCTTAATCTCTCTGCTTTTTCTATTTCCTTCTTAGGAGTCTTCTGAGACTTTTTAATTATACCATGAGTCACTATCACTAATGAATCTGTATTAACATCCCAAAAACTGAATAAACGATATGCAATACCATTGTATAGAGTTCTGAACTCCCAAATATTTGAATTTTCAAGTTTCTTAAACAATTCATTATCAATATATCCGTTCATACACTTTTCTATATTGAAAAGAATCTTCTGTTTGGCTTTAATAGGCAATTCTTCTAAGAATCCTAATGTTTCTTCTGAATAAAGAACTTTTAAATGAGAATTAATTTTCATTGCAAAAATAATAAAATGTTTCCATATATGTAACGTTGTTATGTAAGAAAATTTAGGTCATATATAAAATAGGACCGTCACGAGAACGTATAACAATAAATTTAAGCATTAATTACGATTAAAAATTAAGATTAATAATTCTAGTTAATATGGATGTTCAGCTCATGAGGTTTGCGTTATACATCCTTTGTTATTGCATTACGGACATAGCATATCCCCACACAATTTACACTCACAAAATGTAACCAAGAGCTAACCCTTGCTTGAGGTACAAGAGCTATTACAAAGATAGTAAAAAATAAGGTGTTGGGCAATTCCTTAATAGAAAATTATAAAACAAAGTTAATTGCCTTTAAGCGAATACTAAATCCGTAAGTCTCCGACATAAACAACACTGCGAACGCTTGAGAGGGCGTTCGCAGTGTTGTTATAATCAGAAAGTTAATTTTATCTCAATGCATTAGAATATTCATACCATGCAGCATCAGAAGGTGCACTATAGTTCTTACATGAGAATCTACGATTGCTAGTACTATAGTTATAACAGAAATGAAGAGACAAACTATGAATTGATGTTTCACTCACAAAACCTTGTGTTACTGGAAACTCAAAACTATAAGCAAGTTTAAGATTATATTTATTGTTGTCAAACCACTGGCTATATACAGCTGTTAAAATAATATTTGATAGTGTATATGTTGGAGTATATCTTTCTACTTTTGCTCCTACACCTAGGGTAAACCATTTATATGCTGTATTAAACCCAACTTGAATATCATGCATTCCTCCTTGAAATTCATATATACCATAACCACCTAGAAAGACATTTTTACCACGACCAATTTCTATAGGTTGCACATATTCTACATTTGCACAAAATCTTCTGTTATAAAAGCTAGGCATATGTATAATAGCTTCTTCCTTTGAGTAAAAAGATCTTTCCTTATCACTTACTAGATGAAATACAGAAAATCCATATTTAATAACAATAGGAAGTCTATGATTTCTTATACTAGTTTGACCATAGATACCGGCTGCCATATCAAATGTCCAGATATTATCATCTGCTAAATATGAAAGTTCTTCTGAAAAGTCTTTATATAGTCCATAGTATGGGTCCAATTGGTCTGAAAAGACAATCTTATTAAAATTAGTTTTTGTAGAATATGAATTAAATTCCACTCCCACTTGTAGGAAACTATATATATTGCTAGATGTATATAATCTAACACCAATTGAAACAACAGGTGATATAGAAGCAATATTAAGCAATCCACTACCTTGATATTGATTGCTCACCTTCACTCCTGTACCCCAAGACACATTAGATGTTTCCCATGGAATCTCCACAGAGAAATGTGAATCCAGGAACAAACTAGGCTTATGAGAATATGTACTTTGAGCACCCAAATCTACTTTAAGCATTCTTTCAGAACCACAATAGGCAGGATTATAGTACGAATTCCATAGGAATGGATGTGCTATACGTGCATCTTGTGCCAAGACATGAATACTAGCTAATGTAAGTAATATGATAAATATAATCTTTTTCATCTTTATCTATGTAATAATAAAACACTACCACGATGCAGAGTAACATCGTTCACTTCTGTTCCTGGTATATTATTATAATCGTTTCCAAATGTATATACAGAGCCATCTAGGAATACTGCTTCTGCCTTCCATGTATATACATCTTGTGGCATCATATTGCCAGCAGGGTCGCGTCCATCCCAACCTTCGTTTGGAGAACCATTTTCATCCAGAGATATAGTAGTGAAAATTAGGTTTCCATAAAGGTCAAAGATTTCCAATCTATATGTTTTTAATCCTATACCTACCCCATTAAATGTTCTTACTTCTTCTGTAATACCATTTGGAACAAATGTATTAGGAAAATATAGACCTTTCATCATTGGCTGATGATCTACAGAGTCTTTATCTGTACAACCATATTCATTTGAGACCTCAAGATATGTTGTTTTTAGAATGTTATCATAATAATATTCTTTTACATCTTCACAAGTTTCCTTAATGCCTAAATATGGAAGAATCCATTTGCAATTATTAGCTCCATAAGAAGTATTTGAGAATGTTACTACTTCTGGTCTTGCCTCGGTTACTTCTGTAATAGTAATACTTGCTATAGGTTCTGGATATACAGTTATAACACCATTATTTTCAGATTTACATCCATATTTATCTTCTATATAAAACTTAGTTTGATAAATATTTGGTTCCAATCCTGTATTGATGTATGTATGTTTTTTATTACCATTTCTGAAACCGTTGTTTTCGTAGTCGATAGTATAAGTAACATCATCATCATACACTACAGGAGCATAAGTAAATGGACTACATGAATCTGCTTCTAGAGATTCAATTCTAGGATTTGGCAATTCACGAACCAATAAAGGAATGCTCTTACTTGCCTGACATGCTGCAAAGTTATTTTCTGTTGCAGTGGCTGTAATGATTTTGTCTCCAGCTATTTTATAACTGTATTTAGGGTTTAAATCTTTACTTGTATCTCCATTTCCAAAATCCCATTCTACCTCACGAATATCAGAAAGTATTTCTATTTTTGGATATACAGAATCGTTTCTACAGACATAATCTACTGCACTAATATTGAATTTTGGGATATCATATATTCTAATATTAGCCTCGTCTGTTTCCTTAGAGCCACAACTTGTAGTTATGGTAAGCTTAATTGTGTAATTTCCAGGAGTATCAAATACAGTACAAGTATCTGTAGGATTGTCAGACATGATACCATTTCCAAAATCCCAATGATATGTAATAATTTCGTGATGAGGTTCTACCTCCATTGTCTTGTTTATTATACAAATATCTTCTCCCACGCATCCTACCTGATTTTCAAGTACAATTTGTGGGAATACTACAGGTGGAATCACATAAATATCTTGATAAGTTGTATCCGCACCACAAGTGTTCTCTGCAATGAACATTACAGTATATGTGGTATCCTTATCCATAGGAGCTGTAAATACATGTGTTGCTTGGAATCCATATTCTCTTTCACTTCCATCTCCAAAATCCCATGTATATTTCATTCTTTGAATACTACCAACACTTACATTCTTGAAATCGACTTCAACAGGAGAACATCCTTTATCTACACTTGGCAATATTCTAGCCTGAGCACGAGCCAATACTCTAACAGAATCTCTCACTGTATATTCCCCACAAACATTCTTAACTGTTACATCAAAATAATAAGTTGTATCCTTTTCTGCTGCCGTAAAGGTAACAGGAGTTGGTTGCTCGGTGTATTGGAAACCATACTTTCCAAAATCCCACTTAAATGATGTATTTGGGTCTATATATTCAAATTCTAATTTAATATTTGGTGTAAATGGAGAACAACCCGTTCTTTCATCAATGTTAATCTCTTGATCTGGATATTTCTCTACTAAAACAGGTTTGGTTAGAGAGTCAACGCATCCATTAGGAGCTGTAACTATAAGTTTTACATCATAAATACCTATCTTATCATATAAATGAGTAAGTTCAGTTCCTTTAGTTCCATCACCATAATCAACTGTAAATTGATGAGTATTAACATCTACTACAGGAGTAAATATTATAGGATCTGGCAAACAATGGTGCTCTGGACCAAATTCTGTTTTAGGCAATGGTTGTATATGAGCTTGTTTATAATCTCTATTTTTACATCCAAAAGCATCTGTTATGGTATATGTTAAATCATAACTTCCAACAATTAATGGTGGATTAAAGAAATAACTGTTTCCGTCAAAACTTACTTCATTACCTTCCCAAACCCCATCATTAGGCATTGCCTCTAATAATACAGGGGTTTGATCTTTCTCACAAACATAAATATCTGTTCCTATGTCTAATGTAGGATAATCTTTAACTATGATTTCCAAGAAATCTTCTGCATAACATGCTTTTCTTTGTACTGAATATTTTAAATTGTATGTTCCTGGTTTATTAGGATAGAATATTTTATTATTTGCATCAAGGAAATCTTGCTCATCTTGTGGTACTGTACTTGCCCAAGACCATACTCCATCTGTTGGTTCTACTATTAGTGTATATGGGTTTTGGTTATACTCGTCTGGAATATTGGCACATAAAGGATCTGGCTTAGTTATTGTTATAACAATAGGCTCCTCTATTTCAATAGTTGTTGAAATAGTCTCATCATTACATATTGTTTGTGCTTGTAATTCTATTTTATAGTAGCCCCATTCTTTAATCTTTATAATTGGGAATAATGTATTTATGTCTCCAGCTGTAAATTCATAAGTTTCACTAGGTGCTACTTGATAGTTTCCATTTGTATTATCAGTAGATTTATATACCACCCAATTAATAGATTTAATATTACTTTGAGTACCTGTAACATGAAGTCCTTCTTGCGCAGATGACGCATCAAATGTATATTCTCCACAAACAACAGGGAGTGCATCTAATACAAAGTGTACTTCATCATAGGTTTGAATCTCAAAATCTAGATATTTTGTATTACATTTATTTTTTGCTTCTAACGATACTTTATATACATCTTCTTTGTTAAAATTAAACACTGGAGATTTCTCTGTTTCTGAACCTTGTACATACTCCCACTGTGTTTGTGGTTTATCAACAGACCACTTATAAACAATTTCATCTGTATCTGAAGTAGTATTTGTAAATGTAATATCAAGAGGCACACAACCTGCTATTGTATCTGGTTTTACTTGTAAATCTAGATTATCTGAAATTACTGTTATTGTAATTTCTTCTTCTACATAAGCCTTACTACAACCTGTTGCTTTAATCTTAACAGAAATTTTATAATCACCTGTTTCTGTAAATGTATAACTTGGTTCTACTGTGTCTATATTTTCTTCCACCACACCATTAGTTGGAGTTATAGACCACAGAATTTCTCTCTCTGCCTCTGGCATATTATACCAAGAATATTCTACTTTACTATTATCAATTGTAATCTTTCTATTATTACATATTGTCTCAAAAGTATTAAACTTAACTTCTGGATCTTTGTTTACTCGAACATTGAATGAATATGTTCTTGTAGTACAAATATTTTTTGTACTTACAGAAACTATATAATTCTTAGGCTCTGTGAATTTAAATTTAGTTTTTTTTGATTCTTTATCTCCAGCCTCAAATTGCCAACCTGTGGTCTCGTTAGCATTCTCATCTGTCACAGACCAAACATAGGATACACCTTGATTGTCGTCTGTTTTGTTAATAATCTCTATTAATTGATCATAACAAATAATTGTATCTTTATTTAATATCTCTAAAGAATAGTCAGCATCTACAACTATTAGCTTTTGAGTAGATTTGGTTTTTGTACCAGAGCAATTATAGTTGGTGATTTCTACTTCTAGAGTATATTCTCCAGGCTGAGCAAATGTTACTACTGGTTCGGCTTTGGTGGCATCATCAAAGGTAGCTGAAGCACTATTGGCTGATGCCACAGACCATTTTATTGTCTTTTCTGCTTCCGGTGTATTGTACCATTCGTATTTTACATAATCCTTTAATTCGTATGGTGTATTGGTACAAGCACTATCTAGTGGTAATATCTCAACTTCTGGGTCCTTGTTGACACGAACTTTGAACTCATGATATCGTGTTTGACAAATATTCTTTGCTGCTACTTTTACGGTATAATTACCATAGTGAGTAAAGTTAAATATTGGTGATTTTTCTTCTTTATCACCTGATTTAAATTCCCAACCATCAGTAGTTTCATTTCCTGCTTCGTCAAGTACAGACCACAAGTAAGAAACTCCTTGATTGTCGTCGGTAGTGTTTGTTATTGCAACTTCATCGTTTTCGCAAATTGTAACATCCTGATTCGCTACCTTTAGCTCAAAGTCAGCATCTACAACTATTAGCTTTTGAGTAGATTTGGTTTTTGTACCAGAGCAATTATAGTTTGTAATTTCTACTTCTAATGTATATTCTCCAGGCTGAGCAAAGGTTACTACAGGCTCGGCTTTTGTGTCATCATCAAAGGTAGCTGAAGCACTATTGGCTGATGTCACAGACCATTTTATTGTCCTTTCTGCTTCTGGAGTATTGTACCATTCGTAATTTACATAATCCTTTAATTCGTATGGTGTGTTGGTACAAGCACTATCTAGTGCAGATATCTCAACTTCTGGGTCCTTGTTGACACGAACATTGAATGTGTGTTCTTTAGGAGTACAAATATTTTCAGCATGTAGTTGGATTTTATAATTACCATAATGGGTAAATTTAAATATTGGTGATTTTTCTTCTTTATCACCTGATTTAAATTCCCAACCATCAGTA
>JAZOMZ010000026.1:0-170232 GCA_045654205.1 Candidatus Enterocola sp. | reverse complement strand
ACCTGCATCTGGAGTTTTTGTTTCTATTATATTTCCTGCCATATCGTACTTGTAAGTACTGATATGCTCGTTTGGATGCAATACTTCTACCACACGAGAGAGTGCATCGTAGGTATTTACTACACGTATAGGCTCGCCGTTTACTATGTTTTCTGTAGCAATAGTTCTACCAAGAGCATCTGTGTATGTGTTGCTTATTCTACCTTCTGCATCAGTGGTTGTACAAACTAGTGTAGTTTTACCTGTATGCTCTTCTGTATCTATTTTGTATTGAATGGAAACTTCTGAACCATCAATAAAGGTACTCAACACAGGGCGGTCTAGCTCATCAAAGGTGTGTAGAGCAAGAGTTTCTATATGTCCTTCTAATGACGAGTTCTCTAAGTTGTATGCTTTTATTTGCTCTACTTTACGAGTGAAGGCATCGTATTTTGTGTATGCAGAACGAACAGTGTTTTTCTCAATTTTACCACTAAAATAAATGTTTGATATGCTTTCCACATACTTTTCTCTGCCAAGTGAATCTATATAGGTTTCAATCTTAAATCCTCCCTCTGGAGTGTTATGATATGTTATTCCTTTGTAGTTATCCTCTTCTAATATGTATTCAAATTTAAGAGTGTATTCTTTTCCTACTTCTTTTTCTTTAGGTGCAGTTATAGTACTCAAACGACCTTTTTCATCGTATTTATATTCTACAATAGCACCGTTGATATCGGTTTGTTTTGTTGGTAAACCAAATAACTCATTATACTCTGTATAAGAAGTAAAACCGTATGAGTCAGAAACCTCTATAGGATATAAATGTTGTTTTTCATCATATTTTACAGAAACAGAAACGCGTTCACCATTATTATTTTCTGGTCTTGTAAATTTGATAATATTGCCGTACTCATCATACTCCATGTCGTGGATAGCATCAAGTGCGTCATTAATTGCCACAGAGATTTGAGTAATATTACCCTTTGTGTCTATTTTACTACTTCTTTTTTGTAGTGTGCTACCACTGCCAGTTACCTCTATACTTTTAGGAGCATTTTTTACTACATTGTGGTCGTGATAGGTAATATTTGCATTTAAGTCTCCGTCTATGCTATATGAGGTTAGATTTCCAAGTTTGTCGTAGGAATATGTACGAGTGGTGCTTAAAGCATTCTCTTGGTCATATATATTACTAGTCTTTTTTATAAGTGCTGGGTAAACACGTTCTTCTTTTAGTGTATCACCTATTATGGAGTATTCATACTCTGTGGTGCTTAGTACATTATTTAAACTATCTAAAAGGCTAGTAGAAAGTACTAAACCCTTTGTATAGAATGAATTAGTAGCGTATGCTGTCTTAGTGGTTCTATAAATAGAATCACCTTGTAAAGTGTTTAGGTTACTTACGCTTACCGTGTCAAATCCTAAGAAAGTTCTTTCGCATCTGTTATAATTACCACCGCTATAGGTAATGGTATCTTTAAATGAGGTGGCACCAAGTTCTTTACTTCCACCAGTTACTTCTACCATAGATAAACAGTAGCGAGCATGAGGGTTTCTGTAGTTATGTAGGTTTGGTGTATAGTCTAAGTTAATTTTACCTTTTAGTGGCAGAGTTACAGATTTTAGTTTACCTGTTCTTCTTATCTTACTGCGTTTAAAATTTAATTTATCAGCTTTGTTTGAACTTACAATATCAGGGAATCCATCTCCATCTATATCCATTATAGTGTTGGTTGCTTTACTAATACCATCTGAATAAGAACCTGTAACACTTGGAGTAAGACTCACAATACTTATTTGGATAGGGACTGCTACATTACATGAAACAGAGTTTGAGGTGCTTTTGGAAGTAATAAGTGATTCTTTATCTTCTATAGTGGGTTCTGTGAGCAGTTTACCTCCTACATTGTATAGTATGTTTGTATTGCCATTGCCGTCACTTATTACGTAATCTACTAGGCCATCTCCGTTCATATCGCGGAATGTAGCATTATTTTTAGTATCAGTATATGTCATACTAATACCGCCACCAGCAGATGCTTGTCCGCAGATAGAAACATTTACACCAAGGCCAGCACCAACAGAGCTTGAAGCGTCACTGCTTATTACAGTATTATTGTCAAAAAGTAGATGAGGTTCGGTAAATGAAGTTCCTGCGATATTGTATTTTATGTAGAGTTTACGTATTTCATTATCCTGATCATCTTCTGTTAATTCTTCAAATACATAGTCTGGCAAACCATCTGCATTAAAGTCTATCCACTCAGATGCACTAATAGATTTACTAGAAGAGAAATTCTCACTAATACTTACAGAGGCTGAGGTGGTATTGTTTGATGAAGAACCTTCTTTTTGAAGTTGTATTTGCCAATTTTCTTTATGTCCCATTTGAGCAACTAAATTTGGCATTGTAGCAGAAAGTGAAATTCCTGCATTTATGTTTGTAGATTCAGAAATACCTTTTGTAGGGTTAAAATCAAATGAAATCTTCTTGTCTGTAAGTTGACCATTTGCATTTGTATATGTTATTTCTATGGAATTATCTTTTTGGTTTATCCAATCTGGGTAACCATCTCCATTAATATCTAGAATAGATTGAGTGTTTGATGATGTAGTTTTACTCCATCCAACTCCGGCAGTTGCAATAGCACCAACTGCTCCTGTGAAACTATCTCCCTCACCACTACTTTGAATATAAGGAGCTGCTGTTTCTTTAGCAGGTTTATCTTCATCTCCAGGAGTAGGGAAATTTGGTTCATCTACTTGAAGATCTTGTTTGCCTATGCGTGAAGAGCTTATACTATTTGATGATACATATGAGTCTTTTGCAACACTTTCATATCTTTCCTCTTTTGCAGAGAACTGCATAATATAGAACCACTGGTCATTAACACTTGGTAAATTTTTAATTTTTGTAGAGTCTATATCATTTATGTTTTTAGCATCAATATCTGTTGCAACATCCTCATACTGGCTTGTATCTACATTTAATAACTCTTCTTTAATTAATTCATCTGGCTCATTTTCTCCGTTATATGCAAATTGCCCCCAACCACGATAAAGATGACCAAATTTATCCTCCTTAAATGTACTATAAATGGCTGCATCTATAGCTTCACCATTATTTAGACTATATGTTGCATTAGTATATGACAGAACTTCTTCTTTTACATGGAATGTTCCATAGAAAGTATTATTTTCTTGAATATCAATAGTTACAGGAAGTAAGTTTACTGGAGCAGAAAAATATACATTACCGTCTTTATCCTTTAGGCTAAAGTTTACCAAATCTTGTGAAATCTCATTTCCTTCTAAATCCTTGGCACTAAATTGAACATCTAATATTGCTTTTTGTGCAGTTATATCTTTTGATTTAGCTCTTTTAACATGTTTATTGTACATTGTAAGCTCTGGTGCTACATAAATAAATGGTTCTTCCTCTCCTTTATATGTAGCAACAGGTTTCCAAGTGATATTTTCCCATTTAATTTGACTATGCGACTCAATAATAAATGATAGATAGGCACCAGAGTTGGTGTCAATATCGTCCACAGTTAAGTAAATATCCATAGGTTCGTTGTTATGAATATCACTTGCTTTTAAATAACGACGTTCTATGTCAGAAGATGCTATAATCGGTTCTACATCTGTGTTGTTTAGGACATCCTGATAGTTAGTAACTACCGTTTTACGAACTATTAAACAAATATCATCAGATAAAACGTCTTTACTAAAAGCTGCTTTTATGTGAATGCTTCCTTCTTTAGAGAGTGGGATGGTAGGAGCTCCGCAGTATAAGAATTCGTCTTGTGATACGTATGTTTTTAGGTTTCCATTCTCGTCTTCATTTATTCTGCCTTTCAAACTTGTGTAGGTTATAGTAGGAGTGAAATTTATTGCATCATTTACAGCGTTAAATCTTGATTGTAAGCGGAAGTAAATTTTATCACCTGTCTGTACTTTTACAGATTTGCTAACAGTTTTTTCATTCTTTGTAAAAGTACTATCTAAATATATTCGCTCGTCTTTATGTTGTATAGAAAATTTAACATTGTCCGCACTATTTTCTTTTAGTGAGATTTTTGCATCAATACTAATTTTTCCATCGTATGGTGCACGCCAAAGTTTTACGACATCATGTCGAGGGAACTTTTTAGTCATACTGTCTTGCTCTGCTTTCACATCAGGAATAAAGGCACTGTCTATTGGTACACTTAAACCTAAAATAGGACAAGGAGTAGGTTCACTAGTTGTGGTAAATGTAGGAATACCTTCAGAATCTATGTGATTGAAATGTACAATACCATTATTTGCAATATCAATAAGTCCGTCTGCATTAAAGTCATGCAGATAAACCATGGTCTTATTTTTTTGCCAGTTGTGTGAATAGCAAGCATTACCACTTACAAAGAATACTTGTGCACCTGCATCTGTAAGCAGGGTATGTGTCTCACTCTTGCCAGAAGAGAATGATTTAAGTGTGGTTTTTAGTTTTATTGTTTCTCCAAATTGAGATTTTTCTTTTTCTTCTTTGGTATTATCATCGTTTTGAGTACTGTCTGATTCTAAATCTGAGTTTGGTTCTGACTCTGTAGAAACTTGCTTATCTTCCTCTATAATCTTATGAGTAATATTTTCTCTATAGCATATAGCACCATCTTGTATAAAGATTAAATCTGCAAGTCCATCTCCATTAAGGTCTGTAAGCGATATTTTATTATCGTTTACATTTTGGCTATAATTGTATGAAGCCCCTGCATAAACATTAATGAAGCTGTTAATACCTACACCCACATGAGCACCTCCGCCCACACTAAATCCCTTGCTGTGTGCACCATGTAGCATAGAGAATTCATCCGAAAATCCATCTTTAGAGGATCTAAAGAATGAACCTTTTTTATACAAACTATCAGAAATGCTCCATTGCTCTTCTTCTGAGTAGAGTTTTGATTCTATATCATTAAAGTACTCAAAACTATGACTATAGAAATCATTTTTTTTACTATCATACTCAGTAATAGAGGTTAAATGAGTTTTTTCGAAAGAGCCTTCTTTATATTCAAAACGATATCCTCTTACTAGAGAATCAGAATTGTTTATTTCAATTTTAGCCAAAAGAATGGAATCATTTTGTTCAACCCCTAAACGATAGTTGCTAGTGTTATCGAGTCTTTTATGTTCAAAATTTTCTACTTCAGGTGAATATGTAAACCTAATATTGTAAAGACCCTTTTCATTTTTTGTTTTGTGTCCTGTATATGTTATACTCTTAGGGTACAGTGTTCCACCATAGTTTTGATAGGTATAAGAGCATGTATTTCCATGTATATCTTCTACTTCAGTTAATACCCACGTAATTTGGTTTTTATCTGTTGGTGTAGATTCAATGCAAACGGAATTCATTACACCATCAAAACCAGTAAAGGTTTTCTTTAAACCATCTTTGCTAAACACTTCCCATTTGTAGTCTTTAGGAGAGTTTCCAAAGCGGGTAATGTTTAAGAAATTTGCATCAACTCTTAAATAAAATTCTTTTGTGCTTTGTCTTTCTTGTTTCTTTTTAGGAGTGTGGTTATGTGCTTTTTCTGTAAATTGACTACCATTTAGTAGATAACTTTCAGTTTCGTATTCCTGATCGAATGTAGGACAGCCCCAACGTGTATCAATGCTTATTGTTTCCATTGGGATAGAGAAACCATAACCAATGTATGAGCTTCCACCATCACTGCTATATTGTATGTTAATATTTGGACTTAATCCTGCTCTAGCAGCAGGAATGTTTAGTGGATAATTTAAAACCGCAGTACCTTGTTCATTAGGTGTTGGTTTCTGAATTTGGGTAATTCCCGAAGCAGGATTGACTGGTTTATAGTCACTAATAAATGTTGGCGTTAGATTACCAGTTTCTGGAGACTCTGGCACTTTTAAAATACCATTAATCATATCTGTAAAGTGTTCAGTATGAGAATATGCTAATTGTTTGTTAGCATCTATGGTATCTTTTACAAGTGGTTCCCAACGTTTATATTTTTCATGGTAATAATATGTGATAATATCTTTGGTAGTATATCCAGCAGGTATTTTAATAGAGTCAAAAGGTAGTACAATAGTAGCAGCCTTGGCAGTAAAGTGTTCTCCATGTGGAAGAAAACGATAACCATCAGCTCCTGCAGTAACATTTACCATTCCTGTTGGTAGTTTTGCAATTTGAGTGCTATCTATAGCTGTAATAGAGATTTCTTTATCTGTAGATAAACTGCCACTAGGAACATATATTTTTGCCTTATTAAGCGAAAGTGAATCTTGTTTGCCTACGCAGAATTTCTTTTTTACAGAAACTATAGTTTTTTCTTTAAATGTAGAATCTTGCTTTATTTTTACTGTGTCAACAAAAATAGTTATTGAATCAGTTGCTGTAGGTTTAACATCTGATTTATCTTCATTGTTATTCGCACAAGAGTTTACAAATAACAGTAAAAGACAAGTTAATATGTATAATAACGTTGTTCTCATTATCTTCTTATCACTTTATACGTTAATATACTTTCTTCTATTTTTACTAATATAACATAAGTACCTGCTGTTGGTAAAACTGCTTTTACGTTATAATAATTAGAAGATGAAAATTCTCCTTTAAATATAGGAAGTCCTACTACATTATATATTTCCACTTCTATAGGAGTAATTTCCCATAGACTACATTCAACAAAGATATTTCCATCTATTGATGGGTTTGGATGTACATGAATATATTGATATGGATTTTCTTTTTCCTCGTCTGTAAGTTTTCTTTTAGTGATAGTAAAGTGTGATTGTGATGTTGAAATAATGACATTTGTAAACACAATATTTTCTGCATCTTTATATTTTGCAGAGTAATTTATTGTTGCATCAGAATTAAATTCACTAGTTCCGCTAGTATCAACAAGCATTGTGTAGATTTCATCTTTCTCTAAGATAGGAAGATTTTCTTCTCCACCTAATTTAAATTGAAAGTTACATTGGGTTTCTTCCCAATTACCAGTAGATGAGAGCGCCCAAACTCTCTCAAGTGGTCGTTTACCATTATGACTCCACAAAAGATACATACCATCTGCTAAGTCTTCAGAAGCAGAAACTACCGGAGATAGTGGAGAATTTATACTACTTCCTCTTTTTTTATTTAGCTTAGTTTTGTCATCTCTTCCAATCCCTGCAATATCCTCTTTATATGACTTGTTTTCCTCTCCGCTCCAGATAATATCTCCTTTAGCACTGATGTAATTGGTTGGTACTTCTTGATTTAAACTAATACCATATTTTATAGCCAAATAACTTTCTACCATCCCTCTTGCGGTACTATTTAATATTCTATCATAAACCATATATTCAACTAGTGGCTCTTCTGATAGTTTTGGTAGAGAAAAATAAGGTGATACTTTATTGGTGTTTTGATAGCCAATATATAAACTGCTGTTCTGAAGGAGGCTATCTTTTTTGCATAATCCCATGGTGTGGGTGAAGATTGCTATTGAATCTTCTTTTTCTAAACTATATTCTAAATTTTTGGTATTATTACCAAACCATTTTTCTGTAAAAATTGTAAATACAGAATCCTTATCTGCTATAGCCCAAAGTGTAGGTGCTTTTACACTATTTATTTTAGAGACACCAATAATACTCAATCCAGATGCATTTAAATCCTTTATTCTTATACTATATGCTTTATTTGTAGTGGTAGAGTCTGAATGTTGTATAAAAGGTATACCGCCGTCATAAGCATAAATAATTATGCTATAAAAGCTAAGAAGTATAATAAATATGAGTCTTTTAAATAACATTAGATTTTATTGAATTAAAAAAGAAATACAGTCGTAATAACTATTTTTGTCTTGACTTTCTATATACATTACATTTTCAGAATCGGCATTCTGAGTAAATTTTATAATAGGATTTTTACTTGTTTCCCAAATTCCTATAATTTCTACATCTGATGATTTCGTTAAGCGGCATTCAAATTTAGGCTCTATTAAATCCTGTACTAAGCGACATGGCATTGCTGGAATTGCATTGCTTATTTCTACAATAGAGAAACGAGGTGAATAACCATTATAATTTTCAAAATAAGGAATACCTTTTACATAAAATTTAGTCTTTCCGTTTTCTTCGTAACTACCAGTTGTGAAGTCATCAACCCAATAAAGAGCCTCTGCACCATCTGAGAAAACTTTACCGTCTTTGTATATTGCAGATTTGAAATCTCTTATAAATGTATTTTCAATATCGTTCTCGACTAACTTCTTATAATCCTCTTGTTTTGGTAATCTCCATCCTGATGGACATATATTATTGATAACATCTTTTGAAAAATAGTTATTTATTTTTTGTGAAGAGTAACACCCTTCTATCACGGTAGGAGTCGGATTTATTAAATCTTCTATCATCCACAGTGTAGTTCCATAACGTTTGGTTTTGTATGTATTCCCTTCTTTATCTTGCATTGTGTCACTACTCATATCATCTGTAATGAGTATTTGTTTAATATCTTCTATCTTATATTTCTTTACACGTTCTTCTATGTTTGTGTTTTTAGTACACACATATAGCCAATCTCTATCTGTTTGACCATCCCATACACAACGCACAGATTTGCCTAGTTCTTTATTTTCACTAGAAAATGATAATGAACCTGTAGCATCTAAACGAGTAGCAAGTGCACTTGTTTCTGAAAGTGACTCAGCAGACCAATAGGAAGAAAGAATATCACTATCTTTTATTTGTGAGCCTTTTGCATAGCCAGAAGCAAATGAATTAAAACCATTTTCATTACTTTCTCCTTGTCTTTTTAGTCCATCACTTGTTTCTTGCCATCTTTGACTTCTAAGTGGTGTGGAACCTTTATGTTCTATAGATGCAAATAAATTTTCCCATTCTGCCTTGTTTGGAATATGAAATTTATTTGGGCAAATTCCTTGATTTCTTGTAGTAGTTATAATATATGGTGAATCTAATAAGCCATTTGCAGCAGTCCAGTTATAATGTATACCTTTGTTATAAGGGGCTAATGTAGAATCATTACTAGTATATAATGATTTTTCGCGATGGATGGATAAGGTGTCAAAGATGTCACAATTCAAATCTTCTAACATCCAATAATTGTTGCCAAGAGGACCAACTGTATATTTTTTCTCATTTATATCCTTAACAAATGTTGGGGCGGGTTCTATCATGCTTATGCTATCAATGTTGAGAACATCAAAATACACAACACTATCTTTTGTGTGTATTTCTATTGTCACTTTGCCACATAATATCTGGGTGGACAGTAGGGATAATATGATGAATATTAATTTTCTCATTTTGTTACTTCAAATAGATATTCACATAAGTTATCACTAGAGTAAATAGATAGTTTGTAATCACCTATAGGTAATAGTTCTTCTATCAATACATCCTTGATGCCTACAGAAGGAGTAAATGTATGAGACCAAGCCACTTGATTTGTACAGTTCCCTTTTAATAAAACCTCTATCTCATTTCCTATTCTATTTTCAAAAGAAAGAGAGATGCTTTCTCCATATTTAGGCGTTGTAGGTTGCATTTTTAGTGTGGTACAAGGACTTATTGTTAAACTTTTACCACTTAAAGTGTAATTATATATGTGGTCGCTAGGAATATTAGTGTGAATTTCTAAGGTTGCATTTGCATCGAAAGTAGGCGTATATGAAATGTCTATATTTACTGATTCTCCCGGAGCTAGTATCTTTAATATTCCTTCTTTGTCTGCCTCGGTTTCAAAGGGCTTAATTTCAAATAGCTCGTTATCTAATTTAATATCCCTAATATAAAGATTTTCACAACCTGTATTTTTAAGTGTAATGGTTTTAGTTGTTTCCCTGTCGCATAAACCAAAATCTATATCAGAGTCTCTGTCTATAATTTTATTTTCTATGTAGAAAGAAGGCTTTGGCTCTTTAGGTCCAATTGCTATGTATGGAAAATCTGTGATTCGTGCGTTAGGTGAATATTTGATATTATGATTTTCAAGAATATAATCTATGCCGTTTTGAATAAGTTTTAGTTTAATATCATCACCTTTTTCAAATCCATTTTTTACATTGCTATTACTTGAAGTACCATAAACAGTTAAGCGGAATCCTTTTATTAATTTATCCCATGTAGCATACGAACAAAGCACATCTGTTACAGAACCGCCGCATTTCATAGGATAGTAGGCGGCTATGGTGTCTTTCTCAGTTATAGGATTACAACCTATGGTAATTCTATCTAGTCCATAGATGATTATCTCCATAGGGTCTTGTTTTGATGCTATTGTAAGTTCATCAATATCCATTCGATATGGTTTATCTGGAGTACCGTAGTGAGCCTGTATTCCAGAAGAATCTGTTGCGGTAATGAAATATTCTATAGCTTTATCTGCTAAACCATCTGATGGAATTCTTCCCATGAAAAGAGTAGAATTTGTAGAACTAGCCATAGGAATTTGTCTATATACCGTAGGAATATCTGCTATGCGATAATTGAGCGTAACAGTTGATATTCTTTCTCCTGAAACATTTGCACTTATAATGAAAGGTTTACAAGGTAAAGCAAATTGCGTTTGTATATCAAATATCTTTAAATGTTCATATTGACCAATCGCAATATTCCATGCAAAAAAATCGTGTGTATATACAGGAGAGGTGATTCTAGTTGATTTTTTATATTCAAATTCTACACTTGTATCTGCTTCAAAGTAATAATAAATATGGGTCCCTTTTACATCATTTGCTGGAATAGTAAAAGAGTATTGTGTTTGATTTTCAGACAGGATAAAACTGTTATTGTAATCTATCCTTGTGAATGTTGTTTCATCAGAAGAACGGTAAAATAAAGATACCTTATCTATGTCATTGCCATTCTTATTTACAATAACTGATAAATTAATAGGAGAATTAGATTGTATTTGTGCGTCATCCAATAAACGAGTACTTTCAGTTCTTTCAATAGTAGCAGATTTGACTGGATAATAAGGACGTATTTCAATTTCATCTTCATATACAATGCTAGATTCTTTTACGTCTTTACATTCATTTAACTCTTCATCTTCTTCAACACAATATCTCAATATGTAGCGACCCTTTACTTTGTCAGTTATGTTGGTTAGTATTCCATCATAATTTTCAGATTTTATATCATAATAAGCTCCTTGGGTTGTTTGTGTGATTAAATCATATTCATCCTTATAATTTGCACTATCATTGAAATTTTGAATGATAAATGTTTGTATTCCATAATCAGATAGTATTTGCGATACATTATTTTCGCCTATCTCATATTTGTTATTACGACCATCCTTATATGATTCATCTCCAATCATGATGAATACCTTAAGCGCATTACATCTATAACCAAAATCTTGTTGTGCAGCCCAATGTAAAACATTATAATATGGTTCATAGACTCCCCAATAGTCAGCAATATTTTTACTCCATATGCTATCTTTAAATATTGTAACTTCATCAATATTTCTTATAGAGGAAAATACAAATCCTTTATTATTTTCTTCTATTACAGCCCAATCGTTGTTTGCTATTGGATTATATTTTGAATCTCCAAATCTACCTAATGCGACTCGTACATCTCCTTTATTAACTAATCCTTCAAGTAATTTGGGGATGGAATGATGTACTTTATCTTGTTCTTCTTCCATTGTTCCGCTATTATCTACAAGAAAAACAATATCAACAGGCAACCTTAATTCACTTAAGTCTTGTACTAGACGTTTACAACCATATTTCTTTGTTCCGTTGTCTTTGACTATAAAATCGTTAATAGATAAATTAGGAACAAATTTTCCGTTCTCATCCGTTACGGTAAACTCTACAAATATAGCTTCGGGATAGTTTTCGGTATTTACATTTATGATTTGAAGATTGTGCTTTGAAGACGTAATTTGAGCATTAGTATAGAAGAAAAAAGAACATACCAATGACGTTAAGTATATGAGAATAAGTCTTTTCAAAGTTTATAATAGGTTAGTTTAAGGCACTGCAAAGGTAAGATTATTTTCTGTGTTACGCAAAATTATACAAAAAAATCATTAATCATTAATTCACTTCCATTTTTCATAATAGTCATTAAAACGTTCTAGCATTGAGTAATATTTTTAAAGATTGGAAGTAAAGTAGAGTCTCTTAAAATTACTCGAAGCAAAGCTTCTTTAATAAATTACTCGCTTCGCTCGTGATTATAGGCGGCGCTCGGCAATAACCAATTAAAATTTTTTATTAAGCGAGAAAAAAATAACTCGTAAACTCATTATTTTTTAGTGTAGCCTAAAATTATTCGCTACGCTCATAGATAAATTACTCGAAGCTAAAGCTTCTCGTGATTCTAGGCTACACTCTGCAATAAAAATAAAATCGACCACATACAAGTAAACTTGCTGTGGTCGTTTCTATTTTTATTGCTCTCACTTGCACTAGAATTCAGCGTTATTAGGTGTTCGTGGGAAAGGAATTACGTCACGGATATTGCTCATGCCTGTAACGAATAGAAGAAGGCGTTCGAAGCCTAGGCCGAAACCTGAGTGAGGAGCAGAACCCCAACGACGAGTGTTAAGATACCACCAGATGTCTTTTTCTGGCACACCCATTTCGCCTGCGCGGGTTTTAAGTTTGTCGTAGTCTGCTTCACGTTCAGAACCACCAATAATTTCACCAATTTTTGGGAACAGAACGTCCATGGCACGTACTGTTTTGCCATCTTCGTTTTGTTTCATATAGAATGATTTAATTTCTTTTGGGTAGTCTGTTAAGATAACAGGACGTTTGAAGTGTTCTTCCACTAAATAACGTTCGTGTTCAGATTGTAGGTCTGTACCCCAACCCACACGGAATTCAAATTTCTTACCGTTTTTAACAGCTTCTTCAAGAATTTCAATACCTTCTGTATATGTTAAACGTACAAAGTCGTTTGCTAATACAAAGTTGATACGTTCGATAAGTTCTTTGTCGAACATATCGTTTAGGAATTGAATATCGTCTTTACAATTTTCTAGAGCCCATGTTAAGCAGAATTTAACGAAGTCTTCTGCTAGTTGCATATTGTCGTTGATGTCGTAGAAAGACATTTCTGGTTCTATCATCCAGAACTCTGAAAGGTGACGAGGAGTATTTGAGTTCTCTGCACGGAATGTAGGACCGAAGGTGTAAATTTCACCTAAAGCAAGTGCACCAAGCTCACCTTCTAGCTGACCAGAGACGGTAAGAGAAGCATGTTTGCCATAGAAATCTTGACTGAAATCTACTTTTCCATCTTCAGTTTTAGGAGTATTTTCTAAATCTAAAGTAGTTACTGTAAACATTTGACCTGCGCCTTCGCAGTCTGATGCTGTGATAAGTGGAGTATGGAAATAATAGAAACCTCTTTGGTGGAAGAAAGTGTGAATAGCCATTGCCATATTGTGGCGAATACGAAGCACCGCACCAAAAGTATTGGTACGTGGACGTAGATATGCTATTTCACGAAGGAACTCCATAGAGTGACCTTTCTTTTGTAGTGGATATGTTTCTGGGTCTGCCTCGCCGTAAACTTCGATAGCAGAAGCTTGCACTTCTACAGACTGACCTTTACCCATAGATTGCACTAGAGTACCAGTAACACCAATACAAGCACCAGTAGTTATTTTTTTAAGCTCATTTTCATCGAAATTTGCATTATCAACAACTATCTGGATATTATTTATAGTAGAACCATCGTTTAGAGCGATGAAACTAACATTTTTGTTACCACGACGGGTTCTCACCCAACCTTTTACAATAATTTCTTCTCCGTAGCAAGTCATTTGTAATGCCTTAGCTACCTTAATTCTGCCTAAAACACTCATAATTATAAATTGAGTCGCAAAGTTATTATTTTTTTTTAATTAAAACAACATTGTTACACCTGCCAAACCATTTATACCAAAATTACGATAACCATAATATGTATCAGACTTTTGGTTTGCAAGGTTTTTACCTTTAATAAATACTGTTAGCCAGTCTAATGCTTTGTAGGAAGCCCACACGTCCACGTCGTGAATATCATTCATTTTCACCACTTCGCCTGCTACTAATGCTTTTCTATCAGCTAGCATTTTATAAGACACACCCACTTCCCATTTTTCCAAGAAACGATATGTACCAACAAACTCAACCTTCCAAGATGGCTTATGCCAAGCGTACTCATTTTCTTTCACACCCCAATAGCTATAACCTGCGGTCACACCCAAATTTAAACCTTTTACATAGTCAAAGTACAAACCTGCCTCTACATTCACATTGTGTGTAGTACTTTCTGTTACCACATCAAAAGTGTTAGCATAACCAAGTGTATCAGAAACAGAAGATTCATTCATAACCACACGGTTAACATAATAATATTGGTCTAAAATTAAATTATAATCAAAACCAACATTAAACATTAAGCCTTCCATAATGCGTACTTTTAATCCTAAGTTCACATCAAATGGAGTATAAGTTGGAGAAACCTCCAAATCTGGAGTGATATATTGGTTTTCTCTTGAAATTTCATAGTAGTAATTTGGGTTATAATCACCACCTATGCCACCATATAGATAAAACAAATCTGGAACAATGCCCACATGAGCTTCTATTTTTGCAGAACCAGTTACTGGACGTTTTGCATGTTCGTTGAAGTCAACAAAAAGATTTCCACCAAGATTTACAGCCCACTCCTCTCCGTGCAGTTTATAAAATGGATTAATTTTCATAATTCCTGCGGTATGAGGATGTGAATCTAATGCAGATTTGTGCATATTTAGCACATCAATATCAGCATCCACCTCAGCTCCTAATTCCCCTTTACCAACATGACCAGCTAGTTCTACTCCCGCCTTAATCATATGTGCAGAAATATCATAGTTTCTGTCAAAGTATTTATATCCGGCATGAATATGGTAATGAAATTTACTTTTGTGGTCTGTAGAATAAAATTTAATACTAGCATCTACATCAGAATTACTTCCTGTTGCATTTTTCATATAATCATCTGCCACATTACTCATACCATAATAATCGTAGCCATTATATTTGTAAGAAACGCCCATTTCCAACTTAGATTTTTTGAAACTAGTTTCATAATTTAAACCTAAATCTGTTAAATGGTCAAATGCACGAGGTTTGGTTCCGTCTTCTAATTCAATATTACCCCAAGCAGAATGGTGTTTTACAGACACGTCCAATAAATGCTTCTCTTTTTCAAGCAATGGATAGTAAAACTCCCCTAAGGTTTGCCAATAAAAGCCCAAGCCTGCTTTGAACATTCCTTTTTTTCTGTCATATGTAGCCTTGTCTGTCTCAAACTCTGTAGGGTCTTGAACAGACGCATTTTTCTCTGTTTTTTCCACTTTTGACCATGTGGTGTAAGTAATTTCTGGTTGTTCTACTTCAATTACTTCTTTTTGTGGAGTAGGACTAATCTTTTTTGCATTTGCCACCACTGGGTCGTATTCTCTCTCCACTGTTAAGTCTCTAGAAACATCTTCTTGAGAATAAACGGCAGGAACAGAAGCCAAAGCTAATGCTATTATTAATAATTTCTTCATTTTATTATTGGTTAGAAATTGTTTCAGACTCTTTTGTATTAATTAATTCCAATCTAGATGCTATGGCTTCAGAAATCTCTTTATCATCTGCCACATAATTATCTTTTAGGCTCAATAAATATTGTTTCGCTTCAAAATATCTTTCTTTTTGGATATAAACATCTGCTAGCAAAATAAATGATTTTGCCAAATAATGTTGGTGAGGAGTGCCTTTCTCAATATATGAGAACACTTCTGCCTCTGCCTTATCCAATTGATTCTTTGAATAATAATAATTTGCTAATTCATATTTTGCTTCTGCACCGTAAATATTACGTGTATCTGCTGCAAGTGCGACTAAATCTTCTATCGCAGATGCGGGCACGTTATTCCCTCCGGTCATCAATCCGTCGACACGCTCAGTGACCGCTAGCGCTTGATAAGATTTAAATCTATTATATCTAGCTTCGGTAATAATTTCTTCATCTGAATATGCACCTATAATATCAGAAGCCACCTCAATAGTTTTATTATAGTCTTTTAAGTTGTAAGCACAACGCATGATGCCCAATTTAGCAGTTTGTTTATTTTCCACACTACCTATTTGGTCCAATTTTGTGTAATAATTTAGTGCATCCTTATATTTACCCATGCTAAATGCCATTGCAGAAGCACGTTGAAGAGAGAATTCAACATTAGGATTTTCAGAACTTTCTAACAATTTTGCATAAATACCTAACGATTCAGTATATTTCTTTTGTTGATAATAACTATTTGCTAAATAATATTGTGCCAAGGCATTGTATTTTCCTTGAGGATACATATTAAGGTATTTTTCTAGAGCAGTACTAGCATCGGCATAGTTGTTTTTAAAGTAAATTTTCTCTGCAGCTTTGTACTGAAGCGAGTCTTCTTTTGTAGTAGAAGATTTGCCCAATTGTTGAGCCAACTGGTTAAATTCATCCACCTTATTACTATCCACCATTATACTTTCTAGAGCAGAAAGAGCTGTTGCGGCTTCCTCTGTATTTGGATAACTTACAGCCACTTTTTTATAAGTTGCAGTGGCATCTGCCACTTTTCCAGAGTTGTATTGAAGCATAGCTATTTGCAATTGTGCTTTTCTCACCACTGGATTTGATGCAGGGAATTTGCTTGCGATGTCACCAAAGGTAGAGATAGCCTCATCATTCTTGTCTAGAGCAATATAAGCCTTACCTATTTCAAACATTGCATCGTCATTCCAATCAGATTTTGGGAAACGAGTTTGCAAGTCTTTTAAAGTGGCAATCTTGTCGTTATATTTCTTTTGAAGACCCAACACAAACGCTTTTTGATACAAAGCATAATCAACTCCAGCATATGTGCCACCTATCTCAATAGATTGATTATAAGAACTTAATGCTTGATCAAAACTTCTTTGTAAGAAATAACAGTCACCTATTCTGTTCAATGCATCAAGTCTCATTACTGGATTAACTTTTTCTATCTTTTCATATTTTCTAAACCAATAAGCAGAATTTTGATATTCCTGTTTGTTCCAGAAAATATACGCAATATTGTATTGAGCAAAACGATATTCATCTTGGTCTATAGAAATTGTCTTTTTAAGATATAAATCAAATTGCTCTTTGGCTTGATCATATTTTTTGCTACGATATAAGCATTCTCCATACCAGAAATGTGCACGAGCTGTAATATCTTGATTGTATGACTTCTCACTTATCAAAGTTTTAAGATTTGCCATAGCATCAGAGTATTTCCTGTTTGCAATTGCATCTGTTGCCATACCAAAAAGCACTCTCTGTTCTGCTTCTTTTACCACACGGTCATTTGAATTCAAATTCTTGATAGAAGCATACGCTTGAGAATAGTTTGTTGTAGTTAAATAAGAAGAAATCAAGTATTCATGCACCTTTTCTTTGTGTTTTGAATCTGGGAATTCCTTCAAGAAACGCTCAAAGGCCTGAACATATTCATTAAATGCAGAATATGAAAGTTCGTAAGTCAAAAGTGCATAATTATAAAGTGCATCTTCTTGTATTTGTTTATCAAAATCTAGACGAGAAGCCTTGTCAAAAGACATACGAGCATTTTTCTTATCTGCAAGTTTCAAATAAGACATTGCAGTGTGGAAATAACTATTTTGGCCTAGTTTATCCTTTTCACTTGTAGATTTTGCAAGTGTTTTTACAGCCTTGTCATATTTTTCAGTATTATAATAAGACATACCCAAAACATACCAGTCTTCGCGGGTCATCTTTTTGCTCAACTTCTGATATTTTTCTAGAAGTTCTATAGTTTTTGCATATTCTTTGTTGTTAAACTTGCACACAGCCAGCATTTTATACACCTCTGCATTTTCCTTGTTCACTTGAGAAGAGGCAATAATTTTCTCTGCATACTGAGTACTTTTCTCGCAATTATCAAGCAAGAAATACAATCTACACAACAAAAGTGGAGTCTCATCCTTGAATTTTGGGTCATTTTCTGCTACCAAAATATTTTCTAGAGCAACAGAATAATTCTCTAGTCTATATTGGCAATAACCATAATAATAATGTGCTGGAACTTTATATTTTTCAGAATTACGTTTCAACAAGTTTCCAAACTCATAAGATGCTTCTTCATATTTTTTTCTATCCACATAAGCATAGCCACGATAGAAGAAAAGTGCATCTATATCTTCATCAGATAAGTTTTCTTTTCTCACTTGTTCCAATCTCTTCAAAGCATCTTTTTCTTTGCCTGCTTCTATCTCAAGAATGCCAATATAAAGATTAAATTTGTCAAGTTCAGAGGCGTATGGATATTCCTCCACATACGCTTTCAATTTATTTATTGCCTCAGCATTTCTTAAATAATAAGAAGAAAGAGCAGAAATAGACTCTGCTTCACGTTTTTCTTCGTCATTCTCTATGCCTTCGGCTAATAATTCTTCTGTGTATCTATATGCTGCAGAATAATTCTTGTCATGGAAAAATTCTTTTGCATGTTCCATAAGTTTTGATTCTTTATTATGGAATGGAGAATCTGTAGCAAAAATATTATTTACTATTAAACAAAATAAAATTAATGATAATATCTTTTTCATTTTTTCTGAATAAATGTAAGTCCGTCACGCAAAGGTAATATAAAATAAGAAATCTTATCTTGCTGAGTATTCAAATAATCGTTAAAAGCAAGTAGTCCCTTGGTTTGATAATCGTTGTTGGCCACCTTTTCTACCACTTTCCCGCCCCAAAGTGTATTATCTGCCAATATAAACCCACCTGGAGTAAGTTTATCAAATACTGCATTGTAATATTCTATATAATGTCTCTTATTTGCATCTATAAATATAAGGTCAAATGTTTCGTTGCATTCTCCTAGCCATTTAAGTGCATCTGCCACTATAAATTCTATCTTTGAAGCACTTGGCGAAGCATTGATATATTCGCGAGCCATATCTTCTATCTCATCATCTATGTCAATAGTGATAAGTTTGCCGTCTTCTGGAAGATTTTCTGCCAAACAAATTGCAGAATAGCCCACGTATGTGCCTAATTCTAGAATTCTTTTTGGTTTAATCATTGCCACAAGCATACTAAGCAGTCTGCCTTGAATATGACCAGAAAGCATATGAGGATGTAGAAGTTTCACATTTGCCTCGTGAGTCAACTTTTGCAAAAGCTCTGACTCTGGCTCTGAATGTTCTATTATATAATTTTCTAATTCTTTCATTATAAATATATTATCTCACTTAAATTTTCTTTTACAAAATATTTTTGAGCCATTTCTAACACTTCTTTTGCAGTAACAGCCATATATTTTTCTTTCACCTCTTCTATATCAGACACCTTGTTAAATGCCATAAACTGTTTTGCAGAAGAAAGAATAGTATTTTCTCTATTTTCTTGACTCAATATTAATTGACCTATGATTTGACGTTTGCTTCTATTTAATAAACTCTGAGATATTTCACTATCTATAAGTTTATTCATCTCTTTGTACACCAAACGTTTTGCCTTTGGCAAGTCTTCGTGGTCTGTGCCAAGATATACATACCATAATCCTGTATCTGAATATGTCTGATATTGAGAATCTACTTGATACACCAAAGCATTTTTCTCTCTAAGCGACATATTCAACTTACTTGTCATATTAGGGCCACCTAATATATTATTAAGCAAGAAGAAAGCATACTTCTCATCTTCTGAAATAGAAGGGGCTCTACCTCCTATAACGCAATGTGCCTGCGCTGTATTGCGTATGATTTCCATTTTTTTAGGAATATATTCCGCTGGAGATACTCTTGCGAACTCTCTTGTGCTAGGAAGAATGTGCGAAATATATTTACCAACCAATTTTTCTACATAAGAAACTGTAAAATCTCCCATAGAAAAGAATAGTAATTCATCAGTGGTATAACATCTTTTATAAAAATCAATAAGTTTATCTGATGTTATTAAATCTAACGAATCTTTTGTTCCCAATATATTTCTACCTAGTGATGTTCTATCAAACAATACTTCTTCTAAATCATCAATAATAGACTCAGCTGGAGCATCTAGATACGAATCTATTTCGTCTTTTACTACCTCTTTTTCTTTTTGCAGTTCATCTTCATTTATTGTGGAATTAAAGATTATATCCATAATCAGATCCACTGCTCTTGAAAAATCCCTTTTTAGAGCAATCGAATACACCACCGTCTCCTCTTTGGTGGTATATGCATTTAATTCCCCACCAACAGTCTCAAGACAATTCATCACCTGGTACTGAGACCTCTTTTTTGTTCCCTTAAAAAACAAATGCTCCAGAAGATGAGCCATCCCATGCTCATTCTGAAGTTCATCTCTAGTACCTGTATTGGCTATTACGCCACAATACACCACATCAGATTTTGTTGGTATATGAAGTATTCTCATTTAAAGAATTAAAGAGTTTAACTAGTAATTTACAATAAAGAAGCTGACTTTTTAGCCAGCTTCTTTTATCTATTGGATAATTTAAATCTTATTTATTGTTGTTACCCTTGTCTGAACCAACGCGGTCCATTGCACAACGGAAACCTATATCGTTGCTACTTTCTGCTTGTTCTTTGTAACGACGAGTTGCAGGGTTCAACCAGTATGAACGGTCTTTCCAGCTACCGCCTTTATAAACACGAGTGGTATTTGAAATTTGAGTAGCTAGATATTTTTCTGGGTCACCTTCATTTGAAGCATCTGGGTCATATAGACGACGTGTAGCAGCATCTGGATCTAAAACTTCTTTCCATTTATTTTGATCTACTTGAGATTGAGCGTCACCATCTTTGTAGTTACGCACGTCCAGTTTATTATAAGCAGCTAAACTGTCTTTTGAAACTGGAACGTCATAAGCTAGACGACCTAGACTATCTAATTGATATACGCCTAAAGAGTCTTGAACTGGTGCTACATATACGTTACCACGGAATGGGTTGTATTCAGAATATTCATCGCTACTAGCTTGACGATAAACGTCCATTGTCCATTCGTTTACGTTACCAGCCATATTATACAAACCAAAATCATTTGGCCAGAATGAGTTTACAGGAGCTGTGATATTAGCTTTATCATTTAAGTCACCAGACACACCCATCATATCACCTCTACCACGAGAGAAGTTTGCCATGATTTTACCACGAGCTTGACGAGAAGGGTTACGTGTTTGAGAACCATCCCAAGGGTAGATACGACGT
Source organism: Candidatus Enterocola sp. (assembly GCA_045654205.1). GTDB lineage: Bacteria > Bacteroidota > Bacteroidia > Bacteroidales > Paludibacteraceae > Enterocola. The sequence continues at coordinate 148,972 of JAZOMZ010000026.1, read as the reverse complement.
TCGTCATAGTTTTCCATACCTTCGTCTGATGTGATACCATAAGCAGCAAATTCCCATTCAGCTTCGGTAGGAAGACGATAGTTTGGAAGAAGGATACCATCAGACATATTAGTTTTACGAGCATCGCCGAATGCATTTCTTTGAGTTGAATTTTCAGCAGCTGGATCGTATTCTTCTGTTTTTAGGTATTTACCTGTATTGTAAACTTTTGCTGTTGCGATAGAGTCGTTTTCAAAACGAGCAGAGTCACGATAGATAGCCTCAAAATCTGGGAAGTCGATAACACCTGCGTTTTTAAGTCTAAGTTCGTTTACACGGTCAGAACGCCATACGCAATAGTCAGTAGCTTGTTCCCAAGAAACACCTACTACTGGATACATATCGTATGCAACGTGTGTAAAGTAGTAATTTAGATATGGTTCATTATATGCCAATTCTTCACGCCATACTGTTGAGTCTGGACGGCATTTGTCAGCAATTTCTTTTCCGTACATAAAGCCCATCCAATAAGTATACTCTCTATAGTCACGGTTTGAAATCTCATATTGGTCCATGTAGAATGTATTTACTGTCACACGACGTGGATAGTTATTCCATTCACTATAAGTATCTTCATTAACTCTACCCATAGTAAAAGTACCACCTTCAACTAATACAGTTCCTGGAGGGGTATCTTGTTCATAATTGTCCACTACTTGGAAACCGCCATGTTCTGCGTCATTATAATTCCAACCTGTAGTATTAGAAGTACTCTTGTTACAAGAGGTTACTGCTAGTGAAACTAGACCAGCTAAAACAGTAAATAATAAGTTTTTTATCTTCATAGTATATGTTAAATTCTGAGGTTACATTTTTGTCGCCCACAAAGATAACAGATTTTTTGCATAGATATTGTATGAAAACCAAAAAAAAATCATTTTTTTTCAAAAAGTGGTCTATATTTTTTTTATTTTTGCAAAAAAACTAAGGAAATGCCACAAGAAAAGAACTTGACTATTTGCATTAAAGGAAAATTATTAGACTTCTCTACTCCTAAAATTATGGGGATAGTTAATTTTACCACAGACTCTTTTTATGAAAAGAGCAGAAGAAATTTAGAAGCACTAAAATATGCAGATATAATAGATATAGGTGCATGTTCCACTAGACCTGGTTCAAAAGCCATAGATAAAACACAAGAGAAAAGAGATTTAAAAGAAGGATTGGAATTATTAAAAAAAGAATATCCTAGAGCAATAATCTCTGTAGATACATTTAGACCGACTATTGCCCAATGGGCACTTGAAACAGGGAAAACTGACATTATAAATGATGTATCTGGCGGCATGGCCAATATGTTTGAAACTGTAGCAAAATACAATGTTCCATATGTTCTTACATATCCAGAAGGTGGATTTTCTCACGATATGATGCTGTTTTTCTCTAAAAAACTAGAGAAATTATACTCATTGGGCGTAGCCGATGTTATTCTAGACCCAGGATTTGGTTTCAACAAAACAATGGAGCAAAACTATGAAATAGCCAGAAACCTAGACTGTCTTAAATGTTTCAACATTCCTGTTTTGGTAGGAATATCTAGAAAATCTATGGTTCAGTTTGCCACCAAAACAAACGCAAACACAGCCCTAAACGGCACCACAGCCCTTAATAGTTTTCTTTTAGACAAAGGAGCCAACATATTAAGAGTTCACGACACAAAAGAAGCAAAAGAAGTTATAAGTATATACAAATGTATAAATGACCTATGATAGAATTTCATTTCAAAGACTTACTTGATATATTTATAGTTGCATTTTTATTCTTCCAGACATACCGACTATTAAAAGGTACATCTGGAATGAATATATTTACTGTGCTATTAACCTTTGTATTAATTTGGTTCCTAGTTTCACGCGTTTTCCATATGGAACTTTTAGGTTCTATTATTAATAGGGTGGCAAATGTGGGTTTAATCCTTATTGTAATTCTATTCCAGGACGAAATCAGAACATTCATAAGCAAATTATTCAACAGAACAGCCACTAATAGTATAGTAAGAAAGATTAAAAGACTAATCCTAAAAACAGATGATAGCACTCACATGAGTGGTATTGAGCAGATCACTCAAGCTGTTTTTAATTGCGCAAAGACCAAAACCGGCGTATTAATAGTAATAGAACAACAAGCAGAACTTTCACACTACGGACTTAGCGGTGAAATAATTGATGCAGAGATAAAATCTAGACTAATAGAAAATATTTTCTTTAAAAATACACCTCTACACGACGGTGCAATGATTATTTCCAAAGATAGAATTATGGCGGCAGGTTGCATTTTACCTGTATCAAATAGAACAGATATTCCTAAACACCTAGGTCTTCGTCACCGTGCGGGACTTGGCATGACAGAGAAAACTGACGCGCTAGTTATTATTGTATCTGAGGAAACAGGAAAGGTTTCTTGTATGAAACAAGGCACATTAAACTTAGGTGTAAACAAAGAAGAACTTACTTCTTTTCTTAAGAAAGGTAGTATTAATTAGATTTTTGCTAACTTTGCAACCGATTAATTAAATTATAATCATATATACATAAAAAAATGGCTTACAATTTTCTTACAGCTGAACAAGCAGCTGAATTAATTAACAATGGTGATGTAATCGGCTTTAGTGGTTTCACCCCAGCTGGTTGCCCAAAAGAAGTTCCTTCTGCCCTAGCAAAACGCGCAGAAAAATTACACGCAGAAGGTCAAGAGTTTAAAATTGGCATGTATACAGGTGCTTCTACTGGCGATTCTACAGACGGTGCTTTAGCTCGCGCTAACGCTGTTAGCTTTAGAACTCCATATCAATCAAACAAAGATATGCGTACCTCTTTAAACACACCAGGAGCAACCGAATATTTCGATATGCACCTTTCTCAACTAGCACAAGAGCTTCGTTATGGTTTCCTTCCAAAACCAACTGTAGCAATTCTTGAAGCTTGCGACCTTACAGAAGATGGTGAAATCGTTCTTACCTCTGGTGTTGGTATCTCTCCTACCATTGCTAAATTAGCTGATAGAATCATTATCGAATTAAACAGCCGTCACCCAAAGGCTCTACGTGGCATGCACGATATCTACGAACCACTAGATCCTCCTTATCGCAAAGAACTTCCTATCTACACAGCTAGCGACCGTGCTGGTAGCCCTGTTTTAAAAGTTGACCCTAAAAAAATCGTTGCTGTAGTAGAAACAAATAGAAAAGACGAAGTTGGTGGATTTACAGCTCCAGACGAAGTAACTTCTCGCATTGGTAAATATGTGTCTGAGTTCCTTACTCAAGAAATCAAAGCTGGTCGTATCCCTGCTTCATTCCTTCCAGTACAATCTGGTGTAGGTAACATTGCTAACGCTGTGATGTTTGAACTTGGCAACAACCCAGAAATCCCTGCATTCCAAATGTACACAGAAGTGATCCAAGACGCTGTTATCGACCTAATGAAAAAAGGTAGAGTAAGCTTTGCAAGTGGTTGCTCACTTACTGTAACAGACCCTGTTCTTCAAGAAATCTATGACAACTTAGACTTCTTCCACGACAAACTTATCCTTCGTCCACAAGAACTTTCAAACAACCCAGAACTTGTTCGCCGAATGGGTCTAATCACTATCAACACCGCCCTAGAAGCAGATATCTATGGCAACATCAACAGTACACACGTAATGGGTACTAAAATGATGAATGGTCTTGGTGGTTCTGGAGACTTTACACGTAATGCATATATTTCTATCTTTACTACTCCTTCTACCGCAAAAGGTGGTGCTATTAGTGCTATCGTACCTATGGTGTCTCACATCGACCACAGCGAACACTCTGTAAAAGTTCTTATCACCGAACACGGTATTGCAGACCTTAGAGGCACATCTCCACGTCAAAGAGCAGAACTAATCATCGAAAACTGCGTGGACCCAGCATACCGTCCAATGATGAGAGAATACCTAGCAAAAGCATCTAAAGGTCACACCCCTACAGATTTAAGCTCTTGCTTCAATATGCACAAGGCTTTCATTGAAACAGGGGATATGAGAAACGCAAAATTCTAGTCGATTAATTTTTATTATACAAAAAGAAGTGGTTATCAAACGATAATCACTTCTTTTTTTGTATTTTACACCGTAGGGGTTCAACTCTAGGTAGGCAGGTATCAGAGGGCAAAGCCCAGCGATGCCTGCATATAAAAAAAGAGTTGACTTTTACAAGTCAACTCTTTCTAGTGGGATTGTTGCCTCACGAGGATTCGAACCTCGACAGGCAGAACCAAAATCTGTAGTGCTACCATTACACCATGAGGCAATCCGCTCAATTGCGGTGCAAAGATAATACATTTTTTTTATACACAATAATTTTTAGTAAAAAAAATGCCCCTGCACGCAATTTTTTATTTCAAAATAAGTAAATAGTAGTTCTTTTTACCTTTTTGAACTAATAAATACTTTTCATTTAGCAATAATTCTGCTTCTAAAGAAAGTTCTAAATCTGAAACTTTTTCTTTGTTTACAGCAAAACCACCATTTTGGATAAGTTTTCTCATCTCACCTTTTGATGCAAATACTGCAGCGTTTTCAGTAAGAACATCCATTAGTTTTTTGCCTAAAACTTCTTCTCTAGATACTTCAAATGTAGGAACGCCGTCGAATACTGCAAGAAGTGTATCTTCGTCTAGTTTTTTAAGAGAATCTGAAGTTGCATTACCAAATAGAATAGAGCTTGCTTCTACTGCCATTTCGTAGTCTTGTTCAGAGTGTACCATAATAGTAATTTCTTTTGCAAGACGTTTTTGCAAAACACGTAAGTGTGGAGCAGCTGCGTGCTCAGCAACTAAAGCTTCTACTTCTTCTTTTGGAATGAATGTGAAAATCTTAATATATTTTTCAGCGTCAGCGTCTGATACATTTAACCAGAATTGGTAGAATTTATATGGTGATGTATATCTTCTATCTAACCATACGTTTCCGCTTTCTGTTTTACCAAATTTTCCACCGTCTGCTTTTGTAATAAGTGGACAAGTAAGAGCATAAGCCTCACCACCTAGTTTACGACGGATAAGTTCTGTACCTGTGGTGATATTACCCCATTGGTCTGAACCACCAAGTTGAAGTTTACAATTTTTGGTTTCAAATAGGTGATAGAAGTCGAAACCTTGAACAAGTTGGTATGTAAACTCTGTGAATGACATACCTACAGAAGATTCTGCAGAAAGACGTTTTTTAACGCTGTCTTTTGCCATCATATAGTTTACAGTAATGTGTTTACCAATATCACGAATGAATGCCAAGAAACTGAAATCTTTCATCCAATCGTAGTTGTTCACCATTTCTGCTGCATTCGGAGCATCGCTATCGAAATCTAAGAAACGAGAAAGCTGATTCTTAATGCATTCTTGATTGTGACGAAGCGTTGCTTCATCCAATAAGTTACGTTCTGCACTTTTGCCAGATGGGTCACCAATCATACCTGTTGCACCACCTACTAGGGCAAGAGGCTTGTGACCGCAACGTTGGAAGTGACGAAGCATCATCACACCCACTAAGTGACCGATATGAAGTGAGTCAGCAGTAGGGTCGATACCCAAGTATGCTGTGGTCATTTCTTTTGCTAATTGTTCTTCTGTTCCTGGCATCATAGAATGAATCATTCCACGCCAAGTAAGTTCTTCTACAAAATTCATTTTATTTTCGTTTACTTTTAAAAAAATCTTTCATCAAAGAGGCACATTCTTCAGCTAAAACACCAGAAACAACCTCTGTTTTTTCAAGCAATGCATTTGGAGATTTTACGGTAAAACCGTACTTTTCTTCACTTGCGCCATACACCACACGAGGTATCTTTGCCCAATAAATAGCACCTGCACACATTACGCAAGGTTCCACTGTAACATATAGTGTACAATCTGGCAAATACTTCGCTCCGAGCTCAGCCATTGCCGAGGTTAACACTTGAATTTCTGCATGAGCAGTGGCATCCTTTAAGGTTTCTGTAAGATTATGCCCACGGGCAATAATTTTACCTCCCATAACCAAAATTGCACCTACAGGAACCTCATCTGCAGCATAAGCTTTTCTTGCCTCAAGCAATGCTTGCTTCATAAATTTAACATCTTCTTCCATAGACTAAAAAAGTTCTGGACTATCTTCCTCCATCTGTCTTAAGATATGACGAATAATAGTTTCTCTATAGAATCTAGATTTATTCTTAATTCTGTATTTAGAGAGATATTTTTGGATAGCCTCCATTTCTTTATCATTAAGCGTAAAAATAATTTTATGCTTTCTGACCATCTTTTCCTTTTTTGGAATTAATATTTCTCTCTTTTTAGCACACATTAGTTGAAAAATCACTATTTTTGTGCAAAAGTAACTATTTTTTTTGTATAAAAAAATATCCATTACACCTAATTAATGAATAACAAGGTCATATATAGAAGTTTATGTGAGAAGCACCCAGAAATTCCACTATTTATGCAAGCATGGTGGTTGGACGCCGCATCCAAAGAAAATTGGGATGTGATATTTGCCAAAATCCACGATGAAATCGTAGGTTTTTTCGTCTTCTCATTCCAAAAGAAGTTTGGCAAAACAATTATAACCAACCTTCCTCTAACACAATATTCTGGACCTTTTATTTTCTACCCAACAACTTTAAACAAGGGTGACAAACATTCATTTGAGAATAAAATTTACACTTCTATTATTGAACAGCTCAATTCAAAAAAGGTCGATTTCATCGAAATAAATTGCCATCATTCATTTAAAAATTGGCAGCAGTTCTATTGGAATGGATACAAGCAAACTACTAAATATACCTACATTTTAGAAAATATTTCTAACCAAGAAAATCTTCTGAAAGGAATGGCATATTGCAGACGTAGAAAAATAAAAAACAACAAAAGTGAATACAGAATTTCATTAGATCTCACTGCAGAAGAATTTTATGATTTCTACAGAAAAGAATTAGAACTACAAGAAAAAAACATTATTTATAGCAAGGAATACTTTCTCAATCTTCATAATATTTCAAAAACAAGAGAGCAAGGGCAAATAATTAGTTTGTACAACGAAAAAAATGAGCTTCTTACCGCAGTTTGGGTGATATGGGACAAAGAAAGAGCATATCATATGATTCAAGCAAATAATAAAAAGTGTAGCGAGTACACTACACTTTTATTATGGGAAATATTAAACTTCCTAAAAGACAAAACCCAAAACTACGATTTTGAAGGCAGTATGATTAAGGGGATTGCATTAAGAGACCAATCGTATGGTGCAGTGGCAGTGCCTTATCATAGCATTAGTAAGTCTAATAGTTTTGTTATGTCTGCTTGGAAAAAATACCAAGAATACAAGAATCAAAAGAACATACAGAAGACTTCTTTGAAGTAATAGAATGTTAGTATAGCTGACACTATTATACCTAGAACCATTCCTACAAATGTACCAACGAAAGAGCCAAAACCTGCTTTTAAACTAGCTTTAAACTTCATCCCCCCTATAAGCTCACCTACTACTGCTCCAATAAAAGGCCCTAAAATTACGCCTAAAATAGCTCCGATGAAGTAACCAAAAATAGCGTTTATTGGAGAACAGAATATAAATACTAATGCTCCTATAATGCTTCCCCACATACCATATTTTGTACCTCCAAATTTAGACACGCCCCAGGCGGGGATGTAATAATTTAGAATTTGGAATATTGTCACTACAATGCCCCAAAATACGAAAAACTTCCATGTTAGGGTACTTGCAGGAAGAAATAAAAGCATTAATACACCCACAAAACTAATAGGAGGTCCAGGAATCATTGGAATAAAAGACCCTATTAATCCCACAATAACCAACAAAGCACCTAAAATTGCAATAAATATTTCCATTAATTATCAAACTCTATAACTTTTCCTTCGTAGTTGAATTTTATTTCTACATTGTTTGCCAATTCAACTTCAACGTACTTTTTATACTTCTCTATCTTCTCAATCTTCACATTAGGAAAGTTTTCGTCTAAATATGTTTTTACGAATGCAGGAATAAGACTTTCTGGAAAAGTCATAGACTTGCATTTTATCTCTTTCCATTCGCCTGTAGTAGTAACTTTCACTTCGTCACCTGTATTGAAACTTACTTCATAACTAGAACCAAATATGCCAAAATAAGATTCTACAAAAGCTACTTTTGCGTCTGGGAAAGTTTGCTCAATAAAATTTCTTGCTTCTGCAGACATCTCACTATAAGCAATAGCCTTGTCTGCCATACAACTTGTGATAGCACACATAAAAGTTGCTAGTAAAAATAACATTCTTTTTCTCATATTTTCCATTTTTTAAGTTATTGAACATCACAAATATATACATAATCAGAAAAAAAACACTAATTTTGTACGAAATTTATAATTTTTTATGTTTTATGACAAAAAAGTTTAATCGTACCACAGTAACCTCAGCACTTCCATACGCTAATGGCCCTGTTCACATAGGTCACTTAGCAGGTGTTTATGTTCCAGCGGACATTTATGTTCGTTACCTACGCTTAAAAGGCGAAGATGTATTATTTATAGGCGGTTCTGACGAACACGGGGTTCCTATCACTATAAAAGCTAAAAAAGAGGGTGTTACTCCACAAGACATTGTAGACCGTTATCACAATATCATCAAGGATTCTTTCAAAGAATTTGGTATTTCATTTGATATTTATTCTCGCACCTCTGGCCCTGTTCATCACGAAGTGGCTTCAGACTTTTTCAAAAAACTTTATGAAAAAGGTGAGTTTATAGAAAAAGAAAGCGAACAATATTACGACGAGGAAGCAAAACAATTCCTTGCAGACCGTTATATCACTGGTGAATGTCCTCATTGCCACGCAGATGGCGCATACGGCGACCAATGCGAAAAATGCGGTACTTCACTTTCTCCACTAGACCTTATCAACCCAAAATCTGCTATTAGCGGCAGCAAACCTGTGCTTAAAACCACTAAACACTGGTATCTACCACTAGACAAACACGAAGGCTGGCTACGTGAATGGATTCTTGAAGACCACAAAGAATGGCGTCCAAACGTATATGGTCAATGCAAAAGCTGGTTAGACATGGGTCTTCAACCACGTGCAGTGAGCCGCGACCTGGATTGGGGTATTCCTGTGCCAGTGGAAGGTGCTGAAGGCAAAGTGCTTTATGTGTGGTTCGACGCTCCTATTGGTTATATTTCAAATACCAAAGAACTTCTTCCAGACACATGGGAAAAATGGTGGAAAGCAGAAGACACAAGACTTGTTCACTTCATTGGTAAAGACAATATCGTGTTCCACTGCATCGTATTCCCTGCAATGCTTAAAGCAGAAGGTTCATATATTCTTCCAGACAATGTTCCTTCAAACGAGTTCTTGAACCTAGAAGGCGACAAAATTTCTACTTCTAGAAACTGGGCTGTATGGCTTCACGAATATCTTGTAGACTTCAAAGGAAAACAAGACGTGCTTCGTTATGTGCTTACTGCAAATGCACCTGAAACTAAAGACAACGACTTCACTTGGAAAGACTTCCAAGCGAGAAACAATAGTGAACTTGTGGCTATTTATGGTAACTTCGTAAACAGAACACTTGTTCTTACTCACAAATATTTTGAAGGGAAAGTTCCTCAAAGAGGCGAACTTACAGATTACGACAAAGAAACTCTTAAGGAATTCTCTGATATTAAATTTGAGGTAGAAAAACTTCTAGACAACTTCAAATTCCGTGATGCTCAAAAAGAAGCAATGAACCTAGCTCGTATTGGTAACAAATATCTTGCTGATACAGAACCTTGGAAACTTGCTAAAACCGATATGGAAAGAGTGGGCACTATCCTAAATATTGCTCTTCAAATCACAGCAAACCTTGCTATTGCATTTGAACCATTCCTACCATTTAGTTCTGCTAAACTAAGAGATATGCTTAAACTTTCTTCTTGGAGCTGGAGCAACCTAGGTAGCATCGATTTACTTGCAACTGGCGCTGAAATTTCTCCTGCAGAGCTTCTATTTGAAAAGATTGAAGACGCTGCTATCGACGCTCAAATCAAGCGTTTGGAAGACACAAAAGTACAAAACGAGATAAACAATTATAAACCAGAAGAAGTGAAAGAAAATGTTTCTTTCGACGAGTTTATGAAACTTGACATCCGCGTAGGTACTGTGCTTGAATGCCAAAAAGTGCCTAAAGCAGATAAACTTCTTCAATTTAAGATAGACGATGGCATGGGTGGCAGAACTATTGTTTCTGGCATTGCTCAACACTACAATCCAGAAGACCTTGTAGGCAAACAAGTTTGCTTTATTGCCAACTTCCCTCCTCGTAAACTTAAAGGCATTGAAAGCCAAGGTATGATTCTATCTGCAGAAGATGCAAATGGTAGATTAGTAGTGATTTCTCCATCAGCCCTTGTAACAAACGGCGTGAAAGTTTGCTAAAATGAGAAAAACATTATTCGTAATAATATCTTTATTGGTTTGCGTCAACATCTTGGCGCAAACTGATAGATACTTATACGCTCCACTTTACGAGGGCTGCGTAGACGACGAACCATCACCTATTTATGGTGGCACATACAACGCATACCCAAAAGATATGATAGACGCCCAATTTCCTGGGGGCGACGTGGAATTGTCGCTTTTCATACATCAAAACACCGAAAGAATTGAGGTTTATAGCGGTGAAACCGACGAAAATGGCAAGCCACTACTTATAACAGGCGAGGTACTTGTGCAGTTTGTAATAGACAGATGCGGCAAGCCTGGCAGATTCCAAATCATACAATCGCTTACAGAAGAACAAGACGCAGAAGCTCTTAGAATTATGGAGATGCTTCCTATTTTCAAGGCAGCCACAATAGATAGCTACAGAGTGAAATCTGCATATATAGCTCCTGTTAAGTTCAAATGGAAACACATGCCAGAGCCAGAACCAGAGCCAGAATACACAGACGATTATTATTACGATGATTGGTGGTAACAGATGATAGAAACAGAAGAAGTTGATATGTTAGAAATAGGAAATACTATAGTTTCTCTAGACCTTTTCACAAAGTATTTTATATGTGATTACAAGGCCTGTAAAGGTATCTGTTGCGAAGAAGGGGACGGAGGGGCACCTCTTACAGAGGAAGAAGACGAAAAGATTAAGTCCATCTTGCCAGAGATACTTCCACTTCTGCCTCGCAAAGCTAAAGAAATAATTGAAAAACAAGGCACTTCATATATCGATGAAGAAGGCGACCTTGTTACTTCAATCATTGGCAACAGAGAATGTGTTTTCTCATACCGCGACAAAGACGGTTGGAAATGCGCTATAGAAACTGCATACAACGCAGGTAAAGTAGATTTCAAGAAGCCTATTTCTTGTCATTTATACCCAGTAAGACTTACAGAATATCCTAAATTTACTGCTGTAAACTTCCATAAATGGGACATTTGCGACTGCGCTCTAGCCTTTGGCAAAAGAGAGAAAGTGCCTGTATATAAGTTTCTTAAAGAGCCTCTTATCCGCAAGTTTGGAGAAGAATGGTATGCAGAGCTAGAAGAAGCTGCCATAGCCTTCTACGACTCCGACTACTACAGAGAAATGAAGAAATAGAAATTTTGAAAAAAGTTTCGGTAATGTTTCAGTAGATAAAAAAGAAAAAAACCTTGTAAATTAATTTACAAGGTTTTAATTTTATAGGCTTGTACTCGAGGCGGGACTTGAACCCGCACAGCCGTAATGGCCAAAGGATTTTAAGTCCTTCGTGTCTACCATTCCACCACTCAAGCCCGATGTTTTTGTAAACACGGTGCAAAGATACAACAATTTTTATAAATTGCAAATAGATTCAAATAAAAATCATTTTATTTAAATAAAAAACACTATATTTGCAGAATAAGACATATCAAGTCCTAGAGCGGACTTCTTAAATATAATCCTTTTTAAATCATTACCAAAACGACCAATATTAAGTAATAACAAACAAAGAGGACAGGCATGGGTGTATATCACTACGTCCTTTCGTTTGTTTGTGGGTGCTTGGTCGTACCTTGGTAATGACGATAGGAATATGATATACGCCTTTTTTTTACTACCCTCCTTTATTACCTAAAACGACCAATTATATGTAATAACAAGCAGAAGGGATAAACTTTTGTATGGAGTGTAGTTGTGTATAACAATTTATATTCTATTATGAAAGTTTATTTAAATCTTACCATGGATTTCTTGAGAAGAAATCTATGGACCTTTGTGTTTTTATTTTATCAAACATTTTTAGTTTATTTCCTAGCAATCAATGCAGCAAATGGAGATGTCAGAGAGAGAGTTTTAGTTAACTTACTTTGGACATTATTATCCATTGTATCTGTTAGTTTCTTGAATACCAAATTAAAAAATTGGTTTATATCTATTATTTATGGCATTAGTTTCATACCCAATATAGTTGTTTTAAGTTTCTTTCTTATAAACAACTATATAATGAAATCAACAGACTTCTTTGTCATATTTGATACAAATCCAAATGAAGCCTTTGGATTTTTTGATACTCTATCATTGAAAATGGTAGTATATGTTTTTATTTACATTATCATTGGTGTGCTTTTATTTCTAAGAGCACTTAAAACTAGTGGGAACAATGCAAAACATTATATTAGTATCATATCATTAATATTTTTTCTAATTATTTCTGCAAACCTACCGTTTAGATCAAAAGTAGCAAGCATTGATTTTTATAAATCATTTATGAATTTCAATAAAGAAATAATGGAGATAAAAGAATTCTATAAAAATAGAGAACATATTAAAATAGATGCTACTTCAAAATTAAATGTTTCTCCCAAAAATATAATTTTAATTATAGGTGAAAGTGCTAATAGACATCACTATAGCCTATATGGTTATAAAAGAAGTACTACTCCACGTTTAGACTCAATCAAATCTGAACTATACATCTTTAAAGATGTTATAACTCCACATATTCAGACGTTAAATGCTGTAAGATACATTTGCACTTTTAGCAATCATAGTGCACCGAAACTTTATAAAAAGGAACCTTCTATTGTAGAAATCTTTAAGGCTGCTGGATATAAGACATATTGGATAGATAATCAGGGAACAGGAGGCATTGACACCTATACTCCTACAAGTTATAGAGCATTTGCAAAACTTTCTGATAAATTTGTTCTCTTACCAAACGGATATAATGACGAGGAATTATTACCTATTTTAGATTCGTGTCTAAACGAATCTAATGAAAATAAGTTTGTAGTAATTCACTTAAAAGGTAGTCATTTCCCATATAAAGATTACCCTAATGAATTTAAGACCTTTAATTCCAAAGAAAACCCTTCAGCTTTTTGTAAAGAAATGACTGATAAAGACATAGAGAATATTAATAACTATGACAATACTATTCTGTATAATGACTTTATTATATCTTCTATCTTGAAGAAAGTAAAATCACATAGTGGTTTAAATTTGATGTTATACACTTCAGACCACGGAGAGGAAATGTATGACACACAATTATATGCTGGACGTGGATTTGAAAATATTACTCCTAGTATGTGCGAAGTACCTTTTATTCTTTACTTAAACGAGGCATACAAGGAGATACTTGACACAAATAGCATTAACATCAATCGTGCATTTTCTACAGAAGATATTCCTCATAGTCTTTTAGATATATGCAAAATTGATTATGCTTTAAAAGATTCTACAAGAAGTATATTTAATCCAAATTTTATTGAACGTGAAAGGTTTGTAAAGGAAGAGAATTACGATGATATAAGAAGTAGAAGTCCTAAACTTTAAAAGCAAAATTTCCTTCAAACTTGCCGCGAAACGCATTTTTATATCATTCACGGCAAAATAGTGGGTTATTATTTTGCCGTGAAATAAACTTTTTATATATTTGTAGCAAAATAAGGATACTATGAATGCTATAATTGGACGTAAACAAGAGCAAAAAGAATTAGAGAAAGTCTATAATTCTAATAAAGCAGAGTTTGTTGTTGTATATGGTAGAAGACGCGTAGGTAAAACCTATCTAGTGAGGGAATATTTTAATGGTGAATTTGATTTTTACCACACTGCGTTATCGCCAGTAGAACTTCAAGGTGACAACTTGATGGGAAAACAATTACAATCATTCTACTTTTCTCTTAAGAGGTATGGGGCTGAGGTTGAGGAAAAACCTAGAGATTGGTTTGAAGCCTTTGAGATGCTTATTGCATTACTTTCTAGTAAAGGTAAAGATAAAAGACTTGTTGTTTTTATAGACGAACTTCCATGGATGGATACCCCTCGTTCTGGTTTTGTTACTGCCCTTGAACATTTCTGGAATGGTTGGGCAGCTGGTCAGAGAAATGTGATGTTAATAGTATGTGGCTCTGCCACTTCCTGGATTTCTGATGTGCTTATACAAAGCAAGGGTGGACTTTATGGACGTACAACACATGAGATACATATTTCGCCATTTACTCTTGGTGAATGTGAGGAGTATATGAAAAGTGAAGGCATTGTGATGGATCGTTATGACCAATTGCAATGTTATATGATAATGGGAGGAGTTCCATATTATCTTTCATACTTAAACAAAGGTGAGAGTCTAACTCAAAATATAGATAGATTATTCTTTCAGAAAGACGCTAAACTAAGAGACGAATTTGATCGTCTTTACGCATCTCTTTTTACTAATCCTGAAAAATATATAAAGATAATAAGGCTTCTCGCAGAAAAACGTGTGGGTTATACCAGAGAAGAAATATCAAAAGAAACAGGGATATCATTGGGCGGAGGTCTTACTACAATGTTAAAAGCCCTAGAAGCAAGTGATTTTATTATGCATTATACTTACTATAAACATTCTGCGAGAGAGGTTTATTATAAGTTGACAGACCTATATACTTTATTTTATCTTTACTTTATTGATAAAAAGAAAACAGGACCAAATTTTTGGAGAAACAATGTATTATCTCCTGCTCTGAATGCGTGGAGAGGATTCTCCTTTGAGGAAGTTTGCTTTGTTCATAGTGAAAAAATCAAACAAGCATTGGGCATTGGAGCTGTACAAGCGGAAATTTCGCCTTGGAGAAGTAAAGAGTTTGATAAAAAGAAAGCACAAATAGATATGTTGATAGATAGAGCCGATAGAGTGGTGAATGTTTGTGAAATGAAATTTTCTACAAATGATTACACTATAGATAAAGATTACGACGCAGAACTACGACGTAAACTAGATGTATTTGTAGGAGAAATCAAGTGTCGTAAAGCAATACATACAACTATAGTTACTACTTATGGACTAACACATAACGAATATAGTGGTCGCATTCAAAATGTGCTTACTATGGATGATTTATTTGAATAATGAAACTAATAAAGAAAATACTCTCTACGTTGATACTGCTTCCTGTGTATTTTTATAGGAGTTGTATTTCGCCGCTTACACCGCCGTCTTGCAGATACACTCCTACATGCTCACAGTATATGATAGAGGCAGTGAAGAAGCACGGGCCATTTAAGGGACTTTGGCTCGGCATAAAAAGAATATGCCGCTGTCATCCGTGGGGAGGCAGCGGCTATGATCCTGTACCTTAAAGATACCGTAAAGAATTACTTCTTGTTGGTTTCTTGGTATTGTTCTACTACGTTTACAATATAGTCACCAATTTTTTCACATTCAGAGATAATATCCATATAGGTAACGCTTATTGGATATGGATATGAACCAGCTTTCACTTGAGTTGCATTATCCATTTTGTATTCGTTGCGTAGGTCGTTGATTTCTTTTTCAATATCCATAGAAACCTTGATTAAAGCTGGGCGCAATTCTGCTGGCGCATCTAATACCTTTTGCATATTTGCAAGAGCTTTGTCTACAAGCACAAACATGCTTTGGATATTATTTTCTAGCTTTTCTGGATATTCCTGATTATCATTGCGTTTGCGTTGCACTGTGCGAGCAATATTGTTACATCCGTCGCCAATACTTTCAATTTCAGAAATAACACGAAGCATAGCATGAACGTCTTTTTTAGCAACATTAGACAAACGACCTTCTGCCACTTTTGTTAGATAAGAAGCAATCTCAACTTCCATTCTGTCGCTTATAGACTCATATTTCTCTATACGTTCGTATTGTTTAGAATATTTCTCTTCATCTTTTAAAGCATAAACATCTTTTGCAATGCCAAACATTTTAATATTTCTCTTAGCATAAACTGCAATTTCTTTATCTGCTTGAAGAATAGAAAGTTCTGATGTTGAAAGCATGCCAGTAGAGATATACGCTAGGCGGAAATCGTCTTCTGAATCTTTTTGTGGTATCAAGAATGTAACAGTCTTTTCTATTAGTTTAGCTAAACCTACAAGTAATGCAGCATTGGTTAGGTTAAACATTGTATGGAAAAGAGATAGACCGTATGATGTTGCCACTTGAGCATCCAAAAATTGCTCTCCTAGCACCTTTAGTTCCGGAGTAGGTTTTGCATTTGGATCATTTAATATAGGCATAACCTCTTTATTTTGCTCTATAAATTGAACAAGTTGGTCTGGATTTGCTTGTCCTAATTGCTCTATTACCCATTTAACAAGGCCCGTAAACGGATAGAATAAACACAATACCCAAATTACACCAAATAGGTTGAATATTAAGTGACCGAGCGCAGCACGTTTTGCTGACACATTGGCAGGGATTGCAGCAATGTTTGCAGTAATAGTAGTACCAATATTTTCACCTAACACCATTGCAACAGCTAAGTCGTATGAGATCCAACCCTTTGCACACATAATAAGTGTGATAGTCATGGTAGCTGTAGATGATTGAACCACAATAGTAAGGATGGTACCTACAAGCAAGAAAATAAGTACAGAACCAAATCCGTAACCAGTATATTGGTTTAGGAATGCCAACATATCAGGGTTTTGGCTCAAATCTGGCACAGAACCTTTAAGCAAATCTAGCCCCATAAATAACAACGAGAACCCCATTAGGAATTCACCTAACGATTTACGTTTATTATTAGAAGAAAAAACAAAAGGGATAGAAATAGCTATAATAGGAAGTGTAATTGTAGCGAGGCTAAATTTGAATCCAAAGAAGGAAATCATCCATGCGGTGGCTGTAGTACCAATATTCGCCCCCATAATAACAGAAATGGACTGCAATAGATTTAAAAGCCCTGCATTTACAAAGCTCACTACCATTACTGTAGTTGCAGAAGATGATTGAATCAATACTGTGATGATGATACCAGTAAGAAGACCTGCTAATCTATTTTTGGTCATCGCAGTTAGAATGGAACGTAGTTTCTCTCCAGCAAATTTTTGAAGTCCCTCACTCATTATTTTCATCCCAAAAAGGAACATACCTAGTGAGCCAACCAATTCCAAAAAGTCTACAAAACTATAATTCATAATGAAAATATAAAAGTTTGCACAAATATATTTAAAAAAAATAATTTCTGAGGAAAGATTTTGGATTTTATTAACGAAATCTGTAATTTTATATCACAAAATTGTTACAATTATGATGGGAAATAGAATAGAAATTATTTGCAAGAACAATGGAGAGAAAATTTCGGCTCCACTAGGTGTTAGTCTAGAAGAGTTAATGTTGCTTTTTAGGATAGAAAATCCAAAATCTATTCTAGCAGCACTAGTAAATAACAAGCCTATGCCACTTAAATCGCAGATTTTTGCCAACAAAACTGTGGAATTTGTAGATTATTCTTCAAATATTGGCAGAAATATTTATGTACGTTCTGTGGCTTTTATGCTAAATAAAGTGCTTCAAGACCTATTTGAGAACACTGAGTTCAGAATAGAACACTCTGTGCCAAGTGGTTATTATTGTACAATTAAGTCTAATGGCAAGACTATTTCTTCTGAGCAACTAGAAATATTACTATGTGAGGCACGTAAAATGGTACAGCAAGACCTAACTTTTGAAATGCTTTACCACCCAAAACAGTCTGTAATAGAAGAATTCAGAAAAATAGGCAACAACGATGTGGCAAACTTGCTAAGTTATAGTAAGTTCTATTATGCACATTATTATAAATTGGGGGATACTATAGATTATTATCATAGTTTGCTTGCTCCTTCTACTTCTTATTTAAAATTATTTGATGTAAGTCCTATTTTCAATGGATTCTTGCTTAGAGTACCAAAACAAGCAGACACTTCTACACTAGAGGATATTGTTCCAATGGATAAGATTTTTGAGATTTTCCAAGAATATATAGATTGGAACAAAATTGTAGGACTTGAAGATCTACCTGAGCTTAATGCGATAAACAAAGAGCAAAGAGCAGCACTTATCAAGGTAACTGAGGCTCTACACGAGAAAAAGATAAGTAGAATAGCAGAAAGAATAGCAGAAAACCCAAAAGTGAAGATTATCCTTGTTTCTGGACCATCTTCTTCTGGTAAAACAACATTTAGCAAAAGACTTTCTGTGCAACTTGCAACTTGCAAACTGCGCCCTATTGCCTTGTCGCTAGACAATTATTACTTAACTCACGACAAAACTCCGCTAGACGAGTTTGGAGAATTGGATTTTGAGTCACTTTATGCACTCGATTTACAACTTTTCAATGAGCAACTACAAGCAATGCTAAGAGGAGAAGAAGTGCAAACTCCTAAATTCAATTTTGAAACAGAAAAACGTGAGTTGGGACCAAAGATTAAACTAAATGAAAACGATGTTTTGGTAATAGAAGGTATTCATGGACTGAACCCAGAACTAACAGCATCTATTCCAGATGAAAAGAAATTTAAGGTTTATGTATCAGCCCTTACTACCCTATCTTTAGGACCAAGAAACTGGCTATCAACATCTGACACTCGTTTGCTTCGCCGCTGTATTAGAGACCATAAGTATAGAAACTACCCTGCAGAGAAAACTATTTTGCGTTGGCCAAGTGTGCGTAGAGGAGAAAGTAAATGGATATTCCCATATCAAGAAAATGCCGACGAAATGTTTAACTCGTCGCTACTTTATGAAATTTCTTCTATTAAGAAACAAGCAGAGCCTATATTAACAGAGGTTCCACAAGATAGTGATGCGTATCCAACGGCTAAGAGATTATTAAATTTGTTGCAGTTTTTCACTCCTATTCCATACAACGAAGTTCCAAACACTTCGCTTCTGAGAGAGTTCCTTGGTGGAAGTAGTTTTAGATATTAAGTTTAGAGGCTATTAGTTCGTATTCAAACCCACGAGAAAGGGCATGTCTTAATAATTTGGCACGGATTTCATAATCTGTGCTTTTTTTTATGGTCTTGCGCTTTTTTTCCACGGTTTCATCGAGGATTTCGGCATATTCGTCTTCGTCAATTTCCCCTATTGCTTTAGCAATAATATCAGAAGAAATACTGAGTACACGCAGGTGAGTTGTTATTTTTATTCGACCCCAATGATTGAAGCGAAATTTATCCTTTACAAATGCTCTTGCAAAACGTTCTTCGTTTATATAATCATCCTCTACAAGTTTATCAATAATCGGCTGAATTAATTCTTTTGGTGCCTCCCATTGCACAAGTTTTTCCCTTACCTTCTGAATGCAATGCTCAGAAAGCGAACAGTAATAAGATGCTTTTAGAAAAAAATCTTCCATTGAATATTACTTCTTCAATGCCATTATTAAAGAAAGAATAATATATATCACCATACTAATTGCAAGGCCTAATAATCCGTAGCCCAAGCATAACAATGCAATAGTAAGAACCAATGCCGAAATAGCAAAGATAAGTGGCAGTTTTGAAGGAGTTTTTAGCGAGAACATTGGTAGTTCACACACCAAAAGATATGAAGTAAGAACGATTAGCGAGAAAAGGAAAATTAATCCCCAAACTGGAGTTGTCCATGCCACTTGTAGAAGTGGTGAATTTGCAATACCTATGATAAGAAGCGCATTTGCTGGAGTTGGCATTCCTATAAAGCTATGGCTTTGACGGGTATCTAAATTAAATTTTGCAAGTCGTACTGCAGAAAATGCCGCTATAATAAATGCTGCGTATGGCAGATATGGTGCTATCCAAAACATTGATTCAGGATAAGGATAATCTTTGAACATACTGCAAACAAGAGCTGCAGGAGCAAATCCAAAACTAATTACATCCGCTAGAGAGTCTAGTTCTTTACCTATATCTGAACTCACTTTTAAAAGACGAGCCACAAAACCATCGAAGAAGTCAAAAATGGCAGATAAAACAATAAAAATGGCACAATTTAATGGGTCGCCATTAAGTGCAAATTGTACTGCGATACAACCAGAAATTAAGTTTAGTGCTGTAATAGTATTAGGAATGTGCTTTTTCATGGTACAAAATATTTTGGTTCTTCGGCTGGATATTTTACTATCTTGCCATCTTGGTCAAGCGTGATATACAAAGGTGCATTTTTAATCTGCAACTCTTTTACTAGTTGAGGGTTATCAACTATGCTAAAAACAAAGTCTTTGTTTATTTTTTCCACTTGTTTTAGGCAAGCAGATTTATCTTCATCTGCAAATATAAGCAAGAATAGGCATTTTTCTGCATATTTTTCCTGCATTTTTTTGAAATACTCAATATCAGAGAGGCTTTGTCTAAGCGACGAATTGGCTACTATTATATAAACCTTGTTGTAATAAAGCTCACTAAAAGGGAAAGTAACGCCATTTAGGTTGGTTAGATTTCCTAAAATTGGCTTATAGCCAATAGTTACAGTTTCATTCCTAAGAGCATTTACTATTAACCTAACATTATCTGTTTTAATAGAATCCATATAATTTTTTGGCAGATTGTCTAGTAGCACTTGATGAAGCAGAGACAGTTCATAAAGTTCTTTGTTTTCTTTTAGATAATCTGACATATTAAAGCCAGTAAAAATGGCTTCAAAAGACTCCCAAAAAGCAGGTTGATTGTATTTCACCTTATATGGTAGGAAAAATGTTTTAATAGCAAGATTTGGAGATTGTGGAGAATATAAATTGACTAATAATGCATATCTATAATGCTTATACTCAGAGAAAAACTTATCTTCTGATGGATATTTTTCATCCAAATAATTCATTGCCGAATCTATTCTTTCTGGGGTGACCAAATTTTTATTAATATCTACCCAGATAGAGTCGAAACTATCCTCAAAATCGGCAATTTTTATGTTAATATCGTCTTGGGGAAGATTGTTAAAACTCAGAAGAAGAGTTTGAGGTTTGAAATATGGATTTGATTTATCACGTGCAGTGACATCTTTTTTTTCTGGAAGATTTATGCTATAATTTTTACCTTTTTCAATATAAATAATCCCAGTATAATATCCTAAATTTAACTGTGCCTGAATGGTTTCTGAGTTTTTCACTTGCAGATAGAAACTTCCGTCTTCTGCCACTGTGCAAGTATCCAACACTTCTTTTGTTGCGCCCCAACCATCGTGAGAAGTAGATAATACTAGTTTTTTACCTTTATAACTAGGTGCAACACCTGTTATTTCAGCTGCAAAAATTGAAAGTGAAACTAATAAATATGTAATAACAAGGATTTTTCTCATAAAAATGGTGCTGTAATGCCTATATTATTTTCTTTAATCTCCTCTGGAGTACCTGTTGCAACCACTGTACCACCTTCTCTACCTCCTTCTGGACCCATATCTATAATGTAATCGGCATTTCTTATTACATCAAGATTGTGTTCTATCACTATTAGACTATTACCTCTATCCACTAGTTTATTTAACACACCAAGAAGCACTTTTATATCCTCAAAGTGAAGTCCTGTAGTAGGTTCGTCTAAGATATAAAGGGTCTTGCCCGTATCTTTTTTGGCAAGCTCTGTGGCTAGTTTTACACGTTGATTTTCACCACCAGAGAGTGTAGTAGAAGATTGACCAAGTTTGATATAACCTAAGCCTACATCTTGCAGAGTTTTAAGTTTTGGAAGCAGTTTTGGTACGTTTTCAAAAAACTCAACTGCTTGATTAATAGTCATATCTAGCACATCTGCAATAGATTTACCCTTAAATTTCACTTGTAGAGTTTCTCTATTGTAGCGTTTGCCGTGACAGTCTTTACATGGTACATAAACATCGGACATAAAGCCCATTTCAAGACGTTCGTAGCCATTGCCTTGGCAAGTTTCGCAACGTCCACCTTTCACATTGAAAGAGAATCTACCTGCTTTATATGCTCTTGCCTTACTTTCTGGAAGTGCCACAAAAAGGTTTCTAATTTCTGAGAAAATACCTGTATATGTGGCAGGATTTGAACGTGGAGTTCTACCAATAGGCGATTGGTCCACGTCTATTACTTTGTCTATATTTTCAAGTCCTTCAATGGTTGTGTACTCTAGCGGTTCTGCTAGTGAACGATAGAAATGTTTGCTAAGTATTGGATACAAAGTGCCGTTGACAAGAGAAGATTTTCCACTACCAGATACGCCTGTTACACAAACAAACTTGCCTAAAGGAATGTCAACTGAAACATCCTTCAGATTGTGACCTCTAGCACCTGTTATCCTCAAAAATTTACCATTACCTTGGCGACGGTTTTCTGGCACTGGAATGGTTAATGTCTTGTTTAGATAACCTGCGCTCAAGGTATCTGTCTTCAACATATCATCAATTCGCCCCTGAAATACCACATTCCCTCCCAGACGTCCTGCTTTTGGCCCCATATCCACGATATAATCTGAATTTCTCATCATATCCTCGTCGTGCTCCACTACCACCACGGTATTACCCATATCTCTAAGTCTTTTTAGTGAGTCTATAAGTTTTACGTTGTCGCGTGGATGAAGACCAATACTTGGTTCATCTAGGATATATAGAACATTTATAAGTTGTGAACCTATTTGTGTGGCAAGTCTAATGCGTTGACTTTCCCCACCTGATAGGCTATCAGAAGAACGATTTAGTGATAAATAATGCAATCCTACGTCCATTAAGAACGAAAGTCTTACTCTGATTTCCTTGATAATTTCTGTAGCTATCTTCTTTTGGGTATCGGTTAATTTTTCCTCTATATTTTGAAAAAATGTATAAAGGTCGCCAATATCCATCGAAGAAAGTTCGGCTATATTATAATCAGCTATTTTATAGTGAAGAGCTTCAATATTTAATCGAGTGCCTTTACATTCTGGACAAACCACTGTTTGAGAAAAATTCTCAGCCCAACGCTCCGAAGAAGCATCGGTTTCTGCCATAAGTTTGATATATTCTATAAGTCCGTCAAATGTACTAGCATAGTCACTCAGCCCAGATACGGTACTTTTTGTTAACAAACTATCGTCTGAACCATTAACTATTTTTTCTATCAGTTCTTCTGGGAAATCCTTAATTGGAGTTTTAAGGTCGCATTCATAGAGATTACACAAAGCCTCTAACTGCATAAACACACTAGCGGGCTTATATTTTCCAAGTGGTTCTATGCCACCCTCTGCGATGCTAAGTTCTTTGTTTGGGAATAATTTATCTCTATCTATTTCACTTACATAACCCAAGCCATTACATCTAGGACAATAACCTTTTGGCGAATTGAAAGAAAAATTGTGAGGAGCAGGCTCTGAATATGCTATTCCGCTATCAGGACACATCAAGTTCCTACTAAAGTAACGAACATCTGAGCCATCTTTTTCTATTACAGCACACAAACCATTCCCTTGATTCATAGCCACAGAAAGTGACTGGATAAGTCTTTTTTCATTTTCTTGCGTCACCTGTAGTCTATCTACCACAAGTTCCACATCGTGAATTTTGTACCTATCAAGCCTCATATCTGGCAACACTTCTTGAAGCTCACCATCAATTCTTACCCTAAGGAAACCTTTTTTTCTTAATGTTTCAAAAAGTTCACGATAATGTCCTTTTCTTGCCCTAACAAGCGGAGCTAGAAGATAAATTTTCTTTTGATTGTAGTCTCTGTATAGAATTTCTAATATTTGAGCCTCTGTATATTTTATCATTGGCTTGCCAGTAACATATGAATACGCTTGACCAGCACGAGCAAATAAAAGACGAAGAAAGTCATATATTTCTGTGGTTGTCCCAACTGTGGAACGTGGATTTTTGTTGGTAGTTTTTTGCTCTATCGCAATAACAGGACTAAGACCACTTATCTCATCCACCTCTGGACGCTCAATATTGCCAAGAAAGTTGCGAGCATAGGCAGAAAAAGTTTCTATATAGCGACGTTGACCTTCTGCATAAAGGGTATCAAATGCCAATGAAGATTTTCCACTCCCACTAAGCCCTGTAATGACAGTGAGTTTGTTGTGCGGAATCTTTACATCAACATTCTTTAAATTGTGTTCCCTTGCGCCATATATTTCTATGTAGGTCTGCTCAGTCATTCTTTTCTGCTATTTTATCCAATGCCTTTACCACACATTTTCCCAAAGTAGAAAAATCTGCGATTTCATCGCAAGAATATATAAATGCAATATCGTATTTTAGCTCTCTTTTGTTTAGTCTATACGCCTCTCTAAGTCTGCGTTTAAGCAGATTTCTATCCACAGCATGTTTGAAAAATCTCTTTGGAACAATTACCATTATTCTTGTAGGCAAACCTTCTTCTGTTTGAGCCTTGTAAACGACCCTAAGCGGATGTACATATACGCTCTTTTTCTTGCCTGCAAATAGATTTTCTGTATCTGCTTTGCCGTGTAGTCTTTCTATTTTCTTTAGTGTGTTTGGCATATAAAATAAAATATCCCAAAAATACTGAATTTTTGGGATATTATATAGAGTTTAAACTAAGTTTATTTTTTATTTACTTTGTTTTCTTTAAAGAACAGGTCTATTGCAGCTGTAATTGATGGTGCTTGTGGGTTTGGAGCACTAATATCAAGTCTCCAACCTGCTTCTTCTACAGCTTTTGCAGTTTTTGCACCTAGTGCAGCAATAACTACTTCACCTTGCTCGAAATTTGGATAGTTTTTCTTTAAAGAATGAATACCTTCTGGACTAAAGAAAGTAACCATATCGTATTCGAAATCTTTTCCGCCAGCGATATCAGCACTTACTGTTTTGTAGAATGCAGCTTTTGCACATTTGATATTAAGTTTTTCTAATACATCCACAAAAGAATCTTTGCTAACATCTGCCACCGCTACTAGATATTTTTCATCTGAGTGACGTTTGATTTGTGGAAGAAGTTCTTCCAATTTGTTTGTTTCTACTGGAGGGAAGAAAACTTTACGTTTACGATATTGAATGTATTTTTGAAGATATGAAGCGATTTTTTCAGAAACACAGAAATACTTCATAGTATCTGGCACTGTATAACGCATTTCTTCACACAAATGAAAGAAGTGATCTATTGCAGTACGAGCAGAAAAAACTATTGCTGTGAAGTCTTTAACTTCTACTCTTTGAGCTCTAAATTCTTGTAATGAAAGACCTTCTACTTTAATAAGTGGCTTGAATTCTATTTCTACGCCGTATTTTTTTTCAATATCGAAGTATGGAGATTTATCTCCGGCAGGTTTTGGTTGTGAAACCAATATTTTCTTAATTTTCAAGGTATTGCAATTTTAAATTGTTAATTTTAACATTTCACCTACTGCTTTATACACTACAAGCAAGGGTAAAATTTCAAGGGTGCAAAGATACAAAATAAAATGCAAACTCAATTCAAATCCATTAAAAAAATATTTAAAAAGAAGATAACAATATGATAATGAAATAAGTAGATATGTTAATATTGTTATCACGTACCAAATGATATGAGTAGACTCAGGAGTAAACCTAATAAAAATAAAGCAAACGAATGATATAATTCCTGCTATACCTACGAGTCTGATGTGTTGATTTAAAATATTGTTGGCTCTTTTGCCATAAAAACAAGAAAAATACACTCTCATACATAGCACTTTTAGCAAAATAAATGCCAATATAGCTGCACAAAATAGCAGAAATGTACTGTATGAAAATGTATCGCCTTGAAAATATTGCGAAAACAACAAAGCAAAACCAATAGTACCAATAAAAAAAGTAAAACCTTGGATAAAATGCTCCCTGAAGGTTAACTTTTGATATCTATAGTAATAGCCGAATGCACTAACTAATTGTCTAAAGACGAAATTATCTTTCTCTTTAAACAAGTAGGTTAGCGATGCGCACACCACTAGGAAGATTGATATGATTACGTTGTTATTCATCAGTTAGGAATTACTGTGCTAGCGAGAGCAGAACTAAGCTTGCTTAAGTTATGCCGAGTGACGCCAGTAATCACGGACGTAGTCCGTAATTAAGAGTTTTTAATTGTTGTACCTGAGTTTTTGCCGATTTGAGAGGCTTCTGTGATAACTACTTTGCTAACACCTGCTTCTAGTGCTCTGAATGCATTGTCAAGTTTTGGTATCATACCACCGCTAATAATGCCTTCTGCTTTGTAATTTTCGTAGATTTCTGGGGTAATTTCAGAAATTACGCTATCATCGTCGTCTGGATTGTAAAGCACGCCTTTCTTTTCGAAGCAATAAACAAGGGTGGTTTCAAATTTTGCAGAAAGAGCTTTTGCTGTTTCGCTTGCGATAGTATCTGCGTTGGTATTTAGTAGACCATGTTCTTTTGAGAAAGAAAGTGGAGCAAGCACAGGTACAATATCTTGTTCTAGAAGAAGCGCAAGTTTGTCTGCATCAACCTTTTTTACATCGCCTACAAAACCATAATCGATGGTTTCTACTGGGCGTTTTTCACTTTGAATCACGCAAAGGTCTGCACCTGTAAGTCCAAGGGCATTCATATCTCTTTTTTGAAGACCAACTACAATACCTTTGTTTACAAGACCACCATAAACCATAGTTACTACTTCTAGAGTTTCTGCATCGGTAATGCGTCTACCATCAACCATTTTGCTTTCGATGCCAAGTCTAGTTGCAATAGCTGTAGCAGAACGGCCACCACCATGAACTAATATTTTTTTACCCTCTACTGTTGCGAAATCGTCTAATAGTGTGTTTAGCGATTCTGGGGTTTCTACAATTTTACCCCCTACTTTTATAATTGTTAATTTTTCCATAATCTTATTGTAATTTTAGTTGACTAAATATGTTCCAAATTGTAAGCGCTCCTGCCACCGAAACGTTAAGTGAATGCTTAGTGCCAAATTGCGGAATTTCCACGGTTTCATCGCATAAATCGACCACTTCTTGTTGCACTCCCTTCACCTCGTTTCCAAGGATAATAGCATATTTTTCTTCTTTGTTTAAAGATAGTTTTTCAAGTGAAATACTATTCTCGGTTTGTTCTACCGCAAGCACCTTGTAGCCTTCGGCGTGAAGTCTGTTTACCACGTCTAAAGTTTCTGCCACATACTCCCACGCAACACTATCTTCTGCGCCCAATGCTGTTTTGTGAATTTCGGCATTTGGAGGAGTGGAAGTAATGCCACAAAGATATATTTTTTCCACGATGAAAGCGTCACTAGTTCTAAAAATAGACCCCACATTGTGTAGGCTTCTCACATTGTCTAAAACCACCACAAGAGGAAGTTTTTCAGCCTGTTTAAACTCCTCTACGTTTAGCCTATTTAGTTCTACTACAGATAATTTTCTCATTTTATTAGAATCAATGCACAAAAATAGTGTTTTTTTATTAAATTTGTAACCAAATACGCATTTTTTACAATGACAGCAAACGAGGCATACAAACTACTCCAAAATATGATAGAAATTCCTTCTCTGAGCAGGGAAGAAACTGCTGTGGCAGACTTTCTACAAAACTATTTGGAGAATCTTGGACTAGAGATAAGCAGAGTGGGAAACAATTTGTTTTCTATATGCAAAGACTACACAGAAAACAAACCTACAATACTTTTAAACTCACATATCGACACCGTGAAGCCATCGGCTTTGTGGACCAAAGACCCATTTAAGGCCACCGAAGAAGACGGAAAACTTTACGGACTTGGAAGTAATGATGCTGGAGCATCGGTGGTTTCGCTTATTACCACATTTGTAAATCTTACTAATAAACCTCAGCCATACAACCTTGTTTTAGGCATTTCTTGCCAAGAAGAAGTTTCTGGTAAAGAAGGCATGGAACTACTTATTACTCAGCTACCTAAGGTAGATTTTGCAATAGTGGGCGAGCCTACTCAAATGAAACTTGCAGTAGCCGAAAGAGGCCTAATGGTAGTGGATTGCGAGGCGAAAGGAAAATCTGGTCATGCCGCTAGAGAAGAGGGCATCAATGCTATTTACGAAGCACTAGACGACATCAAGTGGTTTAAAGACTACAAATTTCCAAAGGTTTCTCCTGTGCTTGGACCTGTGAAAATGACTGTTTCAATACTTCAATCTGGCACTCAGCACAATGTAGTACCAGATAGTTGCAAATTTACTGTAGATATTCGCTTAAACGAGTGTTATACTCTCCAAGAAGTGTTTGAGACCATACAAGAAAACATCAAAAGCGAGGCAAAGGCTCGTTCTATGAGACTAAAACCTTCGGCGACTGATATGGAACACCCATTTGTGCAGGCTTATTTAAAAACTGGTGGAGAAGTTTTTGGTTCTTCTACCCTATCAGACCAAGCATTACTATCCATTCCATCGGTAAAAATTGGTCCTGGTGACTCTGCTCGTTCCCACACCGCCGACGAATTTATCCGCCTTTGCGAAATTGAACAAGCGATTGAAATGTATACTAAATTGTTAGATCAATTGGAATTAATTCCTCATTCCTAATTATTAAAAATATGATTGAATTTTTCAAAAAGCATTACATACTAAAGCACTTTTTGCTTTTGGTAATAGTTGTGGTTCTGCTATTTACAGGACTAATTTTCTGGTTGGACAACTACACAAGACACGACGAACAAAAACTCGTGCCAGATGTGATTGGCATGACAGAAGAAAATGCTACCACTCTTATCCTTGGCAGGGAACTAAACTATGAAGTTGTGGATTCTGTGTATAGAACTGGTGCACAGCCTGGTGCAATAGTAGATCAAGACCCAAAAGCTGATTCTTTTGTAAAAAAAGAACGTAAAATTTACCTTATCATCAATGCCAAGGCTGCTCAAATGACAAAACTACCAGAAGTGGTAGACCTTTCGCTTCGTCAAGCACAAGCATTGCTTGCAGGAGCAGACTTTAAAGTGAAAGAAGTGGTTTACAAGCCTTCTGACTATAGAGATTTGGTGCTTGAAGTGCTTTACAATGGCAAAAAAGTAAGTGCAGGAGAAGAAATCCCTACACATTCTGAACTTATCCTTCACGTTGGAGATGGTGGTATCAAGATTGATACCGATACTATTGCAACTGACACAACTACAGTAATAGAAGAAGAGTTTGTTGAGGATGAAGATTTGTTGGGAGACGATTTGCTTGAGGATGAGATATTATTTTAAATATGAGTCGGGCCCTTCGACAAGCTCAGGGACCGAGATTGGTACTGAATTCATTAAAAAAAAATGATTGACGAGAACATAGACGAGTTTAGCGAGGAATTGGCATCGAGGTTTGAGCATTATAGATTTACGGCAGACCCAGGGCAAACTCTTGTTAGAATAGATAAATTTCTAACAGACAAGATTTCTAATGCATCTAGGACCAAGATACAAGTTGCAGCCGATGCTGGCAATATTTTGGTAAATGATAAACCAATAAAATCTAATTACAAGGTAAAACCAAACGATGTGATTACCATTGTGCTAGATTATCCGCCAAGAGACACAGAAATTATTCCACAAAATATTCCTATAAACATTGTTTATGAGGACGAAGACCTGCTTGTGGTGAACAAAGCACCGGGCATGGTGGTGCACCCAGGACATGGAAACTTCGAGGGCACTTTGCTCAATGCACTTGCATACCATTTTGCAGGAAACAAAACATTTCAGGCATCAGATCCACGTCTTGGGCTTGTGCACAGAATAGACAAAGACACTTCAGGACTACTTGTAGTGGCTAAAAATGACTATGCCAAGATGTTCCTTTCTCGTCAGTTTTTTGAAAAAACCACAGACAGACTTTATCAAGCACTTGTTTGGGGCAGACCAGACCCAAAAGACGGCACTGTGGACACCTACATAGGCAGAAATCCAAAAGACCGCCTTCAAATGGCAGTTTATACAGAAGACCAAGAGGGAGGCAAACACGCTGTAACACATTACAAAACTTTGGCTACTTACAACTACGTAAGCCTTGTGGAATGCAAACTAGAAACTGGTAGAACTCACCAAATAAGGGTGCATATGAAACACAAAGGTTGTCCGCTTTTCAACGATGAACGTTATGGTGGCGACCAAATACTTAAGGGCATTCCTACCTCTAGCTACAAACAATTTATAAAAAAATGTTTTGAAATATGCCCAAGACAGGCATTGCACGCCAAAACATTGGGTTTTGAACACCCAAGAACACACGAGAGAATGTTCTTTAATAGCGAACTGCCAGAAGACTTTGCTTCGCTACTAAAAAAATGGGAAGAAATAGTATAATTTTATTACCTTTGCTACGCAAAAAGAAAAAAGCAACATAAAATATGAAAAACTTTAAATTATGGGATAAGGTTTTAGGCATAGTGGTATTTGCCATTGCGATGGTAACATACGGACTAACCATAGAACCTACTGCAAGTTTCTGGGATTGCCCAGAGTTTATTACCACTGCATTTAAGCTGGAAGTGGGTCACCCTCCTGGTGCACCATTCTTTATGCTAACTGGTAAATTCTTTAGCCTTTTTGCTTCAGACCCTACTCAAGTGGCATACTGCATTAATATGCTTTCTGCATTCCTAAGTGCACTTACCATACTTTTTCTATTTTGGACCATTACACTTCTTGCCAAAAGAATGATTGTAGGCAAAGGTAGTGAAATGTCACTTGCGCAAAGCATCGTGATTTTGGGTAGTGGTTTGGTTGGCTCTCTTGCATATACATTCTCAGACACATTCTGGTTTTCTGCGGTGGAAGCGGAAGTTTATGCATATTCTTCTTTCCTTACTGCCATAGTTTTCTGGCTGATTTTGAAATGGGAAGAAAAAGCAGACGAGGCTGGCTCTGATAGGTATCTTATCCTTATCACCTATTTAATGGGGCTTTCTATTGGGGTGCACTTGCTAAACCTGCTAACCATTCCAGCAATAGTTCTTGTTTACTATTTCAGAAAATACGAAGCAAGCATTAAAGGCACCATTATAGCACTTCTTGTTTCATTTGCTATATTGGTTTTTGTGCTTTATGGTCTTATTCCTGGATTTATCAGCCTAGCTGGTTATGTGGAACTATTCTTTGTAAACACACTAGGCTTACCATTCAACTCTGGAGCCCTATTCTATTGTTTACTTACAGTAGGAGTGCTAGTTTGGTCTATTATAGAACTTTACAAAGAAAAAGTAAACTTCAATCTAATAAAGGTTTCATCACTTCTTGCTATCTGCCTAATGGGTCTTCCATTTATTATGGGAAGCATTTGGATAGGCTTATTAATCATAGCAGCAATAATTATTTACTTTATTAAGATAAAAAAAGAACTAAACATTCGTATGATGAGCACCATTATGGTTTGCTTGGCTATGATGCTACTTGGTTACACTACATACGCAGTGATTGTGGTGCGTTCTGCAGCAAACCCTCCTATGGATCAAAACTCTCCAGACAATGTTTTTGCCCTTAAAACATATCTAAACCGTGAACAATATGGCGACCGACCATTATTCTACGGACAATATTACTCTTCTGAGCCTGCACTTAAAATAGAAGACAACTATTGCAGAACCAAGATTGTAGAAGGAGAAAAAACATACGGAATTAAAGAAAAAACATCGCCAGAGGAAAAAGACGAATATGTAGTTACTGGCACAAAATACAGTGTGGAATATGATAGCAATATGAAAACTCTATTCCCACGTATGCATAGTAACTCTGGCGGCCACCCAGAAGCTTATGAATCATGGGTAAATGTAAAGGGCAAAAAAGTGCCATACAACCAATGTGGTCATAGAATAATGGTAAAAATACCTACATTTGGCGAAAACCTAGAGTTCTTCTTCAAGTATCAACTAAACTATATGTACTGGAGATACTTCATGTGGAACTTTAGCGGCAGACAAAACGATATTCAAGGTCATGGCGACATTATAAACGGCAACTGGATTTCTGGTGTTAATTTTATAGACAAGTTTATGGTTGGCGACCAATCAAACTTGCCAGATGTTTATGCCAACAATAAAGGTAGAAATGTATATTATATGATTCCACTGCTACTTGGCATACTAGGTATAGCATTCCAAGTGCAAAGAAAAGAAAAATGCAAACAAACATTTTGGATTACTATGACCCTGTTCTTTATGACGGGTATTGCCATAGTACTTTACCTAAACCAAGGCCCTGCCGAACCACGTGAACGTGACTATGCATACGCTGGTTCGTTCTACGCATTCTGTATTTGGATAGGTTTTGGTGTGGCTGGCATTGCAGAACTTCTAAAAGGAACAAAACTAAACAAAACTATTTGTGCTATTATTGCAACATTAGTGACTCTACCAATTCCTGTGCTTATGGCTACAGAAAACTGGGACGACCACGACAGAAGCGACAGATATGTGGTAAAAGATTTTGGTAAAAATTACTTTAACTCTTGCGCAGCAAATGCAATAATTTTCACAAATGGTGATAACGACACTTTCCCACTTTGGTACCTTCAAGAAACTGAAGAAGACTCAGTGGCAGTTGACAAACGTGTTTGTAACTTAAGTTACCTACAAACAGACTGGTATATAGACCAAATGCGTCGTCCTGCATACAAGTCAGAAGCACTTCCTATCACATGGGAAAGAAAAGACTACGCAGAAGGCAACAGAAGTATTGTTTATCTGAAAGATTTAATAAAAGAACCTCTTGACCTAAAATTAGCATTAGAATTTCTTTTAGCAAATCCTGCAAAAGACTCTACAAATCACTATAAACAAGATTACCTTCCTGCAAAAGTCTTTAAACTAGCAGTAAACAAAGATAATCTTGTGAAACAAGGTGCTATCAAAGAAGAAGACAAAGACAAAATTGCCGACGAAATTATAATCGACCTTTCTAAAAAATCATATATCACCAAAAGTGAGGTAATGATTCTAGAAATGCTAGCAAATAACAATTGGGAACGCCCTATTTATTATGCTGTAACAGTGGGCAGTGACATGTATCTAAATATGCAAAGATACTTCCAACTAGAAGGTCTATCATATAGAATTGTTCCTTATAAAGATGCCCCAAGAGAAGGCATTACCAATACAGACATCATGTACCACAACATGATGAATAAATTTAAATTTGGTGGTATTGATACAAAAAAATCAATTTATTTGGACGAAAACATCCTAAGAATGTGTCGCGCTCACCGTCAAATGTTCTCTGAACTTATCAATGCATTAATTGCAGAAGGCAAAAAAGAAGAAGCAATTAAAGCACTAGATTATTGTTTGGAAGTAATTCCTCACAGAAACGTTCCTCACAACTTCTCTTCTACAGATTTTGTTGAGCAATATTACGCTGTAGGCGAAAAAGAAAAAGGTAGAGCACTTGCCAATATTATTATAGAAGACAGCGAGGCAAAACTTAAATGGATTGCTACACTAGATAGGAATCAAGCTAAAGGTGCTTCTGATGAAATAGGCAAAAGCCTTCTCACCTTCCAACAAATAGGAATAACAGCAAATGAACATCAGGACTATGAATTATTTGGTAGATGTTCAGAATTAATGGAAAAATATTATTACCTATATAGATAATGTTTATAGAACAAATGCCGGATATTATTCGCCTACTTTATCCTTCTGTTTTGTGGAGGAAGGATAAAAATAAAAAGGTAATATATCTGACGTTTGATGATGGCCCAACAGAGGAAATTACGCATTGGATATTAAAAACACTTGATGAATTTAATATCAAAGCCACATTTTTTTGCATAGGAAACAATGCAGAGAAACATCCAGAAATCCTCGATGAAATCAGGCAAAATGGACACTCGGTGGGCATACACGGCTACGAACATAGAAGAGGACTTTACAAAGAAGGCGATGCATACTTTTCGGATATAGAAAAGAGCAAAAATATAATTAAAAGTAATCTTTTCAGACCTCCACATGGGAATATCACCCCATCTCAGGCAAGAAAGTTGAAAAACTTAGGCTACAATGTGGTGCTTTGGGACGTGATTACTAGAGATTACAACCCTAGCCTTTCTGAAGAAAAAGTGCTAGACATAGCAAAGAAATATACACGCAATGGTTCTATTGTGGTATTTCATGATTCATTGAAGGCAGAAAAAAATATGAAATACGCATTCCCAAAGGCGGTAAAATATTGGTTAGAAAACGGATATACATTTGAAACATTATGAATATACTTTTATTAGGTTCAGGAGGTAGAGAACACGCCCTTGCTTGGAAAATAGCAAAAAGTTCTAAGTTGGATAAGTTATTCATTGCTCCAGGCAATGCTGGTACAAATCAAGTAGGAACAAATGTAAACATCAAAGCAGAAGACTTTGATGCTATTAAAGAATTTGTTCTTGCAAATGATATTAAAATGGTGGTTTGTGGCCCAGAAGCTCCACTTGTAGCTGGTATTTCAGACTACTTTAAAAACGACGAAGCTCTTAAAAGCATTCCAGTAGTTGGTCCTTCTAAAGAAGGTGCTCAACTAGAAGGTAGTAAAGAGTATGCAAAAGAATTTATGATGCGTCATGGCATCCCTACTGCTGCATACAAAGCATTTACAAAAGATACTCTTGAAGAAGGGAAAGCATTCCTTGCCACCCTTAAAGCTCCATACGTGCTTAAAGCAGACGGTCTTGCAGCAGGAAAAGGTGTGCTTATCATTAGCGACCTAGCAGAAGCTCAAAAAGAACTAGAAGAAATGCTAGGCGGTATGTTTGGCGATGCTAGTAGCACTGTAGTAATTGAAGAATTCTTGTCTGGTATTGAATGTTCTGTATTTGCTCTTACCGACGGTAAAGATTATGTAATCCTACCAGAGGCAAAAGACTACAAACGTATTGGCGAAGGTGATACTGGCCTAAATACTGGTGGTATGGGTTCTATCTCTCCAGTTAGTTTTGCAGACGAAGAGTTTATGACCAAAGTGGAAGAACGCATTGTTAAACCTACTATCAATGGTCTAAACAAAGAAAATATTGATTATAAAGGTTTTGTATTCTTTGGTCTTATCAAAGTGGGCAACGAACCTTATGTAATTGAATACAACGTGCGTATGGGTGACCCAGAAACAGAATCTGTAATGTTACGCTTAAACAACGACCTTGTTGAACTATTTGAAGCTACTTTTGCTGGTACACTTAGCGAACAAAAAATAGAAAAAGACCCTCGTTTTGCAGTTAGCGTTATGCTTGTAGCTGGTGGTTATCCTGGCGACTACGAAAAAGGTAAAGTAATGACAGGTTTTGAAGAAGTAACAGATAGTATCCTTTTCCACGCTGGTACAACAGAAAAAGACGGCAACGTAGTAACAAACGGCGGTCGTGTAATTGCTGTGAGCTCATACGGCAAAGACAAAGCAGAAGCCCTTGCACAATCATTTAAGAACGCTCAAAAAATTAGTTACGAAGGCAAATACTTCCGTAGCGACATAGGATTTGACCTATAAAATGAGAAAATCCAATAATCAAACTATATTATCATTTACCACGGTGCTTATTCTGAGCATCGTGGTTGGTATTATAGTGTGGTTACCTCAGCTAATAAGAGATTTTTATTCACTAAATGGTTGGATAACCAATTTATTAGGACTTGGACTTACACTACTCTTTGGCACATCAATCTTCTTTAAAAACAGAGAAATTAGGTTTCTAAAACACGAAACCATCTTCCCTTTCCTTTTCATTTTACTTTTTACAGGATTAGTTTCTAAAAATTTAGCTCTAAATACAAGTTATATTGCCCCTATTTGCACTAGCTTGGCATTTTTCAGACTAATAGATCAATCAAATAAATTTTCTGCACCATGGCACAGTATGGAAAGTATGCTATTACTTTCTACAGGTTCTATTTTTACCCCTATTTTGTGGGTATTTATTCCTATTTTTTGGATTGGGCTAATAGCATTCAACAAAAGTAGTTTTAAATGTATTTTAGCAATGTTTATGGGGCTTATTGCACCATATCTTGTGATAGCAGGAGTAATTTACGTTTGGGATTTGGGCTGTTATATAGAAGATTTTCTAGTTAATGTAGAGTCTGCCTATACACTAGATTTGCCGAACACATTTACAGATTGGGCAGTAATTGGAATTATTACTCTATCCACATTGATAGGCATTAGTTCGCTGTTTAATCAACACGACGACAGACGTTATACACACTGGATAAATAATTTCTGTGGTATAATCCTATTTACTTCACTTGTACTGAATATATTATTTATAGGTAGCAATATTTCTCTTAATACTGCATATTGGGCAACCTTCCTACTTACCTATTATTACAGCAACAACAATAACCTTTTCGGCAAAACCTACTTCTGGTTATTGTTGCTAATATGTATACTAATGATTCTAGCAGAATCTTTCAATCTATAACCTCTTGCTTATTTGTTCTAAATCTTTTAAATGCTGCATAAACTAGGACAAATGGTATTAGCCATAATGTTGAGCCTAGTGGAAGAGAAGTACCACCACAAATTTTCATACATGTATTATAAGAAATCTCATCTTCGTCTTTGTAACCTGCAAAATTCCAAGTTTCGTCACAACAATCCTGACATTTATCTTCTTCCCCTAAACTTTTATCTAGACATGCATCTCCCCAAGCACTATTTATTTCGGAGATAAGAATATTAACATTACGAATTTGTGTTCCTACAGAATATTCCACATAGTCGTGACCCTCTTCATAAAGTTCATTCGCACCAAAGAATGGGTGTGAAGGTAATGTAACACCGTACGATACCGATGTAGAAGAGGTTAATAATAATATAAGATATGTTTTAATATTTTTCATCAGAAATCAGCTACTTAGTTTAGTTTCACTTTTGCAATTCTACTTGTATTGTCACCTATCACATTTATAGTATAAATACTAGATGCCACAGGCAAGTCTAGAACAATATATTGACCATTTACATTGTAATTCATTTGGCGACCAGACAAGTCTGATACGATAATGCTTCTTATATTGTCATTAGAAGACACTGTTACTGAGTTTCCATTAGCATAAATGTCTATGCTAGTAGATACTTCACTTTCAAAAACATCTGTAGTAACATCTTCGTCTTCTTCTGCAGACTCAGAAGTTTTCAAGTAAAATCTACCTCTGCAATCGCCTACTACTAAATCACTTACTTCGCAAACTTCACCTGCAGACAGATTGTATTCTTTTGCTTCTTGTCTATCTTCTAGGATAATATCGCAGTCTAAATTTGAATTCAATAAATTGAATTTATATTTTTGATTTGCTGTTCTCACCTTTATACCAAGTGGTAGAGTTTCTTCTACTGTAGGCACTGTCAGACCTGCCCATTTAGAATTATACCTAATAGCATATATATCTGGCAATTCTGGTTCCATTTTATTAAAGACTTTTGGTGAATCAAAATTATAATCCACATTGTCTTCTTTAAGATAGTCATAACGTACAAAAATCTCACTTGCAAGAGCCTTGTCTTCGTTAGCAATTTGAAGTCTTAGACCTTGAATTTCTTCCTCCTCACTTCTTTCCCCTGTAGCTGTATTTTGCATACAACTTTGTGAAACAATTAAATCGACATCATTAGAAGCTGTAAAGATAAATCCATGTTGCGACATAATTACAGCATCTTTATTATCTCCTACTGGAACAAAAGATTTATTATCGTAATCATAATAAACAATGGTTCCATTTCCTTTTTGCAATTCATAAGCATTGATATTTGCAGGATAGGTATTATTTAATAGTACAGGCTTACCTGTTTCTAACCCTGTATATTTAGGAAGTTCCGCTTCATTATAGAAACGACCCTTAAAATGAAAAGTAATTAGATCTGTTGGATTATATGAAGTTTCATTTCTTCTATTATATACTGCAGCAGGAAGACCTTTACCTTTATCATTTCTACCATATTGATTTGGCAAACGAATAGCAAAAGCTTTGTTGTTTGGCAACTCCACATCTAAATTTGGGAAAGACTCATCCCAACTTATTTCATAATCATCATTCACTTTTGCCTCGTGCATATAAACATGAGGTAGGTCGTTTAAGTAATAGTCTCTAGATATCACATCGCGTGTTTGACCAGGATTTTCATCATCGCATGGTTTAACAACTGGACCCACTAGCGACCAATCATAACCATTAGTTATTTCATTGTATCTTTTTGGAGTAAATTCCATTTCCACCTCTCTATAACGGCTAGTACCTTTATTTAAGGTCTCTACCCCAACAAGTGCAGCACCATGTTCTATATAAATCTTGTCTGCTACCATAGTTGCAGTTTCATTGTCACCAGCGTTTACTTGAGCACAATTGCATTCCTTGTCACGTACTGTTTTAAATGCTTCGTATGTAGAAACATCTGGAAGCACAGGGTATCTATCCTTTCCTGCAGGAATGATTACCAATAAGTCTTCTGATAGGACATCTGCTGCAGATAATACATTTCCATCTGCTTTTTTCCAGTTCGCACGATTGTCCCAGTTTGTATCCACATTCCCAGTCCAAGTGATTTCACTTACAGTGCCAGAGTTTCTTACACGAGCACCTGTAAGATTAATAGTAACTGTTTTACCATTATAGAATGTTAGTGTTGCATCATAATTTTCAACACAGCTGCTTGGTGTGAATGTAACTTTTACAGTTTGGGTTCCTTCTGCTTTTACATCATTTTGTAAAAACTCAACCTTATAAAATGATTGACCATTTTCTGCATAACTTGCAGTTACTGGATTATTATATTTAATATCAGCTAATAATGTTTTAGCATTAGCAAATTTTAGCTCAAAAAATTCTTCTTTATATTCTCCTACCTTAACTGTTTGAAAATTTAGATTCTCAACATAATCTTCAAGAATGGTTTTAGAATACACATTAAGATTACGAACATAACGGCCTAAAGAACCATTACTTAGACCAGTCTCAAACCTTAATGCTACCATATCTGCAGGTATTGACGCATTAAAGTGCATGTATTCATTTTCTTTTATATTCCCTTTACCCTTCCAATATTTATCCTCGTTAAATTTATTATTATCGTATTCATATACATTTAAATACATATCAGGATCAGCGATTGGTGAAAAAAGAATCCTTTTCGCTGTTTTTGCTTCAAATTCTACTCTTTCTACATTGTTGATAGTTGGTGTTTTATTAGCATCAATATAATATTCAATCGCACCTCTTGTACTTGCAGTAAAACTTATTTCACGACTTAAACTATATTCTATATAGTTCATAATATTATCATTAGGCAATTCTGTAGCAGAACAAACACCATTAATAGGAATAGTCTTTGAAGTTCCATTACTATTTATGATTTGTAAATTATTTGAGAATATACCATATTCTTTAGGAGAGAACTTTATATTTACTATTTCATCACAACCACATGAAGAAATTGTTGTTTTATCTATAGAAAATAAATCATCATCTTTCTCTAACTTTATAGTTAAATTACCACTATTATTAGAATACAAATTGATAGACCTAACAACATCAACTCCTAAACTTCTAGATTCAAAATTAAGTTCATTGGTGGATGTTAATGAATTGTCGGCTCGTTTAGCCACAATATTTTGAACCTTTTTATTTAATGTTCCATCATTAAGCACTCTAATATATCTAATATTACTATTATCTTTTGCATTTATAGTATAAGATTTATAAGAAGTATCTGATAAATCACTTGCCTTCACTTTTATACTTCCTACATTAGAACTATTTATATTATATAGAATAACTTCTGTATTTCCCGTAGCCATTGTTGCTTTTGATAGTTCCAAAGTGACACTAGTATATCCTTCTTCAGGAACATAAAAAATACTTGTTCCTGTTTCTCCTAATTCATAAACTTGATCTTTAGGTGTTACAAAAAATCCACACTGACCCCACGCGGTAGCAACAAATAAAAATGAAGTAATTAATGCAAAGAAAAGTTTTTTCATGGTTTAAGTTTAATATGTCTATTACAAAGTTTATGTTTAGTTTAAGGTGGTGCAAAAATACTTAAAATAATAGACATTTATGTTAGAAAACATAAAAAAGGGGCGAAATTTCGCCCCTATATAGCGAATTTCGTCCCTTTTATTGAGATTTGTTTCAGAATTATTACAATACTTCTACTTTAAGTTTGTTGTAAGCTCTTTCGGCTTTTTCAAGAGCGGCCTCTACAGACTCGTCTGTGGCAAGGATAACACCTAGGCGGCGGTGACCTTTTACCTCTGGTTTGCCAAAGATACGGATTTGAACACCATCTTCGCTCAAAATATCCTCAAGTCCGCTAAATACCACTTCTTTAGAGTTACCTTCTACAACAACTGCTTTAGAAGCTGATGGACCAAAGAATCTAATTGAAGGAATTGGAAGACCTAGAATAGCACGTGCGTGTAGAGCAAATTCTGATAGGTCTTGAGAAATCATAGTAACCATACCTGTGTCGTGTGGACGAGGAGAAACTTCACTAAAGATAACTTCGTCGCCACATACAAATAATTCTACTCCAAATATACCATAACCACCTAGAGCATCAGTAATTTTTTTAGCAATATCTTGTGCTTGTGCTAGAGCCACTTCACTCATAGCTTGTGGTTGCCAAGACTCACGATAGTCGCCATCTACTTGGTGGTGACCAATAGGATTTAGGAAAAGTGTACCCCCTGAGTGACGAACTGTAAGCAGTGTGATTTCGTAGTCAAATTTAACAAAACCTTCTACGATAACACGTCCTGCACCTGCACGACCACCTTCTTGTGCTTCTTTCCAAGCAGCGTCGATATCAGCTTCTGATTTTACAGTACTTTGACCATGGCCAGAAGAACTCATAATAGGTTTAACTACACATGGAATACCTATTTCTTTAATTGCAGCATCAAATTCTTCACGAGTTTCTGCAAATTTGTATCTAGATGTAGGAAGACCAAGTTTTTCTGCAGCAAGAGTTCTGATACCTTCACGGTTCATGGTAAGGAATGCAGCATTTGCTGTAGGAATAACGTTGTATCCTTCTTTTTCTAATTCAACCAAAGTAGGAGTTGCGATAGCTTCTACTTCTGGAATAATGTAGTCTGGTTTTTCTGTTTCAATAATATTTCTAAGAGCTTTTGCATCTAGCATAGAAATAACATAGTTTCTATGTGCTATTTGCATTGCAGGAGCGTTGGCATATTTATCTACAGCCACAACTTCTACTCCAAAACGTTGAAGTTCTATAGCAACTTCTTTTCCAAGTTCACCAGAGCCTAATAAAAGAGCTTTTTTACCCACTGGGGTCATTACGGTTCCTAATTTTAACATAAAATAAAGTTTAAAAGTGTTCACAAAGATATGAATTTATTGTAAAATTGAAACTATAATTTTGAACTTAATTTCTAAATATATTATCTTTGTAGTCATTGAATTAAAATTATTGAAATTATGATTAGACATATTGTAATGTGGAAGCTGAAGGCAGAAGCCGAGGGCAAAACAAAAGCAGAAAACGCACTTATCATTAAAGAAAGTTTAGAGGCTCTTAAGGGTGTTGCTCCAACACTTGTAGACATTGAAGTAGGTGTTAATCACCCAGAAACTCCAGAGAGCAACTACGATGTTATTTTAAACTGTACTTTCAATTCTGTAGCAGACCTAAACGATTATCAAGTTCACCCAGCTCACCAAGCAGCTGCAGTTTACATCAAAAAAGTTGTAGAAGCACGTGTTTGCGTTGATTACGAGTATTAATATCTTCATATACTATACAAAATTAGGCTAACCGTGGTTAGCCTAATTTGTTTATATTGCATTTTCTAAAAAATGATTTTAGAGGAGGGATTTTTAGGCGTCCCGAAGTCTGAGAAACCGGAGTGTACAAGTAGTACTCGAGGATTTCGAAGACAAGGGCAACGAGAAAAGCACCCTATAAAATCATTTTTTATTTTTTTCGTCTTTTTGTTGTTTTTACTGGTGTTTCTTCAATTATCTTAACACAAT
The DNA here is from genome assembly GCA_045654205.1 of Candidatus Enterocola sp. GTDB lineage: Bacteria > Bacteroidota > Bacteroidia > Bacteroidales > Paludibacteraceae > Enterocola. The sequence goes on along the minus strand of JAZOMZ010000026.1, from coordinate 106,865 downwards.
CTTCATAGGTAAGAGCCTCTGGAGTGCAATCCTTTGGAAGTTTGTAGTTGGTTTTGTCTTTGCAAAGATAAACACCGTAACGACCATTTAGAAGTTGCATAGAAGCATCTTCGACAAATGTCTTCACCACTTTGTTGGCCTCTGCCTCTTGTTTTGCTTTAAGAAGTTCTTCGGCTTCGGCAAGAGTCACTGAAAGTGGGTCGAAAGTTTTAGGAAGAGAGCAGAATGCACCGTTATATGCAATGTATGGACCAAATCTACCTACTGCCACCTTCACCTCTTTACCTTCTAGTTCACCTAACACGCGAGGAAGTTTGAATAGTTCAAGAGCTTCTTCTAGAGTGATAGTTTCTAGAGATTGATCTGCTTTAAGTGATGCAAATGTAGGTTTATCAGTATCTGAAGCATCTCCCATTTGTGCTACCACGCCAAAGCGACCTATCTTCACATATACAGATTTACCTGTTTTTGGGTCGGTACCTAGAAGGCGTTCTCCTGCTTTGCGTTCTGTTTTTTTGCTAGAAGATTCTTCGATTGTTTTATGGAAGTCTTGATAGAAATTGTCAATAGTTGACTCCCATTTTTCTTCACCTTCAGCTATTTTATCTAGGTCTTTTTCCACTTGTGCAGTGAAGTTATAATCGATAATGCTTTGGAAGTTGTCCACAAGGTAATCGTTTACAACCACACCTATATCGGTAGGGAAAAGTTTAGATTTTTCTGTTCCGTAAATCTCTTCATTTACTTGCTCAGTAATTACTCCAGCTTCTAGTACAATAGAATCATAATTTCTCTTAATACCTTCTCTATCAGCTTTTTCTACATATTCTCTATTTTGAATAGTACTAATAGTTGGGGCGTATGTAGAAGGACGACCAATGCCTAGTTCTTCCATTTTACGCACTAATGAAGCCTCGGTATATCTGGCAGGACGTTGAGTGAAACGTTCTGTACAATCAATTCTCTTATAAGATAGTTTCTCGCCACTCTTAAGTGCTGGAAGCATATTTAGTGATGAATCTTCTTCTTCATCGTCTTTAGATTCCATATAAACTTTTAGGAAACCATCAAACACCAATACTTCGCCTGCGGCAACAAATGTTTCCTTAGAGTTGTCTAATTCTATGGTGATAGTAGTTTTTTCTAGTTCTGCATCTGCCATTTGAGAAGCAATAGTGCGCTTCCAAATAAGTTCGTATAGATATTTTTCTTGTTTTGTACCTTCGATAGTAGCATCTGCTAAGTTGGTAGGACGAATAGCTTCGTGAGCCTCTTGAGCACCTTTTGCTTTGGTAGCATATTGTCTTACCTTGCTATATTTGTCGCCTGCAAATGATGCAATTGCAAATTTTGCAGCATTAAGAGCCAGATTTGAAAGATTTACAGAGTCGGTACGCATGTAAGTAATCTTACCACTTTCGTATAGCTTTTGAGCTATCATCATGGTTTGAGACACTGAGTAACCAAGTTTGCGAGCTGCTTCTTGTTGTAGTGTAGAAGTGGTAAAAGGAGGAGCAGGAGTGCGTTTTGCAGGTTTTGTTACCACATCAGACACGGTAAAAGAAGCATCTTTACATTTTTCAAGGAAATCTTGCGCCTCTTCTTTGGTAGCAAAACGTTTTGAAAGTTCGGCTTTCAGTTCCACACCATTTGCATCGGCAAACAATGCTACAACCTTATAATTTGACTCTGCTTTGAAGTTTTGAATTTCACGTTCTCTATCTACAATCAGTCTTACTGCTACAGACTGAACACGACCTGCAGATAGCGATGGTTTAATCTTTTTCCAAAGAATAGGAGAAAGTTCAAAACCTACAATACGGTCCAATACACGACGTGCTTGTTGCGCATTTACAAGATCTATATCTATGTTTCTAGGATTTTTAATAGCATTTAGAATAGCACTCTCGGTAATTTCGTGAAACACTATACGTTTTGCTTTTTCTGCATCCAAACCTAACACTTCTGCCAAGTGCCATGCAATAGCCTCTCCTTCGCGGTCTTCATCGGAAGCAAGCCAAACCATTTCTGATTCCTTTACTTTCTTCTTAAGTTCTGTGACAAGTTTCTTTTTATCAGCTGGAACTTCGTATATAGGAGAATAATTCTTTTTAAAGTCAATACTAATATCTTTAGTTTTAAGGTCACGGATATGACCAAAACTAGACATTACTGTAAAGTCCTTTCCTAAGAACTTTCCTATAGTTTTTGCTTTTGCTGGAGATTCGACTATTACTAGATTTTTACTCATATTTATGAAGTAATCGATGGTTACACATTTCAAATTTCGGTGCAAAAGTAATAAATTTTTGACAACAACTAAAAATTTTACATATAATATGTGTAAAAATGAGCATTTCAAGCTCAGAACCTTAAAAAATTTTCTTAATTTTGTACTTTAAAACTATAATTTATGAGCGGATTAAGATTTAGGGTTGTTAGCGAAGCTTTCACAAAAAAAGCATTGCAAGTTAATCCACCCACTGGAAATATTTCTGAGTATTATGGCAGATACGTGTTTGGCAGAAATGAAATGGCCAAATTCCTATCTAACGAATGTATGCAAGCACTTATCAAGGCTATAGACCAAGGCGAAACACTAGACCGCCAAATAGCTGATGAGGTAGCTGAAGGCATGAAACAATGGGCCATGACACATGGTGCCACTCACTATACTCACTGGTTCCAGCCTCTAACAGAGGGTACTGCAGAAAAGCACGATTCATTTATTGAATATGCTACTGTGCCTGGTGGCGAGGTAATAGAAAAATTTTCTGGCAAACTTCTTGCTCAACAAGAACCAGACGCATCTAGCTTCCCAAACGGTGGCATTAGAAATACTTTTGAGGCACGCGGCTATACAGCATGGGACCCATCTTCACCTGCATTCATTGTAGACGATACACTTTGTATCCCTACAGTATTCGTAGCATATACAGGCGAGGCGCTAGACTATAAAACTCCTCTTCTTAAGGCTATTAATGCAGTAGACAAGGCAGCAACTGCTGTTTGTCACTACTTCGACCCAACAGTGAAAAAAGTTTTCTCATATCTTGGTTGGGAACAAGAATATTTCCTTGTAGATGAAGGACTTTATGCTGCACGTCCAGACCTATTGCTTACCGGACGCACACTTATTGGTCACGAATCTGCTAAAAACCAACAACTAGAAGACCACTACTTTGGCGCTATTCCTGCCCGCGTGCAAGCATTTATGAAAGAGCTTGAGTTTGAGGCATATAAATACGGCATCCCTTGCAAAACACGTCACAACGAGGTGGCTCCAAACCAATTTGAGCTTGCTCCTATCTTCGGTGAAATGAACTTGGCAAACGACCAAAACCTACTTGTTATGTCTATTATGAACCGCATAGCACGTAAACATGGTTTCAGGGTTCTTCTTCACGAAAAACCATTTGCAGGCATCAATGGTTCTGGTAAACACAACAACTGGTCACTTGGTACTGACACTGGCGTAGGTCTGTTTACTCCAGGTAAAACTGCAGAAGAAAATCTGCAATTTATCACATTCCTTGTAAATGCTTTAATGGCTGTTTATAAAAACAACGCTCTACTCAAAGCATCTATTATGACAGCTCAAAATGCTCACCGCCTAGGTGCAGGCGAGGCTCCTCCTACTATTATTTCTGCTTTCTTGGGTTCTCACCTTACAGAAGTGCTTAATAAACTAGAAGAAAGTAGCAGCGAAGAAGCCATTGTGATGGGTAGTAAAAAACAAATGAAACTAGGAGTGGCACACATTCCAGAAGTTTTACTTGACAATACCGACCGCAACCGTACTTCTCCATTTGCCTTTACTGGTAACAGATTTGAGTTCCGTGCTGTTGGTTCATCTGCAAACTGTGCATCTGCACTTATAGTGCTAAATACTATAATGGCAGACCAACTAAACGAGTTTAAAAATCTTGTTGACGAAAAAATTGCCAGTGGTATCCCTACAAATAAAGCAATCTTTGAAGTACTTAGAGCTTATATTAAGGAATCTAAATCTATTCGTTTCGATGGCAACGGTTATAGCGACCAGTGGAGAAAAGAAGCTGCTGAACGTGGTCTAGACTGCGAAACTAGCGTGCCAAAAATCTACGACGCATACACAAAAGAAGCTAGCATAGAGATGTTTAGCAGAACTGGAGTGTTCTCTGAAAAAGAACTTGAAGCTAGAAATGAAGTTAAATGGGAAACTTATACTAAAAAACTTCAAATTGAGGCTCGCGTGCTTGGCGATTTGTGTTTAAATCACATTATTCCAGTGGCAACACAATACCAATCTCTGCTACTAGACAATGTGTATAAAACAAAACAAATCTATAGCGCAGAAAAAGCAGAAGAACTTTGCGCTCACAATATGGAACTTATAGAAAAACTTTCTAAACATATTTCTATTATAAAATCTAATGTAGATGCTATGGTAGAAGCTAGAAAGCTTGCAAATAAGATAGAATGCGAAAGAGAAAAAGCCATAGCCTATAGCGAAACAGTTCTTCCATACTTTAGTCCTATCCGTGCTAACGCAGACGAACTAGAACTTATTGTTGACGACGAACTATGGCCTCTACCAAAATATCGTGAAATGCTTTTCATAAGATAAAATGAATAAACTGCTTCGTAATATTATCATCATAAGTATGCTTATTACAGAAGCAGTTTTTGTTTGTGCCGTGGGACAAACAAAGGTAAGTTTCGCTTACGACACCGACTTCCTACTCTACTTCGACAATAGAGAATACGATCGCACTCCACCTCAACGCAGCCAAACTATATTTGGAGTGAGACTTGCTCCAGAAATTGGAGTACAAATAGCCGACTCTACAGAGTCTACTCACAAGCTTATGGCGGGTGTATCATACAACCAACCATTTGGTGCGAGTTGGGGAGACATTACGGTGAAACCGACTATTTATTATCGTATAGAGACAAAAGGATTTGACTTAAACCTAGGTTTTGTTCCATACAGATACCTTAAAGAAACACTTCCAGAATATCTGCTTTCAGACACCATTAGCTATTATAATTCCAATCTACAAGGTGCACTTTTCCAATACGAAAGCGACAAAGGTTTTGCTTCGCTTATGGCAGATTGGCGTGGCATGTATAGCAAAGAAACTAGAGAAGCATTTAGAGTAATTGCTACAGGTCAGTATAAATACAAATGGTTCTACACTGGTGGATATGCCATGCTAAACCACCTAGCAAACAATCATTATACAAACTGTGTATATGATGACATAATGCTAAATCCATACATTGGCTTTAGTCTAGACTATCTAATTGAACCTATTGATATTTTCAATATTAGATTGGGGTATATAGGTGGTTATCAAAGAGAAAGAGCCACGGAAACAATGTTTCTTACCCATGCACTCAATGCAGAGCTAACATTTAGATGGAGATTTTTGGGACTTAAACAGTCTCTCTACTACGGAGATAGCCTATATCCTCTATACGAAAAACAAAAAGCAGTCCTAAATATGGGCGACCCATGGTATCGAAGCAAACTATACAGCAGAACAGACCTTTATATCTACCTATACAACAATAGATTTGTAAATTGTTATTTCTCATTTAACCTACATGTAAATGAGACAGGCAATGTCAACTGCCAACAACAACTTATTGCGCAGTTCAATTTGAGTCAAGTGTTTAACAAAAAAGACTCTCCAAAACTGAAGAGTCTATTGGGCAAATAATTATTTTTTCTTTGCGAACCATTCTTTGATGGCTTGTTTATCTTTGTTTAATTGAGTTGCCAGTTTTAATGGGTTCTCAAAATGAAGCTCTTCTCTAAAGAATTTCTTCAAATTTATTCTTATCTTTTTTTGGTAGATTTCATCATTGAAATCGAATAAATGCACCTCAATACTTTTTGATTCAGACATATTTACAAATGTTGGTCGAGAACCAATGTAAAGCATTGAAGGATATTCTTCTTCATCACCTTCTATATTTACTGTAGCAATATAAACACCTGCTGATGGTAATAGTTTTCTAACATCGCTAATAGCTAGATTTGCAGTTGGATAACCGATACTTCTGCCCATTTTATATCCAGGCATAACAGAACCTTCCAAGAAATAATCATAACCTAGAGCTTCTGCTGCTTTTTCTACGTCTCCTTCAAGAATATTGCGTCTAACATATGAAGAGCTAATTACGTCGTCTTTAATCTTGAATGGTTCTTCTCTCTCTACTTCTACACCTTTTTCATCCCCATATTGTTTGTATTGAGCGAAGCCATTAATTCTATCACAACCAAAGTGATGATCATGACCCACTAGAAGATATTTTACATTGAATTTTGCAATCAAAAAATCATCCATAAATTGTTTAAATGACCTTCTTGAAATATCTTCATTGAAAGGAAGAACAACTAAATAATCTATACCAGATTTTTCTAGTAATTCGTATCTTTCGTTGTTAAGTGTAATCAATTTTGGAATATAATTTGCATTTAATGCTTCTCTTGGATGAGAAGAGAATGTTATTACCACAGACTCTAAACCTCTCTTGGTTGCTTGTGATACTAAATTTGACAATAAAGCAGCATGTCCTTTATGTACTCCATCAAAAAAACCGATGGTTACCGCTGTACCACCAAAGTTAATTTCTTGTAAATTTTCTATTATCTTCATTTGTTTATTAAAAAAATATTCTTACCTTTGCATTCGATTTTAATCAATCGGGCTCATAGCTCAGTCGGTTAGAGCATCGGACTCATAACCCGCAGGTCCCTGGTTCAAGTCCAGGTGGGCCCACCTAAAGAAGTTGACTTTCAGTCAGCTTCTTTTTTTATGGCGCAAAGATAGGTATTTTTTTCCTATTTTGCCCAAATCATTCTAGGTTTTTTGGATATATCTTTCTTAATTTCTATTTCTTGAAATCCAATTTCCATTAGCATCTCACACGTTTGTGTAGAAAGTAGTGGATTTATCTCAAAATATACTGAGCTATCGCCCTTAAAAGCAAACTCCGCCACTGCTCTGTAGTATATCAAAGGATCTTCCTCTGGAACAAAAAGTGCCATGTGAGGCTCGTGAGATAAAACCTCATCGGACATGTCTGCTTTTTCACTTGGCATAATGTATGGAGGATTGCTCACAATTATATCAAAATCCTGTCCAAGAGTATCCAAGTCGGTGAGCATATCTAGTTGCCTAAAGTTTACAAAAAGCGCGGTTTCATCGGCATTTTTTGCTGCTACTACAAGTGCTTTTTCACTCTTATCTACAGCCCAAACATCTGCATCAGAAAAGTTATTTTTAAGGGCTAATGCAATGCAACCACTACCTGTGCCAACATCTAGTATTTTACGTACAGATTTCTCACGCAGAGTTATCCATTCTATGAGTTCAGAAGTTTCTTGACGAGGAATTAAAACATTCTCATTTACATTGAGTTTGAGACCACAAAACTCTGTAAAACCCAAAACATGTTGAAATGGCACCCCTGATACCAATTTTTCTAAATCTTCTACCAACAACTCTCTTTGGTCCTGAGAACACTCTATATCCTCTAAGAAATACAACTTCTGAGTAGGGACATTACAATGCTTCGATGCTAATTCTCTAAACATCAGAGAGATTTCGTGTGCAGAATATCTAGAATTTAATGCGTTTTTATAAGAAATAAACAATGTTTTCATGCCGTAAAGGTACTAAAAAGATAGAAATTATGTATATCTTTGCATAATTAGTTAAAAGTTATGACAGAATCAGACAAAGAATTATACATGCGTCGTTGCTTTAGCCTAGCAAAAAAAGGGATGGGAAGAGTTTCTCCTAATCCTATGGTGGGCTGTGTGATAGTAAAAGACGGCAAAATTATTGGTGAAGGATACCACAGAAAACATGGCGAGGCACACGCAGAAGTCAATGCTATAGAATCTGTAAAAAATAAAGAATTACTAAAAGGCAGTACCCTTTTTGTAAACCTGGAACCATGCTCTCACTACGGCAAGACTCCACCTTGCGCAGAGAGAATTGTAAAAGAAGAAATTGCAGAAGTCATTATCTGTAATATAGACCCAAATCCTTTAGTCTCTGGCAGAGGAGTCAATATTCTTAAAAATGCTGGCATCAATGTGGAATGTGGTATTTTGCAAGAAGAAGGATACGAACTCAACACAAGATTCTTTACTTATCAGACCAAGAAAAGACCATATATTATCCTAAAATGGGCGCAAACTTCTGATGGTTTCATCGACGGAAATTTCTCTATGCCTATTAGAATCTCCAACGATATTTCAAAAACCTGTGTTCACAAATTAAGGGCAGAAGAAGATGCTATAATGGTAGGTAAAAACACAGCTCTTAAAGATGACCCAAAGCTTGGTTGCAGAAGATACGAAGGCAAAGCGCCATTAAGAATTGTTATAGACAAAAATCTAGAAATCCCTAGCTATTACAATTTCTATGACAATGCTCAGCCAACAGCCATCTTTAATGCTCATAAAGATGACGGAGTGAGAGTTAAAATAGATTTTGACGAAGATATTATACCACAAATTCTAGATTGGCTTTACGAAAACAAGATCCAATCACTTATTGTAGAAGGCGGTAGATATACATTGGAAAAATTCATAGAACGTGGACTTTTTGATGCCATTCAAGTGGAGATTGGTAGTACCCCATGCTATTCTGGAGTGCCAGCCCCTACTTTCTCTACAGAAAATTTGATTTGTGAAATAGATAAATTCTGCGATAGTACTTTTATACACTATAAAAAAGTAAATGCTAGAAACCCTTTCTAATATAATAGGTTACGTTATATCTTATGCATATTTATTCATAATTATAGCGTCTATTGTCACCATCCTAACAGATGGGAAAAGGAGTCCTGTGCGTACTATTTCTTGGATTTTGGTCATTACATTACTTCCATACATTGGTATATTCTTTTACCTATTATTTGGGAGAAGCTACCACAGACAAAAAAGGATTTCTAACAAAATCAAGAAAAGAATTACCAATAGAGCCAAAAAGCAGGCTATAAATCAGGTGGATTTAACCAAATATCCAATTGTAGAAAAGAATATCAAATTAGCCACTCTTATTGGTAAAACATCAGAGCTAGGGGTCTACGGGAATAACGATATAGAAATATTTACAGAGGGAAAAAAGTTGCTAGCGAAAATGTTAGCAGATATTTCTAGTGCAAAAGACCACATCCACGCAGAATATTTCATTATAGAAACAGACGAAACAGGCAACACATTCAAAGAAGCTTTAATCAAAAAAGCACAAGAAGGTGTTGACGTCAGAGTTATTTATGACGATTTGGGGAGTTGGAAACTAAAACGCTCTACCATTAGAGATATGAAAAAGGCAGGGATAAAACTACAGTCTTTTTTCAAAATACGTTTCCCTTATTTCACCAGTAAGATAAACTATCGTAACCACAGAAAAATCCTTGTTATAGATGGCACTATAGGGTATCTAGGTGGATTTAACATAGCAGACAGATATACCAAAGGACTAGATTGGGGAATATGGAGAGACACTCATCTGAGAGTGAAGGGAGACGCAGTCTCTGGCCTGCAACATACGTTTATCTATGACTGGTTGTATATAACAAAAAAACTGCATACCAATAAGCGTTTCTTCCCTCAAACCAATGTTTGTACCCAAACTGCTGTGCAAATAGGCATTTCTGGACCAGACATGGAAGACGAGAGCATTATGCAAGCATATTGTATGGCCATAAGCAATGCCAAAAAGTATGTTTATATCCAAACTCCATACTTCCTACCAAATGAAAGTATATTAAATGCCATAGAATCCGCAGCTCTTTCTGGTGTGGATGTCAAACTAATGATACCATATAGAAGCGATGAAAAGACGTCACACGAGGCATCGATGTCTTATATGGGAAGAGTCTTAAAAGCAGGAGTAGAAGTGCTTCAATATTCCAAAGGTTTCTTGCACTCAAAAACACTAGTTATTGACGATGAAATCGGCATTATTGGTTCTGCCAATATAGACCTTAGAAGCTTTGAGCAAAACTTTGAAGTGAGTGCATTTATATACGACGAGACTCATAGCAAACACCTTAAGGAATTGTTCCTAAAAGACATAAAAGTATGTAAGAAACTATCATATTACAAATGGTCAAACAGACCAAAATCTCGTAAATTTATTCAAGCATTGGCTCGTTTATTAAGTCCTATATTATGATGAAAAGATTTTTTTTAGTGGGTTATATGGGCTCGGGAAAGACTACCATTGGTAGAGAATTGTCAAAAAAACTAGGATTTGAGTTTATCGACACCGACATTTACATAGAAAACAGATTTCATAAGACAATCAATGAAATCTTTGCCTCTATGGGCGAAGATAAGTTTAGACAGATAGAAACCAATATTCTAAAAGAAGTCTCAGACTTTGAAAATGTAATTATTGCGACAGGTGGAGGCACTCCTTGCTTCAACAACAATATGGAAATAATGAAGGAGAAAGGCACTGTGATTTTTCTTAACCCTGACCTTGACGAACTTACATACAGACTCAATTTAGTCAAAGCCACAAGGCCACTTATAAAAGATAAATCTGAAGCAGAAATGCGCGGTTTCATCGAGAAAATGCTAGCTTCGAGGATGGCATTTTATGAGCAAGCGCACTTCTCTACAAGTGGTAATTTAGAGACGGGAGCGGAGGAGATAATTCAAGAATTAGGAATGAGGACGAGTTGATGACCGAAGGGAATAAAGGAGAAAGCTGGTTTATCTGTGTATATAAAATATTCATTCTCATTCTTTATATTTTACACATTATTTAGTACCTTTACGCAAATTTTCTAGAAATTATGAAAAATATAGCTATTATCGGAGCTGGCAATATGGGCGGAGCCATAGCCAGAGGACTAACACAAAGCAGTTTAGCAGGAAAAATTTCTGTAAGTGACATCAACGAAGACGCATTGAGAAACTTGCAAAACTTCAACAACAATATTGAAGTAACAACAGACAACTCAGCAAACGTAAAAGGTGCAGACATCGTGATTATTGCGGTGAAACCATGGCTAGTTTCTCAAATTATTTCTGGCATAAAAGAAACACTAGATTATAAAAACCAAATTGTAATCTCCATTGCGGCAGGAGTTTCTATTGCAGACCTTCAAAATCTTTTAGACAAAGATGGCGAAAAACCTGTTATTTTCCGCATTATTCCAAACACCGCTATCGATGTGCTTCAAAGTGTGAACACAATCGCTTCTTGCGGTGCCACTAAGGAACAAGAAAACGAAATATTAGAAATCTTTGGCGAACTTGGTAAATCATTCCTTGTGCCAGAAAGCCAACTTAATGCTATGATGTCGCTTTCTAGTTGCGGTATTGCATACGCATTCAGATACATTAGAGCTGCAATGGAAGGTGGCGTAGAAATGGGCATTTATCCAAACGTTGCAAAAGACGTGGTTATTCAAACCCTTCGTGGCGCAGTAGATTTGTTGGAAACAAACGACTCTCACCCAGAGGTTGAAATAGACAAAGTTACCACTCCTGGAGGCATTACTATCAAGGGCCTAAACGAGATGGAAGCAAATGGCTTTACAAATGCTGTTATTAAAGGTCTTAAAGCAAGCCTTATAAAATAAGATTTATTTTTAAGGATTCTTTCCACGCTGTGTTTGTGCTCAAAATCCTCATTTACGTCACAGTAAACTCCGGTTTTTCACACTGCACACATCTAGAAATAACCTCTTAAAAACCAAATCTTAAAAAAGATAGATATTAATTTAAAACTAAAGAATTATGATGAAAGAAATTGCAGAACGCCTACGTGGTCTTCGTGATTCTATGGATTTGAGTACAGCAGAAATGGCTGTACAAACAGGTGTAGAAGAAGGAATTTACGAAACCTACGAAACTGGCGAGGTAGATATTCCTATGAACTATATCTGCCAAGTGGCTAAGAAATTTAATGTTGATACTGCAGTGCTTATTTCTGGCAACGAAACTCACGCAGAAAGCTATTTCGTTACTCGTAAGGGTTTAGGTATTTCAGTAGAAAGAAGTAAAGCGTACAAATATAGAGACTTAGCTGGTGGTTTTAAAAATGCAAAAGCTACTCCATTCCTTGTAACTGTGGAGCCAAACGACGCTCCTATTCACTTAAACTCACACCCAGGACAAGAGTTTAATCTAATGGAGAAAGGCACTTTACTACTACAAATTGACGGTAAAGATATTATTCTAGAAGAAGGCGACAGCATCTACTTCGATGCTACTAAACCTCACGGAATGAAAGCATTAAACAATGAAAAAGCACGCTTTTTAGCGATAATATTATAATTTAGGAACAATGTTAGAACGTTTTGTAGAAAAGACTTGCTTCACCTCGCAAGAAGATTTTGTAAACAATTTAAAGATAAAAGCACCTGAAAATTTCAACTTCGGGTATGACGTAGTAGATGCATGGGCTAAAGAAGAACCAAACAAACGCGCTATTTGCTGGACAAACGACAAAGGCGAACACATCGACTTTAGCTATGCAGATTTAAAAGAAAAAACTGATAAAACCGCTGCTTATTTCCAATCATTAGGCATTGGCAAAGGCGATATGGTGATGCTAATACTTAAACGCCGCTTTGAGTTTTGGTATTCTATCATAGCGCTTCACAAGCTAGGTGCTGTTGTAATTCCTGCTACTCACCTACTTACAGAAAAAGATATTATCTACCGTTGCGAAGCTGCTGATATTAAAGCAATTGTAGCAGTTGGCGAAACAGTTGTGCTAGACCACATCAAAAACGCTCTTCCAAAATGTCCTTCTGTTAAAAGTGTTATTTCTGTTGGTCCAGAAGTGTATGAAGGTTTTGAAGACTTCACAAAAGGCATAGAAAATGCAGGAGAATTTGTTCGTCCAGAAAATGTAAATACAAACAACGATATTTCTATCATTTACTTTACATCTGGTACATCTGGCAACCCTAAAATGGTGGCTCACGACTTCACATATCCATTAGGACACATTGTTACAGGTAGCTACTGGCACAACCTAACAGAAGAAAGCCTTCACTTAACAGTGGCAGATACAGGTTGGGGCAAGGCTGTTTGGGGTAAACTTTATGGCCAAATGATTGCAGGTGCATCTATTTTTGTGTATGACCACGAGAAATTTACTCCTGCCGAGATGCTAAAAATGATTCAAGAGTACAAGATTACATCATTCTGTGCTCCTCCTACCATTTTCCGCTTTATGATTCGTGAAGATTTAACCAAATACGACCTTTCTTCACTTAAATGGGCAACTATCGCAGGTGAGGCTCTTAACCCAAGCGTTTACCAAGAGTTTTACGAACTAACTGGCATTAAACTACGTGAAGGGTTCGGTCAAACAGAAACCACATGTACCGTGCTTACTACCCCATGGATGGAACCAAAACCAGGTTCTATGGGTAAACCAAACCCTGCTTACAACGTAGATATTGTAATGGGCGACGGACGTAGTGCAGAAGTGGGTGAACAAGGTGAAATTATCATCCGTATAGACGAAAACAACAAACCAAACGGTTTATTCTTAGGATATTACAGAGACGAAGCTCGTACAAAAGAAGCTTACCACGATGGCATTTACCACACTGGCGACGTTGCTTGGAAAGACGAAGATGGATATTTCTGGTTCGTTGGTAGAAACGACGACGTTATCAAATCTTCTGGTTACCGCATTGGACCTTTTGAGGTAGAAAGTGCACTTATGTCGCACGATGCAGTAGTGGAATGCGCTATTACAGCCGTACCAGACCCTATTCGTGGTCAAGTGGTAAAAGCTACTATTGTGCTAGCAGCAGACTACAAAGACAAAGCAGGCGAAGCTCTTATCAAAGAGCTTCAAGACTACGTAAAACGTGTAACTGCTCCTTATAAATACCCACGTATCATAGAATTTGTAAACGAACTTCCAAAAACTATTAGTGGTAAAATTCGTCGTGTAGAAATTAGAGAAAAAGACAAATAATTATGAGAACATATCAAAGAGCCGCAGACCTAGGCGACATTAAACAAGCTGTAAAAGAAGCTTTAGAAGTAAAAGCAAATCCATATAAATGGGATACCATGGGTAAAAACAAAACCCTACTTATGGTATTTTTCAACTCTAGTCTTCGTACCCGTTTAAGTACTCAAAAAGCAGGTATGAACCTAGGTATGAACACCATCGTGCTAGACGTTAACGCTGGTGCGTGGAAACTAGAAACCGAAAGAGGTGTGATTATGGACGGCGACAAACCAGAACACCTTTTAGAAGCTATCCCAGTCATGGGTAGCTATTGCGATCTTATCGGTGTGCGTTCTTTCGCTCGCTTCGAAAGCAAACAATTTGACTATGAAGAAGTTATTCTTAACCAATTCATAAAATACTCTGGCAAACCAGTGTTTAGTATGGAATCTGCTACATGCCACCCTCTTCAAGCATTTGCAGACCTTATTACTATCGAAGAATTTAAAGAACAAGAACGTCCAAAAGTGGTGTTAACATGGGCTCCTCACCCAAGAGCACTGCCTCAAGCTGTGCCAAACTCATTTGCAGACTTTATGAATGCTGCCGATGTAGATTTTGTTATCACTCACCCAAAAGGTTACGAACTTGCTCCTGAGTTTGTTGGCAACGCAAGAGTAGAATACGACCAAAGAAAAGCATTTGAAGGTGCAAACTTCATCTATGCTAAAAACTGGTCTGCTTACGCCGATCCAAACTATGGCAAAATTCTTTGTCAAGACCGTGATTGGACTGTTGACACAGAAAAAATGAGTCTTACAGACAACGCATTCTTTATGCACTGCCTACCTGTGCGTAGAAATATGATTGTAACCGACGACGTTATAGAAAGCCCACGTTCAATAGTTATTCCTGAGGCTGCAAACCGTGTGGTTTCTGCTCAGACAGTAATTAAAAGAATGTTAGAAAGTTTATAATTTTCCCGATAAAACCGATAAAAAATATGTATCGCTTCAAACGCATAGTAGTAAAGATAGGTAGTAATGTTCTTACCCAAGCAGACGGAACATTAGACCTTAATAGAATAGAAGCAATTGTTACAGACATTGCCCAAATGCATAAAGCTGGAATAGAAATTATTTTGGTTTCTTCTGGTGCGGTGGCATCTGGTAGAAGTGAACTAAAAATAGATAAGAAATTGGATTCAGTTTCTTCTCGTCAGCTTTTCTCTGCTGTAGGTCAAGCAAAACTTATCAACCACTACTACGACCTATTCCAAAAACATGGTCTTCATTGCGGTCAAGTGCTTACTACAAAAGAGAGTTTCGGCACCAGACGTCATTATCTTACACAAAAAGACTGCATAAGTGTGATGCTAGAAAATGGGGTTATTCCTATTGTGAACGAAAACGACACCATTTCTGTAACAGAACTTATGTTTACAGACAACGACGAACTTTCTGGTCTACTTGCCACCATGATGCACGCAGAGGCACTTATTATTTTAAGTAATATCGATGGCATTTACAATGGCAACCCTTCAGACCCTGCATCTGAGGTGATTAGAGAGATTACCCCAGAAGGAAACTTTACAAAATATATCCAAACAGGCAAATCTTCATTTGGCCGTGGCGGTATGCTAACCAAATACAATATTGCACGTAAAGTTTCTCAAGAAGGCATCTATGTAATTATTGCCAACGGCAAAAGAGAAGGCATTCTTACAGACCTTATCAAGAAAGACTGCAGCATTCCTCATACCACCTTTATGGCCAACCAAAAGAAAGCCTCTGGTGTGAAGAAATGGATTGCTCATAGCGAAAGTTTTGCCAAAGGCTATGTGGTGCTAAACGAAGGTGCTACCGAAGCTCTAACAAGCAAAGCAAGCTCAGTGCTTCTTGTTGGCATTACAGAAGTAGGTGGAGAATTTGTAAAAGGCGATATCGTTAAAATCCTAAATCAAGACAAAGAAGAACTTGGTGTGGGTATTGCCCAATACGATAGCGACAAAGCACGCGAAAACATCGGCAAAAAAGGCCAACGCGCCTTCATCCATTACGATTATCTATACTTAGATTGATAAACAAAAATGCTCACCGTTTGGTGAGCATTTTTTATATAGAATCAAACTTTTTTATTCTTCTATTAAAAGTTGTTGAGATTTTAAATCTTCGTAGAATAATATACGTGCCATTTCATGATATGGTACAACCCAAAATAAACCAATACCAAAGGTTAAAAATGCAACAAAATACCATCCAATGAAGCTAAGGTCCAGCAAGAACAATCTCATTTTGTGACCTTCCATCATTTGCATACTTTTGTTAATACATTCTTCTGCTGGAATATTATTATCTTCTATGCTTATGTATGAAGCCAATGCATAAGAATAACCTTTAATAATACCTGGAATTATAAATAATAATGCCCAAAGAAAAGTATAAAGGTATGTTAATGCCACCACAGGTAAAGCAATAATATATTTATCCTTAAAAAGTTTGAAATAATCAGAAACTAAGTTTTGCTTACCGTCACGCATAAATGACATTAATTGCATAACAAATACATAACCACAAGGATAAAGAATAAAAATGTCAGCAACAACACTTGGAGCAATACAATAAATAACTCCACAAATCATAGATATGATGAAATAAAGTAGAACTGGTTGTTTCCAGTTAGCTTTTAGAAGCTCAAATGCCTCATTTCTTAATTCAAAATTTTGTTTCATAATTTAGGTATATTAAAGTTTATCACATTGCAAAGGTAGAAAAAAATCACTATATTTGCATAATACATTAATTTTTAACAGAATAAATACTATAAAATCAATGAATAACTGGAAAGAAAACTCACTTATTGCTTCTAGAAAATTAAATCTTATATCTACAGAAGAAATAAACAAAGTGCTTCTTGCACTTGCCGACAAAGCCGAAGAAAAATGTGAAGAATTATTAGTAGAAAACCAAAAAGACTTAGCTTCTATGGATAAGTCTAATCCTTTGTATGACAGACTTCTACTAACCAAACAACGTATATTTGACATTGCATCAGACATTAGGAAAGTGGTGTCGCTAGAGTCTCCTGTGGGCAGAATTTTGGAAAGTAGAGAACTAGCAAACGGACTAAAACTTACCAAAAAAGCTGTTCCTTTTGGTGTAATTGGCATTATTTACGAGGCTCGCCCAAATGTAAGTTTCGACGTATTTTCACTTTGCTTTAAAACAGCCAATGTGTGCGTGCTAAAAGGTGGTACAGATGCTTATAACTCAAACTTTGCTATTGTAAACCTTATTAAAGAAGTGCTTCGCGAGCACAACCTCGACGAAAATATGGTTCACCTACTTCCTGCAGGACGCGAAGCCACAGGCGAACTTCTTAGCGCTGTGGGCTACATAGATCTTATCATTCCTCGTGGTAGTGCAGGCCTTATTAAATATGTGCGTGAAAACTCACAAGTACCTGTTATTGAAACTGGTGCAGGCGTGGTTCACTGTTATTTCGACAAAGATGCCGACCTAGAAAAAGGCAAAGCAATTATTGAAAACGCAAAAACACGTCGTGTGAGCGTTTGCAATGCCCTAGACTGTCTTGTTATTCACAAAGATAGACTAAGCGACCTAGCAGAAATCTGCGCAGGACTAATCAAAGAGAAAAACGTGGTGATTGAAGCAGATGAGGCGGCATACAATGCTCTTAATGGCAATTATCCTGCTGAACTTCTAACCTCAGCAAGCGAAGAAAGCTTTGGAAAAGAGTTTATGTCTCATCGCATGAGTATTAAAACAGTTGATTCCCTAAGAGGTGCAATTGAGCATATCAATAATTATACTTCAAAACATAGCGAAAGCATCGTTACAGAAAACGAAGAATCTGCAGCAGCATTCTTGAAAGAAATTGATGCTTCTTGTGTTTATCACAATGCTCCAACAAGTTTCACAGACGGAGGACAGTTTGGTATGGGTGCCGAAATAGGCATTAGTACTCAAAAACTTCACGCTCGTGGACCTATGGCTCTACCAGAACTTTGCACATACAAATGGTTAATTGTTGGCAACGGCCAAATTCGTTCATAAAACACCTATTAAAATTTAATGAAAGAAATATTAGCAGACATACTTAACCTACCACTTGTAGATCCTGTATTGATATTCTCAGTGGTTTTGGCAATTATTCTATTTGCTCCTATTATCTTCGACAAGATTAGAATTCCACATATCGTGGGGCTAATCTTAGCCGGAATGATATTAGGTCCAAATGGAATTAACTTACTAAGTTACGATAGCAGTTTTGAACTATTCGGGCAAGTAGGTATCCTGTATATCATGTTCGTGGCAGGTATAGACATGGATATGAACGACTTTATACAAAACAAAAATAAAAGTATTGTCTTTGGGATATTTACATTCCTTATCCCAATGATAATAGGTACCGTTACAGGATATTATCTAATAAAAGAAATTATACTTTCAGCCGCAGGCGATGTAAGCAGTATAAATTGGCTACAAGGAGAAGCTGCAAACAACCCTACTTTTATTAAATATTGTCTGCTGTCGGCTATAGTCCTTGCCAGTATGTATGCCTCAAATACTCTGCTGGCATACCCAATTATTACACGTTTTGGTATATCAAAACAAAGGTCGGTGAACATTACAGTAGGTGGAACAATGATTACCACTATACTTTCTCTGTTGGTACTAGCCGTAATACTAGAAGTTGTAAGACAGGGTTGTATCGACTATATGTTCTGGATAAGACTAACAATCAGCTTGAGCATATACTCTGTGATTATTTTCTACCTATACCCTATTATAGGACGTTGGTTCTTCAAAAGATTTCATGATAACATAGTCCAATATATTTTTGTGCTTTCTATGGTGTTCCTTTCTTCATTCTTGGCAAAAATGGCTGGAGTGGAATACATTATTGGGGCATTCCTTGCGGGGGTAACACTAAATAGACTTGTTCCACGTCAGTCACCACTTATGAACAGAATAGACTTTGTGGGCAACGCTATTTTCATCCCATTCTTCCTTATTAGTGTGGGTATGATAGTGAATATTGAAATTATTTTCAATGGATATTTAACTATAGTATCCGCAATTGTAATGACTGTGGTAGCTACACTAACCAAATATCTAGCAGCAAAACTTACCCAAAAAATCTATAAAATGACACCAGATGAGGGTTCCATGATATTTGGTCTAAGTAATGCCCAAGCTGCTGCAACTCTGGCTGCGGTAACTATTGCTTACAATCTGATTATTGCATACACTGCCGATGGATCTGAAATAAGACTTCTATCGGAAGAAATATTGAATGGTACTATCGTGATGATATTGGTTACATGTACTATTAGTTCTATTGTAACCGAAAAGGCGGCTAGAAAATTGGCTCTAGAAGCAGAAGTAGATACCACAGACTCTAAATACAACCCAGAAAATCGTATTCTTATTCCAGTTTCCAACCCAGAAACATTGGATAGTTTGATGGAATTAGCTCTGCTTATCAAAGATAAAAAGGATAAACAGCCTGTTTACGCCCTAACAGTGGCAAACGATAACCAAAACACAGACAAATTTGCTCAAGGTAAAAAACTTCTAGAAAGAGCCGCAAATATTGGTGCTGGTGCAGATATTAAAGTGAAAAAGATTTCTCGTTACGACCTGAATATTTCTAGCGGTATTTGCAATGTGGTGAAAGAGAAAAATATATCTGACGTAGTTTTGGGTATGCATAGCAAAACTACATCATACGACTCTTTCTTTGGTAATATGACAGAAACCCTACTAGACGGAATCAACCGAATGATTTGCGTTTATAAGGCTACGCAGCCTATTTCAACTATTAAAAGGGTGGTAGTGGCTACAACTCCAAAATGCGAGTTTGAAACAGGGTTCACCAAATGGTGTAATAGAGTGTTTACACTCACATCTCAAATAGGCAGTGAATTGGTTATTTATTGTACCGAAGATACCAAAAAACTAATAGCAGAAACTGCAAAAAAGCAAAAATGCAATTGCAAATTTACATTCTATACCCTAGCCGACTGGGAAGACTTCTTAATACTTTCTAGGGAGGTGAAAGAAAATGACTTGCTAGTGGTGGTAACTGCCAGAAGACAAAGTATTTCTTACACTCCACTTCTAGAGAAACTTCCTAGACAGCTAACGCAATACTTCAGCGACAATAGCTTCATAGTTCTATTCCCAGAACAGTTCAAGGAAGGCGAATTTGATAGGAATATATCGGAACGTAAGTTTATTTAAAAACTAATGGCGACTCACTTATACAGAGGGTCGCCATTGATTTTATTTATTCTAAAAATTTTCTATTCCTTTGTACCAGAAGTAATCACCATCAAAAACGTAGATATAATTATCACCTGTTATTTTGAAGTCTTCGTTAATAACAGGGATGCGCATAGTTCGAGTATCTGCATTGTATTGAGTTTCCCAAGTGATATATTCACCATCATGTTCTTTTAAATATTCATTTACTTGGTAAAAATTGATATGCTCACTGCTTTCGTGAATGTTGGTGTCGGTAATTTTCTCCCAACTTATTTTTTGGGGTTTATCTCTAAAAAGCGGATATGGTACTATGTTATCATTTTCTATAGTCACTGCCTGTAAACCGTACATTAAATAATTTGACCCTCCTGGTTGGTCTGTTTCTATTATATAAATAAGTTTACCTTTAGTATTATAAAACTGATGTATTCTTACAATGCCATCACCTTCATCTGCAAATTCATTAATAGACGTATCATGAGATAGTATCCTTCTCATTGAACCAACCATTGTATATACACTATCGTTGCAACGATATTGATAAACGGTGGTATAATAATAACATTTCCCTCCTGTTTCATTATTCCAATGGTAACTTCTAAAATTTCCATTCTCAGAAGAATGTATCTCTAAATCTTTAAATCTACGAGATAATTTGTCAAAGTTATAATCTATTGATGCAGGTTCTTTATGTAGAAAATCTATGAATTCATCAAAATATGTAAACCTTTCATTCCATGTATAGGTATAATATACATATAATGAGTCTTCTGCCTCTTGAAGCGAATTATAAGATGCCTTAAACGTTCCTTCCCAATAATCTTCGTGCGTACATACTGAGTCTCTCCAATTGTATTCTATTTCAGCGTATGATACACTATTGAATGCACAAAGTAATAATGAAAATAAAATAAGGTTTATCTTTTTCATGTTTTATTGGTTTTATTTAAAAATACAATTTTTCTTCATCAAGAAGTTTTTCTCCCATAAACATAACATAATATATAGGCAGATAAAGTACTTTACCTTTATAAAAAACCTCCCTCTCATTTGAAAATACTATTGATGAATTTATATGATAATCAGGCACTCTCATTAGATTATCCAATGCACTATGAACAGAATAATCTTTACCAGATTTTACTTCTATAGGAAGGGCACTTAATTCTTTGTTATCATCAACTAAAAAATCAACCTCGCCTTTATTTTTATTGTCATAGTAGAAGATTTTCTTATAATGAGCCTTAAGTTCTTGAGCAACAACATTTTCATATACAGAACCCAAATTTATGCTTTCTACATCATTTAAAACTGGTTCAATATTTATTCCATACAATTTTAATGTGAGCATACCCACATCATTCATATAGAGTTTAATGAGATTTTTGTGTTCAGATTCTGCCAACGGATACTTTGGATTGCTTATTGCATTCACTCCAATAGCTATCCCAGAACATGTTAAATACTCAAATTCTTCAATATAATTATCATACCTATCTCCCTTTTTACCTTGGATATCTTTTACTACAACTCGTTTCTTTTTATTCTCCATTTGAGATGGAATCATACCATAAATGCGGCGAATTTTTAATTTCTTTGAATTTTCTTCTTCATAACGTGAAGCATCTACACCATATAAATCTACAATTGATTCCTGAACTTCTCTGACTTTAACAATATTATGTGTAGCAAGATATACGTTAACAGCATCTGGCATTCCACCCACAAGAAGATATCTTTTAAATAATCCTAAAACTTTATTATGTATATCTTCTGGCAATGCTTTTTTATTTTCAAACGACTTTCTTAGAAAATCAATAGCCTCATCACCAAAATTGTTTGCTATTAAAAACTCTTCAAAATCTAATTGATACATTTTTTTAGGGATAATACTTCCCACTGGAACTGATATTGTCTTTTTCAATGTTATTCCTAAAAGACTACCACTACAAATAAATCTATACCTTTTTTCTTGTCTTAGAAATTTAAGCATTGTTAGAAACTGAGGATAATGCTGAATCTCATCAATAAATACAAGTGTATTCTCGTATTTATCTAATTTTGACCCTGCAACTATACTTAGTTTTAAATAAAACTCCTCCGTCGTAGATACATTTTTAAAGATTTTATCACCCTCATCATCTAACACAAAGTTTATTTCTACATAGTTTTTATAAACTTGTTTACCTACATCGCTGATAATATATGATTTACCAATCTGTCTTGCTCCTTCAATGAGCAAAATTTTATCTTCATTAGACCTTAAATAGTCCTCTATATATGTCCTGATTTTTCTATACAACATAAATTTTACACTTTTCTATGATATTTGACATTGCAAATATACACTTTTCTATGAAAAATCCAATACAAAAACTACACTTTTCCATAAAAATTAAAACTCTAAAACTACACTTTTCTATGAAAAGCTGGTTAACTTGTAGCAGATTGGGAAAGTTGACACTAAAAAAAATGGCGACTCTTTAAGAAAAGGGTCGCCATTGGTTTTTAAAATAAACTTATTTCTATGGGGCTGGGATTGAATTCCTTTACACCTTTGAAGGTGAGGCGGTGATATGGGGTGATGCCGTGCTCTGCGATGGCTTCACGGTGTTTGGCAGTTGGGTAACCTTTGTTTTCTAGCCAATCGTAGGCAGGATACTCCTCTGCTATTTTATTCATGTAGTCGTCACGATATGTTTTAGCAAGGATAGAAGCAGCAGCAATCGACATCAATTTGCCGTCGCCTTTCACTATAGTGGTAAATGGAATAAGGAGTTTGCTCTTGAATCTATTGCCGTCTATGAGTAGATGTTCTGGCTTTACGCTAAGTAATTCTACCGCTCTAGTCATAGCCAAAAAAGAGGCATTAAGTATGTTAATTCTGTCGATTTCATCGGGAAAAACTATACCTACAGCGTGGGCAATTGCCTTCTCCTCTATTATAGGTCTCAGCTCATAACGTTGCTTTTCTGTAAGCTGTTTTGAGTCGTTTAGAAGTTCGTTCTCGAAGTCATCTGGAAGAATGACTGCAGCAGCAAAAACAGGTCCTGCAAGACAGCCCCTGCCTGCCTCGTCCACTCCACACTCAATGCGTCCTTTTTCTAGGTATGGTAATAACATATTAGTTTTGAGCTAGATATGGTCTTTTGTTACTTGCGTTGCAACCAATAAAGTTGCCAACTAGTGTAGATACCCAAATGCATAAGATTTGTCCTATATTTTCAGCAAGAAGTTCTGCACTTCCCATTGCATAATAGAAAATGTCAGCAATACTGTGGGCAAATCCACAAACTATGAATAAAGGCACCCCAAAGATAAGTGGAAGATATTTTCCGCCGTTAAATTTAGAGTGGTAAACGGCCTCTGTCATAATAAAGCCGCACAATACAGCAAGAAGACAGTTTTTAAATATTCCGTTACCAAGTCTAGTATTAATAATCCCGTCTGCTACGTCACATAGTGAAGGGTGAACATATCTCACTATTAAACCAAACAACACGCAACCAACTAGGTTTCCAATAATAGAGATAGGGATCATTTGCCAAGTTTTTTTGGTCACAAAACCAGCAGTACCTGTATATAAAACGTGCTTGTTGTGCACCACCACAATAAGGCCAAAAGAGAAGAGTACAGCTCCGATGAAACCGCCTATTTCTGGAAATGCAGCGCAGCTTTTAAGGTAAGCTGTTCCACCAAATGATATACAAGCACCAGCAAAAATGGCATGTTTAAAATTGAAAAGGAAATCTTTTAAAGTCATATTATTTTAAGTTGTATATATAATTAACAAGTACTGTTCCAACGGCATTAAGCACGTTTTTGTCTATATTTTCAAGGTTGTCATTTACTGTATGCCAAGTAGATGGAAAACCTTCGTCTTTTGTGTAATCGATAATATCTATACATGGAATGGCAGATAGCATATTCACATAATAGTGATCGTCTATTAGGCTACCACCCATCTCATTTGAAAACAAACTTGCATAACCCATGTCTGCTGCGGTTTTCCACACTCCGTTTACCACATCACTTGCAAAATGCATAGACACTACGTCTTTGTCGAATCTTGCACCTGCACTACCTACCATATCTAAAAGTATACCAAAACGTGCTCTATAGTTTGGAGTATGAGGGTTGCGTGCCCAATATTGCGAACCAAGGCAATAGCTATGCTCCACGCTTGAGTTGCCATAGTCTTCTGAGTCGAAAAATACTATATCCACTGCCACATTTGGTTTTGAAATCGCAAAGCAACGAGCTAGTTCCATAAGCACAGCCACTCCAGAAGCTCCGTCGTTTGCTCCAAGCACAGGTGTTTTATGATTTTCTGCATTTGGATCTTCGTCACACACAGGGCGACTATCCCAGTGAGCACAAAGCATAATTCTATTTTTAGACGCTGGATTGAAAGAAGCAATTATGTTTCTCGACTCTAGTCTTGTGCCATCAAAAGCAGTAAGATTCACATCTTGAGTAATCACCGTATCGGCAAAACTCTCAAGTGTAGAAACCAAATATTTTGCACATTCTTTGTGTGCTTTAGTATTTGGCACGCGAGGACCAAAAGCTACTTGATTTGCCAAATAGCTATAACAACTATCTGCATTAAATTCCACCTTTAAAGGAGCAGAAACTGATGCTGTAGTATTCTCGTTTGCCTTTTGGGCACAAGAAGTAAAAAGTATAAGCGATATTAAAAGAATTATTTTTTCCATCCCATTGGTATTAATGATAGTAAAGCTGTAAGTATCACATACAAAGGATAATATAATGACACTACTGGTGAATATTTTAAAACTGATGTCTTTTTAAATTTAATTGCCACAGGTAGCAAGATAAACATATCAATAATGTATTTTGCAAGCACCCAAAGTAGCAAAATAGGTTTGTAAAAAGACATTATATAAATGCCCACCATTAGGCATTGCATTGTGAAAACTAACACACCTGCCCTTATTATAGAATAGTCTGTATAGTGCGGAGCTTTAGATGTCCAACGAGCTCTTTGGCGGAAAAAATCTATTATATTTTTGCTACCATCAATGGTGACTACTGCATCTATCGAATTGCAAAAAAGCACGGTTCCACCGAGTTTTTTGGTACTTTCTAGCAAAAACATATCATCGCCAGATGGCACATCTAAAAGCACATCACATTTACCATACCACTCTTTCGAAAATGCTAGTGAACAAGCATTGCACATAAGTGGATTTTTGTTGCCTACACTACCTGCAGTTACACCCATTATGCTTAGGTATTCCATACATTGAAATGGGTATTTTCTACTCATTTTCACAGGACCTATCACAAGGTTTGCTGCAGAGTTTTTGTACGATGCCACCATCTTTTCTATCCATTTCTTTGGATATGAAACATCGGCATCGGCAGTGAGTATAATATTGGTTTTAGCCTCAGAAATGGCTTGTTTTATAGCCCTCTTTTTCCCTTCTCCAGTGGCATGTATCAACCTCAGCCTACCTAAAGAAAATAACTTTGACAATCGTATAAAACTAGCGGTTTCATCAGTAGAATTATCATCTACAATAATAAATTCCACCTCTCTATAAGTTTGCAGACAAAGAGACTCTAAGCAGTTTTTTATGGTTTTAGCTTCATTCTTAACTGCCATTACCACAGTTACCTTTTCATCATAAGACTCCAGAGGTTTTTCCTTCGGCAAACGAAAAAAACCTACGATAATATAGATAATGAAAATAAAGTAGAGAGTAAATACAACAGTTATCATACAGATAGAGAGAAACCGCTAACAGAGCTAACTAGTGCAGCCAAAGCTATAACAAAAATTAATAGACCTGTGGCTTTATTTAGTATCCATAGCCCTCTAATATTAAATCTTTTTCTAAAAATACTAGCTAAAAGGGTTATTAGAAACCACCAAAGTCCAGCACCTAGGAATACAGAACAAATACCTATAGCGATTTCAAAAAAGTGTGATTCTGAAGAAATGAAGTTGTATTGAGCAAAGAGTCCTATATAAAGGAAAATCATAAGTGGGTTGCTCAGTGTAAGGAAGAATGCTGTGAGATATTCTTGCCAATAAGAAGATTTATCTGTTTTGCTTTTCTCTATGTTTTTAGCAGGGTTTTGGAAGAAAATATAAACACCAAAAATCATCATAATGGCACTGCCTGCTATTTGAATGATAAGTTTATTTTCTTCAATGAAAGATAATACCACAGATAAGCCAACTATGGCTAGCAACGCATAGAATGTATCTGAGGTTGCTGCCCCAAGTCCAGAAAAGAATCCGTGCAAACGACCTTTTTGCAAAGTTCTCTGGATAATTAATATGGCAATAGGACCTACAGGAATAGATGTACACAAACCTATAGTTATCCCTTCTACTATAGTACTAAACATAATGCAAATATCTTATTTTTTTTTCATCTTTTTGCAATAAAATGTGGATTTTCTTTTATTTTTGTAGAAAATTATGAGCCAAAACAAGAAAATATATTTCATTTCCGATGTTCACCTAGGTGCTAGGGCATTCGACGACGATAGAGAAAGGGAGAAAAAACTAGTTCGTTTCCTTTCTTCTATACAAAATGATGCCAAGGCAATCTACTTTTTAGGTGATATTTTCGACTTTTGGTATGAATACAAAAATATTATTCCAAAGGGCTTTACTCGACTATTTGGAAAGTTGGCAGAGCTTGCCGATGCTGGTGTAGAAATGCACTATTTCATAGGTAATCACGACATCTGGACTGGTGACTATTTTGAAAAAGAATTTGGAATGATAATGCATTATGATGCAGAAATCACCGAAATCAACGGCAAAAAGTTCTACCTTGCCCATGGCCATAGAACTGGCTACAGACCACTTTCAGTAAAAATAATGCACTTTTTCTTCCACTCAAAATGGGTAAGAAAAGCATACAATATTATTCATCCTTCTATAAACTACTATTTCGGACTAAACTGGTCTGCTCACAACAGAACACACAAGCACAAACAAGAAGATGCTAAGTATTTAGGCGAGGATAAAGAATTTTTGGTTTGCTTTGCAAAAGAATACATAAAAGAAAATCCGATAAACTTCTTCATATTTGGTCACAGACACGTGGTTTTAGACCTTATGATTACCAAAACTTCCCGCGTGGTTTACCTAGGCGACTGGGTCACAAACTTCACCTACGGAGTGCTCGATGGAGAAGATTTCTCGTTAAATTTTTTCGTGGAGGAATAAAAATATTGATGGCGACCCGCTGTATAAGTGAGTCGCCATTGGTTTAGAGGGTTATAACTCTTATCTAACACACAATTACCTTTTGCATTGGGATGTCGTGGGGTTCGGTGGGGATGTCGAGGTAGAATTGTTCGCGGAAGCAAACGCCTATGGTGAAGAGGTTGGTGTATTTTGATAGGAATTTATCGTAATAGCCTTTGCCTCTGCCTAGGCGATAACCATTGGGGCTGAAGCCAACGCCAGGAACGAGAATGAAATTGAAAGGTACGTTATTTCCTACAGATTCGGGCACTTCGACAAGCTCAGTGACCGAATCTTTAATTCCTAATTCCTCATTCCTAAAATTACTCGCTTCGCTCGTGATTTCTGGCTGCACTCGGGATAACCCAAGCAAGCTTGGTTCTCCACTCGTTTGCACAGAAATTCCTAATTTATTTATTACTGGTTCTTTGATGTCATAACGTCCTACTCGGTACTCGCCAGTGAACTCACAAGCGGTCATGTCTTCACCGTTGATTACAGGGAGGAAGACCTTTTTGCCAATGGAAATGCATTTGTCTATGAGCGAAAAAGTGTCGATTTCATCGGGCAAATTGGCAAATAACATCACGCTTTTTGCTGCGACAAATTCGGGCATAGAAAAAAGATTATTATGTAGAATTTCTTCTCTTTTCTTCCTTTCCTCTGGAGAAATAGCCGAAACCCTTACCTTAATAATCTTTCTAAGTATTTTCTTTTTTTCTAGCATATTTTTATCAGCCTTGTGCCGTCTTCTTGTTCAGAAATTTCTACCCTCAAGGTTTCTTCTGGGAGTATTTCTTCTACCTTTTCTGGCCATTCCATAAAGCAGAAACAACCACTCTCCATATAGTTGTCGAAGCCTATTCCAAAAGCCTCGTCTAGAGATTTTATTCTATAAAAATCGAAATGGAACACGCTCTCACCCTCACCATCTGTATATTCGTTTACTATGGCAAAAGTAGGACTATTTACCACATCTTCCACACCAAGTTCTTCACAAAGCGCCTTGATAAATGTAGTTTTACCTGCTCCCATATGCCCATAAAAGGCAATGAGTTTGTTGTCCCCTATCTCAGAAAGGAAAGTGCGAGCCACCTCCTTAATATTTTCAATGCTATTTAATTTTATTTCTTTCATTTAAAACAAACTTATTTGTCCTTCTGCATCAGTTTTTAGTTCACCTTCCACTTCAACTTCTTCTACAGGTTCTTCCACCACTTCTTCTGGAGTGCGCAGTGGCTCAAGTTCCACCACTTCACCCACCTTAAATGTAGTGATACGTTTACCTTTTGCTTTATAACCTTTTACAGAAATAAAGCTTTCTGCATCTATTCGTGGGAATTCTTTGTCGGCATCAGGTCCTGTCAATTTTGCCTCAATATATGGGTAAACAGTATCAGTAAGCAGATAAAGCACCGATTTAGGATTTTCACCTAGATATGAAAGTGGTTTAGAGGTAGATTCAAAGTTGAAACGCTTCAAGTATGCAAACTTTTGGTCGGCATCATAAAGAGCCGCAGTCCAAACCTTGCCCTCGTCAAATTTTTCTATTCTGAAAATATTGTTTGGATAGTGATTTCCTGCATCAAAATTGCTGGTATACCAAGTACCATTATTTAGTACTACAAGGATTTCGTCGTCGCTATTGAATTCTCCAAGAAGTTCACCTCTGCCGTCGTAGTTTAGGCGAAGTACATCGTGGTCGAACCACACTTTTCTACCACCAAGAGTGGAAACACCTTTGTGTTTGCAAGTAATCTTTTGAATATCGTTTTTAGTAAGGATATTTCCGCGAGAAGAACGTCCTTTAATGTCAATTTCTGAGAAATCTTTTTCCATTACAAGCACTTTCACCCTA
Organism: Candidatus Enterocola sp.; assembly: GCA_045654205.1. GTDB lineage: Bacteria > Bacteroidota > Bacteroidia > Bacteroidales > Paludibacteraceae > Enterocola. The sequence goes on along the minus strand of JAZOMZ010000026.1, from coordinate 77,525 downwards.
GGACGTGGACGCAAGTTAATCTTTATCACCTCAGCCTCACCATTGGGGTTTGCAGAGAAGTAAAGTACTTTAGTACCAGTAGTTCCCATGGTTAAGTCGTATTCCTTGTCGCGAACAAGACCAGTAACAGAGAAACGTTTAATATAGTTTATGCCGTCTTTGCCATCGCGGTAAACCATATTATAAACGGTACGTTTGTCGTTTTTCTTAAACACGCCAACATGGATAATATTCTTGCCCACATATACTTTTTCTGCCACTTTTACCACCTTGAATGTACCATTCTTGTAGAAAATGATAATATCATCTATGTCGGAACAGTTACATACATACTCATCTTTCTTAAGCGCAGTACCTATGAAGCCTTCTTCTTTGTTGATATACAATTTTTCTGTAGCTTCCACTACCTTCACAGCATCGATGGTATCGAAAATTCTTAGCTCTGTTTTGCGTGGATATGCAGCACCATATTTTTCTTTCAAGTGCTCATACCATTTAATTGTGAAATCGGTAATGTGCTCGATATTGTATTTTAATTCTTTCAGTTTTGCGTTTAGCGAAGCGATATTTTCTTCCGCCTTTTTAACAGAGAATTTCAAGATACGAGCCATCTTTATCTCCATAAGTTTCAAGATATCTTCTCTCTCTACTGGGCGGATAAATTTAGGCTTAAACGGTTCTAGGCATTTGTCGATAAAGTCAATAGCCTCATCCATAGAAGCAGATTCTTCAAATCCTTTTTCCTTATAAATTCTTTCTTCAATAAAAATTCTTTCAAGTGAAAGATAGAAGATACTTTCTTGCACCTCAGCCTTTTGAATAAGAAGTTCTTCTTTAAGGATACGAAGAGTATTGTCTGTAGAAAATCTCAACACATCAGACACGCCCAAGAAGTGTGGTTTATCTTCGTGAATAACACAACAGTTTGGCGCAATGCTCACTTCACAAGAGGTAAACGCATAAAGAGCATCAATAGTTTTGTCGGAAGAACGACCTGGCGCCAAATGAACAATGATTTCTACATTTTCGGCAGTATTATCGTCTATCTTTTTTATCTGAATTTTGCCTTTTTCGTTGGCTTTCAGGATAGAATCAATAAGTTTGTCTGTAGTAACACCATATGGTATTTCGCTGATGCAAAGGGTTTTATTGTCGATTTTTGAAATCTTGGCACGAATTTTCACCCTGCCACCTACTCCGCCATCTTTGTAACGGCTCACATCCATATAACCACCAGTTTGGAAGTCTGGATATAGAGTAAATTCTTCGCCCCTAAGGTGAGCAATAGCAGCATCTGCCACTTCGTTGAAGTTGTGAGGAAGTATTTTTGTTTGCAAACCTACAGCAATACCTTCCACGCCTTGAATAAGTAGAAGCGGGAACTTCACAGGGAATACCACAGGTTCGTTGTTTCTACCGTCGTAAGATTTTTTCCATTCAGTTACTTTTGGGCTGTAAAGCACCTCTAGAGCAAATGGACTAAGGCGAGCCTCGATATAACGAGGTGCAGCAGCGCTGTCGCCAGTAAGTATATTTCCCCAGTTTCCTTGAGTATCTACAAGAAAACCTTTTTGTCCAAGTTGAACAAGGGCGTTGCCAATAGAACTATCTCCGTGAGGGTGAAACTGCATAGTATGACCCACAATATTAGCAACTTTGTTGTAACGTCCGTCTTCCATTCTTTTCATAGAATGCAGGATACGACGTTGCACAGGTTTCAATCCATCATAAATATGCGGAACTGCTCTATCAAGTATTACATACGAAGCATAATCCAAGAACCAATTTTGATACATGCCCGTCAACATCTTCTTATTGGACAACCCAGTAGGCATGCTTTCTTCCATCTCTTCGTTATTTTCTATCATAATTAGGTGATTTTTAGGTGCGATTTTAAAGTTTCGGTGTAAAATTACAAAAAATCACGAAAAAAACACCTATATTTGCAGTTCATTTTTAACTAAATTTTCAGATATGGCTTCACAAGAAGATGTTTTTAAAAAATTAGTAGCACACTGTAAAGAATATGGTTTCGTTTTTCCATCTAGTGAAATCTATGATGGCGTAGGTGCAGTATATGATTATGGTCAAAATGGTGTTGAATTAAAAAACAACATAAAGAAATATTGGTGGGATAGCATGGTGCTTCTTCACGAGAATATCGTGGGTATCGATGCAGCTATCTTTATGCACCCAACCACATGGAAAGCTTCTGGTCACGTAGATGCATTCAACGACCCATTGATTGACAACCGTGATAGTAAAAAACGTTATCGTGCAGACGTTCTTATCGAAGAACAACTTGCAAAATATGACGAAAAAATAGACAAAGAATGCGAAAAAGCGGCTAAACGTTTTGGCGAAAGTTTCGACAAAGAAATGTTTATCCAAACAAATGGTCGTGTTCAAGAATATGTACAAAAACGTACAGAGCTTCACACACGTTTTGCTCAAGCATTAAACGACAACAACCTTGAAGAGTTAAAACAAATCATCCTTGATTATGAAATAGTTTGCCCTATTAGCGGTACTAAAAACTGGACTGACGTGCGCCAATTCAACCTAATGTTCTCTACAGAAATGGGTTCTACTGCCGACGGCGCTATGAAGATTTATCTTCGTCCAGAAACTGCACAAGGTATTTTCGTAAACTACCTAAACGTACAAAAAACTGGTCGTATGAAAATTCCTTTCGGTATTGCTCAAATAGGTAAAGCATTCCGTAACGAAATCGTGGCTCGCCAATTCATCTTCCGTATGCGTGAGTTTGAACAAATGGAAATGCAATTCTTTGTTCGCCCAGGCGAAGAAATGAAATGGTTTGAACACTGGAAATCTTTCCGCTTAAAATGGCACAAAGCTCTTGGCCTAGGTGATCACAAATATCGTTACCACGACCACGACAAATTGGCTCACTATGCTAACGCTGCTACCGACATCGAATTTGAAATGCCATTTGGTTTCAAAGAAGTAGAAGGCATCCACAGCCGCACAGACTTCGACTTAAGCCAACACGAAAAATTCTCTGGCAAAAACATTAAATATTTCGACCCAGAGCTAAACCAATCATACACTCCATACGTTATCGAAACATCTATTGGTGTAGACCGCATGTTCCTTTCTATTCTTTCTGCTGCTTACACAGAAGAAAAACTAGAAGGTGGTGATAGCCGTGTTGTCCTTAACTTACCTCCAGTGCTTGCTCCAGTGAAAGCTTGCGTTATGCCACTTGTTAAGAAAGATGGTCTTCCAGAAAAAGCACGTGAAATTATCAATAGCTTGAAATTTGATTTCAAATGTAGCTATGACGAAAAAGACTCTATCGGTAAACGTTATCGTCGTCAAGACGCTGTTGGTACTCCATTCTGTATCACTGTGGACCACCAAACTCTAGAAGACAATATGGTTACTATCCGTCATAGAGATACTATGAAACAAGACCGTGTTGCTATAGCAGACCTATACAACATCATCAACGAACAAGTAAGCATGAAAAACTTGTTCAAAAAAATCTCTGAATAATTGAACTTATTTAAAAGATACACAATACTGCTGTTAGGCTGGATTATCTTCTTTCTGGCCTTGCAGTCTTGTGCAAACAGAGGGTCTGGTCCACAAGGCGGCCCAAAAGATACAGAACCACCAGTTCTACTATCAGCAACTCCAGAAAACGGGAACACCAATTTCAATGCCAAAAGCATTATTCTTGAATTTAATGAATTAGTTTCCGTAAACAACCCACTCCAAAACATAACTTTCTCTCCTCCACAAAAAAACTCACCTTCTGTAAAGGGATTGGGCAAGAAAGTTAGCATTACATTTCAAGATTCACTTTTACCAAATACCACTTATACCATTGAAATAAAAAAATGTATAGTGGACTACACAGAATCAAACCCTTTTGCAGATTATGTATATACATTTTCTACAGGAGACAAAGTAGATTCACTTCAAATTAGCGGTAAAGTTATTGATGCAGAAACCCTAGCTGCTAGAAAAAATTATACTGTGGGTATTTATAGCAATCTTTCTGACACAGCTTTTACCAAAACTAGATTTGAAAAAATAGCCAAAACAAATGAAAATGGTGAATTTACCATTTATGGAGTGGCAGAAGGAACATATAATTTATTTGCCATTAAAGATGCTGGCGGGGTAAATTTTTATCAAAATAAAGGCACTGATATTGCATTTTTAGATTCAACTATTACCCCATATGCTCACTTACACGGCAAAGTAGATACACTTTGGACAGACTCTACCAAAACAAGATACGACAACGTAACATTAAATGCCTATAATGAATATTTCCCTAAAGGATTAATATTAAAGACCTTTAAAGAAAGGGATATTATTCATAGACTAAAGAGTTATAAGCGAAACAGTAAGAATACATTTACACTTATTTTTTCTGAACCACAAGACAAAGAACCAGAACTAAAACTATTGAGCGATAGCTCTTTTGCGGAACCTTTCTTAAAAGAAAAAACAAACAGAACTGACTCACTTGTTTTTTGGGTAACAGATAGTTTATTATACAAGCAAGACAGTCTACATATCTCTATTTCATACCTAAAAACAGATAGTTTAGGAGAATCTGTTAGTCAAACAGACTCATTATATCTTATCTATAGAGAAACCAAAGCAGAAAAACGAAAAAGAGAAAATTCTACAAACAATCATGTTTTGAATTTTACTCACAATCTAAATAAAAGCCTAGAGGTTTATGACACTGTAAAATTTGTCTTCAATGAACCTATCAAAGAAGTTATAACCGACAGCATAAAACTATCACTAAAAGTAGATACACTTTTTGAAAAAGTAAATTACAAAGTAATGTTTGATGATAGTATCTGCAAAAAGAAACTATATCTAATATTCAAAAAGGAATTAGGCGGAAACTATCAGTTGGAAATAGATTCTGCAAGTATAACAAGTATCTATGGCAAAGTAAATGATAGGTTTAACAAACCACTAAAAATAAAAAAACTCGAAGATTACTCCAATCTATATATCAAGTTCAATGAAAATATTCCAAACGGCATTGTTCAATTGCTTTCTGAAAGAGAAGTTGTAATAAGAGAATGTCCTGTACAAGATGCAGAAGCATACTTTGAGGACGTAAACCCTGCAGCTTACTACATTAGAATGTATATAGATGAGAATGGAAATAAAAAATGGGATACAGGTAATTTAGAAAAAAAGCAACAACCAGAAATGGTTTATTATTATCCTAAAAAACTTCAATTAAGACCAAACTGGGATATGGAAGAAACTTGGCCTTATAAGAATTTGGATATCCTGAAACAAAGACCAGAAGAACTTGTAAAAAAAGATTTAACTGCTAAATAAAAAATATATGTCTGTAATTATTTCTGAAGTTAAAACCCGTAAAGAACTAAAGAAGTTTGTTCAATTTGGGATAGATATTTTCGAAGGCAATGAATACTTTTGCCCTCCACTAATTTTCGATGAGTTAAACACTCTAGACAGTAAGAAAAACCCTGCATTTGAAGTTTGCGAAGCTGTTTACTACCTTGCATACAAAGATGGTAAAATAGTAGGTCGTATTGCAGGCATTATAAACAAACAAGCAAATGCTCACTGGGATGTAAAAAAAGTACGTTTTGGTTGGTTTGACTTCATCGACGACAAAGAAGTATCAAAAGCACTTCTAGACGCAGTGGTAGCTTGGGGTAAAAGCAAAGGAATGAATGCCCTAAATGGTCCTGTAGGTTTCACCGACCTAGACCACCAAGGTCTTCTATTAGAAGGTTATGAATACCTTTCACTAATGGCTGCGCTTTACAACTATCCATACTACGTGGAACACTTCGATGCTTACGGACTTACAAAAGAAGCAGACTGGGTGGAAATTCGTTTAAAAGTGCCAGAAGTGCTTCCTGAAAAATTGAGCCGCGTAGCAAATCTTATTACAGATAGATATAAGGTAAAAGCAACTCACGTGAAAAACAGTAAAGAGCTTCTAAAACGCTATGGTTATAGTTTCTTTGACCTTATCGACACAGCATACAAACAACTATACAACTATTCTCCACTAACAGAAAAACAAAAGAAATATTATAGCGACCTATACTTCCCTATTCTAAATTTCGACCTAGTGAGCCTACTAGTAAACGAAAACGACGAACTTGTAGGTGTGGGTGTGGCTATGCCAAACCTTAGTAAAGAATTAAGAAAAACTAAAGGCAAACTATTCCCATTTGGTTGGTTCCATATGCTAAAAGCACTTACTGCTAAGACATACGAATCTGCAGACTTGCTTCTAATTGCTGTGCGTCCAGACTACCAAAACAAAGGTATTAACTCACTTATATTTACAGACCAATTACCTTATTATCAAAAACATAAAGTTAAATATGCATCTGTTACAGCTATATTAGAAACTAATATGAAGAGCATGTCTAACTTTATATTATTTGACCACGAGGTATATAAACGTCGTCGTGCATATATAAAACAAATTTAATTTTTTAGACCATGACAACAGGAAATATCGTTTTATTAACAGGCGGAAGTGCAGGCATAGGCAGTGCTACCGCACAATATTTAATGAGACAAGGTTATACTGTTTATGCTGCTTCTCGCAGAGGAAGTGAAAACATAGAAGACCCATTCTCTGGAGGCAGAATAATAGGTCTATGTGCAGACGTAACCATTCCTGAAAGCTTGGAAAATGCTGTAAACAGAATTATAGAAGAGCAAGGCGAACTTTCTGCTGTGATTTGCAACGCTGGCAATGGCATTGCGGGAGCTGTAGAAGACACATCACTAGAAGAAGCACGTTACCAAATGGAAACAAACTTCTTTGGTGTTTTAAATACCATTAAAGCTTGTCTGCCTATCTTCAGGGAACAAAAGCACGGAAGAATCATTGCTATATCTTCTGTTGCAGCTGTTGCTCCTATACCATTTCAAGGCTTTTACTCAGCAAGTAAATCTGCCATTATGCTCCTAATGCAATCACTTAGTATGGAAATGAAACCATACAATGTAAAATGCACCTGCATCTTGCCTGGAGACGTAAAAACAGACTTCACTGCAAGCAGAAAATACACAGAGACTAGCCAGCTACCTAGTTCGGAATACACCGATGCTATGAAAGTAGCTGTAGAAACCATGGAAAAGGATGAAAAAAACGGCATGAAGCCTATTGTCATAGCAAAAGCAATAGCAAAAGTGCTTCAAAAAGAAAATCCAAGTCCAGTAGTGGTGCCTCATATCACATACAAACTGCTATACCTTTTGATTAAACTTGTACCAACAAGGCTTAAAATTTGGGTGATAAGTAAGCTTTACAGCTAAAAGTTAGGAGTTAGGAGTTAGGAGTTAGGAGTTTTTGCTTATCTTTGTAAACTGAAATTAAATTTTAAAGACAATATGGGATACTTTTTTACATCAGAATCTGTTTCTGAAGGACATCCAGATAAAGTGGCAGACCAAATATCAGACGCCATTCTAGACAACTTCTTAGCACAAGCACCTGAATCTAAGGTGGCTTGCGAAACTCTTGTTACCACTGGTCAAGTGGTGCTAGCAGGTGAGGTAAAATCTTCTGCATACGTAGATGTGCAAACAGTAGCACGCAACGTGATTAAACGCATTGGTTACACCAAGAGCGAATACATGTTTGAAGCACACTCTTGTGGAGTTTTCTCTGCTATTCACGAGCAATCTACCGACATCAACCGCGGTGTAGAAAGAGAAGACCCATACAACCAAGGTGCTGGCGACCAAGGTATGATGTTTGGTTACGCATGCAACGAAACATCAAACTTTATGCCTATCACTCTAGATATGTCTCACGCCCTGCTTAAAGAGCTTGCAGCTATCAGACGCGAAGGCAAAGAAATGACATACCTACGTCCAGACTCTAAGTCGCAAGTAACAGTAGAATACGACGACAACAACAATCCAGTGCGTATAGACACTATCGTGGTTTCTACCCAACACGACGAATTTATGGAAAACGACGAAGAAATGCTTGCTAAAATCAAAGACGACGTGGCAAACATTCTTCTTCCACGCGTTTTCGCTCTAGATACACGCTACCAAAACCTAAACAAAGGCGACTTCAAACTATTTGTTAACCCTACAGGTAAGTTTGTGATTGGTGGTCCTCACGGCGACACTGGTCTTACAGGTCGTAAAATCATCGTTGACACATATGGTGGCAAAGGTGCTCACGGTGGTGGTGCTTTCTCTGGTAAAGACCCTTCAAAAGTGGACCGCTCTGCAGCATACGCAGCACGTCACATTGCTAAAAACATGGTGGCAGCAGGTCTTGCAGACGAAGTACTTGTGCAAGTAGCATACGCTATTGGTGTGGCAGAGCCAATGAACCTATACGTAAACACCTACGGCACTGCAAAAGTGAATATGACCGACGGCGAAATAGCACAACAAATCTCTAAACTATTCGACCTACGTCCAAAAGCAATAGAAGACAATTTGAAACTTAGAAACCCAATGTATGAAGAAACCGCTTCTTATGGTCACCTTGGTAGAACTCCAGAAGTGGTAACAAAAACCTTCGTTACCACCGACAGAGGCACCATCACCAAAGAGGTAGAACTATTCACATGGGAAAAACTCGACCGCGTTGCCGACCTAAAATCTACCTTCGGATTGTAAAAAACAAACTACATAATTATAGAAGAAGACTGACTCGAAGTCAGTCTTTTTTAATACAATTATATAATATTTATCCATCAAGAAAGATTTATGAAAACCTTGAATAAATTCCTTTGTATATTAACTCTTCTAATATTATCATCATGCGAGAAAACGGTACTTGTTAAGGAGGAATCTATTATATGCATAGAAAATAAACTAGATAAAGAATTATACTTTTCTACAAGTACAAATATAGGAGATAAAGGTATATATATTAATCATTATAAACAAGATAGTTTAACTTTTTATGTAGAGAAACTAGTTGAAACCAATCCATATATACAAAATGAAATAGAATCTCACTTTATGATTAATATCTTAGATTTTAAAATTTATAATTTAACGGACACCACAAATTCTATATGGTCTGAATTATATGATAATGAAACATCTAGAAATATCTTTTCTTCACACCTTGAGATTGGTAATAGAAAATGTATTTCGGAGTTTAACCATATTGATAGACATATATTTACCATTGACTCTACACTACTGCCTATCTTCAAAAAAGATTATGGTATGCTAGAACAATTCAAAGAGTATTATGAATAAAACAATTAATGCTGACCGTTTGGTCAGCATTTTTTTGTTTAGCACAAATTATTGTGGAAAATCTCGATAAATCTCTGCTGTATACTCCTCCGTTTCATTCGCATCATGCAGTGGCGCCCACACTTGAGAGAAGAAAGGATTTACTTTTGCGATGTGGTTGTAGCGCCATGGCATTGGAGTACAATCTGGGCACCAGTGACCACCTAGAAGCACTAGAACTGGCGACATTTCAAACTCATGACCATCAGCACATTGCCAACGAAGTGGAGTTCTGAAATCACCCTTCACCATAGTTTCAGATAGGCATTTACCACCACGGAAGGCAGCTGCTTGCTTCATATCCTCAATAGTCCATTCGGTACGTGGTTTAGACTCATCGTAGCCATGGTCGATATGCACAGCCTCGTCGGTTGGGCGAGAAAGGTCCATATCTTTCCATTTGCGAGGAATAGCAGCCCATTTTTCTTTGCTACCATAATATGCTGCAATACGCTCCTGAACATTGTTTTTAATCCACCATTGTGTGCCCCAGAATTTCTTGTTAGCCATATATTTCATAGCCCATTTAATGAAAATAGGAGGACAAATCTTAGCTAAATGATAGTACCAAGGCACTTGTTTGCCAAGATAGTTTTTGAAATATTCAGCCACAGGAATATTGGCACGGAAGTGAAGATATTCTTCTAGTTTGTCTGAGTCTAGATACCATTGACCATGGAAGTTGCGAGTAACAAACCAATATGGTTCAAAGATTTTCTCTGGACGAGGACAAGAAATAGTATCTAGCAAATAACATTCAAATTCATAATTGGTAAGACGATATTCTTTACCTGAACCAATATTGTAGAAATTACACCAAAATTCTTCTGGCACGTCGTCTGCACAAACATTGGCAAGCAAGCGACCGCTATCTTCTACTGTAGCCCACTCTAGCATACCACGAAGTGGCACGTGGAACATAATAGGGTCGAAGTTTTTAAGAATAGCACCATAAAGAATACCACTTTGACGAAGTGACACCCAGTTTTTAATCCCAGATTCTACAATGATTTTCTCTGCCTCTGTTTTTGAAATAGCATAGTGGTCGTAAACACTTATGCAGATAGGGTCACCTGTACGTCCCCAGTGGATAGGTTCGTTGCGGTCTGAAGTTTGAGCCACAGTACCAATATAAACCACTTTTATTTCATCTTTGTTTGGCTGAGCAAGCACTGCTTTAACAATGTTTTTTGCAGCCTCAGTGTTGGTTTTAAGAGTGCGTTTTGGGAAGTAGTCTGCCTGTGGCGACACCATACCACCCACGTGAAGCACTATGTCTGCACCTGTTACACATTTAAGGATATCATCATAGTTTAGAAGGTCGCCCCAAACTATTTTTACAGATTCTTCGTCTTCAAGATAAGCAAGTTTTTCTTTGTTAGCCTTGCTAGGACGAGCAAGAAGAACTATGTTATAAAGGTCTTTTTTCTTAAGCAGTTCTGCCAAACCTGCTGCACCCATGTTGCCTGTGGCACCAGTTAAAAATACAGTCTTTTTCATTTGCTTTTTCCTGTTATTATTTTCTTAATTTCATTCAATTTATTTAATGCATCTATTGGTGTAAGTGAATTGATATCCACTTTTAAGATTTCGTCGCGCACTTGGCTTAGCACAGGGTCGTCTAGTTGGAATAGGCTAAGTTGGTAACCAGAACGGCTTTCGGCCAATGTATCAAGTTTTTTGGTTGAAATAGACTTTCTCTTGTCGGAATTTTCACCCTCAAGGTCCTCAAGCACCTGATTTGCTCGTGCCACCACACTCTTTGGCATACCAGCAAGTTTTGCCACATGAATACCAAAACTATGTTCGCTACCGCCAGGCACAAGTTTACGTAGGAAAATCACTTTACCACCAACCTCTTGCACCGACACATTGAAATTTCTAATGCGAGAGAAACTATTTTTCATCTCATTTAGCTCGTGATAGTGAGTAGCAAATAGTGTGCGAGCAGAAGCCGATGGATGTTCGTGAATGTATTCCACAATAGACCACGCAATAGAGATGCCATCGTAGGTACTTGTACCACGGCCTAGTTCATCAAACAGCACTAAACTTCTGTTTGTCATATTGTTAAGAATACTTGCAGCCTCATTCATTTCCACCATAAATGTACTCTCTCCCATAGAGATATTGTCTCCTGCACCCACACGAGTGAAAATCTTGTCCACAACACCCACTTTTGCCGAAGAAGCTGGCACATAACAACCTATCTGCGCCATAAGCACTATTAAGGCAGTTTGGCGAAGCAGAGCAGACTTACCAGCCATATTAGGACCAGTAATTATGATAATTTGTTGAGACTGAGTATCTAAATACAAATCGTTGGCAATATATTGTTCGCCGATAGGTAGCTGACGCTCAATAACTATGTGACGTCCATCTTTAATTTCTAGCACATCACTATCTTCCACCACAGGACGATTGTAACCATATCTAGCCGAAATAGAAGCAAAGTTTGAAAGCACGTCTAATTGGCTAAGCACTTCTGCATTTTTTTGTAGTGGAGCAATATATTTACAAAGTTCCTCTACCAAAGACATATAAAGACGAGTTTCTATAGATAGGATTCTCTCCTCTGCTCCCAAAATCTTGTCTTCGTATTCCTTAAGCTCTGGAGTAATATAACGTTCGGCATTTGCTAGTGTTTGTTTTCTTATCCACTCCTCTGGCACACTATCTTTGTGCATATTTCTCACCTCTATGTAGTAGCCAAACACATTGTTGTAGCCTATCTTAAGGCTAGAAATGCCAGTATTTTCTATTTCGCGTTGTTGCATTTTAAGCAGATAATCCTTGCCTGAAAATGCAAGTGAACGATATTCGTCTAACTCGGCATCTACACCCTCACGTATCACCTTGCCACGATTTACCGCAATAGGAGGGTCTATTTCTATCCAAGAATGGATTTTGTCTCTTATTTCTGTAAGTGGAGAAAGTTTTTCGGCTAGCGCATTAAAGTCTTCTGAAGTAGAAGACAATAGCAATTCACGGATTTGTTCAATAGCAGTAAGCGCCACCTTAAGCTGCACCACCTCGCGAGGATTTACCCTTAGCACCGCAATTTTTGAAACCAAACGCTCCAAGTCACCCACATCAGAAAGCAGCGAAAGCAGAGTATCCTTTATTTCTGGTTCTCTAAAGAAAGAATCCACTATATTTAGCCTAGAATTTATGGCATCAATACTCTTAAGTGGGAACGCCACATAACGGCGAAGCAAACGCGCACCCATAGCAGTGCGAGTATCATCTAGCACATCTACAAGAGCCTTACCATCGCCATAACCAGTAGAAAAAAGTTCTAGGTTGCGAATTGTAAACTTATCTAGCCAAACAAAATTGTCGGAATGTATGCGAGAAATCTGAGTAATATGGCTTGTTTGGAAGTGTTGAGTTTGGTCTAGGTAATAAAGTACAGCACCTGCCGCCACAATAGCCTCATTTAGGTCGTTTATACCAAAACCTTTCAGGGTAGATACCTCAAACTGCTTAAGAAGACGTTTTTGAGCAGTTTCCTCAGAAAACACCCAGTCTTCCATAGTAAATGTGGCAGTTTTACCATCATAAAGTTTATAAAAACTATCGTTTTTGCCACGCTCAAATAGTATTTCCTTTGGAGCAAAACTACTTAGCAGTTTTGAAACATACTCTGCTGTACCCTGCCCTGCCAAAAACTCCCCTGTAGAAATATCAAGGAAAGCCACACCCACACTTGTTTTGTTGAAGTGAACAGCCGCAAGGAATGTGTTTTGCTTATAATCAAGAAGATTGTCATTGTAAGACACCCCCGGAGTAACAAGTTCTGTAATGCCACGCTTTACCAACTTAGTTTTGCATAGTTTTGGGTCTTCGAGTTGGTCACAGATAGCCACACGATAACCTGCACGCACCAGTTTTGGCAAATAATTATCCAAAGCATGAAATGGGAAACCCGCCATGTGAATAGCATTGTCAGTCCCCTTGCCACGCATGGTAAGAGTAATACCCAGCACCTGCGACGCAGTAAGCGCATCATCACAATAGGTTTCGTAAAAGTCTCCACAACGATAAAGCAAAATAGCATCAGGATTCTGATTCTTCATCTCGAAGAAGTGCCTCATCATTGGTGTATCTATCTGTTTGGACATTGTTTTTTTCTTAATATTATATCCGTCAAAGATACTGAAATTTTTATTAACACAAAAATCTATATTTACCAATATTTCCCATTTTTTTCAACAAAAAAAACATGCAGACACAATAAATTGCATTGTTTTTCTGTTAATTAGGTGATAATATTGTTATTATTTACAAAAAAATTAGTACTTTTGCACGATTATTGGCGTTTTATGCCAACGTTTTCATAAACCTATTTTGTAACCTTAAACCAAAAACTATGATAAAAAGAGCATCAACCATTCTCTTAACTTTATTTTTATTACTTCTAGGTTTTAATACAGCATTCGCTGCACCTAGTTGTTCAACAACTTTCTCTAAAACAAATTTTGCACCAAAAACAACTGGTGCAACATACTACGAATTAAATGAAGTACTATTTTCAGAAGGGATTTCTACTGAAATGAGTGCTGCGCTAAACTTTGTTAAAGATACTAATCCTGCAAGAGGTAAATACACAGTAAGTGGTAATAAACTTAGCTTAGGTTGCGTTAAAAACGGTTCATTAATGTCAATAACAATACCTAATTTAAAATCAGGCAAAACATATTCAATTTCTATTACTGGTAGTGTTAGACTACGTGCAAAAGAATCTGATGCTTCAGAAAAACATCGTACTAAATTCAAACTAGCAGTTGGCAATTCTGATAAATACTTTGAAAATAGCGGAAGCGATTGGACTGCTACAGGACCATGCAATATGAGTCTTGAATTCACCGCAACATCATCTACTGCCACAGCACTATTAACTACAGACTACTCTGGTGACTGCTATATACTAGACATTACAGAAATTAAGGTTGTTGGATGTTATGATCCACAAATCGTATCGTCTGCAGGAGATTTAATTCCTAAAGGCAATCCATGTACCTTTTCTGCAATTGGTCTAACAGGATCTATAACATGGAAATACATAGACGAAGCAGGCGTTACACATCCATTGAGTGGTAATGGTAATTCTGTTACTATAGACAATATAGTTTCAGGAGGTGAAATTGTTGCAACAGGTGGAGGAACTTCATTAAGTTACAAATTTTTAGCTATTATTAGTTGTTCTGAACACGCAGATAAACTAGACGTGGTGAACATTACATTCAAAATGCCAGGAAGTTCTCCTTGTAGACTTGACCAAATCACAGACAATGACGTTACTAGCGGAAATATTAGATTATCATCAGAATATTGCTACGGATACTTTGATCCTTTATGTAAATGTGACCCAAATAATCGCAACCCTAAACAAGAAAGTCTTCCTAGTGGTAAAGGACCAACAGAAGAACACTACGTTATTGCAAAATCTACCCAAGGAATGTTCTCTGGTTGGACACAAAATGAGGTTGTAAATAGTGCTACAAATGATGGTTCTGGTTTTATGATAGTAAACTGTGGACAACAAATATTTAACCAAGCAGAAGTTGAAAGAGGTCAGCTAGACAGAGGTAAAATTTGTGAGTTTACTATAAGAAATTTATGTCCAGATACATGGTACGATTTCTCAGCACAAGTGCGAGATATAGACCAAAACCCAAACGACCTATTACCTACTAATGTTAGATTCGTCGCAATTGGTGCAAATAATGAAATCCTATTAAACTACCCAACAGGTTCAATTCCTGAATCTTGGGTTCCTAAAGGACAATCATTTAACACAAAAACAAACAGTATCGTTAAATTAATTCTATATAACAACCAAGAACCTAATACAACTAGTTGCGATATTCCAGGAAGTGACTTAGGGTTAGATAATATTAAATTTACACGTTGTATTCCTAAATTAGGCACATTCAGCAATCAAGCAAGAACTGAACAAGGTGGAGATATTTGTAACGATAGAAGCGATGTAAGTGTTACATTATATTCAGGTCACTCTCAATTTGGTATCACTGATATGATAAATGTTCCTTACTACGTTTTCCTTAAATCTAAAAATGGAGGTACATGGAAGATTGTCAATTCAACACCAATAAATGATGTTAACTTAGGATATGCAGAATTAACTGATGTAATTGCAACTGACGCAAATGACGCTGGTTCTAAATATCAATACACATCTGTGGTTGCAGGGCATACAGATATTGCTATAGATATGGCAACTTATCTAACATCAAAAACACCTAGCACATATGATTCAGATAGAGAAAACTATAAATACACAGGATCAACTACTAATATTACATGTGAACAAAACCTATATGCATTTAGTGAAAAAATAACCACATATACAGTAGTTTGTGCAAACCCATGTACAGAACCAGCGGCTCCAACTGTTAAAGCAAAACTAGAAACATGTCCTGGTGCTACATATGATTTGAATAATCTTTTATTAAATAAAGACCCTCAGTTAACATATATATGGTACGATCAAAACGACGTAGCATTACCTGCTCCTAATAATATAGTTTCAATCGCTAATCCAGGCGAAACTACTTATAAAGTGAAAAGCGAGGCAAATCAGGCTGCTAATATCTGTCCAAGTGATCCTTCTAGCGTAACAGTAAAAGTAATCAACAACCCTAAAATTGAATTACTAATACCAGATGCTGATGGTAATTTGGTAGATTACGGACTAAACGAAGATACATACTATATCTGTTCGGGAGCCAGCGTTACTATCCAAACAAATATAGATGCTACTTTAACAGTAGATTGGGAAACAGACCCATCTGATGCTACTGTTAATGCAATGAAAACTGCAAATATAACAGTTTCACCAACAGCTGATAGAACAAAATATACAGCATCTGTTGGCGGATCATGTTACCAACCAAGTTCTATGTACATAGAGGTTATTACTGTAGAAAAACCAACTATTAAAACAGATGATGACAATGTATGTAAAGGTTCTGAAATTAATATTACATCTAACTACAGTGACAATACAGTAACTGCCACTGCTCAATATGAATATAAATGGTATCGCACACAAGACAAAACCAACTGGGGCGAACCATACAAAACAGGTGTTAATAGTTTAGAACAACTAACTGTTAATGAAGTTGGTACATGGTATTACAAACTAGTAGTTTCTGTAGGTGGATGTTCAGAAGAAAGCGACCCATTAGAAATAAAAGTAGGTGAAGCAGTAGAGTTTACTGTTTCTGCTACAGACTACTCTCTATGTCTAGAAGGTAACACCTACATAAATATTGATGGACTTGACCAAACAGATCCAGACTTAGGTACATTCCAATGGTTTGAAGGTGACACTCCTGTAGGTGCAGAAGATGAAGCCTCTGTAAATGTGACCCCAACAACAACTGGCACAAAAACATATACAGCAGTTGTAAAAACAGTTAGTGGATGTCAATCTAAAAAATCACTTGATATTACTGTAGACCCTAAAGTAAACTTAACTGTTAGTCCAGACCAAGACATTTGCGTGAAGGAATTAAGTGAACCAATCACAGCAAGTGGTGCCGATAGTTATGAATGGACTCCAAATTTAGGTACAAACGGTAGAGTAAGCCATGAAGAATCTGGTGTGAAGAAATACACAGTAAAAGCAATTGCGGGCGAATGTGATGCTACAGCGGTAGTTACTATTAATGTACACGAATTACCAGAAATATCTTCTATCACTCCTAAGAGCGAGGAAGAAACTAATGACATGGTTATTACTATGGATTATTCAAAAGGTCAAAGTCCATTTGAGTTTTCATTAGATGGAGTAGACTTCATAGAAGTTCAATCTGGTATTTGGGAAAATGCCCCTATTGGTTGGAACGTTCTTTATGTGAAAGACGAATATGAATGTATCAACTTCAAAGAGTTCTATGTAGAGCCTACACCTATTTTCCCAGACAAATTCTTCTCTCCAAATGGTGATAACAATCGTGACGAATGGAAAGTGAGAAATCTGGAATCATACGATTCTTATATCGTAGAAATCTTTGATCGTCATGGTAAACGTCTATTTATCCAACGTGTAGGTAGTTTCAACACAGGTGGCACAAATTCTGTTGAAGGTGACTACTTCGATGGTTGGGATGGCGAATACAATGGTAAACCAATGCCAAGCGATGACTATTGGTACCTTATCACTGTAGAAGACATTAGAAAACAATACACAGGTCACTTTACACTAAAACGTTAAGAAATCTGAAAATACTAGAGTAGAAAACACATTTAATAAAAAAATAAACCATATATTTGCACTATGAAAAAAATAGCAGTCGTTATAATAGCAGTATTTTTGGGGATGACTAAGTTATTCGCACAAGAAGAACTTATCTACAACCAATACCACTATAACTACTATCTAGTGAACCCTGCGCTAGCAGGTGCTGAACCATGTTCGCATTTTATGTTAACCAACAGAATGCAATGGGTGGGTATGAATGATTTTCCAATGACACAGTTAGCTTCATTTAAAACACGTGTTTGGGACAACGTGGGTATAGGTGCATACCTTTTCCATGACAGAAATGGTTACACAAATCGTGCTGGTGGTCAAGTAACATTTGCATATCATATTCCGCTAAGTAAAGGACGTCAATTCTCTAAAAAGAAATCATACGACCGTCAACTTTCATTTGGTGTATCATTCAAACTAAATTATTTCTACATAAACAATGATATATTTGAAGATACAATGAACGACATAGGTGGTGGCGCACTTACCGATGACGCATTTGTCAACACAAATGGTTGGTCACCAAACATGAACTTCGGTGTATATTACAAATCATATGGTGGCTTTGTAGGTCTTTCACTTACAAATATGATTCCTTACAAATCTGATATCTACGGTGACAAAGAAATCCCTGCTCCATTTACAGGATTCCTATTTGGTGGATACACATTCGACCTAGGAGACAGAAAAGACAAATATATAGAACCTATGGCAATGCTTAAAGTGAACCAATACGGCTGGGTTGGTATGGACCTTAACCTAAAATTTGGTCACGAAGTAGAAAAAGAGTATTGGGGATATTGGGTGCAAGCATCATATCGTCACAGCTGGAACCCAAACAATATCCAAGCAATGACCTTAATGCCAATGTGTGGTTTCAACATAGGTAACTTCCAAATTGGTTACGCGTTCAGCCTAGATTTGAATAACCTTGTAACTCAAAACTATGGTACTCACGAAATTATGTTGGGGTATACCTTATGCTACCAAAAACAATTCTGTAAATAGTCGAGCTATTTTATAGGGTGATTTCCACGTCGTGCTAGTTCTCGAAATCCTCATTTACGCTTTGTAAACTCCGGTTTCTCGAACGTCACACTCCTAGAAATCCCCTCTCTAAAATAACTCTTAATACATAAAGATATAAAAAAAACTGACCGTGATGGTCAGTTTTTTTTGTGTTATAAAGAAATTATAAACTTGGAACAATTTTTGTGAGTTTTGTGGAGTTGGAACCTTTTATTAGGATTGTTGAGTTTGCTATTGGATTAGACTGCAAGTACTCTGCTAGTAAGTCAACATCAGAGAAACATTGAGTAAAATCAAGCGATGGAGCAACTTTGGCAAACTCACTACCTACGAAGTAACATTCCAAGAAACCTAGAGATTTTATTTGGTTTAGAACCTTGATGTGTTCTGCCTCACTATCCTCGCCTAACTCCTTCATATCACCCAGAATTAATACCTTATTATCTATGGTTTCTATCTTTGAGAAGTTCTTGATAGCAGCCTCCATACTAGTTGGGTTGGCATTATATGCATCTACTATCAGAGTGTTGCGTTCGGTGCGGGTGCATTGAGAACGGTTGTTTGTTGGAGTATATTCACTCAGTGCAGCCACAATATCCTCATCCATTACTCCAAAATATCTGCCAATACAAGCGGCAGAAAGAATATTTGAAAGATTGTAGTCACCAATTAATTGTGTATTGATTTCGTATGTTTGGTTTTCGCCAGAGGCGTTACCGTTTAGGGTTAGATTTACATTAATATAAGGTGTGCAAGAAATAATTTTCCCAGACACAAAGTTATCTTCAGACTCACCATATTTAATAGTTTCTATAGCATTTTCGTTATTCCCTGCTGTCATCGACACTTCGACAGGCTCAGTGTCCGAATTTACCATTTCGCACAAATGTGGATTGTCGGCATGCAAAAAAATCTTACCATCTACCCCAGCAATCCACTCATAAAGTTCACCTTTAGTTTTCTTTACACCTTCAAAACTACCAAATCCTTCTAAGTGAGCCTTGCCTACATTGGTAATAATACCAAAGTTTGGACGCGCTATTTTACAAAGGAATGCTATCTCCTCTGGGTGGTTTGCTCCCATTTCTACTACTGCAATATTGTGACTGCGGTTTAAGCGAAGCAAAGTAAGAGGCACACCAATGTGGTTATTTAGGTTTCCTTGAGTATAAAGAACATTGTATTCTTTACTCAAAACTGTAGAAATAAGTTCTTTTGAAGTTGTTTTGCCGTTTGTACCTGTTATACCAATAACTGGAATATTAAATTTGCAGCGGTGATAACAAGCCAAATCTTGAAGAGCTTTAAGTGAATCTTCCACGTGAATAATATTTGGATTGCAAACGCCTATTTCTGGATTGTCTGTAATAGCATATTTACAACCTAGTTCCAAGGCTTTTTCTACAAACAAATTTCCATCAAAATTGGCACCTTTAATACCCACAAACATGGCGTCTTTTGGACAATTTCTACTGTCGATGCTAACACCTGATGATTCTAAAAACTTTTCGTATATATTTTCCATTGTGTTTCATTTAATATGACAAAGTTAGGTATATTTGAGCAAAAACATTCATTTTAAGTAAATTATTTACCATTAGTATGAATATTTAAACGAAAAATCTGTAATTTTGTGTAATGTTTAAATCCATAAGCTATGGTACGCAAGTTTGATTTCATCGTTGTTGGGAGCGGAATAGCAGGTATGAGTTTCGCCCTAAAAGTGGCACATAAAGGTAAGGTTGCCATACTTTGTAAAAACAAATTGGAAGAATCTAACACTCATTACGCCCAGGGCGGTATCGCTTCTGTAACCAATGAGACCGACAATTTTGAGAAACATATATCGGACACTCTAATAGCGGGCGACGGACATTGCGACGAAGAAGTAGTGCGCAAAGTGGTGGAAAATGCTCCAAGAGAAATTGAAGCATTGGTAAATTGGGGTGTGGATTTCGACAAAGACGCAGAAGGCAACTTCGACTTACACAAAGAAGGCGGTCACTCAGAATTCCGTATCCTTCACCACAAAGATAGCACTGGTGCTGAAATACAGTCTTCACTTATTAAAAGAATAAAAAATCATCCAAATATAGAAGTGTTTGAGAATTATTTTGCAATAGAAATTATTACTCAACACCACCTTGGTCAACTAGTAAAACACACCACTCCAAATATTACTTGCTATGGTGTGTATGTGCTAAATCCACGCACTCGCCGTGTGCATACTTTCCTATCTAAGATAACCATGATGGCTACTGGTGGTATTGGTCAAATTTATCAAACCACTACCAATCCTTCTGTTGCCACAGGCGATGGTATTTCTATGGTTTATCGTGCAAAAGGCCTTGTAAAAGATATGGAATTTGTACAGTTCCACCCTACTTCACTTTACAATCCAGGCGACAAACCTTCATTCCTTATTACCGAGGCTATGCGTGGCTATGGGGCTGTGCTAAGAACTATCAAGGGCAAGGAATTTATGCATAAATATGATAGTCGTGGTTCGCTTGCTCCTCGCGACATTGTGGCAAGAAGTATTGATACAGAAATGAAACTTGCTGGTTGCGACTATGTTTACTTAGACGTTACTCACAAAAATGCCGAAGAGACCAAGGAACACTTCCCAATGATTTATGAAAAATGCTTATCACTTGGCATTGATATTACAAAAGATTATATTCCTGTGGTGCCTGCTGCTCACTACTTGTGTGGTGGTATTTTGGTAGACAAAGATGCTCGTACCTCAATAAATAACCTTTACGCCGCAGGCGAATGTTCTTGCACAGGGCTTCACGGAGCAAACCGTTTGGCTTCAAACTCACTTATCGAGGCCATTGTTTATGCCGATGCTGCCTCAAAACATTCACTTAATGTGATTGATGGCATTTCTATTCGTGAGGATATTCCACTTTGGAACGACGAGGGTACTTCACTAAACGAAGAAATGATTCTTATTACTCAAAGTTTGAAAGAAGTTTCAAATGTAATGAGTAATTATGTGGGCATTGTTCGCTCAAATTTACGTTTAAAAAGAGCATTTGACCGCCTAGAAATTCTTTATAAAGAAACAGAAGACTTGTTTGACCGTTCTGTAGTGACCAAAGAAATTTGCGAACTTAGAAACATTATCAACACAGCATATTTAGTGATTAAACATGCTATGGAACGCAAAGAGAGTCGCGGTTTACATTATACATTAGATTATCCTGATAAAATTACCTTATGATTAACTATAAAAGAAGAGTAAGTTCTACAGTTCAAGTGGGACAAGTGGGTATAGGTGGCGAAAATCCTATACGCGTGCAATCTATGTTAAACACCTTTACCACCGACACCGATGCATGCGTGGCACAGTCTGAAAGGCTTATTGCTGTGGGTTGTGAGATAATTCGTCTTACTACTCAAGGTGTGAAAGAGGCTGCAAACACTGCCGAGGTTAAGAAAATCCTTAGAGAAAAAGGATACAACACTCCACTTGTGGCAGACGTGCATTTCAACCCTGCTGCAGCAGAAGAAGCGGCTCTTCATATAGAAAAGGTAAGAATAAATCCAGGCAACTTTGCCAATACACTTGATGCTATTCAAGATAAGTTTACCAAATTTCTTGCTCTTTGCAAGGAACATGGCACCGCTATAAGAATTGGCGTGAACCATGGCTCGCTAAACCCTCGTATGATGCAACAATACGGTGACACTCCAGAGGGCATGACAGAAAGTTGTATGGAATTTCTTCGCATTTGCAAGGCAGAAAATTTCACCGACGTGGTGATTTCTGTGAAGGCATCAAACACTCGCATTATGGTACAAACCGTGCGTCAAATTGTGCGTCGCATGGAGGAAGAGGGTATGAATTTCCCTCTACACCTTGGCGTAACAGAGGCTGGCGATGGCGAAGACGGACGTATAAAATCTGCCGTTGGCATTGGTACTCTGCTTCAAGAAGGTATTGGAGACACTATTCGTGTGTCACTTAGCGAAGACCCAGAAAAAGAAATTCCTGTGGCTAAAGCCATTGTTGAGTTTATAAATAAAAAGGCAGAGGCGCCTATATTAGATGATTGCGGTTACGAAGGGCCATTATTTAATGGTGAATCTTACTCTAGACGTATCACTGAAGCCATTGGTGAAATAGGTGGCGGAAAAGCTCCTGTGGTAGTGCTTGCTGGCGATGTTTTACCAGAAGGAATCAACGTTGTCACCCTAGACCATGCTAACGCAATGGGTCAAGGACGACTTGAAATAAGCCGTTTAAACAAAGCAGGAAACCGTATGCCTGTGGTGCTTAAACGCAAATATGAGACTACAGATTGGGACGAACTTTGCCTACAATCTGCTATGGAACTTGGTGCATTTTTCATTGACGGACTTGCCGATGGCATCTGCATTGAAGCACCTGCATTCTCAAATGAGGAAATAGAAAAACTTTCTTACAATATACTACAAGCTGCTCGTGCTAGACAAACTAAAACTGAATATATTTCTTGTCCTAGCTGTGGCAGAACACTTTTTGACCTACAAGAAACAATCGCAAAGATTAAGGAAAAAACCTCTTCTCAAACCCACCTAAAAATAGGTATCATGGGCTGTATTGTAAATGGTCCTGGCGAAATGGCTGATGCCGATTATGGATACGTGGGTGCTGCTCGTGGCAAAATTTCCCTTTACAAGGGCAAAGAATGCATCGAGAAAAACATTCCACAAGAAGAAGCGGTAGAAAAACTCGTTGAGCTGATAAAAGCGAATGGGGATTGGAAGTAAAAAATGTTGAAAACTTTTTTCTGTTCAAAACTTTTTTTGTATCTTTGCAGTCCGATTATTATTCTTTTTAAGATAAGTTATTGATTTTCAGAGAAAAATGTCTTTTTTAGCCTTTAGACTTGCCCAACTCTGATTTGAGAATAACATTGTTAAACGAATAAAAAAATTTTTAATTGTGGATACATTAAGTTACAAAACAGTATCAGCGAACAAAGCAACCGTTACCAAAGAATGGGTGGTTGTTGATGCTACCGACCAAATTTTAGGTCGTTTTTGTTCAAAAGTCGCTAAACTTGTGAGAGGTAAATACAAACCTAACTTCACTCCTCACGTTGACTGTGGCGACAACGTTATTATCATCAATGCCGACAAAATCAAAATGACCGGCAAAAAATGGACTGACCGTAGTTATTTAACTTACACTGGTTATCCTGGTGGTCAAAAATGCATCAATCCTCTACGCCTACAAGCTAAAGGATCAGCACGTTTATTCAACAAAGTGCTTAAAGGTATGCTACCTAAAAACCGCCTAGGTGACAAGTTATTAAGCAATGTTTATGTTTACGATGGTGCTGAACACAAACACGAAGCTCAAAATCCTAAATTTATTGACATCAACACCCTTAAATAATAGCTATGGAAGTAACAAATGCAATTGGTAGAAGAAAAGCGGCTGTAGCACGCGTTTATGTAACCCCAGGGAAGGGTACAATTACCATTAACAAAAGAGATTTAGCGGTTTATTTCCCAAGCTCTATTCTTCAATTCGTGGTTAAACAACCACTAGTGAAATTGGGTGTAGCCGAAAATTATGATATCAAAGTTAACCTAAATGGTGGTGGATACAAAGGTCAAGCAGAAGCACTTCGTTTGGCTATCGCACGCGCATTGGTTAAAATCAACCCAGAGGACAAACCTGCTCTTAAATCTGAAGGTTTCATGACACGTGACCCACGTGAAGTTGAACGTAAAAAACCAGGTCGTCCAAAAGCACGTAAAAGATTCCAATTCTCTAAACGTTAATCTTTTTTATACGTTTTTATTGGAAGCTGTTTAGTATCTAAACCATTGGGACTCTGCCTTATACGGCAGATTACCCAACGGTTGATATGTTTTAACAAGAATGTAAACAAACTTTTTAAAAAATTATGGCAAGAACAAATTTTCAAGACCTTTTAAATGCTGAAGTGCATTTTGGTCACATGACTCGCAAATGGAATCCTGCGATGGCTCCTTACATCTTCACAGAGCAAAACGGAATCCACATCATCGATCTTAACAAAACTGTAGTAAAAATAGACGAAGCTGCTGATGCTCTTTATCAAATAGCTAAACAAGGTAAAAAAATCCTTTTCGTTGCTACTAAAAAACAAGCTAAAGAAATCATCGCAGAAAAAGCTACTTCTGTAAATATGCCTTATATTACAGAACGTTGGGCTGGTGGTATGTTAACTAACTTCTCTACTATCCGTAAAGCAGTTAAAAAAATGACTACTATCGACAAAATGTCTAACGACGGTACTTTCGAAAACCTTTCTAAACGCGAAAAATTACAAATCGCTCGTCAAAGAGAAAAACTACAAAAGAACTTAGGCAGTATCGCAGACCTTACTCGTCTTCCTTCTGCTCTTTTCGTAGTTGACGTTATGAAAGAACACATCGCTGTGAAAGAAGCTAACCGTCTAGGTATTCCAGTGTTTGGTATCGTTGATACAAACTCAAACCCAAGAAACATCGATTACATTATCCCAGGTAATGACGACGCTTCTAAATCTATCGATATCATCTTAAGCGCAGTAGTTGATGCTATCGGTGAAGGTTTGAAAGAACGCAAAATGGAAAAAGAAAAAGAACAAGAAAACAACGCTAACGATAAACAAGAAAAGAAAGCTAAAGGCGGTCGCGCTCGCATCAAACGTGGTGAAAACGCAGAACTTAACGCTAACGTAGCTGAAAAATTCTTATCTGAAGCAGAAAAAGAAGAAGCATAAAATTATGGCAGTAACTATGGCAGATATTTCCAAGCTTCGTACAATGACCGGAGCTGGAATGATGGATTGTAAAAACGCTTTAAACGAAGCAGAAGGTAACTTCGATAAAGCTATCGAAATTATTCGTAAAAAAGGTCAAGCTATCGCAGCTAAACGTAGCGACCGTGAAGCATCTGAAGGTTGCGTACTTTCAGCATCTAACGGCGAATTCGCTGCAGTAGTAGCTATCAAATGCGAAACTGACTTCGTAGCACAAAACGCTGACTTCATCGCTTTAACTCAAAGCATCCTTGATGCAGCTATGGCAAACAAAATCGCTGACAAAGAAGCTCTTTTAGCTCTTGAAATCGATGGTCGTAGCATCGCAGACCTAATCACAGACCGCAGTGGTATCACTGGCGAAAAAATGGAATTAGGTTTCTATGAAGTAGTTAATGGTGCAGCAACTGTTGCTTACATCCACCCAGGAAACAAACTTGCTACTGTAGTAGCATTCAACGAAGCTCTTGACGCTCAAGTAGCTCGTGAAATCGCAATGCAAGTTGCAGCTATGAACCCAATCGCAGTAAACCGCGCTGAAGTTCCAGCTAACATCATCGCAACTGAATTAGAAGTTGGTCGTGAAAAAGCTCGTCAAGAAGGCAAACCAGAAGCTATGCTTGACAAAATCGCTGAAGGTCGTCTTAACAAATTCTACAAAGAGTCTACTCTTCTAGAACAAGACTTCATCAAAGATGCTAAAGTAAGTGTACAAGGTTACTTAAAACAAGTTTCTGCTTCACTTACAGCTACAGCTTTCAAACGCGTAACTCTAAACGAAGAATAATCAAAACTTATTCATACAAAATGGCGGCTAAAATTTTTAGTCGCCATTTTTTTATATATTTTATTGGCCCAACAAAATTCCTGCATCAGTATCAGAGTTATTTAATCGTTTCTGAGCTTCTTCCCTACTTTTACCAAAATCTAAGTTCATTGTAAAGTTTAGCATCAAGACTTGTTTAAAATCTGGCATTTCTGCGACTTGAGTTTTAGGAGCAACAGAAGACAAATCCTCAATTTTATTAGTATAACCATTCATAGAAAAAGGATTTACCAGCATTACCTTTGCACTCCATTTTTCATCATTATACCCTATTCCTAACAAGTGAGAAAATTCCCCATAAGTTAATGTCTCACCCCATAAATTATTACGGCGTGTAGAAACCTCTCCAAAAAATTGCCAACTTTTATAAATACCCAACACTCCAGCTCTTATTCCTGGATTCAAATGTGTGTGCAAATAATTATTGCCCTCGCTCACATAATAATTTAAGAAAGGAGCAACTGTAAAAATCAACTTATTAGACAACAATCTTACTTGCAGACTTGCATTTACTTGTACACGATGAAAAGCTTGTTGATTTGCTTGTGTTCTTACTATCAACCCATTTTCTTCAAACGACTCATCCATTATTGGTTTATGGTCATAATTATACCTTGCCGTTACATCTAAACTTACATAGGGTGATTGGTAAGACAACAAAATATCATTAGAAAAATACATCACCGGTTTCAAGTTTGGGTTTCCTCTACGAACTTGATATTTATCTATTGGCTGAGTAATATCGTTCATAGAAGAAAGAGATGGCTGATAACCAGATACATAAGCATTGTAACGCAAGAAAACTCCTTTCCCCACATCATAACTCATTGTTAACTGAGGACGGGCAATCCAAGTACTTTGATTGACACCAGATTGGCAAATAATAGTATTCATTGCCCCCAATCCTATTGTATAAGCAAATTTGCCTACCCTATGTTGAAATTCTGAAAACAAATAAGTTTCAGCAGTTGTCATTGAAACAGGGCTAACAGTTTCATCTATATAATAATTGTTTTCTACCCACTGATGTGTATATTTTGCACCTGCAGTTAATTTTATTTTCTCCCATTGTTTTTCATAGATTGCCTCAGATATTAATGAATACTTATTACCTTTAACATTAGACATTACACTAGTAGTATCTGCCAAAACTCCTAATAAAGGAGCTTGAGTAAACTGCCTTTTGGTATCAGTATTTATATAAGTTCCTACCACATTGAAATAAAGAGCATGCTGATTTGCAAATTTATGCTGATAGTATAGGTCTATAGATGGAGAAATACTATTACTCTGCTCATAATCTGTTATTAAGAAAGAATCTTTTTCTTGTACCAACTTGCTATTTCTATCGGTATGTGAATGAGGTTTAAATGTCATATTATTTCTAAGCGACAATTGAAGCAAATCTTTATCTGCGTTAGTCCAATTATACGTTAAAGCCAAATTGATTGGATCTACCTTGTAACGAGTAGGTTCTCCTATTTCATTATTTTCTATTTTGCCTGAGGAAAAATAATATTCCTCATTATTATTACGTTTCCACATAACATCTCGTGGAGCATAACTTGTCAATAGCGAAAACGAAGATTTACCACTATGAATTTTTCCAGAAAACATATATTCACCCCAACCTGGAAGATTTACAGAATTCATAGCATCAAGCATTACATTTCCTCCTGATTCTCGTTTTTTTACGATATAATCTATCACAGAAGCTACATTGCCAAATCTAACTCCTGGTTCATCATAATAATCAATACGAATAATATCCTTTGGACTTAGAGCCGTGACTTCTTCCTTAGTAGATAAAACTCCATTGATGCGCAATTGAACACCATCTCCAGATAATGTAGTAACACTATTATCTACCGAACTAACTACGATACGAGGTAATGCCATATTCTTTAGTAAAGAAATACCATTGGCAGAGGCTTTTTTCACCTCTGCCGTTGGCAACAAAACCTGTTTATCAACCTTTTGTATTACAGCATTGGACTGCACTGTAATTTCTTCTAAATCTCCATACATTCCTATATAGGAACTATCGTTTAGGTATTCTAATTCATCTGCGATAGAATTAAATACAGAAAATAGTAAAATAAATAAGAAAATTCTAAATCGTAACATAATAAAATTTTTAATGATTTCTTGTACAAAATTAAGCACAAAGCCCACCTATTTCTACTTATATCAGCAAATGAATTTTTATATTTTCAAAAGTTACTACGCTGATATTCAAGCATATAAATAACATAAGTTTATATTTACATTTAGAACATTTATATCCCCTTATATTCAATAAAAAAAGACCTATATTTGCATAAATTTCTCTCAATTATGAAAAAATCATTATACATTATCAGTATTTTATTCATTATTGTTTTAAGCAGTTGCAACCACAAAGAATACAATAAAATATTAAAAGCAAAAAGTTTAATAGAAAACAATAGAGACTCTGCCATGCTACTTCTTAACGAAGTTACCCAGATAGAACTTCTTCCAGATTCTCTGCAAGCCTTATATTGGTTATGCATTGCCAATATACATGCCAATAATCACCAATCATTGGTAGAAGACTCATTGATTCTTAAATCTGCAAACTATTATGAGAAATTATACAAAACTGAAAATGGTAACATTAACCAAATATTAGAAGATAGGTATATAAAAGCACGCTCGCTTTGCATTTTATATTATTGGTGGAATAGTGAGAAAGAGAAGGTAGAACAACTATCAGAGGAGATTATAAATGAGGCAAAAGAAAAAGAAAATATTGCTTCCTTAATTACTGCTCTACGTATATCATCAATAGTGATGTTTGATTACGACTACAACAAAGTACTAAACTATAGCGAAGAATTGTTGCAAATAAAAAAACAATCTGCCATTCATCATGATGAATATAGCAGAATTTATAACGGCATGGCTATTGCATCTTATTATATAGGGGACTACAGCCGTATGAAAAATTATTTTGAGAAATCAATCAAAAATACCAATGATTCAGCTTTTGTATGGCAAATTGCCTATCGTAATTATGCCGATCTTCTGGGAGAAATAGGCGAATACGACAAAGCTATTTCTATGCATGAAGAGTTGGTAGAAAAATACATTACATACAATGATTTCCACCTTACTGCCTCCTATTTTTCATTATCTCGCTTATATTTACTCAAAAAGAAAATTCCACTGGCTATTGATTATATAGAAAAGGCTAAGCAATCCCCTCTATATGATGAGTATTTAGAAAGCCACCCAAGTGTCAGGGCTATGTTGTTGGCTTATGAACAGACATTAAATTATATCCAGAATGGAACTTATAGTATTACTGAACTTGCAGCTCTTTTAAATAAAATAGAAGAAAACCAAGATAAACAGCAACTAATCTTGCAGGCAAAAGAACGTTCAAAACGTGATCTACACGAACGCAACTTGCAACTGACCATTAGCAAACAGAAACAAGCCATTGCACTAATAAGTTTAGTCTTCTTTATAAGCATTGTAGCTACATTTAGTCTATTAATAAACGATAAAAGGAAACGCTTAATAATAGAAAAAGAAGAACGAGCAGAAAATATACAACGCTTATTGAACGAAGCTTTAACTTCACAAGAGAATACAGCTGGAAGTATAAAAAAAATGATGCTACAACAATTGGGAGTGATTAAAACTTTAGCTTCTAATCCTACACAAGACAACCAACAAATGTTGAACAGATTACTATCTATTGACGAGAATAGTGTAAACACCTTATTGAATTGGGATAGTCTATACCAAAGCATAGATTATGCCTACAATGGGTATTATAGTAAACTAGTTCAAGAATACGGACAACTTTTAAATACTCGTGAAATACAATTATGTTGTTTACTTAAAGCACAATTTAGCACCAAAGAAATAAACATTCTCACCAAGCAAAGCCTACAAACCATCTACCAACGCAAAAGCCAAATCCGTGCAAAACTAGGAACTAATGAATTCTTTTAGTTTAGGAGAATAAATGGCAAAAAAGGAACTGCCAAAAGAGACAAATTTGATAAAGAGACAGAAAACCAAATAAGAAAAGAGAAACAAAATGGCGGCTAAAAATTTTAGTCGCCATTTTTTTATTTATCATTTATGATATTGTATCTTTGTGGTTGAAAATAAAAAGATTATGGTACAAGAACTAGATATTAGAAAAAACAAGATTATTGCTGCACTTAAAAATGTAGGTGCGGATGCGTGTTTGTTAACCACTTCTGTGAATGTTTATTATGCCACAGGACGCATTATTATTGGTTATGTATATATTGACATTGATGGCAATGTACTTAGCCTTGTGCGTCGTCCAAACAATGTGGTTGGTGAAAATGTGTTTTTCATAAGAAAAGTGGAACAACTTGCAGAGATTTTGGGTAGCCAAGGCATTGCGATGCCTAAAAAAATGGTTGTGGAAGGTGATGAGATTTCTTTTGGTGAGTGGAACCGCATTGCTGCTTGCACTGGTGCTGAACTTGTCAATGGTTCTGCCCTACTTCGTTTGGTGAGAAGTGTGAAAACAGAGTGGGAAATTTCGCAATTAACGCTTTCTGCAGACATTCAGTCTGAAGTACTAAGAAAAGTACCATCTGTGTATGTAAAAGGCATGAGCGACCACGAATTTAGCGTAGAAGTGGAAAAATTGTTCCGCTTGGCTGGTTGTTTGGGTCTTTTCCGCATTTATGGTGGCACAATGGAGGCTTATATGGGTTCTATTCTTGCTGGTGAAAATGCTTGCGAGCCTTCTCCATACGACTTTGCACTTGGTGGCGCTGGTATGCACCCTTCTCTGCCACTTGGTCACAATGGTAGTGCACTTAAAGAGGGTCAAACTGTGATGGTAGATATAAACGGTAACTTTACAGGTTATATTTCAGACCAATCTAGAACTTTTTCTATTGGAAAACTTCCTCAGTATGCGTATGATGCTCACAGAGTTTCTATTGAAATTCAAGAAAAAATAGCTCAAAAAGGTAAACCTGGCGTGTCTTGTGAGGAACTTTATCAAATGTCGTTAGCGATAGCTAAAAAATATGGTTTTGAAAAGAATTTTATGGGTCTTACCCAACAAGCTAAGTTTGTGGGACACGGCATTGGTCTTGTGATAAACGAACTTCCCGTGCTTTGCGATAGAAACAAAGCTGTGCTTGAAGTGGGAAATACCATTGCTTTGGAACCTAAATTTGTGTTCCCAGAAGTGGGTGCTGTGGGTACAGAAAATAGTTTTGTGGTAACAGAAAATGGTATGAAAAAACTGACCTCAGCGCCTGATGAAATCGTTGACCTTTTAGCATAAAATACTATGGGAAGAAATAAATTTTCTGAAAAAGAGATAAGAATTATTCGCAAACTGCTTGGTAGCAAAATGAAAGCGAATCGTGGTGCTCAAAAAATGATTCGTCACACTTTGCGTACTGTGTTTTCGTTTAATATTTCCGACTTCAATGTGCAAGGCGAGGCATTCGGCCCTCTGCAACTAGACGAGTGCGTTCGTCGCAGACGCATCCATATCTTGGACGAGGCTACTATCGAGGATATGAAACTGCGTTTTGCCGAAAAGAAACAGCACGAGCAAGCTATGGAGCAAGCAGAAGCCATTGCCGACGGCGAAAACGTGGATTGGCAAGCCGTGCTAAAAGAATGGAACGAATATTACTCTGTAGAAGACCCAAGTAAGGTGAGTTCAGAAGAAGGAAATTAAAATTTACAATATGAAAAAAACTTTTATAATCTTATTATTATTTGCAATTTTTGGCAATATCTATGCTAAAGAAGAAAACTATACAGCCAAAGATCACTATGATATGGCTATAGAGTCTATTCGAGCAAATAACTATGACAATGCCTTTACAAACCTAACAGAGGCAATAAATATAGATCCAACAACTTCAGATTATTATTACATCCGTTATGTTATAACAGAAGAAAATCTTAAATTATTACTTGCGAATTCAGATAAAAACGACCCTGAATCTCAAAAATTAATATCAAGTTACATTCGATTTTGCCTAAACGACATCAATAATGCCATTTTATATTGGAATAAAGATTCTCGTTTTTCTAAATCTACATTTTACATGAGTAGAGCAAAAATCTACTATGAAATGGGGCATTATGAGGAAGCTATGAAAGATTGTAACACATCTTATAGAACTTTAAACAAAAATGATTACGACACAGCTTTAGATGTACTAGCTATCCGTGCGCATTTATATAGTATGAAGGGCGAGAATGACAAATGCATCCTAGACCTGCACGAGATTTTAAAATACTGCAAAAAAGCAATAAAGAAAGAACCTAATGATATATCTTATTACAAAACAAGTTTAAATGCCAATTATAAACTTGGTTATTATATGTCGGTTGTAGAAGATGCCTTTGATATGATTGAAAATTTCCCTCCAAAGGATTTTGAGGAATTTGATGCATATGATGAAGCATTGCGAGTAGATTTAAAACATGCTAAAAAGCTAACAGAGAATAAATTGAAAAAATATCCAGATGATAAGAACTGGTTATATATGCAAGGTCTACTTACATTTTATGATAAAAATTACAAACTAAGCTTAGAACAATTTGATAATATCCTTAAAAAATATGGTAATAATTATAGATTATTGCACGCGAAATTTATCTGTTATTATAACCTACAATGCTTGGAAAAATCACTAGCTGCTCTAGATAAAATAGAGGAAGTATATGACTCACTAGATTATAGTGAACGATATTATAAAATAAGTACTTATCCTCTCCTAAATGAACATGAAAAAACTATTGAAGAAAGTACTAAATTTCTTGACAGCCTAGGATTTGACCCTACTATTCAATTGTTACGTGCCGAAGCATATCTAGAACTAGGCGATGATACAAAAGCTATTATAGACATGAATGCTGTGATTGAAAAAGACAGCACAAATGCCTATGCGTACTATAAAAGAGCTAAATTGCACAAAAAATACAATGCAACAGGTCTAGCAAATGCCAATTATGAAATGGTATTAAAATTAGATACTATTTGTAATACATCTAGCAATCGTCATTATGCATTATATCATTTAGGAAAGAAAGAAGAGGCCCTTGAATGGATAGAAAGCATAATATCTAGTTACCCTAACGATAAAGGTGCATTTTATGATAAAGCATGCCTACTTTCATTGATGGGAAATAAAAAAGAAGCTATTAAAAATCTTGAGAAAGCATTTGAACTAGGTTATAGATATTTTATTCACATAAACGAGGATAACGACTTGGATATCCTTCGTGAGGAACCAGAATTCATTGCTCTAATAGAAAAATACAAAGCAATGCACGAAAATGAATGTGCAGAACTTGTTGAACCTTAATTTATAACTTTAATGAAAGAAGAACTTTTTCCTTTGGTAGATGAGGCGGGGAATGTGATAGGAACTGCTACTAGAAAAGAGTGTCATAGTGGTACTTTTTGGTTGCACCCTGTGGTGCATTTGCATGTGTTCAACAGTGCTGGTGAACTTTATTTGCAAAAACGCAGTATGCTAAAGGATGTGCAGCCTGGCAAATGGGACACTGCAGTAGGCGGTCATGTGGATGCTGGTGAAACTATTCTTGAGGCACTTGCTCGAGAAGTAAGAGAAGAGCTTGGCATTACAGAGGCAGAATTTAAGCCACTTTTTGTGTATCCATTTCGTTCAACCACAGAATATGAGCTAGTGAATGCCTATTACACCGTTTACGATGGTCCTATTTCTCCAGACCCAGAAGAAGTGGATGAAGGAAAATTTTGGTCGCTTGAGGAAATCCAAAATGCCATTGGCCACAACATCCTCACCCCAAACTTTGAAATGGAATTCAAAAAAGTCCTAGATTTTTTAAAGAAATAACTTAACTCCACTAAAGCTGTAGCAGAAATGTTACAGCTTTTTTGTTGAAATTTATTTTTTTGACTTTATACCTTTGATAAGAACGTTGAAACGACGAGCAACATGAATTATTACTAATACCGAGAAAAGAATACCCAAATAATAATGCACTAAATATGAAGAGACGCTACATAATTCTTATAATGCTGTTTGTTTGTATGGATATTGTGGCACAAGACCGCACGTTTACAGTGGGTGACATTACTTTTAAAATGATGCAAAAACAAAAAAGGAAATTAGAGGAAATTTAAGGAAAATTTCCTCTAATTTTTAAATCTTGCATTATTAAGTACTTCTTCAAAATTTTCAGACTTAACATAACCAACTGCTCTTTTATTTAAGTTTGTGGTTGAAAGATATCCCATTATAACTAAGTCTTGCAAATCTGTTCTTGCCGTTCTAACTGAAATATTAAATTGAGTAGCTAATTCTTTTGGGATAAAAAATGTACGTTTATTATCTGAAATTGTTCTTAATATATACCTCTGACGCTCATTTATATTTGATATTCCTGTAAACTGAAATAAATTTTGCTGTTCATCTATCTTGCGTTGTAAATATTTTTTTAGCTCATTAAATGCTTTTTTCATTACAATTAAATGATATTGTATAAAATAAGACAAGTCATTTTCATCATTCTCCGTATATAAAAAAGCTTTCTCATATGATTTCTTATTTGTATAGATAATCTTTGAGATAGAAAGATATTCTGTTAACCAATATCCTTTTTTTATCATATACCAGTAAAACAAAGACCTAGCAGTTCTTCCATTTCCATCTACAAATGGGTGAATATATGCAAGTACAAAATGGATAATAATTCCTTTTATTATAGGGTGTATAAAATTCTCCTTATTATCATCATTAATAAACTGACATAAATCTTTAATCATTATATTTATTTCTGTATGAGAAGGAGGGATATGTGCTACTGAACCTGTCACTCCATCAATTACATACACCTCATCATTATCCCTGAATACTCCTTCATCCTCACTATTATCTAGAGTCTTATTACTAATAGAACGATGAATATCTAACAATGACTCAACAGAAAGTTCATTTAATTTGTTTTTGGAAATCTTAGAGATAGTCTCATAATTGTTAACTATCATTTGCTGACTTTTGTTGATAGGTCTTAACTGCTTACGTAGCATTTCTTTGGCTATTCTTCTGGTAGTAGAAGCTCCTTCCATCTGGCTTGAAGCAATAGCCTCCTCCATTATAGAACTTATTAAATAATAATTTTTATCTGAATCAGGAATAAGACTCTCGGTTCCAAGACTGCCACCAAGGTTCATATCAAAATCATGCAATAATGATTGCATTTCTTTTGTAATAGTAAATCTGAAGTTATATTTCCCAAAAGAAATTGTCTGAGCATTCAACAAACGCTGTATTTTTACTGCTTGCCATAATGTTCGACTATCCACTCCCTTAGGAGCCATGTATTTTACCTTGTCCCAATATAAATACTCGCTACTTATCTTCTGAAATAGGGATTGTAATTCAGAATCTGTCAATAGAGTAATAATATCAAGATGTTTTTCTATTTCTAGTGCTGGAGTAGGTTCGATTCTCATAACTATATTTTTTATCTCCACAAATATACAAGAAAAAATCAAATTAGAGGAAATTTTCCTTAAATTTCCTCTAATTTCCTCAGAGATAATTTATGAATTAGGATAATATCCTCAAGTCTTCTTCTTTTTCTGCGAGAGAAAAATAAAATCACCCCTACTTTTATTGATAAAAAGAATAAGAAATACTATTTTTGTAAAGAATAAAGCTGCCTATGTTGCCTATTGTGCATAAAAAGGTCTGACATCTTAAGATGCCAGACCTTTTTGTATTCTTGGAACAAATATTAAATTTGTTTGAAGAAGTCGTTGCCTTTGTTGTCAACAAGGATGAATGCAGGGAAATCTTCTACTTCGATTTTCCAAATTGCTTCCATACCTAGTTCTGGGTATTCAACGCATTCGATGCTCTTAATGTTGTTTTGAGCAAGGATAGCAGCAGGACCACCGATAGAACCTAGGTAGAAACCACCATACTGTTTACATGCGTCGGTTACTTGTTGGCTACGGTTACCTTTTGCAAGCATTACCATGCTACCACCTTTTGACTGGAATAGGTTTACGTATGAGTCCATACGGCCAGCAGTGGTAGGTCCCATAGAACCACAAGCCATACCTGCAGGAGTTTTGGCAGGGCCAGCGTAGTAAATAGGGTGGTCTTTGATGTATTGTGGTAGGTCTTCACCATTATCGATGCGTTCTTTAAGTTTTGCGTGAGCAATGTCGCGACCTACAATGATAGTACCATTTAGTGAAAGACGTGTAGAAACTGGATATTTGCTTAGTTCTGCAAGAACTTCTTCCATTGGGCGGTTTAGGTCGATTTTAACTGCATCACCTTCGCCTGCTTGGCGTAATTCTTCTGGAATAAGTTCGTATGGTTTATCGTCTAGTTTTTCAATCCAAATACCGTCTTTGTTGATCTTACATTTGATGTTACGGTCTGCAGAGCAAGAAACGCCCATACCTACAGGACAAGAAGCACCGTGACGTGGAAGACGTACTATGCGAACGTCGTGAGCAAGGTATTTACCACCAAATTGAGCTCCAAGACCAATTTTGTGAGCTTCTGCAAGCACTTGTTTTTCTAGTTCTACATCGCGGAATGCACGACCATATTCGTTACCTGTGGTTGGTAACTCATCGTAGTAGTGAGTAGAAGCAAGTTTTACAGTTAATAAGTTTTTCTCAGCGGATGTACCACCAATTACGAATGCAATGTGATATGGAGGACAAGCAGCTGTTCCTAAAGACTTCATTTTTTCTACCAAGAATGGAACTAGAGTAGCTGGGTTTAGAAGCGCTTTAGTTTCTTGATATAGATATGTTTTGTTTGCAGAACCACCACCTTTTGTTACACAAAGGAATTTGTATTCCATACCTTCTGTTGCTTCAAGGTCTATTTGTGCAGGAAGGTTACATTTTGTGTTCACCTCGTCGTACATATTTAGAGGTGCATTTTGAGAGTAACGAAGGTTTTCTTCTGTATATGTTTTGAAAACTCCAAGAGAAAGTGCTTCTTCATCACAATATCCTGTCCACACTTGTTGACCTTTTTCGCCGTGGATAATAGCAGTACCAGTGTCTTGACATAGTGGAAGTTTGCCCTTTGCAGCTACTTCAGCATTACGAAGGAAGGTAAGTGCCACATATTTATCATTTTCAGAAGCTTCTGGGTCTGATAAGATTTTAGCCACTTGCTCGTTGTGAGCACGACGTAGAAGGAAAGAAACATCGCGGAAAGCAGCATTTGCCATAGCGGTTAAGCCTTCTTTTTCTACTTTTAAAATAGGAGTTCCTTCAAACTCACTTACAGACACGTAGTCCTTGGTCAATAAGTAGTACTCGGTCTTATCTTCACCTAATGGGAAAGGATGTTGATAATGAAATGTTGTTGCCATATTTTTACAATTAATAAATTTTTGTAAAGTTACTATTTATTTTTTATTTCGCCCACATTTTTCTGTGGTTTTAAGTCTACTTAAAACTTAGATTTTACATAAGTACCAACAAATTTAGCATCGTATTGGTTTGGGTAAGTCTCTTTCATGTAGTTCATGATTTTACCCATATCTTTGATGCTTGTAGCTCCAAGAGATTCAATTGCTTTGTTTAATACCTCGATAGTTTCTTCTTCAGACATCATTTTTGGAAGGAAGAAGTTTACATATTCTAGCTGAGCAAGTTCTTCTTTCACTAAGTCTTCTCTGCCTGCAGCTTGATACATATCAGCAGATTCTTTGTGTTGCTTAGCAATTTTTTGAATAATGTTCAAGATATCTGCCTCTTTGCACTCGCCTTTGTATTCTGCAGAAGTTTTAAACTTCATAATAGCAGTTTTAATTTCACGAATAGCCGCTGTTTTTTCAGCATTCTTTTCTTTCATCGCAGACATCAATTCTGCCTGTATTTTTTCTTCCATAATCTATTTTATTTAGTTGTTAGTTTCTACTTGAAGCAGTTATTCAGATTTTCCGAACAACTGAAATTTCTACCACAAATATACAATATTTTCCATTAATCATATTCCAAAATATAAGCTATCATTACGTCGTCCACCCCTAAATAGCGTATTTCACCCCAAAAATGGGTTCATATATCCCATTTTTGTGTTATTTGGCATAAATAAGGGAAGATATGTGTAATTTTGCGGCACGTTAAAATAATTTATTTATGAAAGAGAACAGACATTTTTTGGATTATATCCAAACAACCATCAGACGCGACTGGAAAGAGCCTGCGATGACTGATTATGATGATGGTGGCGAGTTTACCTACGGTGAAATGGCGGAGAGAATTGCTCGCATTCACGTTTTATTTAAAGCAATGGGCCTTAAAAAAGGAGATAAAGTAGCACTTTGTGGTAGAAATAGTAGTCACTGGGCTATTGCAATGCTTGCAACTGTAAGTTACGAGGCTGTAGCAGTTTCTATTATGGATGCTTTCACTCCAGAAAGTATATATGCTCTTGTTAAACACTCTGACGCTCGCATATTTATGGTAGGCGATGTGGTTTGGAAGAACCTTAAAGAGGAAGAGTTAAACCAAGTTGATGCTATCATCTGCCAAAATACATTAGAACTTTACTTCGGAAAGAACAATGATATAAAAAATGCTCATGCATCTTGGGATAAACTATTCAAAGCAGAATATCCAAATGGCTTTGACCCTACAAAAACTACTTATAGTACAGATAATTTTGACGAACCTGCCATAATTAACTATACTTCTGGTAGTACAGGCGACCCTAAAGGTGTAGTACTTACCCATAGAAACATTAGCTCAAATGTTACCTTCGGACAAGACAAAATTCCTAATCAAGCAGGTTGGAGTGTAGTTTCTATGCTTCCTCTTGCTCACATGTTCGGTTTAACATTTGAATTCCTTTATCAATTGGCGGGCGGGTGTCATGTTTACTTCCTAAACCGTACCCCTTCACCTCAAGTATTGCTAAAAGCATTGTCGGAAGTGCACCCTTACATGATACTTACCGTGCCATTGGTAATTGAAAAAATCTTTAAAAAATCTATCTTCCCAGCCATTCAAAAACCTCTAGTAAAGGTTCTTTGGTATCTTCCTGGCATTAACAAAGTAATTAGAAGAAAGGTTTACAACAAACTTATGCAAGCATTTGGTGGCAACCTAAAATATCTAATTATTGGTGGTGCTGCTCTTAACCACGAAGTGGAAAAATGTCTAAAACAAATCAAATTCCCATATTGCGTGGGTTATGGTATGACAGAATGTGCTCCACTTATTGCATATACCCCATGGGATAGCTTCAAGATACGTTCTTGCGGTAAAATCGTTGATAGAATGGAAGTAAAAGTGGATTCAGAAAATCCACAAAAAGTTGTAGGAGAAATCATGGTAAAAGGCGAAAGCGTGATGAATGGCTACTACAAAAATCAAGCTGCTACAGACGCTATCTTTACACAAGATGGTTGGATGAAAACTGGCGACCTTGGTGTAATAGATGCAGATGGCAATATCTTTATCCGTGGTAGAAACAAAAATATGATTCTAAGTGGCAACGGCCAAAATATCTATCCAGAAGAAATTGAAGATAAAGTAAACAACATGCCTTATGTGATAGAATCTGTAGTAGTGAGCAGAGGCGGAAATCTAGTTGCTCTAGTATATGCAGATACCGCTGCTATCAAAAAAGAAACAACACATACTCCACAAGAAATTATGGACATGAACTGTGCTAAGGTAAACAAACTTATCCCACGTTTCTGTAAAATTTCTAGCTTTGAGTTGGTAGAACAAGAGTTTGCAAAAACGCCAAAGAAAAGTATAAAGAGATATTTATATAACTAATTTGAAGCAGAATCTTCTGCAAGTTTAGGAGCGAGATGCATAAACATCTCGCTTACTTTTTTTACATAAGTCTTAGAAATTGGTATCTTCTTAATATCAGGAATCTTGAATTCTATTTCAAGTTCATCAGCATTTCTACGCATTGCAGTAACATGTTGCATATTCACAATAAATGATCTATGGCAACGACAAATATTGGTGTCTACAAATAGTTCTTCCATTCGTTTCATGGAGTTTCTAAGCAGGAACTTATTTAACTTGTGTTGACTAATATAATATATCTCTACATAGTTATCTGCAGACTCAATATAAATCAAACTATCTGTAGATAGCGAAAGCTTATTTTCGCCCTTTTCATCGGTAAAATTTACTATTCCCACTTGAGATTTTCCTAGGTTTTCTAGTTCTACCAATTTCTTTCGTAGGCTAATATTATTAATATATAACCATGAAACAAGATAAGGAATAAAGACAACTAAAAA
This sequence comes from Candidatus Enterocola sp., assembly GCA_045654205.1. Taxonomy (GTDB): domain Bacteria; phylum Bacteroidota; class Bacteroidia; order Bacteroidales; family Paludibacteraceae; genus Enterocola. The sequence continues at coordinate 37,003 of JAZOMZ010000026.1, read as the reverse complement.
TGTATTGATATTTACCTCTCTAAAAACAGTGATAAGGTCATCGTAGTTGAAAAAATCTAAGCTAGGATTTACCCAAATTACGTATAAGGTATAGAATCCAGAGAGGATTACCACCTCCATTATAAGCCAAATAATGTATTCCAAATAGCTAAGAGAAACCCTACCTACAAAAATATACATTAAAATACGGCTAATAGCTATCACACAGATACCAACAAAGACAAAAAGACAAGAATACAAGAAATAACCCACCTCTGTTACATCCACCCATCTAGCAGATTCAAAAGGTTTGTAAAGATTTACAAAGGCAAGCGAGAAAATAGCTGTAAACAGAACAGACTTAATCATATTCCATTTATCAGTATAATAATCCTTTATTCTAGTAGTTTTTATGGTTGGTTTATCAGACATCTGTATCTTATTTTGCATTAATTGACTGACAAATATAATAAAATTATGAATAAAATCACTAATTTTGCCTATTATTGTAAAAATACAGATATGAAAAAACTCTTCTTTATAGATGCTTATGCTTTGATATACAGGGCTTATTTTGCCTTCATAAAAAATCCAAGAATCAACTCTCAAGGACTTAATACTTCTGCCATTTTAGGCTTTGTAAATACGGTAGAAGACATACTTAAAAGAGAAAAACCAACCCATCTTGGGGTGGCCTTTGACCCTGCAGGGCCTACTTTTAGACACGAAGCATTTGAAGCATACAAAGCACAGAGAGAATCAACTCCCGAAGATATAAAGAAAGCTGTTCCATATATTAAAAATGTGCTAAAAGCATATAATATTCCTATCTATGAAGTGAGTGGTTATGAGGCTGATGATGTAATTGGAACACTTGCAAAACAAGCTGCCAGACAAGGGTTTACAGTATATATGCTCACTCCTGACAAGGACTACGGTCAACTTGTAGAGGAAAATATTTTTATGTATAGGCCTAAACATTCTGGAGGCTATGAAATACTAGGAGTGGAAGAGGTAAAAGCAAAATATGGCCTTGAAACACAAGATCAAGTAATTGATTTGCTTGGTCTGATGGGCGATAGTAGCGATAACATACCGGGTTGCCCTGGTGTGGGAGAGAAAACTGCTGTTAAACTCCTGCAAGAATTTGGCAATATAGAAAATCTACTTGCCAACACAGACAAGTTAAAAGGCGCCTTAAAGACTAAAGTGGAAACAAATGTGGAGCAAATTAAGTTTTCTCGTTTCTTAGCCACAATTAAAACAGACACTCCAATTGAGCTAAATGAAGAAGAGCTAGTAGTTAAAGAGCCAAACACAGCAGAACTACTAAATATATTCAAAGAACTAGAGTTTAGAGCACTGATTTCTAAATATGGAGAAACAATTCCTACCCCTTCTTCTAAAAAAGCAGAACCAAAACAGCTTTCTCTTTTCGACCTCTTTGACGAGGCCGAAAAAGTAGCAGAAAACACCGATGAAACCGCAGATTTTGAAAGAGAATCTATCCAAAACAGACCACACAAGTATAAATTGGTAGAAACTGCAAATTTTGCCGATTTCATCGGGGATTTGAACAAACAAAACGCGTTTTGCTTTGATACAGAAACCACAGGGCTAGATGTATTTAACGACAGGCTACTAGGACTTTCGTTTTCATGGAAAGAAACCGAAGGCTATTACGTGCCTGTGAGCGAAGGAAACAGAGCAGAAATTTTAGCAGCCCTAAAACCTATTTTTGAAAATCCCAATACCAAAAAAATTGGTCAAAATATGAAATTTGACCTTATGGTGCTTGCCGTAAATGGCATTAGCCTGAAAGGTGAGTTATGCGACTCTATGATAGCACATTATCTGCTTCAGCCAGAGTTAAAACATGGTATGGACTACCTTGCAGAGGTATATTTAAACTATCAAACCATTCATTACGAAGACTTGGTGGGTGGCAAAGGCAAAAAACAACTTACCCTAGAGCAACTACCAATAGAAAAAGTGTGCGACTATGCTGCAGAAGATGCAGATATTACCTTAAGACTTTGGAATATTTTGGCTGAAAAAATAAAGGAAGAAAACCTAGAACACCTTTTCTACGACATCGAAATGCCTCTTATGAAATGTTTGGCTAAAATGGAGCTAAACGGTGTGAGAATAGACTCTACTGCCCTAAACGCTTCTGCCGAAAAACTTAGAGAGGAGATTTTAAATATTCAAAAAGAGGTAACTGATATGGCAGGTGAAGAATTTAACCTAAGCTCTGCTAAACAAGTAGGTGAAATTCTTTTCGACAAACTAAAAATAGTAGAAAAGGCTAAAAAGACTAAGACTGGCCAATATGTAACATCAGAAGAAGTGCTTGAGAGTCTTTCTAGCAAACACCCTATTGTAAAGAAAATCCTTGAATACAGAGGCATTAAGAAACTTTTGAGCACATATGTGGAGGCTTTACCAGAACTTGTAAACCCTAAAACAGGCAAGATTCACACCTCTTATAATCAAACAGTTACAGCCACAGGCAGACTTAGTTCTAGCAATCCAAACCTACAAAATATTCCTATCCGCGATGAAATGGGCAAGGAAATAAGACGTGCATTTATACCAGATGAAGGTCACGTATTCTTCTCTGCCGACTATTCTCAGATAGAACTGCGCATTATGGCACACCTGAGTGGCGACGAAAATATGGTGAACGCCTTCAATGCAGGTGAAGATATTCACACTGCCACCTCAGCAAAAATCTATGGTGTAGAAATTTCTGAAGTAACAAAAGATATGAGACGTAATGCCAAAACTGCAAACTTTGGTATTATTTATGGCATCTCTGCATTTGGTCTGAGCGAAAGACTTGGAATTTCTCGCACAGAGGCAAAAACTCTGATAGAAGGTTACTTTAAAACCTATCCTCAGATGCAAGACTACATTACAGAAAGCATAAACAAAGCAAAAGATAATGGATATGTAGAAACCATTTTTGGCAGAAAAAGACACCTTTCTGATATTAACTCTGCCAATAGTGTAGTACGCTCATTTGCAGAAAGAAATGCCGTGAATGCACCTATTCAAGGTAGCGCTGCCGATATCATTAAAATAGCGATGGTAAATATTGATCGTAGGTTTGAACAAGAAAACATACAATCGCAAATGATACTGCAAGTGCATGACGAACTTAACTTCAATGTGCTAGAAAGTGAAATGGAAAGAGTAAAAGAAATTGTAATAGAAGAAATGCAAAACGCTTATACTCTTAGAGTTCCACTTATAGCAGAGTGTGGTTTAGGCAAAAATTGGCTTGAAGCACATTGAGTTTGAACAAAATTGTGTATCTTTGCACCTTGATTATATATTAAAGGAAACTATGAAAAAGTTTTTATTCATTGCTCTTACTTTTTTAGCATTATCAAGCACAGCGGTTGCACAAGTGGTGGAACCTATTAAGTTTGGAGATTTTGAAAGTTGGACATCTAGAACTATCCACGAATCTGGAATCATTGGTGGTCAAGATAGAACTGTTTATGTAATCGGTCCTAACAAGCACATTGACGGCAATATTCCATACATTTACGGTCCAGAAACAAACTGGAGTTCTTCTAATGTTTATGCCAAAGTGGCAGGCATTAGCAAAGGTAGCTGTACCGTAGAACCAGAACAACGTGGCGAAGGCAGATGTGCTAGACTAGACACCAAAATGGAAGGTGTAAAGGTTTTTGGCATTATCAATATTGAAGTTCTAGTTTCTGGTAGTTTCTTTTTAGGCAAAACATACGAGCCTATTGCAAATGCAAACGACCCATATGCAAAAATTGAAATGGGTATTCCTTTCACAAAAAAACCTAAAGCATTGGTCCTAGACTACAAATGCTTAATTTCTTCTAATAACTACGTAATGAAATGCCCTGGCGTAGGGACTACTCGTTTAAAAGACCGTCAAGACAGAGGCGAATTTATCGTTTATTTACAAAAACGTTGGGAAGACAAAAAGGGCAGAATCTATGCAAAACGCGTAGGAACCATGCGCTTCCAACTAGACCACAACGTGCCTGAATGGCAAAATGCAGTGCGCTTCCCTATTCACTACGGAGATATTAGTGGCACAGAATACTACAAAGACTTCATGAAACTTTCTGGCGAGAATGGTCTTCAATACAAAGCAATGAATAGCAAAGGAGAAATGGAACTTATTCGTGAGATAGGTTGGGCAGAAGAAGATGAAGAACCTACACATATTATATTAATGATTACTTCTGGCAATCAAGGGGCGTTTATTGGTACTGTAGGAAACACACTTTGGGTGGACAACATTAAATTCGAGTATTAAAACAAACCTTATACTATTATAATTATTAATTATGTCTTTAGAACAATTCAATTTTCTACTACTTCTAATGGCTATCACAGGCCTAGTAGTATTCGTAGCGCTTTACTTTGTGGAAGCTGGCTACGGAAAAATGATTAGCGAAAAATGGGGTCCTGCAATAAATAATAAAGTAGCATGGGTAATTATGGAATGCCCTGTTTTCTTTGTTATGCTTTATTTATGGGGTATGAGTGAAAGAACATTTGAAATAGCACCTCTGGTGATGTTCCTTATTTTCCAATCTCACTACTTCCAACGCTCATTTATCTTCCCATGTCTTTTAAAAGGCAAAAGCAAAATGCCTATTACTATTATGATGATGGGATTTGTGTTCAATATGTTAAATGGTGCTATCCAAGGATACTGGATTTTCTACCTATCTCCTGCAGATATGTACACTCCAGATTGGTTAACCACTCCTCAATTTATCATTGGTACTTGCATTTTCGTTATTGGTTTTATCATAAACCTACATTCAGACTATGTAATTCGCCACTTACGCAAACCAGGTGACACCAAACACTACCTTCCTAAAAAAGGTATGTACAGATTTGTAACTTCTGCAAACTATTTTGGTGAAATCCTAGAATGGACCGGTTTTGCAGTGCTAACATGGTCTTATGCTGGTGCAATATTCCTATGGTGGACTTGTGCAAACCTTGTACCTCGTGCCAACTCTATCTACCAACGTTATAGCGAAGAGTTTGCGGACGAATTCGACAAAAAGAAATTAAAAAGAGTTATCCCTTTCATTTATTAATATATGAGTAAGCTATTTACTGAATATAAACTTGGTCCAATAACACTTAAAAACCGTACTATCAGAAGTGCGGCGTTTGAAAATATGTGTTATGGCAACAAGCCTTCACAAGACCTATTCAACTATCACACTAGCGTGGCAAAAGGTGGCGTGGCAATGACTACTATTGCATACTGCGCTGTGGACCGTTCTGGTGTATCATTTGATGGTCAACTTTATATCTACGACGAAATCAAAGAAGACCTTAAAAAACTTACCGATGCTCTACACGCAGAAGGTTGTAAAGCAAGTATCCAACTTGGTCACTGCGGCAACATGACACACCGTGCCACATGTAAATGTATGCCAGTGGGTCCTACATTTGGTTTCAACCTATACTCTCCTACTTTTTATCGCAAACTGAAAAAAGAAGAGATTAAAGATCTTGTTCGCAAATTTGGTGAAGCAGTAGACTTCTGTAGAGAATGTGGTTTCGACTGCGTAGAAATACATGCTGGTCACGCATATCTTATTTCTCAATTCTTAAATCCAAGTCTAAACCGCCGCAAAGATGAATATGGTGGTAGCCTTGAAAACAGAATGAGATTTATGAACGAGGTGCTCGCCGAAGTAATGAAACACGCAAAAGACGATATGGCTGTGGTGGTAAAAACCAATATGCACGACGGCTACAAAGGTGGTGTTTCTATGGAAGAAGGCATCGAGATAGCTAGAAATATTTGGAACCACGGAGTACACGGTATCGTCCTATCTGCAGGCACAGTGAGCCGCACTCCTATGCTTATTTTAGGCGGTGCAATGCCACACAAAACCCTTGCTCACTACATGGACGCTCGTAAATTCTGGTGGTTGAAAATGGGACTTGCCATTGCAGGCAAAATCGTGATTCCTCCTACCAACTATCGTAAACTTTACTTCCTAGATTGGGCAAAAGAGTTTAAAAAAGCCCTTCCAGAAGCAAACTTTATCTACGTAGGTGGTGTAGAATCTCGTGCTACAGCAGAAACTGTGCTAAACGAAGGCTTTGAACTTTTCCAAATGGGACACGTACTTATCGAAGACCCTGCTTTCGTTAACCACATGAAAGAAGGTGGCGACGACTATTGTTCACAATGTAAACGTAGCAACTACTGCGTTGGTCGTATGTACACACTTGAAATGAAATGTCATAAGTGTGTGGAAAATCTTCCAAAGAAGATTCAAAAAGAAATCGCAAAAGCCGAAGCAAAAAACGCAAAAACTAATATATAATTTGAAATAATGGGACTATGGAAATTACGTAGGCCACGCCTCCGTAATTCCACATTCCTAATTCCTAATTCCTAATTAACTATGTACGCATTAGTAACTGGAGCAAGTTCAGGCATTGGTTTACAATATGCCACAGTGCTTGCAGAAAAATATAAAAAAGACTTAGTTCTAGTTTCAAACCAAGAAAAAGAACTAGAAGAAGCTGCAAAAGACATAGCTGAAAAATATGGTGTAAAAACTATTGCACTTTACAAAGACCTTTCTACAGAAACTGCACCACAAGAAGTGTATGATTTCTGCAAAGAAAACAATATTGAAGTAGAAATCCTTATCAACAATGCTGGTGTATTCTACTTCAACGATCTTTGTAAAACCTCAGAAGCACGCATCAACCTAATGCTTCACCTACACATACGCACAGTAACACAAATGTGTCGCCTATTTGGTATGGATATGCGTGAACGTGGCAAAGGTTATATCCTAAATATGAGCTCAATGAGTGCTTGGATGACTATGCCAGGTATCCAATGCTACAATGCTTCTAAGTCTTATATTTTGAACTTCAGCCGCTCTATGTGGTATGAGATGAAGCCTCACGGCGTGATTGTTACCGCAATCTGCCCTGGTGCTGTTGATACTGGCCTTTATGGTTTGAAAGATAGTTTAAGAAGACTTGCTGTGGCTCTTCACGTAAGTATTCCACCTAAAAAACTTGCTATTAAGGCACTTAAAAAGATGTTCAAAGGCAAAAAACAATATATGCCTGGCACTATAAACCATCTATTTGTTCCTATTATGAAACATCTTCCAGACTGGTTTGTGTTCTATGCAATGAGACGTATTAACGCTTTCCAAAAATAAAAAATGAGAGGTCTTATTTTACTTATAGCATTTATATCATTAGGAATAGCTATATTCCTACTTAATAAATATACTCGTCCTAAAAAGGCAAAAAAAGAGGAAGAAAAGGTATCTGATGTAAAAGCAGAAGAAACTACTCCAGAAGAGCCAAAGGAAGAAGAATATGAAAGACCAGACGGCTGTTGTGGTGCTCACGAGGTGTGCGAAAACGAAAGCCTACTTGCCACAAATGCCAAAATCATATACTTCGAAGACGAAGAACTAGATGCATTTAAGGATAGAGACTCAGAATCATATACCGACGAGGAAATTTCTCAGTTTGACGAAGTGTTTATGACTCTAAGAGAAAACGAACTTGTAGATTGGTTAAAAAGCCTTCAACTACGCCACGTACCTCTGCCTGAGTGCATAAAAGAACAAGCTTTGATGATAATTTCTGAACGTAGAAACAACCCTGCCACAGAATAATATATGCAAGAATACTTAGCCAAAACCCTACAAGGACTAGAGGGTGTATTAGCCGACGAACTTAGAGCACTAGGTGCAAAAGATATTCAAGTACAACGCCGTGCTGTAAGTTTTAAAGGCGATAAAAAATGTCTTTATAAAGCTAATTTTTGGCTTCGTACTGCATTACGTATTCTAAAACCTGTGGCAACTTTCCAAGTAAAAAGCCCAGACGATGTTTACACTGCCATCAAAAAACTTAAACTAGAAGAGTTTATTACAGCAGACAAGACATTCTCTATAGACACCACTGTTTATTCAGAAACAATTAATCACTCACGCTACGTTACCTACAAAGCAAAAGATGCCATTGTAGATTATTTCTCTGAAAAATACGGCAAACGTCCTTCTGTGAGTGTGGCAAACCCTGATATTTATTTCAATCTACATATTTCTCACACCACCTGCACCCTATCGCTGGATAGTTCTGGCGCTCCACTTTTCAAACGTGGATATAGAGTGGCACAGACCGAAGCTCCTATCAATGAAGTTTTAGCAGCTGGTCTGCTTATGCTTTCTGGTTGGAAAGGTCAATGTGACTTCATTGAGCCTATGTGTGGTAGTGGCACTATTGCTATTGAGGCTGCTATGATTGCTCTAAATATGGCTCCAGGTCTATTTAGAAAAGAATTTGCATTTGAAAGATGGGCAGACTTCAACAGAGATATGTTTGATGAAATATACAACGACGACTCTCTAGAAAGAGAATTTAAACATAAAATTTATGCATCAGACGTATCTGCAAAAGCAATAGGCATAGCCAATGCCAATATAAAAAGTGCTGGCCTAGGCAGATATATCGAAACTAAAGTAATGGACATTGCAGAAATGCCTGTTCAAGAAAAACCTATACACTCTGTATTCAATCCTCCATACGGAGAAAGACTTAGCGACTTTTCTATCAAAGAATTATATTCTACTATTGGCACTACCCTTAAACATAAATTCCCTGGTTCTAATGCATGGATTATCAGTTCTTCTATGTTAGGATTTGATAATATTGGCCTTAAGCCAACCAAAAAAATGCAACTTATCAATGGGGATTTAAAATGCGACTTCAGAGGTTACACCATCTTTTCTGGAAAGATGAAAGAATTTAAACGTCGTTAACACTTCAGACATGTTAATTTTAACATTTGCGAATTGTTAAATTTATTTGTTAAAAAAAGTAAACAAAAGTAACAACGGAAATGTTAAAATGTTATTTTTGCTTCCATAATGAAAAAGCAAAAAATAATCATATTAGCCATAATAATGTGTCTTACCTTTATAGGTTTGGCCATTATCCAATTCAACTACTTTGACACCTTGGTGGATATGCGTCGCGAATTCTTTGAAGACGGCGTGAAACAAGCTTTATATCGCACTACTCGTATCCTAGAAGACGAAGAAATCCAAAAATATATTGACGAAGAGTTAAAAAGACAAGGCGAAGAATCTAAGGTTGGCGAAACAACAGACTTTGTAAATGGAAGCATAATTCCTATTCATATAAAACCTTTAATTCAAGATAAACAAATTATAAAAGATTACGTTAAAGGAACAAACTCAGTTTCTGACATTTCTAAAAATCTTCATAAAGAACATCAAAATACATTTAAGAAACAAAAAATCAAATTTTCTGACGTTGCTATGCGTTGGTCAAAAGAAGCTCCAGAAAAGCCAATAGAAGAACGCATAGACACCGAGCATCTAGCTGTGGTGCTTAGAAAAGAACTTGAAAAATGTGGCATTAATATTCCTTTTGAATTTAGCCTTGTAAACTACAAGAGTGAAAGAGTTTTCACTTCACTTGGTTTTGAGTCTATAAATGATGTTCACGATTATTATTCACAAATACTTTTCCCAAACGATTATACTCCTAAATTAAATATTATCAGAGTCTATTTCCCTACACGTGACTCTATGATTGTGGGACAAATTGCCAGATTTGCTATCACATCAATTGTTATTACTATTATATTATTCCTAACATTTGTAGCTGCGATTTTACTTCTTTTCCACCAAAGAAAAGTGAATGAACTACGCACAGATTTCATGAATAATATGACCCACGAATTCAAGACACCTATTTCTAGTATCTCACTTGCAGCCCAAATGCTTTGTGATGATAGTATAAATAGTAATCCTTCTACGATGAAGAGAATTAGTAAAACCATAGTGGATGAAACTAAGAGATTGAGTTTCCAGGTGGAAAAAGTGCTTCAAATTTCACTTTTAGAAAACGAAAAATCTATTATGAAATTTAGCGACTGCGATGTTAATCAAATAGTGAGCACTGTGGTTGATAATTTTAATATCAAGGTGAAGAGCAAAGGTGGTAATATTATAGCAGACCTGAAGGCTACCAACCCATGGGCTACTATAGACGAGCTGCACTTTACCAATATTATCTTTAACCTATTAGACAATGCTGTTAAATACTCAAAACCAGATGCACCACTAGAATTAAAAGTAAAAACACGCAATAATGATAATGAAGATACGTTATACGTTATAGTGGAAGACAATGGTATTGGTATCAAAAAAGAACATTTAAGAAGAATATTTGACAAATTCCATCGTGTCCCAACGGGCAATGTTCACAACGTAAAAGGCTTTGGACTTGGTCTTGCCTACGTTAAAAAGATGGTTCAAAAACACAATGGAATAATTAAAGCTGAAAGTGAACCAAATATAGGTACAATATTTACAATAGAAATTCCAACATTAAAAAAATAAATATTATGAATGAAGAAAAAGTAAAAATCCTTCTATGTGAGGATGACGAAAACCTAGGTATGCTACTTCGTGAATACCTTCAAGTGAAAGGTTATGACACAGACCTTATGACAGACGGAGAAGCAGGTTATAATGCATTTACAAAAAACGAATATGACGTATGTATTTTTGACGTAATGATGCCTAAAAAAGACGGCTTCACACTTGCAAAAGAAATACGTGCTATCAATACAGAATTACCAATTATTTTCTTAACAGCTAAAAACCTAAAAGAAGACATTATTGAAGGTTTCAAAATAGGTGGCGACGACTACTTAACAAAACCATTCTCTATGGAAGAACTTCTTTTCCGTATAGAAGCTATTCTACGCCGTGTTAAGAGCAAAAAAATGAAAGATAAAACTTTCTATACACTTGGCAAATTTACATTTGACGCTCAAAAACAAATACTTAGTGTAGATGGTAAACAAACCAAACTTACAACTAAAGAATCTGAATTATTAGGTCTATTATGCGCTAATATGAACGATATTCTAGAACGTAACTATGCACTAAAAACTATTTGGATTGACGATAACTACTTCAACGCACGTAGTATGGACGTTTATATTACAAAACTTCGTAAACTACTTCGTGAAGATGCGAGTGTTCAAATCATAAATATTCACGGTAAAGGTTATAAACTTATTGTTCCTAACCAAGCTCAATGATAAATAAGAAATTATTTATAGGACTATCGATGTTGTTGATGCTCACTTCGTGTAGCATCAACTCTCGTATTCAGAAGGCTGATAAAAAGTTTGATTTAGGAGAGTATTACGCCGCAGGCGAAATGTATCGTTCTGTTTATGGTCAAATTCCTGCCAAGAAGAATAAAAAACAAAAGGCAGAGGTGGCATTCAAAATGGGTAATGCCTATCGCCTAATCGAGAATAACAAAAGAGCAGAGAGTGCTTACAAAAATGCTGTTCGCTACAATTATAAGGACAGTATAGTTTATTATTACTATGCTGAGGTGCTAAAAAACAATGGAAAATACAAAGAAGCACTTAAGCAATATCAAGAATTTGAAAAATTGTCACCAAATAATGAACTTGCACTTGCTGGTATAGCTTCTTGCGATTCTGCTCTGAATGCGTGGAAAAAGAAAAGCAGATATGAAGTATCTCAGTTCAAGAAATTCAATTCTCGCTTTTCTGAATTCTGTCCTATAATAGTTTCAAAAGATGGTTCTATGGTATACTTTAGTTCTACTAGAGGTGGAAAAAAAGTAAAAACCAGTAAAATTACAGGACAAAGAAATAACGATATATTCTTTGCTAGACAAAACGCCAAAGGCGAATGGGAAGACCCAGAAGTGCTAGAAGGAGAAATGAATACCGAGTTTGATGAGGGTGTTTGTACTATTTCTGCAGACGGTCAAGAACTTTTCTACACTGTGAGCAAAACCTCAAAGGGTGAAACTCTTGGCACAGCTATTTACAGCTCTAAACGTAGCGGTGGAGAGTGGAGCGAGCCACAGAAGCTAGAAATACTGCCTGACTCGTCACTTAACGTGGCGCATCCAGCACCTTCTCCTGACGGGGAATTTCTGTACTTCGTATCTGATATGCCAGGCGGATTTGGTGGCAAAGACATCTGGAGAGTCGCTAGAGAAGGTGCTGGATGGGGTCCTCCCGAAAACTTGGGCGAGACCATCAACACTCCTGCAGACGAAATGTTCCCAAGTTTTCGGGAGGACGGCAGGCTGTATTTCTCATCAGACGGCAGAGTGGGCTTAGGCGGTCTTGATATCTATGAAGCCACCCTACTCCCAAAAGAAAATGAGAACGACCCAGACAAATGGCAAGTGCTACATTTGCCTGCTCCTATGAACTCAAGTTCAGACGACTTTGGTATCACATTCCAAGGCAAGGAAAATAAAGGTTTCTTCTCATCAAACAGAAATGATAAGAAATTCTATGACCATATCTGGAGTTTCTACGAGCCAGAATTAGAATTTTCTATTAGCGGTAACGTAGTGGATAACAAAGGAGAAGCATTGGGCGATGCCCTAATTAAAGTGGTAGGCGATAATGGTGTAATAACCTCAGCAAAAACCAAAAAGAATGGTTCTTATAAAATCGCTCTACCTAAAAATGCTAAATATGTGGTATTAGGAACTTGTAGAGGTTATTTGAACAATAAAAATGAAATTGAGATACCAAATCTTGAGGATAGTAAAGATTTTAATATTAACTTTACACTGAATTCTGTGAGCAAACCTGTGAAGATGAACAATATCTTCTACGAATTTGGATCTGCAAAACTAACACCTGAATCTACCGATGGATTAAATGATTTGGTAAAACTGTTAAACGATAATCCTAATATTACTATAGAAATAGGAGCTCACACAGACTTTGTTGGCAGCGACGATGCCAATATGAAACTTTCGCTTGAGCGTGCTATGTCTGTTGTAAATTATCTTACAGAGCACGGCATTGAGCCTGCAAGAATCACTGCCAAAGGCTACGGAGAAACCACTCCTGTGGTGCCAGACAGAGAATTAGTAAAAAAATATAGATTCTTGAAGGTGAATGTACCATTAACAGAAGAGTTTATCTCAAAACTAAATTCTGAGCAACAAGAAATAGCAAAACAAATTAATCGTCGCACTGAGTTTAAAGTTTTAAAGACAACTTACAATATGTACTAATATGAAACAATATCTTGACCTTTTGGATAGAATACTTAAGGAAGGTGTAAAAAAGGAAGACCGCACCGGCACTGGTACCATTAGCGTATTCGGTCACCAAATGCGTTTCAATATGGAAGAAGGTTTTCCTCTTCTTACCACAAAAAAACTACACCTTAAGTCTATTATACACGAGCTACTTTGGTTCCTTAAAGGTGATACCAATGTGAAATATCTTCAAGAAAACGGAGTGCGCATTTGGAACGAATGGGCAGACGAAAACGGAGATTTGGGTCACATCTATGGCTACCAATGGCGTAGCTGGCCAGACTATGAAGGAGGCCATATTGACCAAATTTCTGAGGTGGTAAATACTATCAAAAACAATCCAGATTCTCGCCGCATCATTGTGAACGCATGGAATGTGGGTGACATTAAAAATATGAACCTGCCACCTTGCCACGCATTTTTCCAATTCTATGTGGCAGACGGTAAACTTTCTCTTCAACTTTACCAACGTAGTGCAGACACATTCCTTGGCGTGCCATTCAACATTGCTTCATACGCATTGCTACTTAAAATGATGGCCCAAGTTTGTGGTCTTAAAGAAGGTGATTTTGTTCACACCCTTGGTGATGCTCATATCTATGTGAACCACCTAGAACAAGTGCGTGAGCAGCTTTCTCGTGAGCCCCGCCACTTGCCTACCATGAAGATTAATCCTGATGTGAAGTCTATCTTCGATTTCAAATTTGAAGATTTTGAATTAAGTGATTACGACCCACATCCGCACATTAAAGGCGTAGTCGCAGTATAATTCGAGATTTTTTAGAGGTGCTTTTCTCGTTGCCCTTGTCTTCGAAATCCTCATTTACGTTAGTAAACTCCGGTTTCTCAGACTACGGGACGCCTAAAAATCCCTCTCTAAAAAAAACTCTCATAGTGCAAAAAACAACGAAGTTAGAGTTAGACCAACTCCTAACTCCTAACTCCTAACTCCTAACTCCTAACTTTATGATTACAATAGTAGTAGCAATAGACCAAAACAACGGTATTGGCAAGGACAACAAATTGCTTTGTTATCTGCCAAACGACCTAAAACATTTTAAAGAAATTACCACAGGTGGCACTGTGATTATGGGTAGAAAGACATACGATTCACTGCCTAATGGGGCCCTTCCAAACCGTAGAAATATAGTGATTTCACGCCAAAAAGACCTAAAACTAGCGAATTGCGAGGTGTTTAATTCATTATCAGATGCGTTCGCTGCGTGCACATCGGAAGAAAAGGTTTTTATAATGGGTGGCGAAAATGTGTATTTTCAGACCATTGAGAATGCCGACTGCTTAGAGATTACTAAAATAGACAGTCGCTTTGATGCAGACGCGTTTTTCCCTGTGATAGATGAGGCTATTTGGAAGGTGGAAAAAGAGGAAAAACACCTAGCAGATGAGAAACATAAGTATAATTATTCCTTTGTCACGTATAAAAGACGATAATTTTATCAACATTTTGCTCTAAATGTGTAATTTAAGTGCGATAAGTGAATGACTTTTCGCACTTTTTTTGTAGTTTTGTGGCACTGAAATCACTTTATATTAAAATAATGGAAACTAAACGTATTAAATCAGCTTTGATCTCTGTCTTTCATAAAGAAAATTTAGATCAAATAGTTCTAAAATTACATGAAGAAGGCGTACGCATTCTTTCTACTGGTGGTACTAAAACTTTCGTAGAATCTCTTGGCGTACCTTGTGATGCTGTAGAAGATTTAACTTCTTACCCTTCTATCCTAGGTGGTAGAGTAAAAACTCTTCACCCAAAGGTATTCGGTGGTATTCTTTGTAGAAGAGACAACGAAGGCGACCAAGCTCAAATAGCTCAATACGAAATTCCAGAAATCGACTTAGTTATTGTTGATTTATATCCATTTGAAAAAACAGTTGCTTCTGGTGCTAGCGAGGCTGATATTATTGAAAAAATCGACATAGGTGGTATTTCACTTATCCGTGGTGCTGCTAAAAACTTCAACGACGTGGTTATCGTAGCTTCTCAAGCTCAATATGCTCCACTTTACGATATGCTTTGCAACAATGGTGCAGTAAGTACTTTAGACGAACGTAAATTCTTTGCTAAAGAAGCATTTGCAGTTTCTTCTTCCTACGATTCAGCTATCTTCAACTATTTCGATAGTGGTATCGATTCTGCATTCCGTTATGCAAAAGATGATGCGAAATCACTTCGCTACGGTGAAAACCCTCACCAAAAAGGTAGTTTCTATGGTGATTTCGACAGCATGTTTGAACAACTTCAAGGTAAAGAAATTTCTTACAACAACCTTCTAGACATCGACGCTGCTGTAAACCTAATCGCTGAATTTGACGAAACTACATTCGCAATTTTAAAACACAACAATGCTTGCGGTCTTGCTTCTCGTGGCACTCTACTTGAAGCTTGGAACGACGCTCTTGCTGGAGACCCAGTTTCTGCATTTGGTGGTGTACTTATTACCAACACTCCAGTAGACAAAGCTACTGCAGAAGAAATCAATAAGATTTTCTTTGAAGTTATCATTGCTCCAGACTACGACATGGATGCTCTTGAAATCTTAACTCAAAAGAAAAATCGTATCATCCTTATCCAAAAACCTACAGCTCGTCCTGCAAAACAATTCCGTAGCCTACTAGGTGGCGTGCTTGTTCAAGAACGCGACAATAGCACAGAAGGTGCAGAAGATTTAACTCCTGTAACCAATGCTAAAGCTTCTGAGGCTGAAATTGAGGATATGATTTTTGCAAACAAAATCGTTAAACATACAAAATCTAACGCAATCGTACTTGCTAAAAACAAACAACTTTGCGCTAGCGGTGTAGGTCAAACTTCACGTGTTGACGCACTAAAACAAGCAATTGAAAAAGCTGGTACATTTAACTTCGACTTAAATGGTGCTGTAATGGCTTCTGACGCATTCTTCCCATTCCCAGACTGCGTGGAAATAGCTTACAAAGCAGGTATTAAAGCGGTTATCCAACCTGGCGGTTCTATTAAAGATAATCTTTCAATAGACTATTGCAACGAAAATAACATTGCTATGGTTACCACAGGTATCCGTCACTTTAAACACTAATAAAAACTATGGGTTTATTTTCATTCACACAAGAAATAGCTGTCGACTTAGGTACAGCTAATACCATTATAATCCAAAACGGTAAGGTGGTTCTAGACGAACCATCTATCGTTGCCCTAGACAAGAATGACCAACTAGTGGCAGTGGGTAAAGAAGCGTACTTAATGTACGAAAGAACCAACCCAAATATTCGTACCATTCGTCCTCTACGTGATGGTGTGATTGCCGACTTCTATGCTGCGGAAATGATGATCCGTGGTATGATTAAAAAGATTGGCCACAGAAATAGTTTCTTCTCTCCTTCTCTACGTATGGTGGTTTGTATTCCATCTGGTAGTACTGAGGTGGAAATCCGTGCGGTTCGTGACTCTTCTGAACACGCTGGTGGTAGAGACGTTTATATGATTTTCGAACCTATGGCTGCAGCTATGGGTATCGGTTTAGACGTAGAAGCTCCTTGCGGTCAAATGATTGTGGATATAGGTGGTGGTACAACAGAAATCGCCGTTATTTCTCTTGGCGGTCTTGTTTGCGACAAATCTATTCGTATTGCAGGTAATGAGCTTACTAGCGATATTCAAGAATATATGCGTCGTATGTACAATATCAAAGTGGGTGCTCCTACTGCAGAACAAATTAAAATAAA
Organism: Candidatus Enterocola sp.; assembly: GCA_045654205.1. Lineage (GTDB taxonomy): Bacteria > Bacteroidota > Bacteroidia > Bacteroidales > Paludibacteraceae > Enterocola. Next base: position 20,122 of record JAZOMZ010000026.1, on the reverse strand, counting down.
AGTTGGTTCTGCTCTTACAGAGCTTCCAGAAGACGAAGCTCCAGAAGAATTTGAAGTTATCGGACCAAACAATATGACTTCACTTCCTCTTAAAATACCTGTATCTTACCAAGAAATAGCTCACTGCTTGGATAAATCTATTTCTAAAATGGAAGCTGCTATTATGGCTGCTCTAGAAAGTACTCCTGCAGAGCTTTATACCGACATTGTTAGAAATGGTATTTACCTAACTGGTGGTGGTGCTCTTCTTCGTGGCTTAAGCCAACGTTTATCTAACAAGATTAACATTACATTCCACGTGCCAGAAGATCCACAACATGCAGTGGCAAGAGGTACAGGTCTTGCTCTAAAAAATATAGATAATTACTCTTTCTTGATGCGTTAATATAAAAAAGAGTGACTTTTTGAGTCACTCTTTTTTACAAACAACATGGAAAACCTTTTACTACTACTAAAAAAAGCTAGTTCATTGCTATTGTTTCTATTTTTGGAATTAATAGCAATTTTGCTGATAGTATTCAATAACAACTATCAGCATTCTGCGTTTTCTAGCTCTATGACAGCAGTAAATGGTAGCATTAGCACATTGACAGGAAGCATTAGTCAATATTTCTATCTTACAACAAACAACGAAGAGTTGCTCACTGAGAATGCATCACTCAGAGAAGAATTATTGGCCATTAAGGCCAAATTAAACGATGTAGCAACAGATAGCCTACCTCGCGATTATAACATAATCACTGCCAAGGTTATTAATAATTCTGTTAATAACCAGCAAAACTTAATTATTTTGGACAAGGGAGAACTAGATGGAGTAAAACCTGATATGGGTGTGATTTGTTCTTCTGGCGTAGTGGGTATTATTAAGACTGTGTCTGATAATTTTTCTGTTATTATTCCTATTATCAATAATCAATCTAAGATTAGTTGTAAACTTGACTCTTCTAATAATTTCGGCTCTCTTATTTGGGAGAATGCAGATTATAGATATGCAAAACTAACAGAAATTCCTAAACACGTACGAGTGAATGTGGGAGAGACCATAAGTACAAGTGGTTTTTCTTCTATTTTCCCTGCAGATATTCCTGTGGGTACTGTTACAAATGTAGAAGAAGAGTCTGAACAATTTCTTTCTATAGATGTTGAGCTGAGCACAAATTTCCGCACACTCTCATACGTGGAAATAATGAATTATTCACTTAAACAAGAACTCGATTCAATAAAAGTAATACAATGAACGCATCTTCTATAAAATATTTTATCCAGTTTATAGTGGTAGTGCTTCTGCAGGTATTACTATTCAATAATATGGACTACTTTTATTTTATTAGTCCATACATTTATATTCTTTTCTTATTGGACCTTCCACTTAATATCAAGACCCCAAGTTTGATGATAATAAGTTTTCTTTTGGGTTTGGTTGTGGACTTCTTCTCCAATACTATGGGATTACACACTTTTGCCTGTGTAATAATAGGTTTTCTTCGTAATGGCTATCTAAAGGTTTTATTCTCACAACTAGAGTTTAAATTACAACAACCTTCTATCATACAATTTGGTATGTCTGGCTATTTAAAATATGCTGTTGGTATGGTTGCATTACACCATATAGCACTATTTATGATGGAAGCTCTTTCTTTCAATAATTTTGGATTCCTACTTCTTAGAATTATTATAAACATAGCACTTAGTTTATCTCTTATTATGTGCTACGAACTCTGTCGTAAGAAATGAACCAATATAGAAGAAAACATCAAGATTCACACACACGCCAAGTTATTATCGTATTGGTAGTGTTTCTTTGTGCTCTTCTTTTTATAACTCGCTTGTTCTTTCTACAAGTTTTGAATGATTCCTACAAGGACAACGCCGATAGCAACGCCTTTCTTAAAAAAACAATCTACCCTGCCCGCGGGCTAATTTATGACAGAAACAACAATCTTGTAGTTTCAAACCAACCTGTTTACGATGTAATGCTTATTATGCGTGAAATGGTAAACTTTGATACTCTAGCTTTTTGTAATACTTTAAATATCACCAAGGCAGAATTTGACGAGAGAATTAAGGATATAAAAAACAAAAGGAAAAATCCAGGATATTCTAGATATACTCCACAAGTATTTATGTCGCAAATCTCCACTGCCGCATATGGCTTGTTGCAAGAAAAAATGTTCCGTTTCCCTGGGGTATTAACTCAGCAACGTGTGCTTAGAAAATATTCTATGCCTCATGGGGCTCATGCTCTTGGTAGTGTGGGTGAGGTAAACCAAAAGCAAATAGACGAAGACTCATATTATGTAAGAGGTGACTATAAGGGACAATCTGGTATAGAGAAAACCTATGAAAAAGAGCTTCGCGGAGAAAAAGGTGTAGAAATATTACTTCGTGATGTTCATGGTCGTATAAAAGGTAAATATATGGATGGTGCCATGGATAAAAGTCCTGTCTCTGGTAAAAATCTAACCATGGGCCTTGATATGGAGCTTCAAAGATACGGAGAACTCCTTATGCAAGGCAAAATGGGTAGTATTGTGGCAATAGAACCTTCTACTGGCGAAATTTTGGCCCTTGTTTCCTCTCCTTCATATGACCCTGCTCTACTAGTAGGTAGAGAGCGTTCTGCCAATTATAGTGCTTTATTAAAGGATAAAAAAAGGCCACTATTTGACCGTCCTGTGATGGCCCAATATCCTCCAGGTTCAACATTCAAGCTTGTTCAAGCACTTATTTTCCAAGAAGAGGGAATTATTAATGCCAATACTGCGTTCCCTTGTAAGATGGGCTATTATTATACCAAAACCCGCAAAATGGGATGCCACGAGCATAAATCACCATTAGATTTGCCTCAATCTATTCAGCATTCTTGCAATGCTTATTATGGTTATGCATTGAGAAATTTCCTAGACCTAAATCTAGATAAATACGGCACAACAGAAGGTGCGTATAATGTTTGGAGAGGTTATGTGATGTCTATGGGATTTGGGGTTCCACTGGGCATCGACTTCCCTAACGAAAAAGGGGGAACAATTTATAAATCTACCACCTATGATAAGATTTACGGAAAGAATCGTTGGAAGTCTTCTACTATTATTTCCACCTCTATTGGTCAAGGAGAAATATTGGCTACGCCAATACAAATAGCAAACCTTGCCGCACTTATTGCCAACAAAGGCTATTTCTACACTCCTCATATTATTAAAGAAATAGAGGGCGGTGAAATAGATGAAAAATACCGTACAAAACACGAGGTGGATATAAAAGAAAAATACTTTGATGTGGTACAATATGGTATGGAATTAGCCGTGAAGAAAGGAACTGCCCGTTTTGGGCAAATAGATAGTCTAGTTTTCTGTGGAAAAACTGGTACTGCTCAAAATCCTCACGGTGAAGACCACTCTATCTTTATGGGATTTGCTCCAAAAGAAAACCCACAAATAGCAATAGCTGTTTATGTAGAAAACTCTGGTTTTGGTGCTACATGGGCCGTGCCTATTGCTAGCTTAATGATAGAAAAATATCTATATAGAGAAGTTTCTCCAAAAAGAAAACATGTGGAAAAACGCATGATGGAAAGTGTGATTGAACCTAATACAGACAAAAAAGAGTGAGAAGGAATCAGAATATATTAAAAATGATAGACTGGTGGACGGTGGGTCTATATCTAGTCTTGGTTTTTATTGGTTGGTGCACAATCTATGCGGCATGTTATGATTATGACAATGCCGATATTTTCAATTTCTCTGTAAACCATGGCAAACAAATCATCTGGATTTGTACAGCTTTCTTACTTGGCACTGTGGTTCTTACTATTGATAGTAAGTTCTATAACAACATAGCATATCTATTTTATGCCCTCATGATAGTATTGCTTATAGCCACTATCTTTCTAGCCACAGACACCAAAGGTTCTCACTCATGGCTAAACTTTGGGGCATTCAAAATTCAGCCTGCAGAGTTTGCAAAATATGCCACTTGTCTTTGCCTTTCGGCCTACCTGAGTAAATCTCAGATAGATTTAAGGAAAAACAAAGACCTTATGATTGCTATAGGTATAATCCTATTGCCTGCAACTATAATTATTGCTCAAAGCGAAACTGGTTCTGCGTTGGTATTCTTCTCATTCTTCCTTTTACTTTTCAGAGAAGGAATGAATGGAATTATATTGCTACTGGGGGTATTTGCCATTGTATTTTTTGTGCTTGTTCTTAGGTACAACAACCTGCCAGATGCAGTAGTTGGAGCAGATATTCCAGAACTTTATGGCTTTATTCTAGTTTTTGCAATTGCCACCATTACTTCCTGTATTTTTATTAGGATTTACACAAAAGATAAAGTTAGCTTTATCACTATGCTATCTGTAAATATTGGCATTTATGTAATAGGTATCATATTAGCAAACTTTATTCCAGCAGTAAAAACATGGTATGCAGCTGCTATTAGTTTGGGCTTTAGTATATTATTCCTCCTTATTAGAGGGGTTGTAATGCACAGAAGCACATATCTATTAATCGCTGGATTTTTACTTTTTTCAATAGCACTTTCTGGTAGTGCCAATTATGCTTTCAACAATATCTTGGCACCACACCAACAAATACGTATAAAAATAGTTTTGGGGCTTGAAGACGACCCTCAAGGGGCTGGATATAATGTTAGACAATCTCAAATTGCTATAGGTTCTGGCGGTGTAGCAGGTAAAGGGTATTTAAACGGAACTCAAACCAAACTAGATTATGTTCCAGAACAAGACACAGACTTTATTTTCTGTACCATAGCAGAAGAATGGGGATTTATGGGATCTACCCTATTTATTATTATCTATGCCACATTTATGATAAGGCTCATTTATCTGGCAGAAAGGCAAAGGTCTGCATTCTCCAGAAATTATGGGTATGGAATAGTATGTATTTTCCTTTTCCACTTCTTTATAAACCTAGGTATGGTAACAGGCATTACACCTGTTATTGGTATTCCACTTCCGCTTATTAGTTACGGAGGGTCTTCTTTGTGGGGATTTACATTGCTTCTGTTTACGTTTATACGTTTGGATTCAAACAGAATGGAGGTTTTAAGATAAATTATTTATTCCTATTTAATAAATACTCTATATACAACTCCAATGCCTCTTTGGTTTCTGATATAGGGAAGTCTTCTAGGATTTTTTGGGCTTTGGTGTAGTAGCGGTTCAACAACATATTTGCGTATTCAATACCACCATTTTCTGCAACTATTTTCACAAGTTCTTCTACATTCTTTTCATCAATACACTCAGAAATGTATTTCTTTTCTTCTTCTGAGGCATGATTGTAGACATAAAGAAGAGGAAGGGTAATTTTGCCTTCTTGGATGTCATTGCCGTATGGTTTTCCTGTGTTGTTGTTTGAGTCGAAATCAAAAATATCATCTTTTATTTGGAAACAAATACCAATATTTTCTCCTAGTTGGGTAAGTTTCTCAACGTTTTCTTCAGATGAAGATTTTGCTGTTAAAGCACCTAGTTTGGCAGATGCTGCAAATAGCGCAGCAGTTTTACTTTTGATGATAGAGAAATAATTTTCTTCTTTGAAGCTATGGTTTCTGCTCTCTGTAAGCTGAAGAAGTTCTCCATCTATAAGCACTCTACCCAAGTTTGATATGGTTTCCATTACACCAATATTCTGAGTTTTAACAGCTTCGCAAAGTGCGGTAGAAAGGAAATAGTCGCCGCCTAGAACTGCTGCTTTATTTTCAAATTTAGCCATCACAGAGGCTAGTCCTCTACGCATATCAGAGTTGTCAACCACGTCGTCGTGAATAAGACTTGCCACATGTAGAAGTTCAAGCGACGCCGCTGCGCTTATTGTACTTTCTGTGATTCCACCAGAAAGCCCTGCTGATAGCATTACTAAAATAGGACGCATCATTTTACCAGAAGATTTGGTCACATGTGCAACTATCTCTTGTAAAAGAGGGTTGTTTGAATGAAGTGATTGCTTATAAGCAACTTTAAACTTATGCAAATCTTCTGATATTGGCAAGGATATATTCTCTAATGTGGTCATTTTATTCACTTTTATAGAATGCAAAAATAATAAAAAAATTAGTTATATTTGCAATATGAAAAGAATATGCGCTATAACTATGGCTCGTAACGATGCATTTTTTCTAAAAAAATGGATATCGTACTACGGAAAGGAATTGGGTGAGGAAAATCTTTACCTATTTCTAGATGGTGAAGACCAATCACTTCCATACGACACTGGCAAAGTAAATGTTGTGGTGAGAAAACGTGTTTCTCAGGAAGTAACAGTGGGAGACCGCACACGTATTGGATTCCTAAACGAGCAAGCACACAAACTGCTTGAAAAATATGATTTGGTAATTGGTGGTGATGCCGACGAACTACTAGTGGTGGACCCTAAAGTGGGAAAATCTCTAGTGGAATACCTAAGCACTGCAAAATGCAAACCTTGTATTTCTGGTTTGGGTATAGACGTGGGGCAACACTTAAAAGAAGAACTTCCTATCGACGATACAAAACCTTTCCTTAGCCAACGCAAATATGCTCTAATGGACTCACAATACACCAAACCAGTGGTGGTGTCTGAGCGCGTGCATTGGGGTGCAGGTTTTCACAGAGTGAAAGGCAGAAACTATAGAATAGACAAAAATCTGTATCTTTTCCACTTTGGTTCGGTAGACGAAGGCATTTATAAAGCTAAGTTTAACGACCAAGAACGCATTAGCGAGGGTTGGACAAAACACATGAACCAACGCTATAGAACTATACGTTTAGTAACAAATAAAAAAGCATTGGACGGAGATAAATTCTTGCCTGTGGCTCGCTTTTTGCAAACACTCATTCGTCACCCATTTATGTGTACACGTCCGTACATGTATTTCTGGAAAATGATAATAAGAATACCTGAAAGATTCTCATCTACAGTATAAGTAAATGAAACTCGTTTTTGTTATAAAAGCACTAGATAATATTGGTGGAACTGAAAGGGTAACCATTCAAATAGCCAATTTACTAAGTATGCGCTCACACCAGGTGCATATTGTGTCTCTAGTAGGCAATAACAAACCGTTTTTTGAAGTTCTTCCAGAGGTAAAATTACATTATATACACAAAGGTGCCGACAATAGCATCTTCCCTTATCGCGACCTGAGACGTCATTATAGACTTAAAAAATGCTTTACAAGCATCAATCCCGATATTATAATAGTGGTAGATGCATCTCGTGCCACATTTAAAATTCCTGCATGCAAGCCCTATACCACCATATATTGGGAACACTTCAATTCACTAATGAAGTCTAAGCCAATGCAAGTGCTCTCTAGAAAACTTGTGTCTAAACATGGCAGTTGGGTGGTGACACTTACAGAAGCAGACGCTCTTTCTTATAAACAAAAATACAATACAAACAAGGTAAGTTGTATTCACAATCCTATCACTATAGATTTGCCTGAATACACTGAGCCAAACGCACACAATGCAGTGGCTGTGGGACGTTATACCTCACAAAAAGGCTTTGATTTGCTTATCAAAGCATGGGCAAAAGTTGAAGAAAAGAAAGATTGGAAACTTGTGATTGCAGGCAAAGGTAAACAAACAAAATTGCTACAATCGCTAATTGAAGAATACGAATTAACCTCATCTGTAGAGTTAATTCCACCTACAAATAATATTCAAGGTCTGTTTAAAGAAAGCGGGCTGTATGTGATGTCTTCTCGTTTTGAGGGACTTCCACTTGTGCTTATAGAGGCTGCCGCAATGGGGCTTCCTGCTGTGAGTTTCGCATGTCAAACAGGACCAGAGGAAATTATCGAACACGAAAAAACAGGCCTATTAGTGCCACCAATGAACATAGATGCCTTGGCTAGTGCAATACAAACTTGTATCTTGAACGACAATTTACGCATAGAGTTCTCAAAAAATGCAGCGTCTTATGTGGGCGAAAAATTCTCTACAGAGAACATTATTGACAAGTGGGAATCATTATTTAACCAACTAAAACAATCATGAAAGTAAGCGTTTTAATGCCTACATACAATCACGAAGCCTATATAGCACAAGCTATAGAGAGTTTTCTTGCGCAAAAAACTAGCTTCGAGATAGAACTGCTTATAAACGACGACTGCTCTACAGACAATACATACCAAGTAGCATTGGGCTATGCACAAAAGCATACACAAGTAAAAGTATTTAAACAAACTGTTAATCAAGGACTGCTTAAAAATTATAAATTTTTACTTGAAAAAGCCACCGGAGAATATCTAGCAGTGCTAGAGAGTGACGATTATTGGATAGATGAAAACAAACTGCAAAAACAAGTGGATTATATGGACTCACACGAGAATTGTCACTTGTCTTTTTCTGGTGTTTTGCATTTAAAAAACGGATATTTTATTCCGAATATCAATGCTGGGTATCTGTTCAATACTCCAAACAAAACACCATTTGACCATATCCTATATAGAAATATTATTTTCTCGCCTTCTGTTTGTTTTAGACATAGTGCGTTTAAAAAATATTGCAATATAGATGATTATATAAAACATAAATTTATGACCTTTGACTACCCTGTGTGGCTTGCTCTTCTTGCAAATGGAGATATACATTACCTAGAAGAAAACACTGCGGTATATCGTGTTTCTGGCACTTCTATTAGCAATAATAAGAATCTAGAGAAGAAGATTAAGTTTGCAAAATCTGTAAACTTCGACATAAAACAATATATTATAGAAAAGTATGGAAGCGGTTGTTTTTCGGCATTTGAGATTCGCCTAAGACAGGCTGTAGTGCTTTCTAGATGTGCTTGGCAACTAGCTATGCCAATGCATGCAGCTTATTATTTTTTCGCAACATTATTTGGAATAGTTCACGGAGGATATAAATCATGAAAAAGATAGCTGCTATCACAATGGCAAGAAATGATTCCTTTTTCTTAAAAAAATGGATATCATATTATGGTAGAGAATTGGGTAGAGAAAATCTTTATGTCTTTTTAGATGGACTAGACCAAGAAGCTCCAGAAGGTTCAGAAGGTGTGAGCATTACCAAAGTGGAAAAGATAAAGGGCAAAGTGGTAGCTCTGGATAGAGCACGCCTAAAATTCCTTTCAGACAGAGCTGCAGAACTTTTGACAGACTACGACCTAATAATAGGTTGTGATGCCGATGAGTTTCTTGTGGTGGATCCAAAACTAGAAATCTCACTTAGGACATATCTTTCTACACTAAATATACAATCTTCTGCTTCTGGTTTGGGACTAGATATTGGTCAAAACTTAAATGAAGAAAAGCCAATAATAGAAAATGAGAACTTCTTAAGCCAAAGAAGTTATGCATTTGTTTCTACTCGCTATACCAAACCTGTGGTGATAGCACAGCCACTCACATGGGGCTCTGGATTTCACAGAATAAAGGGAGAAAACTTTCACATAGCAGAGCATCTCTACCTTATCCACCTAGGTGGTTTTGATGATAATATGCTTATGGCACGTTTTTCAGACAAAGATAGAATGGCTGGAGGCTGGGCAAAACATATAGAAAAACGCAGAAAAACTATTGTTGAAGTAACAGAAAGAAAGGCGATAGACTTAGATAAAATATCCAAAAAACTAAGACTTTTCCAAACATTTTGCCGTAAACCATACGCATGGAACAAACCTTCTATGGCTTGGTGGAAAGTAGTAGTAAAACTTCCAGAACGTTTTAAAAATATCCTTTAAGCCGTTATTTTACCCATTTGCTTGGACTTTAATAATACCTGCATAAAATAAATATAGGTACAAAATCCTATGGCAGTAACACCACCATCTATTGGTTCTGTTATTAGTTGGATAAATATCACAAGAAATAATGAGCTTAAAGACAAAGAACCCTTAACTAACCATAATATTGCTATAAATAGAGCCAATATAGCAAATAAACCTATAAGTCCATACTCCTGCCAACTTTGCATTATTTGATTGTGAGTATGCATACCAAAGACATGTTCTTCTTTTAAATGCATTATTAGGAATCTCTCCATACTACACAACTCTTCGTTGCTAAGGAGTCTCTCTTTTACTCTAAGAGCGTTGGTGCTAGCTCCCAATCCCACAATTGGAGATTCCTTGATTAACTCTACTCCGTCCTGCCAAATATACTCACGAGGATTTGTCTTATTTAGTATTTTTATATCTTCTTTTAATGGATTTTCAGATAATAAGAAAACCCCTAAACCCACAACTCCGACCAATAATACTATTAGTGTAGGAACTAGATATTTTAATTTTACAGCAGCAAAACGTAAAATTATAAACAATAATACAATACTTGCATTCATAAGACCGACCCTACCCTGTGTGGAAGCAACAAGTATATAAAATAGTAGTATAATAAATATAGAAAACGCCTTTTCTATATTACTCTTGGATATACTTATCACCTTTGAGAATAGAATCATACCCACACATAAGAAGAGATTCAGTGTCATGTGTGAACATATTTCTTGACTCCTAACCTGGGATATTATATTTATTTTATCTTGTATGCTCTCCAAATTTGGAAACGATGGTGGGAGCATATTATATAATATTATCAGAAAAGGAATTATTGTAAGTGCAGACGCATATGCAAATTGCCTAACCTTAAATTTATTTGAAACACCCAACAAACCCACAATACCGAATCCTATATATGCTGTTCGCATTTCATAAAATGTGGATAAGTATCTTGTATCTTTCTCAAATAAACCGAAGATAAATAGCAAAACAAACTGTAGCAAAATGAGAGCAAATACCACTCTGCTTGCATTCCATTGGAAACCCTCTTGCCATCTTTTACTAGCCAAATAATCTGCTACAAAAGAAACAAAAAAGAAGATTAATCCATATTGAATAAATGGAGAATAATAAAATGGGATAGCACAAAATAAAACAAGTGTGCAGGCTATATGAAAATAGCTGCACACTGATTGTATATTTAGTTTGTTTAAACTCATATTACGCGTCGATACGAGCGTATGTTGCGTTCTTTTCGATAAACTCTCTACGAGGAGCCACATCATCACACATAAGCATAGAGAAGATACGGTCTGCGCTCATAGCATTTTCAATGGTTACTTGACGAAGTGTTCTATTTGCTTTGTCCATTGTGGTTTCTTTAAGCTGAGCAGCATTCATCTCACCAAGACCTTTGTAACGTTGCACGTGAATACCACTTTCTGTACCATTGTTGCCATATTTTTCAATGAAAGAAATACGTTGTTGTTCGTTCCAGCAGTATTCTTCTACTTTGCCTTTTTTACATAGATAAAGTGGAGGAGTTGCAATGTAAACGTGTCCACCTTCGATAAGCTCTTTCATATAACGGAAGAAGAAGGTAAGGATAAGTGTTGCAATGTGACTACCGTCCACGTCGGCATCGGTCATGATAATAACCTTGTGGTAACGAAGTTTTTCTAAGTTAAGAGCCTTAGAGTCGTCTTTTGTACCTATGGTTACACCTAGTGCTGTGTAGATATTTTTGATTTCTTGGCTATCAAACACTTTGTGTGTCATAGCTTTTTCTACGTTCAAGATTTTACCACGAAGTGGAAGAATAGCTTGAGTAACACGGTCACGACCTTGTTTTGCTGTACCACCAGCAGAGTCACCTTCGACTAGGAACAATTCGCATTCTGAAGGGTCTTTGCTAGAGCAGTCGAATAGTTTACCTGGAAGACCAAAACCTGAAAGAGGACTAGCACGTTGAACAAGTTTACGAGCATTTTGAGCAGCTTTACGAGCAGTAGCAGCAAGTACTACCTTCTCTACAATCATCTTAGCTTCTTTTGGATTCTCTTCTAGGAAGTTACCAAGAGCTTCGCTCACAGCCATATCCACAGAACCCATTACTTCGTTGTTACCAAGTTTGGTTTTTGTTTGACCTTCAAACTGTGGTTCTGCTACCTTGATAGAAACAATTGCAGTAAGACCTTCACGGAAGTCGTCACCGTTCAGTTCTATTTTTGCTTTTTCTAGTTTGTCTAGAAGTTTGTTTTCTTCTGCATATTTCTTAAGTGTACGTGTTAAACCACGACGGAAACCTGCTAAGTGAGTACCACCCTCGATGGTGTTGATATTGTTCACGTATGAGTGAACGTTTTCACCATAAGAAGTGTTGTAAGTCATAGCAATTTCTACTGGTGTATCATATTTATCTGTTTGAATATGAATAACATCGTTTAGAAGTTTCTCGCGAGATTCGTCTACATAAAGAACGAATTCTTTAAGACCTTCTTTTGAGAAATATGTTTCTTGTTTTACTTCTTCGCCTTCTGCTACACGTTTGTCGGTAAGAGTAAGTTTGATACCTGCATTTAGGTATGCAAGCTCTCTAAGACGTGCTGAAAGAATATCAAATTTGTATTCTGTTGTGGTAAAGATAGAACCGTCTGGTTTAAAAGTAATGGTAGTACCAGTTCTGTCACTATCTCCAATCACTCTCACTGGTTCGTATGGTTTACCTACAGAGTATTCTTGCATATAAACCTTGCCGTTTCTGTGAACCTCAGCTCTTAGGTATGTAGAAAGTGCATTCACACAAGACACACCCACGCCGTGAAGACCACCAGATACTTTATAACTATCTTTGTCGAACTTACCACCAGCGTGAAGTACGGTAAGCACCACTTCTAGAGCAGATTTACCTTCTTTCTCGTGCATATCCACAGGAATACCACGACCGTCGTCTGACACACTGATAGAATTATCTTCATTTATGACTACGTCAATATTTCTACAATATCCAGCCATAGCCTCGTCAATAGAGTTATCTACCACCTCATACACCAAGTGGTGAAGACCTTTTTGGCTAATATCGCCAATGTACATAGCAGGACGTTTTCTAACCGCCTCAAGACCTTCTAACACAGTAATACTACCTGCACCATAATCAGCATTTTGCTGGCTTTTTTCTACTTCTTCCATATATTAATTTTATGTTGTTCTAAACTAAAAAAAAGTACGTTAGTTCCCAACGAAACTAACGTACAAATATAAGAATTTTATACCAAAAATCACTATTAAATTAATAAAAAAATCAATCAAAATCGTCGTCTCCAGAGACTGGGATTCCCAATTTCTGTTTCTCCTTTCTGCGAAGATAATATACAATACCAAACTCTTTTGATTTTTCTTGCATAGCATCTGTGCCAAGATCCGCAAAGTGTCCTTCGATTTGATTCCAAAGATCTAAGATTATTTGATCTGCTTTTGTCCTTAGGTTTTGAATATTATCCAAAAATCTACTTGAAGTTTTTTGTGAAACTTTCTTGCCCTGATATGCCTCTGCAAATAATTCGTAATGAACTTTAACCTTACCAATAGAAGGATTATAAATTGCACTACCTGGACTACTCATAGTACGTTCGGTTTCTCCATCTATGATATTTTTACCCCATTCTAGAAGAAGTGCCTCTGTGCTTAAATCTGGTACAGTATAGTTATCAGGAAGAAGTTTATACATTAACTTTTTATCTGGTCTAATTTCGTTTCTCAGACAAGATAAATTCAACACCTGAATAAAGTGAGAAACATACATTCTAGCATTCTTTACTAGTTGTTGATATTTTGAACTTTTCTCACTCTGCATAGAGACAGACATTTTATACTCAGAAATTGCTCTTTCAAACTGAGGTATAAAAGTATTAATCTCTATCATAGTTTTTGTAGAGAAAGGCGCAGAAGCAGAACCGATTTCTTCAAATTTTGCTTTAGCCACCTTCATAGCACGAAGTCGTGCCGCATCTGTATTTGGTAAGCGACGATATGGCATAATCTTTAGATTTTAAGGATATTCGCCATAAAAATAGGGAGATTTTTTGAAAATCCCCCTATTTTTCAACAAAAATTTTAATTATTTTTTTCTTCCCATCAAGTGATATGCTAAATTTATTAATATATCTTTCTTATCATCAGGCAGTTGTAAACTTTTTGCACAAACGACTGATTTTTCAAAGAAATCTTGAATAGCCTCTTCGCAACGCTTATCCGCCTCTGTTTCTCTATAAATATCTAGCACTGCTTGTATCTTAGCTTTCTCGTCATTTACATCATTGGCATTTATCCAATTTCGCAAATTTTCTGCTGTTGCACCCTCTGCTCTTTCTAGAGCTGTTAGCAATAAATAGGTCTTTTTATTACACTTAATATCACCGCCTATTTGTTTGCCAAATTCTTTTGGGTCGCCAAATGCATCTAGATAATCATCACGAAGTTGGAATGCAAGACCAAGATTTATACCATAATTGTAAAGTAGATCTGCATCCGCCACTGGAGCTCCACCTATGATTGCACCAATCTCTAAACTTTCTGCTAGCAGAACTGCTGTTTTTAGACGAATCATTTCTATATATTCATCTATGGTAACATTGTCTCTTGTTTCAAAAGCCATGTCAAGTTGTTGCCCCTTGCACACTTCCATTGCCACCTTTGAGAAAAGCATCATAATATTACTCAAAAGATGATTCTCCACTTGTGCCATGTGTTGATATGCACAAATAAGCATAGCATCTCCAGAGAGAATTGCAGCATTGTCATTCCATTTTTTATGAACTGTAGCCTGACCACGTCTAGTGTCTGCTCTGTCCATAATATCATCGTGAAGCAGAGTAAAGTTGTGGAATATCTCTAGACCTAATGCTGCAGGGGTAGCTTTATCTGCATCACCTGAGTAAAACTCGCACGCAAGTGTACATAGCGCTGGTCTAATTCTTTTCCCTCCCAAGCTAAGAACATATTCTATTGGGTCATATAAAGATTGTGGATTCCCTTTCCAATTTATTCTGGATAGAGCATTTTCTATTAAAGCAATTTGCTCTTTTACCTTTGGTTCCATAGTTTTTTAATTTAATTTGTTTTCAATAATATCAGACATAACATCCTTGATATCTATGCCAACTGCACGCACTTGTTGAGGAATGAAACTTGTTGGGGTCATACCTGGAGTGGTGTTGGCTTCTAAGACATGAGGAACGCCATCTTCTGTAATAATATAGTCGATACGAACAATGCCTTTACAGCCTAAAATGTCGTAATATTTTTTTGTTAGTTCTTGTACTTTTTTAGTCAATTCATCTGAGATACGAGCAGGTGTAATCTCACTTACTTGACCATTATATTTAGCATCGTAGTCGAAGAATTCATTCTCTGGCACAACCTCTGTGATAGGGAAAACAACAGTTTTTTCGTGGGTTTTATACATACCACAAGTAATTTCTGTACCCTTAAGGAATGATTCTATAATCACATCTCCGCCTTCTGCAAGTGCTCTTTCCATAGCAGGAAGGATTTGGCTTTCTTCTTTCACCTTGGTTACACCAAAACTACTTCCACCCACATTTGACTTAATAAAACATGGAAGTCCTAGTCTTTCTACCACTTTAGCAGGATCTACATTTTCTCCTGTACTCACAAGCATAGAATCTGCTACATTAGCACCAAAATTTTTCAAATATTGGTTGCAAGCAAATTTATTGAAGCTAAGGGCAGCCGCCAACACTCCACAGCAAGAATATTTAAGACCAATTAAGTCAAAATAACCTTGAAGAATGCCATTTTCGCCAGGGGTGCCATGAATGGTAATATAAGCAAAGTCAAACTTTTGTTTCTCACCATCTACTGTGTATGAGAAATCGTTTTTGTCAATAACGTAAGATTTAGTTTCAGATACCTTTGCTAGCCACTCGTCACCAATAATGGTAACAATGGTGGTTTTATATTTTGTTTCGTCTATAAAAGACTTAATACCTTGTGCACTTTTTAGTGATACTACCACCTCAGAAGAATCACCACCCGCTACGATTGCTATGTGTTTCATGTTGTCTAATTTTGTTTATATTCATTCTGCAAATATAATACATAAAAATTGCGCGTAGAGCTCTTCACGGGATTTTATTTATGATTAACTACAAAAGCTAAACTCGCTATCGCTCAAACAACGCTTTTGTTTAACGTTAATCATCTCATAAAATCTATTTCCGCTCATCGCAATATCGCATTTTTAAGTATTATATTTGCTTGTTATTAATGCTTAACTTATAATACGACAATCCCACAACGAAGATACAACCTATTAGGAAAATATAATCCTCAGATGTGGTGTAAGTAGGCGCTGCAGCTTCTACATCCTTCATAATTTCCAGTTTATTTGCCCCCCATGCCACAACTACTGCCAAGAAATTGTTTATCGCATGCGCCACAATGGGAAGCCAAAGCGACTTACCATAAACAAGCAAATAGCCAAGAGCAGCACCCAATATCATACGAGGGAAAAATCCGTAAAATTGGAAGTGAATAGCACTAAAGATAATCGCCGCCACCCACACAGCTACGTGCGCATTTTTAAACCATTTTTCTAGTTGGTTTTGAAGAACACCTCTAAAAAGCAACTCCTCACAAACAGCAGGAGCAATAGCCATAACTATAATGTTTACAAACAAATCTAGATATGAAGTTCCCGATAAGAATCTTTCTTGAAGCTCCGTTGCAGTATTTTCTGCCTCACGCATCCACTCCTCTAAGGGAGCAAGAAAGTCAGGCAAACTTATAGCTTGATTCCATTCGTTCAGCACACCAACTATAGGCAAAAGTGCAAAAAGTGCAATTATACCATAAAGATAATTTTTACCCTTACCAAATGAAGAAAGTTTAAGTTCTTCTTTTGGTTCTTCAAATATTAAATAAGCAGCCAATCCTCCTCCCAAAATAAATGTAATAATAGAAGATACGAATTGAATAGTAAGTTCTACACCCACAGAAAGAGAGTCTGGTTCTCCTGTTAGTTTAAGTATTACTGCCATAAAAGCAGAAGTTAAACAAAGAAAGAAGAAAGGTATTAGCAACGCAATAATAAACTTTAGCCAGTTGCTACTATACGCAAAAAGTCCTTTTAATTTAAACATTTTAATATCGATTTATCTTTTAATACTTCCAATTTATAATTCGCACCAATTTTTAATGGTTGATTGTTGTCTACGTGTCCTGCAGGAAAGTTGAAACACACAGGTATGTTATAATCTTTCACTGCGTCACGTATCACACCATAAACACCACCTGAGAAACTATCATCCTCATCTATATCTGTAAACTGACCCACCACAAAGCCATTTATTTGCTCAAAAACTCCGCCAAGACGTAGGTTTTGCATCATTCTGTCTATATGATAAAGTCTTTCGCCAAGGTCTTCAATAAACAAAATCTTACCCTTGTAATCTAAATCGAATGGAGTGCCTCTTAGGCCATAAAGCACAGAAAGGTTACCACCAATAAGTTCACCCTCTGCTTCACCTACTTTATTAAACTCGTGCGCTGGAGTTTCGTAAGCTACCTCACCACCAAAAAGCATGGTCATTAAATTATCCAATCCCTCTGCCTTTAAGGTAATGTGTTTTGCCATTATGCCATGAATAGATGCCACACCCACTCTGCTAAGTGCATTGTGAAGCGCAGTAACATCACTAAAACCAACAATCCATTTGGCAGCAGACTTTAAAGCAGAAAAATCTATTTTATCAATAATTCTAGCAAGTCCATATCCACCGCGAGAGCAGAAAATAGCCTTCACCTGAGCATCGTTTATTGCTTTTTGTAGGTCCTGAACCCTATCATTGTCTGTACCAGCAAATCTTCCCTTTGCACAAAAAGCGTGCTCCGCCACACTCACTACTAAGCCATAAGACTCAAGCATAGCCTTTAAGCCTTCTACCCACTGAGTCTCAATTTTGCCAGAAGGAGAAAGTATTACAACCTTGTCGTTTGCCTTTAAAAAAGAAGGATATATCATAATTTTGGACGCATTTTAATAATAGGAATTACCATTTCTTCAAGTGAAATACCACCGTGTTGGAAGGTATCTTTATAGTAACTCACATAATAATTATAATTGTTTGGATATGCTATAAAGTCTGTGTTAGATGCAAAAATATAATTTGTACTTATGTTTGGGCTAGGCAGTTTAATTGAAGAAGGATTTGTAATTGCCAACACTTCTTTTTTGTTGTAAGCCAAATTTTTGCCCAATTTATAACGCAAGTTTACGTTAGTATTTTTGTCGCCCACCACCTTAATGGCATTTTTCACTCTAATACTGCCGTGGTCTGTGGTTAAAATTACTTTTACATTTTGCCTAGCAAGCATACGGAAAAACTCAGATGCTGGTGAATGCTTAAACCACGACTTCACAAGCGAACGATAGGCAGCCTCATCTGGAGCAAGTTCTCTAAATAGTTTCACCTCGGTGCGAGCATGAGAGAGCATATCCACAAAGTTGAACACCACCACATTTAGGTCGTTTTCCATGAGTGACTTCAATTGGTCGTTGAATTTCTCGCAAGCCTGATTGGTGTTTATCTTGTTATAAGAAAAACTAAATTTTCTTCTGAAGCGTTCTATTTGATTTCTAATAAGCGACTCCTCGTTTAGATTTTTACCCTCGTCTTCCTCTTCGTCTACCCAAAGGTCTGGATACATTTTTTTAATTTGCTCAGGCATTAGACCAGAAAAAATAGCATTTCTTGCATATTGTGTAGCCGTTGGTAAAATACTAAAGTAAGAATCGTCCTCTTCAAATTCATAAAGTGAACTAAGTTCTTTTTGAATCACACGCCAATGGTCTAAACGAAGATTGTCTATAAGCACAAAGAACACCTTTTCACCCTTGTCAAGCAGTGGGAACACCTTTGTTTTAAACAAATCTGGACTCATTACAGGTTTTCCTGTTTCGTCCTGGAACCACTTTTCGTAATTGTTTTTAATGTATTTTGAGAAAGCCACATTTGCCTCTTGCTTTTGCATTTGAAGCATTTCTAGCATATTTTCATCAGCCTCTTCAAGCTCCATTTCCCAAAAAACAAGGTCTTTGTAAAGCTTTTTCCAGCCTTCCTCTGGAAGTTTGTCACTTATCTCATTGCTTATTCGCATAAACTCTGCGCGGTAGTTTACTGTGGTTTTCTCCATAATAATCTCTTGCGAGTTTACCACCTTTTTTAGCGACATAAGTATCTGCATAGGATTTACAGGCTTAATCAGATAGTCTGAAATCTTTTGTCCTATAGCCTGCTCCATAATGTCTTCTTCCTCGCTTTTTGTAATCATAATTACAGGCAAAGAAGGATTCTCTTTTTTTATCTCAAGCAGACATTCAAGTCCACTTAGGCCTGGCATATTTTCGTCAAGAATTACCACGTCAAAATGTTTCTGCTTGCACTCGTCTATTGCGTCTGCAGCAGAAATTACTGTAGTAACTTCATAACCCTTATTTTCAAGAAATATTACGTGAGGCTTTAGAAGTTCTATTTCATCATCAGCCCAAAGTATTTGTATTTTTCTCATTTCTTTCTGTTTTCATTAAAAGTAACGAACCTATAAGCATAGGTATTACATAATTTATAAACCAAAGCCCTACTGCTGACAGCGCCACACCAACTGTGTTGTTTGTAATGCTTCCTAGCACTAGTATTGCAGAAGAACCTCTAATGCCGATTTCCGCAAATGCAACCGACGGTATAATAGAAACTAAAAAATAGTTTATTGGAATAAAGATAAACGCTTGCTGTATAGTTATATCCACTGCAAAAAATCTTAGCATTAGATAATATTGAAAACTATAAACAGCAAATCTTATTATTGAGTAAAGACTTATTTTTAGTAAGCTAACGTATGTAATAAGCGAAATGGCACGAGCAATATCTTGCAATTTTTCATTTTTCAATCTCAACTTCCCCACCCAAAATGGAAGAGTAAAATATAGCAAACACACCACTATAGTTGCAATAATGCCAAGGTGGCGAATCAAAGATATTTCTTGCGCTTGAGAAGCAAACTCCCCTGCAAACACGCACGCAATGCACACAAAAAATAGCGTTGCAAAACTTTGTGATAACGTGCAGATAAGACTACAAATTACACCCTTTGTTTTGTTGCCATCGTTTAAAATAAATGTTCTGCCCACTGGCTCACCTACTCTATTTGGCGTAAAAAAACCAGAAGTAAGGCCTATTAAAACAGACCTTATTGCATCAAAGAAAGATATTTTCTGAACACTTTTTAAAACCTCTCTCCATTTGACTGACTCCAAAAACCAGTTGAGAGGAATAAAAAGCAAACAAAAAATT
>JAZOMZ010000025.1:0-96018 GCA_045654205.1 Candidatus Enterocola sp. | reverse complement strand
TTTTTCATGTTCTAATAAATTTAAAATTGTTCAAATGTTATTATGAGTGCAAAAGTATGTATTATAATTATAATATTAAAATTTTTAACAAAAAATCTTTAAAATAAAAAAGGGTTAACTTCTTACTATCGTTAACCCTTTAATTTTCAATATGTTTTGATATTACATTTTAGTAACAGAAGAATGAACGGTCGTTTGGTGCTTTTTCCATAAATCTATAAGTTAAAACCACCTCATGTGAACCACCAGACACATCTACTAGTGAAGACACATTGATGTCATAACTATAAGACAAACTAAAGCCTGCCACAGAGCCGCCAATCATAAGTTTCACAGCATCTTGGTTTTGCATTCCTTCTGGAGTGTAGAATGGCACACCACGGTAACCAACACCTGCCATAAAGTAGCGTCTGTGATACATAATATCTAGGTCTATTTGATGATATTGACCTTGCCATTGATATAGAGCAGCAATAGTAACGTCGTCTTTTGCATCGTATTTACCCAATCCTTTTGAAATAGGAATCATACCTGCAGCATATGCACTTATCTTAAGTGGGTTTGTTGTTGAGGCTTGATCCATAAATGACACCTTGTTGCCTAGAATATTATCTACATGAATACCTCCAAAGAAGTATTTATGATAGAACAATATAGACACCCCTGCATCAAATCTCACTACAGAGGAATTTACTGGGTTGAATGATGTAGAAGGAAGAATCTCTCCATTTGGACCAATTTGGTCTGCAAAAACCATCTTGCTTGGGTCTATGGTTCTATAGAACAGACCTAGTTGAAGACCTGGACGGAAATACCAATCTGTGGTCATTTGAACAGAATAGTTGTATTGAATATTAAATTCTGTTTGTGAAAGCATTCCACCTGCATAGTTTGTATAGGCTATGTTTCCACCAAAAGAAGAACGCATTGGATGGAAGTATTGATCATAACCTGCTATTGCCACATGTGCACCTTTCAAACTTGAATATTGATTACGATATGTCATGAACGCTTTGCCACCTAGGTTCATACCTGCAAATGACGGAGCTACCATAGAGGCGATTGCCCATGGTTGTGACAACAAATAGTCTTGTGACATGGCACCTTGTGCCAATAATAACACACTTACTACTGATATAATTCTCTTTAACATTGTCTTCATTATCTTATCAACATTAAATTACCAGAATATTGGAACGCTGTTCCGTCTTTGAATCTACCTTCTGCTTTATAGAAGTAAGCACCTTGAGCAGCACATTGGCCTAAATAGTATCCGTCCCAACCAATGTATTGGTCATTTGACTCAAATACTTTATTACCCCAGCTACTAAAGATTTCCAATTTGTAGGTATCTACATTTCTACCTATTGGATAGAATACATCCAAACGGCGTTCGCCTTGTGAATAAACACCTCCATTGCTATGTTCCACATTTGGTGTAAATGCTGTAGGGAATACTAGGTATGAATCTTTGCCAACTTTGATGTAGTCTTTCATTACCAAGGTATCTGAACATAGGTTTATATCACTTACAATATATGTGACATCATATATACCATCTTCTACGTAGGTATATACAGGGTTTGCTTTGTTTGAAGAACCACCGTCACCAAATTGCCAATAATATTGAACAGCATCTTCTGTTTCGTTGTAGAAGTGTGCTTCTGCATTTGGCACATAAAGTTGTCTTTCTGCCACACTAAATTGAGCCACTGGAGAAGGAAGTACATTTACTATTCCTGTCATCACGTCTGTTCTCTTATCTCCGATAGCAGTCATCTTCACTGTATATTTACCAGCTTTTTCAAAGATATGAACTGGGCTACGTAAATCTGAGGTGCTACCATCACCAAACTCCCATTTATATTCGGCATTGCCGATAGTAGTATTTGTAAACTGAACAGTAAGAGGTTCACATCCTTCAGCATTTTCTATATTGAATGACGCAATAGGTTCATCAACCATTCTGATTCTGATTTCGTCGTATGCTTCACATTCATAACCAGAAATTGTCCATCTTATTGTGTTGATACCTGTAGCTAAACCAGAAATTATAGTATTTGGATTGTGTGGATCTTCAATTGTACCAGAGCCTGCTTCTACAGTCCAAGTTCCTTGTACTTTACTATCATTTACTACTCTAGCTGATAAACGATAGGTACCAGTTGTTGAAAGTCCATCTTCTCCTGCATCCACAAGAGAATTTAAGTCATGTGAAACAACAGCCACATTTACAGAATTTTTACATTGTGGTGAATAAACTTCCCAACGGATAATATTGGTACGTTTGTTACTTAATCCTGTAATAAGAGTTTCGTAACTATTTGGATTTTCTATTTCACCATCACCGGCAACTAGAGTCCAACGTCCCATACCAAACTCTGGTTTACCAGCACGAAGTGTCATATAATCTTCGCAGATAGTTACTTCACTAAATTCTGGTTGAGTAATACCTGGGTCTTGGTTTGTTACTTTAACTTGGTCTGTTGCTACACAATATCCGTCGTTAACATTCCATGAAAGAATGTTTTCACCATACATTAATCCACTAACATTGGTGTTGTGAATTGTATTGTCTTCGAAGGTAGCATGACCACTTATTAATATCCATTCTGAAGACACTGCAGTTGAGTTTTCCCATGCTGCTAATTTTGCTTCATCTGAACAATCTGTAATAAAGTCTACACCTGCTTCAACATTTGGAAGACGACGAACAGATATGGTAGCTTTAATTGGATCTGCATCCATACAGATGTTACTTGGAATTACAGAAACTGTATGAGACATTTGAGCAATAGTTGGGTCAAATAAGAACTTATCTATTTGAACCATTACACTTCTAGTTCCTTGACCAGAAAGAATATTGTAACCTGTTGGCATTACCCATTCGTAGTTTGTTGCTCCATCTACATCTGAAACACTAAGTGGGAAGATTGCTTCATTGTTACATACATAAGGTGGAATGGTTATTTCTGCTCCCACAATGCTCATTGGTTTATCTACTTGAACATTGATTGCTGTATATATACCTTCGCCGCAATCATTTACACCCCAAACTCTCACTTCGCCATCTTTAGCCTCGTGGCTTACTTGTACTTCTACTGTAGAAGAACCTAAACCACTAACAATATTGAAGCCAGCAGGGAATGACCAACGATATGATGTTGCATAAGGGATATCTGGTGTACTAAATGATACTATAGAATTTCTACATACCATATTTGCACCTAAGATTCTGGTAGCATCTTTTGGAAGAAGTCCCACTTTAGCATCGTTTTCTTTACCCAATTGAGTTACACAACGTTTTCCAGATTTAATGCTTTCAAAAATGAAATGGTTGTCTTCTTGAGTTGGATAAATATTAAGTTCATCATCTGCTTGCAACATGTCGTGTTCATACTTAAGATTATTCAAGTAATAAACCACGTGCCATGGAGCTTCTCCTGTGGCATGAAGCGACACTTTAAGAGGATTTGGTTCACAAACATATGGAGCAATAGTTACCTCTAGATTTGGATAAGTATATGCTGTAATATCTACAGAATAATCTACTGGGATAGTACAGTTTTCGTTGCTAACAGACTTGATTGTATATGTTTTTGTACCTATTTGTGTAGGTGTGATTTTCAAATAATCTCTACCTGTGGTAAATGGACCATCTACATAATCCAATGTACCGTCTGTATAGTTTATTGTCCAAGGACCTTTGCCTGCAAAGATGATGTCAATAAGTGCAGGTTCACCCAAACAACAATCTTCTTGTGCAGAAACTATGGTTATTTGTGGCACTTCATGAACATCTATAAATAAACCATCACTAAGTTTTGCTTCACAACCATTTGCATCTACCACGTTCAATAGTTTAAACTCTGCATCGGCAAGAAGTGAATGAGTATAAACATTTATATTAACAGTTGTGGTATCTGCATATATTTGTGTTCCATCTGTATATTCTATAATCCATGGAGCAAGTCCGTTCACATCTATTTGAATTATAAATTCTTCACCACTACAGATATTTGATGGACCACTGATGATTGCAGAGATTTCATTGTTTGCTGTGATTGTATAATCTTTTTCTACTTCACAACCATTTGCATCCTCAAATTCCAAATGATATTTACCTTTTGGTAAGTCTTTTTGGTCTTCTTCATTAATTTCTACATTAAATCCAGACCATGTGAATGTGTAAGGTAATACACCTCCAGAAACTGTTATATCTATTGCACCTTCACTATCATTAGAACAATTATTATGTGTTAATGAGTCAGTAATTACAATCTTATCTGGTTGAGTAATTTCTTGGGTAAACTTAATATTAGGTTCACATCCGTTAGCATCTTTGATTTCTGCATAATATTTACCTACGCTTAGATTGCCGATATTTTTGGTTGTCGCAGTATAGCCATCGGTTCCTGTCCAGCTTACTGTATACGGACGAGTACCACCAACTATATCTAAGTTTATACTACCATCATTCTCTTCAAAGCAATCTAGAACTGTTTTACTTGTCAATAGACGCCATTCTAAGTCATCTTTGTGAGTAATCTTATAACTACGATCTACTGTAATACCAGAAGCATCTGTAACGGTCAATTTATAATTTCCAGATACCAAACCTGTAATTTCTGGAATATCACTTGTTACAACAGTTCCATCTGGATATTCCCATGTGTATAGATAAGGGTCGTTGCCACCACTCACATCTACACGAATAATACCACTGTCACCTGGACATTTAATATCAGTAATTGTGGCCATCACCTCTATGGTTTCTGGCTGGGTTATTTCTATAGTTTCTGTAATAGAACATCCAACTTCATCTTCTATAATTACTGTATAATAACCTGCTTTTAATGTTGTAATTTGTTGTCCTATTACTGGTACGTTAGGATCGAAATGACTGCTTATCCATTTATATGTTAATACTCCTGTACCACCTGCGGCATACACCTCTATCATACCATCTTCTCCACCATTCATCGAAACATCTTGTTTGTTGTATGTCATTTGCATAGGAGGAGAACTTACAATATCGGTTTCGCTATATGCTGTACAACCATTTCTATCTTCAATATGAATTTCATAATTTCCTGCTCCTAAACCAGTGATTTCCACTCCAAATCCTACCTCAGTGGTTTTGTCTTTTATCCATTTATAGTCGTATGGAGAAGTGCCACCTGCAACAGAAACATAAAGTTCACCATCATCTACCCCACCACACAATCTTGGGTCGCCAGTAATGGTTGCACTCAAAGAGTCTGGTTGAAGGATTTCTTCTGTAAATGTTTTAACACAACCAATAGAGTCTTCTACAGTTAAAGTATAAACACCTGCGTAGCGTCCTGTTATATCTAGATTTGTAGAAGTAAAAGTACTATCTTGATTGTTCCATTCATATTTTAGTGAACCAGTACCACCAGTAACTGTTGCATGTAACTCACCTGTCTTATCATTGTAGCATAATACATCTTTGTGAGAAGTTGATACTAAGATTTCTTCTCTCTTATCTAATGTATATACTTTATCTTTGATACAGTTTAGAGCATCTATTACTGTTACTTTATATGCTTGACCATTATATAAATTGGCTTGGTCTTCTTTTTCTACATCGGCAAGATCCAATCCTGCTCCTGTCCATAAATATTTATAAGGTTGAGTACCACCACTTACGGTAATGTTAATTTGAGCATTGTTTTCACCGTAACATTTGTTTTCTATAATGTTTTCGGTGATTCTCAATTCGTCTGCAGGACCTGCTATGGTTTCTTTATATTTATCGTATGTACATCCTTTGTCATCTTTCAATATAATACCATAAGTACCAGTTGCTAGATTTTCTACATAATCAACATTTGTACCTGTTGTTCCTACCCAATAATAATCATAAACACCAGAACCACCAGAGATATTAACTTTAATCTTACCTGTAGCATTGCCGTAACAATCTACAGAAAGTTTTGACAATCCTGGAACAGTTCTAATTTGTAATGAATCTGGTTGTTTTACATCTATTCTTCTGCTAAACTCTGCACCTGCGGCGTCAATAATTTTTAGCTCATAAGAATCTGCAACCAAGCTATCAATTACAAGGTCGGTTATTGATGAAGAATTACCTTTTGAGTCTGTTAATATAATAGTATAAGTTCCAGCACCAGTACCACCTTCTATATTTGAAAGTTCTATCATACCATTACTATATCCATAACATTGGGCATCTGTTACATTAATATCCAATGTAATTATTTCTGGTTGATCTACAAATATATCTGCAGTGGCAGCACAATTGTTTTCATCTTGTACTACAACACTATAAGTGTCTGATAATAGTCCTGTGATTGTTTCTTGATTTGCATTGTAAGCAGGATCTGCAGGGTCTGAAACTATACTAGCACCATTTATCCATTCTATCTTATATCCTGTAACTCCTTTTGTTCCACCTGTAATATCTAGATCTATTATACCATCTGCAGCATCATGGATAGTTACATTTGACACATTATATTGTATATCAATTGGATTTGGGTTTATGATATTAACTACAGCAGAAGTCCAAGAACATCCATTTGTATCTGTTACTTTGTATTGATATGAGCCTGCTTCTAGATTATCAAATTCGTAATTTGTTGTAATCGGAGTTGCATTTCCTACTTTGTAAAGTTCATATGTATAAACACCGCTTCCGCCTTGTGCGTAAACAATGATACTTCCATCATTTGCATTGTTACATGAAATGTTTTTGAATTCTATTCTACCTGTTACTTCTGATGGTTCTTCTATTTGAACACCATCTGTAATAGTACATCCTTTGCCGTCTGTTACTGTTAAGGTGTATGCACCTTTTACTTCGCAATCTATTCTAGGAACACTTGGATATGTAGTAGCTACAGATGCTGGGGCTGTCCAAGAATATGTAAATGGTTGTTCACCTGTCACTGTTGCTTCTATAGAACCATTTCTTGAATCTTTACATGTAATATCTTTTTTACTTAATGAAAGAGTTAGTTCCAATGGATTTTCCATAACAAATGTTGTATCCCAAGAACAACGATTTGCATCATAAACTGTAACTGAATACTCTTCACCTGCCACTAAGTTTACTTGATCCTTAACAGAAGGATTTACTCCCACACCATGCCAATTGTAGGTATAATTTGGTGTTCCACCTTTCATTTCTATGGTTATAGCACCTTCTGCACCATTGTGACATTTGTTTTGAAGAATATCTTTACTTAATAAACCTAATTTTTCGTCAGGTTCTGTCACTTCTACTTCGTGGGTGTAAGAACAGTTGTTTGTATCTGTAATATCAATGATATATTTACCTTTTCCTAAGTTTTTAGCTTCTGTATTACTTACAATTTTGATTGAGTCAATTCCCCAATTTACAGAATATGAACCAGTACCACCTTTAATATCTAATATAATAATACCATCTTCATTGCCATTACATTTATTTTCTAATACAGAACGTAAAGAAGTGGTTACAGTCAATTGTGGATTTTCTTTCACCTCAGCCATATCTTTTGGATAAACATTGCCCAAGGCGTCTGTTATTTCATAATAATATTTACCAGCAGGAAGATTTTTTTGTTCATTTACATCTATGCCTGAAGCTATAGGATTATTATTTTCATCTGTCCATGTAATAGTATAAGGTACTTTACCTCCAGAGATAGCCAAACTAATTAGACCATTTGACTGACCAAAACATACAACATCATATATAGTAGGTGTAACTACCAATTCTGTTGGTTGAGCTATATGCACAGATAAATAAGTTTTACAACCTTTTGCATCCTCTACTATTAAACTATATGTTCCAGAAACTAATCCTTGTAAGTCTTCTAGATTTCTGTTTGAATCATTTATACCTACACCAGACCATGTGTATTTATACAATCCAGCAGCATCTTTAGTACCACCTTCTACTGTAACATAAATTTCACCAGTAGCGTTTCCTATAATTTGAACATCTACCTTGTAGTCTAGTTTTACTTTAAGTTCTTGTAGAGGAGCAGTTACTGTGCGATATGTTTCATATGTACATTTATTTGCATCTTCTATCTGGATATGATATTCACCTGCACCTACTTCTATAGTAGATTGATCTGAAATGATAGAATCACCATTAATTGGGTCTATTTTTGTCCATTGGTATGTATATGGAGCTGTACCCGCATTTGAAAGCACTGTTGCTTTTAATGTTGCATTTACGCCTCCGTAACAATCTACTTCATTTGCTTCTATAATAGCATCTAAAGCATTTGGTTCTGTAATCTCAAATTTTACTGTTTCCACACAACCTATATTATCTGTTACCTGATATTTATAGGTTCCTTTTTGTAATGTTATAGAGGTCTCTACTGGAGCAATTTCAACACCATTCTCATCTAACAATTTATGTTGATAATTTGGGAAACCTCCTTGTGCAGAACCAATAAACTGACCATCTCCTGCCCCAAAGCATGTAATATTTTTACTTGATACAGAAGCACTTAATGGAGAGAAACTATACTCTTTTGACATCTTACGAGAACATGCATCTGCATGAGGCTCTACTGCCATCACATACACAGTTGCAAATGCAGAAGTTGGTAAATCTATAGCTTTAAATTTAACTTCTTCATTGATTCCTGTTGTTACGTAAGTATCATAAAGAGCGTTGTTTACGTACAAATCATATTGAATATCCTTTTCTGCATTATTAAGTTTTACAGCAGTTTTATTTTCTACAGAATCACAGAAAAGTGTAATGTCTGTTACTTCTTCAATTTTAGAAATTCTAAATGTTTTTACCTTTGTAGTTTCACATACCAGAACACCTTTATTATCATAATAATTATGAGTCATGGTAATATAGTAGTAATCCTCTGGAAGTGCTGATGGCAACAACACTGCAGTACCATCTCCATTGTCAATAAATACACCTGGATAACTGTTTGCCGCAGAGAATTCAAAGGTTGTATTTTCTTTTAGATTTGCAACAATCTCTCTTCTTAATACATCAGAACAGATTGTTTCTCCATCATTAACACCATAGAAGTCTGAAGTTTGATCCAATACTTTGAAGTCTTTGGTTACTTTACTTTCACAAGTTTGTGGATTACCATCTTTATCATTATATGCTTCTACATAATGGTATGTTAATGAATAAGTTGTATTGTATGTTGTTCCATCCAAACCAATGGTACCAATACCATCCTTACTACCATCGTCTATCAAATCGATATTCTGAACTGTAGTGAAGAATACACTGTCATTTGCATTAAGTGGTTTTGGGAAACCTTGCACTTCATGAGTACCTGCTGGTTCACAGAAATATGTATCCACCTTTACAGACATATTTTCAACACCACGCACTTGGAACTTTTTGATTGTATCAGCTTCACAACCATATTTGCTAGACACTTTGTAACCAATAGTAAATTCGCCTAAGCCAGAAAGTTCTGTTTTAAACACATTACCTACCAATGTTCCCGCAGGTAGAAGTGAATCTACTGTAATTTCACCACCATTATAGTTTGCCTTGATTTGAATCTTTTCTCCATAACAATAATCATCCTTCATTTGGAATACTATGTTAGGAGTTGGATGCACAATAATGTCATTTTCTGAATATTCTGAATCACAATTTCCATCATTATAGAAATATGTGATGGTATATGTACCAGCTCCCCACGCAGGATTAAACTCTGGCATATTTGCAATATCAGTTCTACCTAGAACCAAAACACTATCTTGGTTCATTATTTCTATTGAGCCTACAGTTGGCACATTTGCATCTACAGAAATAAGAACAGGATCGTCGGTTTCACAGAATACTTTTTTAGGTAATACAAACTTATTTATAGAAACAGGGTTTACTATATCAAAGAATACTTCTTCGCTGAATTTACAACCATTTACATCTATATAAGTATATATTACTTTGTGATTACCAATTTTACCTTTTGATGGGTCTATAACAACACTTATGCTATCAGAATCAACAAACATTCCTGCATCTGCCTTTGCTAGTGTAAATGTTCCAGGGTTTTGTGCCGCAGAAATAACTGCAGAAGAATCACTAATACATAAGGTATCTGATGGAGATACAAATAAACCACCAGAAGAAACAAATGTGGTAGGTTTGCTATTTACCTTAAATTCTTTGGTTGAAGAACCCACGCAACCCAAATTATCTGTTACTTTATATGTAATAAAGTATGTTTCTCCTGCTGTAATATTTATCATTTTAGCTTGTGCCAAATCCTGATTTGTTTCAATAATGTCAGCTTGATTTGGGATAGGTGTGCCTTGAGCATTTAGTACTTTTTCTACACTCCACTCACCACCAGCTACGCGAGGCTCACCTTGCAACATAACCACATCTTTTGGATTTGATGGGTCTGGTTGACATTTTTGGAATGATTGAGGCCAATCTTTTGGCTCTGCATTTGTAGGACCTAATGTCCAGTTAACAGTCTTATTTACAGCACTTACAGTGAAATTAAACGTAGTATCTTGAATACATCCGTAAGTATCTGTATATTCATATGTAACTTTATAATGAGTTTGTGCTTGTACTTTAGTAGGGTTAAACTTTGACATATTTTCAATCAACCCAGAAGGTACAGATGTAAATTTACCCGCAGAAGGTACTACTTCTGGTACCACAGCACTATCATTTGAACATAAGAAGTATTCTCCATCTGCATTTATTTTATTGAATCCGGTTATTTTAATAGGCATTTTTTCAACCACATCCAATTTATATTCTAGATTTGGAATTACACAACCTTCTGGAGTCACGACAGTTAATGTATAAACAGCATCAGAAGAAGCAAAAAAGGTAATAGAATTTCCACCTTCGCCACTAGGCCAATAATATTTAGCCGCTGGATTATTATACTTAACCTTTAATGTTACTTGAGTACCATGACAAACGGGATTTCCCTTGTCTGAATATATTTGGAAATCTGCAAGACTAGACATTGCCAAATCTAGAGTTGGGATATAAATCATTGGATCATATACCTTGCTACATACCGCATCGCTTACTTGTGATATTTGGAAAATTGTTGATCCTGTTGGTGTATATGGGAACTCATAAGTATTTCCTGAAATTTGTTTTTCTTCTGGATTACCATTTGTTAAAAGAGTAAATTTATATGGAGCTACTCCACCAGTAATCTTAACTCTCACTGTAACCTCATCACCAGGACAAGCTACTGCTGTATTAACAAGTTCAATTTTTGCTTCTGGGGATTGCACTTGCTTAACAATCACAGAGCCGATCATCTCTTCTTCACAAGAGTTGTAGCCATATTTTCTTGCTCTTACCTTGTATGTGCCAGCTTGCACATCTTCCCATGTCATAGGATAACCATTTCCTAATCTATAATTTCCATCGCCAGCACCATCTCTTACCAATTCATATTCTGTATCAGCGTCAGATCCACTTAATACAACATCAATTCCAGTTAGAGATACTCCATCACAATAAGAGCCACCTCCAGATAGAGTATATTTTGTTGGTCTATCAATTTTGTTAATAATCACCTCATCTTTACTATAACAACTAGCATCCGATGTAAGAGTAGCTGTTACAGTATATGTTTTACTATCTGTAACACGAACAGTTGGGTTCGCAATATTTGGATTGTTAAGGTCACTAGCATTATCCCAGCTATATTTTACACCAGACACACTAGTAGTTCCTAATTGGATAGATTCGCCGTAACATACATTTTGATCATTACCTGCAAAAGCAACTGGGCGTTTAGTCACTTCTACATCCACTTCTTTTGAAGCATTACAAGAAGGTAGATCATCCAATGAAGATACAAGCTTAATTTTCGCACTTTCTGTTAATGATGGTGTCGTAAGATTTACTCTTGCTCCTAAATATGTAGAATTTCCATTTGTAATATCATACCATTCATAACTTTCTAAAGAAGAATTTGCTTTGATATTAGTTATAGTAACAGAGCCATCTTCACAAGTTGTATATTTTGATTGATCAAAAGTAATTTCTGGTTTTTTAAGAACTGTTACATTAACTTTATCTTCTGAATAACAATTTGAATTATCTTTATTAGACACCTTAAGAGTGAATTCTGCATTATCATAAAGAGGTTTTGTTGTTACAGTTTGAGCATTGGTTGTTTGTAATTTTGGTTCTGGCTTCCAAGAGTATTTCATATTTGCATCTTCTGAAAGACCATCGGCCAATACCACACTAGTACCTTCACAAACAGTCAAATCCAAACCTGCATCAGCAATAGGAACAGCATATACAACAACGCTAACTTCAGACCTACTTAAACTTTCGCAGCCAGCATTACTCACTTGTGTTACCCAATATGTCTTTGTTCCAACTTCCTCTTTATCAAACTCTACTGGTGCGACCTCAGCAATAGTAGCAGTATCAGAAGAATACCAGTTTAAAGTATAAGAAGATTGAGATTTTTTTACTAAATCAGACCAATTCCCTTTACCCTCTTCGGCACATTCTTTGTATGAAGTTACTCTAGGTGCTGTAGGAGGTACTTTTGCAACAATAGAATTAGTTGCTGTCTTTTTACATGTTACACCATTTACTGTATTTGAAATTTCCAATTCTAGAGTATATGTAACACCATCTGAATAATTTGTAAAAGAATATTCTCCACCATTAGGAGTTACAGTAGTTCCATTTATTTTCCATACTTGGGTATAATTGGCTGGATAATCAGAATTATTATCCAATTTAAACACAATAGGGAAACCACATCTATGAGAAACTGAAATTTGTGGCTCTGCTGGAGATTTAATATAGGTTTGACTTACTGCACTTGAAACTGCACTAGTACAGTTATCTGTTACAGATACAGACGCTTCATATGTAGCACCATCTACTGGATTTGTAACAGTATATGAAGAGCTAGTTCCTGGATATGAGTTTCCATTTATGTTCCAGGTGTAATTTAAGCTATTGTTATAATTTGATGTTATTGTAAACACCACAGGGGCATCACAAGCAGAAGTTGATGCTTTTATTTGTGGAGTTTCTACTGCCTTTGGCAATGTTGCACTTGTAGAACCTACAGAAGAAGAAACACCTGTAGATATTTCTGTACACGAAACAGAAAGTGTATATTGCACATCCCGCACAGGACTATCCACAGTGTATGAGCCATCAGAACCTAAAGAAACCGACGCGCCATTCAACGTTGCAGTGTAAGTATACTGGCTATCATCATAATTAGTCACCTTGAAACTCACCGCATTACAACCATCTCCTGTAGCAGAAACATCGGGAGTTGAGATAGACTGTGCAAACGCAATATTAGCACTAAATACTACTGAAAGTACAAACAGAGTAAACCTAAAAAGATTTATTATTTTCATAGTTTTGATTTGATTTTAGTATAAGTTTACAAATATAACGAAAAAAAATTAAAAGTATGAAAAATACATAAAAAAAGGAGCTAGTTTTAACTAACTCCTAATCATTCTCTATGCTTGCGAATTACAATTTAAAGCCTCTATCCACAAAGGTTTCTATATGTCGAGCTTTTTTCTCTTCGTACATTTCATAAATTGGAACCATAATAGCGAACTCAATCAAGCCACCAAGTTCTTCGCAAACTGCATAACCAAACGACTTCATTTTTGCAGAAAGTCCCATGTAAGTATTTACAAGTGGGGGAATATTTACACCACGTTCTCTTACATTTGAGTTCAAAATTTTATATTCTTCTTTGAAGCCAATTCCTTTAAACATACCTTCAAAATCTGCCGCAAAAGCAGGTCTTGCAAATGGTTCGATTGGCTCTACAAGATTCTCAGCATCAAGGAAGTATGTATTAAGGAAAGTAAAGATATATTCTCTTGCTACCTCATCGTAGCTAGGATATACAGTTACCTTTCCAAAGAAATATTTCATATCAGGACGAAGCACAGTAATAGCACCTAAACCATCCCAAAGATTATCTAAAGAATAAAGGCTTTTTGAACCCATTTTTGTAGCTTGATAATCTGGATGCACAAAAGAACGACCCAATTCTATGGTAGAGGGAAGATATTCTTTAATGAATTTCTCTGAGAATTTGTACATGCCAGCAGTAACCAAATCTGGCTGACCATTCTCGTTGATTTTTACCTCATTACCAAAAATCAATCTATAACCACCTACAATTTCTTCATTTTGTGGATCCCAAACAAAAAGTTGCTTGTATGGCCTTTCCGCCCAATCAAACTCATCCATATCAAACACTTTTCCAGAACCAGCACCGCAAAGTCTGAAAGCCAACTCTCTAATACGAGCTATCTCCTTCATCACATTTGGAGACTCAGATGCAGTAGTCAAGTAAATCAAATTACCTGCCTTATTGGTTGTTCTGAGCAGCTTATCATCTGTAAGTTCCGCTTTTATGAGTTCTCTATCTATAGGGATCAATAAATCTTTCATATTATAGATTGTAAACTTTTTCTCTAATTATTTGCGCCCATTGGTGGGGAGTTTTTGTATTATCCAATTCTTTATAAGAAATAGGTTTACCAATGGTTATTTTTATAGTTTTATGCATTTGCTTGCGAAGTTCTCTTACAAGCAAGGCCATTTCTATATTAAATTTTATTCCTAATTTTGCTCTAATTTTTGCAATAGCATAGAATAATTTTGAATTCTTTGCATCTATTCTAATAGGAATAATATCTCTTTTGTATTCAACAGATTTCGCTACAAAATTTTTCTTCCACTCCTCGTCTGCTATCACCCCTTTTTTCTTTCTTGACACCTTTCCCGCAGGAAAGAACATAAGTTGTGAATCTGATGCGTATGCTTGATTAATTTTTTCAGACAACCCCCTACTCTGACCTCCTATTTTATTTACAGGAATAAGCATATCTTTTATACCTGTAAGCAGCATTAAAAAGTCGTTTGCTGGTATTTTAAGACCTTCTGGATAATGTTTGCCCACCACAGAAGCCACAGACACCACATCTGCTCCACCTAGAGGGTGATTACACACAAACATATAAGGAGTGCCTGCTTTTGGCAGATTTTCTTCTCCTTTTACTTCTACTTTTATGTCTAACACATCTACCACACCTTGCATAAAATCCACCCCTTCCTTGTCTCCAATCATGGCCATATGCTTGTTTAACCATTCTTCGATAAGAACCCAACGGACTAATGCCACCAACCATTTCTTTGGTTTGCGACGCATTTTATCCTCTAGCATTTTACGCAAATTGACTTGTGTTACCATAAACTAAAATGCAAATATAAAACATATATTTCATATCTCAACTATTTTTAAAATAAATTTTAACAAATCGGAAGTATACACAAAAGCATCTCTTCACAAATTTTGCGTTTGTATTGTTGATAACTTTGTGGAGAATTATGTCTAAAAAAGTTGCAAAATGTCTAAAAACTCTATAATTTTACATCGTAATTATAAGAGACAGAAAAATGAGACCATTAACTGGAAATATCGAAGGCAAACTAGACAGCAAGGGCAGAGCGTT
Organism: Candidatus Enterocola sp.; assembly: GCA_045654205.1. Lineage (GTDB taxonomy): Bacteria > Bacteroidota > Bacteroidia > Bacteroidales > Paludibacteraceae > Enterocola. The sequence continues at coordinate 80,517 of JAZOMZ010000025.1, read as the reverse complement.
CTTGCCAGCCTCTTTTAGACACCAGTTGGATGGTTGTACTTCATTCTACTTAAGAAAAGACGTATTCCAAAACTGCTTAGTACTATACCCAGAAAACTCTTGGGAAGAAACAGTAACCGAACTACGCCAACGCCTGAGTCCATGGAACAAACGAGAAGATCAGATTTTCAGACAATTTGTTGCAGATGCTGACTATATCGAGCTTGAAGAAAATGGACGAATGCTACTCCCTAAACGCCTCCTTAACAGTCTTGATATTAAGGGTGGAATAAAATTCTTAGGCAAAATTACCACTATAGAAATTTGGCCTATAGACAAGGTTGAAGAAACGTTCGTGAGCGACGGAGATTTTTCTATAGAGATAGAAAATCTTATGAAAACATCCCTGTCGGAAAAATAATACTTGTGCGAACAATCCACAAAAATTAATCTTTTATTTGTATTCGTAAATGCAAAACGAAAATACATATCATGTACCAGTTCTTTTAAAGGAGAGCGTAGATGGGTTAGTTACTAACCCTAACGGAATTTACCTAGACCTTACCTTTGGTGGTGGAGGCCATTCTAGGGAAATACTCTCTAGGCTAGAAGAAGAAGGACATTTGTTTGGTCTAGACCAAGATATTGAAACACTAAAAAACGCACCAGAAGACTCTAAATTCACTTATATACTTTCAAACTTCAGATACTTAAAAAACTTTATGCGTTATCACGAAGTGGAAGAAGTAGACGGAGTTTTGGCCGATTTAGGAGTGTCTTCTCATCACTTCGACGAAGCAAAAAGAGGCTTTTCATTTAGATTTAATGAAAAACTAGACATGAGAATGAACCAATCTGCCCCACTTTCTGCTATAGAAGTGCTAAACGAATATTCAGAAGAGTCTCTTGCCGATGTATTTTATTACTATGGAGAGATAAAACAAGCAAGAAAACTTGCAAAAAGAATTGTGGAAGAAAGAAAAAAACAAGAAATCACTCATACTTTTCAACTTGTAAAGATAATAGAATCTTGTTTAGGCAAAGATAAAAAACAATTAGCTCCTATTTTTCAAGCACTTAGAATAGAAGTTAACCAAGAAATGGAAGTGCTTAAAGGAATGCTTAAGAGTGCAGAAAAAGTACTTAAAAAAGGTGGTCGCCTTGCAGTTATCACCTATCATTCATTGGAAGATAGATTAGTTAAAAATTTCTTTAAAACGGGAAATTTTACAGGAGAAAGTGAACAAGACTTTTTTGGAAACAACAAAGCACCACTTAAAGCTGTAGGCAAAATGATTATCCCTTCTAACGAAGAAATTGAAAGAAACCCTCGCTCTAGAAGCGCCAAATTACGCATCGCAACAAAAATATGATAAAAAAGAAAGTAAAAAATATTATTAACGAGAGCGAAGATATCAAGGAAATCAAAAAAAGTTCTTTCAAAGATATTCTTACTGGAGATATTCTTTCCAAAAAGATTATTCAGAGACAATTTCCACTCCTATTATTCTCGCTATGCTTTATTTTTATCTATATGGATAATCGTATGACATGCGAGCAACAAGTGAGGAGAATAAGCGAGCTAAACAAAGAACTTACAAATGAAAAATATATCTGCATGGTAACAGAAGCCGAACTTCTAGAAAACAGCAGAATAGAAGAAGTGAAAGAAATTATAAAAAAACACGAATTAAATCTAATAGAAGAATCTATACCTCCTTATAAATTGAAAAAATAATATGAAGTGGATACCTTGGATAGCAGTCGGCATTTATGTCATTTCTATGCTACTGGTGCTTTTTTTAGGCAACAGAGTGAAAGGTACGTCCCAAGACAAAAAGAATACAGAAAAAAATCCTATTGTTTTTAGATTCTACGTAGTTTATATTTTAATAGCTTGTTTTTTTGGTGCAATCATCTACAAAATTGCAGATATTCAATATGTTAAAGGCGAAGAATTAAGAAAACTTGCCGAACAACGTATCACCGCCCCTACTCCAATAAAACCAAATAGAGGAAATATCTTAGCACATGACGGTAGGCTCCTTTCAAGTTCATTGCCTCTATACGAAGTTTCTATGGATATGAGAGTAGCTGCTTTTGGTGTAAAAGATAAGACTACAGGAAAAACTTACTTCGACACACACGTAGGAGAACTAGCTCAAGCACTAAGCAAGAAATTCCCAGAAAAAAGTGCAAGCGTCTACGAAAAAGAGCTAAGAAACGCATATAAAAACAGAAAGAAAAAAGCATTTCATAAACTACACAAAGGTAAAATCTCACATATAGACTATCTAGAAGTAAAAGAATTCCCTATTCTATGCCGTGGTGCTATCCAAGGCGGTCTCGCCGTAAATCCACTATCAGAAAGAGTTAGACCATACAAAACTTTAGCTTCTAGAACCATTGGCGATTTCTATAAAGCAACAGGCAAAGGCAAAAACGGCCTAGAGTTGGAATACGATAGTTTATTACGTGGAGAAGAAGGATTAGAAATTAAAAGAAAAAGAGCTGGCCGTAATACTAGCATCGTTATAAAAGAGCCAATCAATGGTTACGATATCGTTAGCACCATTGATATTGACCTACAAGAAACTGCCGAGAAAGAGTTACGCACTCAACTAGAACGCACAGAAGCAAGTAGAGGCACTGTAGTTCTTATGGAGGTGAAAACTGGTAAGATTAGAGCTATTTCAAACCTTATTCGCCAAAGAGATGGTAGCTATACAGAGAGTGAAAACATAGCTATGAACAGCCAAATAGAACCAGGTTCAACGTTTAAAACACTTTCTTTCCTTGTGGCAATGGACGATGGGTTTATTACAGATAGCACAAAGGTTGATACCGAAGATGGTAGTTACCAATTTGCCAATAGAATAATGAAAGACCACAACTTCAAAGGCAAAGGAGGCAATGGTGGTTTTGGCGTAGCTAGTGTAGCAACCGTTATGCATCAATCATCAAACGTGGGGGTTTCTAAAATTATTGAAAAGTATTATAGCAACAATCCTCAAGCCTTTGTTGACGGATTGAAACGTTCTGGAATTTGCAACAAAATACACCTTGAAATACCTGGTTTCGGCAAACCATACATTAAAAACACGGATAGTAAATACTGGTGGAAAACATCATTACCATGGATGTCTATTGGTTATGAAGTGCAAATGCCTCCTATCTACACCCTTATGATTTACAATGCCATTGCCAACGACGGCTGTATGGTAAAACCATTATTTACAGAGGGATATCAAAGAAGTGGAGTAATGATAGACACCACAGAAGTGGAAGTAATCAACCCAAAAATATACTCAGACAAGGCTCTGAATTACATGCGTGGCATTCTAGAGGGTGTAGTGAGCAAAGGTACTGCAAAAGCTATAAAATCTGATTTATTCTCTATTGCAGGTAAAACTGGTACTTCTCAAATTTTTGAAAATGGTACAAACCTAAATAGCGAAGGAAGAAAACGTCACCAAATCACATTTGCAGGATATTTTCCAGCAGATAAACCAATGTATTCATGCATTGTTTATGTAAGAGAGCCTAAAACTGGAGGTGCTGGCACTGTTTGCGGTCCAGTATTTAAAACATTGGCCGAAAAAGCTTATATATTAAACGAAGGACAATATAACGATAGCTTAAAACTTGCTCAAAATTGGACTCTAGATAAAGCTACTAAATACAACAATGAAGACATTATTTCTGAAATAGAAAATAGCCTAGAGGATAATGTCATGCCAGACTTAACAGGTTTGAATCTTGAAGACGCCTTATTTGTACTTGAAAATAAAGGACTAAAGGTAAATTTTGAGGGATACGGCAAAATAATAAACCAATCTATCACAGCTGGCACAGAGTTAAAAGACGAAAAGAATATAACAATAACATTACACTAATTATGTTACTAACAGATTTAATAGCAGAAATAGTTACCATTAAAATTATCGGCAACGAAAATGTAGATATTAAAAATATCTGTGCCGACTCTAGAAAAGTTACATCTGGAGACCTTTTCGTAGCCATTAATGGTGTTGCTGTGGATGGTCACAAATTCATCGGCACTGCAATAGAAAATGGCGCTAAGGTTATATTCTGCGAAAAATGTCCTACAGAAATCAATCCAGAAGTAACATATGTGTTAGTAGAAGACAGCACAGAATGTTTAGGAAAATTGGCTTCTGCCTATTACGATTATCCTTCAGAAAAACTTATTATAATTGGTGTAACTGGCACAAATGGAAAAACTACCATTGCCACCCTACTATATGAACTATATAAAGAACTTGGCTATAAAGTAGGTCTTCTTTCTACTGTTTGTAATTATATAAACGGTAGACCTATTCCTAGCACCCACACCACTCCAGATGCTCTTTCTCTGCAAAAACTGCTTGCAGAAATGGCAGAAGAAAGATGCTATTACGTGTTTATGGAGGTTAGTTCACACTCTGTAGACCAAAAGCGTATTGCTGGCATCAACTTTGACGGTGCGGTATTTACAAACATAACTAGGGACCATTTAGACTATCACAAAACATTTAGCAATTATATAAAAGCAAAACAAGATTTCTTTACAAATCTGCCTATTCATGCTTTTGCTCTTACAAATGCTGACGATAAAAATGGTAAAATTATAACTCAAAACTCTAGCGCGAACGTTTATACATACTCTCTTGAAACTCATGCCAACTTCAAGGCAAAAGTGCTTGAAGAAAGTATGGATGGCATGCTTCTAAAAATAGACAACAACGAGCTATACGTGAGACTAATAGGTCACTTCAACGCATATAATATGCTTGCTGTGTATGGCGTAACAAAAATACTTCGCACTCCTACAGAAGAAGTTCTTGTAGCACTAAGCAAACTAAAACCTGTAAACGGACGCTTTGAGTGCTACCGTCTAAAAAACGGTGCTTGTGCTGTAATTGATTATGCTCATACACCAGACGCACTAGAAAATGTGCTTAATACAGTAAAAGAAATCAACAAAACAGGCAAAACTATTTGCGTGGTTGGTTGTGGCGGCAATAGAGACAAGGGCAAACGCCCAATGATGGCAAAAATTGCCGTGAAAATGAGCGATGAGGTTTTCATTACTGCCGACAATCCTAGAGAAGAAGAAGTAAAAGACATTATAAACGATATGCTTGCAGGCCTTACAGAAGATGAAAAAATGAATGTAACCTGTATCGAAGACCGCAAAGAAGCAATTCTTGAAGCTTGCATTGTGGCAGAAAAAGATGACGTGGTACTTATTGCAGGCAAAGGCCACGAAACTTATCAAGAAATTAAAGGTGTTAAACACCATTTTGACGACAAAGAAATAATTTTAAGCTAATATGTTATACTATTTATTCCGTTTTTTAGAACAAAATTTTGACTTTCCAGGTGCGGGTCTATTTGATTTCGTAACATTTAGAGCTGCCATAACTCTAATCACCTCACTATTTCTTTCTATGATAGTGGGAAAACACATTATTAATTTCCTTAAAAGAAAACAAATAGGTGAAACCATTAGAGAGCTAGGACTAGCAGGTGAAAACCAAAAGAAAAACACACCTACAATGGGTGGTATTATCATATTAATAGCAATTTTACTTCCTTGTCTATTATTCGGAAGATTGAGAAATATTTACCTAATAATTATGCTAGTAACCACTGCATGGCTAGGCTTGATTGGTGGCATAGATGATTACATAAAGGTATTCAAGAAAAACAAAGACGGATTAAACGGTAAATTTAAAGTAATTGGTCAAGTTACTCTAGGTCTATTTGTTGGTTTAGTAATGTGGTTTAGCCCAGACGCTGTAATTGTAGAGCACGTAACGTCATCAAACAAAGCAGCTATTGAACAATTAGACCCAAATAGTGAAGTAATAAGCTCTAGTATTCAAGCAGTTAAATCCAACAGCACCACCATACCATTTGTTTCTGAATATGATTTAGGTTATGGCGATATGGTAGCATTTATGGGAGATAATGCAGAACTATTTGGTTGGTTACTATTCGTATTTATGTGCGTATTTGTTGTTACTGCATGTTCAAATGGAGCAAACTTAACAGACGGCATAGATGGTCTTGCGGCCGGCACTTCAAGTATCATAGGTGTTGCACTAGCTGCTCTGGCTGTGGTTTCATCAAATGTATTTTTTGCAGATTACCTAAATGTTCAATTTATCCCTGGAAGCGAGGAACTTGTAATATTTGCTGCTGCATTTATTGGGGCAACCGTTGGATTCCTATGGTACAATGCTCACCCAGCACAAGTATTTATGGGCGACACCGGTAGTCTTGCATTGGGCGGTATCATTGGCGTATTCGCAATATTAGTTCACAAAGAATTATTATTACCTATTCTTTGTGGTATATTCCTAGTAGAAAATCTATCTGTAATCTTACAAACTAGCTACTTTAAATATACCAAAAAGAAATATGGTGCAGGCAGACGTATATTCCTTATGTCTCCCCTACATCACCATTACCAAAAAAAGAATATTCCTGAACAAAAAATAGTAACTAGATTCTGGATTATAGGTATTGCGCTAGCAATATTTGCAATTTTAACCTTAAAAATTCGATAATTATGAGCATCGTGGTTTTAGGAGGCGGCGAAAGTGGAACAGGCGCTGCAGTTTTGGCTAAAGTAAAAGGATTTGACGTATTTCTTTCTGACGCGGGCAAGATTCAAGACAAATACAAAGAAATCTTGAATAAGTATGAGATAGAATGGGAAGAAAACGGACATTCTGTAAACAGAATTTTACTTGCAAAAGAAGTAATTAAGAGCCCTGGTATTCCTACCAAAGCACCTCTTATCCAACAGTTAATGGCATTAGGCACACCTATTATTTCTGAAATAGAGTTTGCAGGCAGATACAACACAGCAAAAACTGTTTGTATCACTGGTAGCAATGGTAAAACTACCACTACAATGCTTACATACAATATCTTGAAAGAGGCTGGACTTAATGTTGGTCTTGCTGGTAATGTGGGTAAAAGTTTCGCTCTACAAGTGGCAACAGAAAACTTCGACTATTACGTAATCGAGTTAAGTAGTTTCCAACTAGACAACATGTACGACTTTAAAGCAGACATTAGCGTGCTACTTAACATCACTCCAGACCACCTAGACAGATATGAATATAAGTTCCAAAACTATATAGATGCAAAAATGCGTATCACCCAAAATCAAACCGAGGAAGATACATTCATTTATTGGAACGACGATGAGAATATACAACGTGAGCTAGATAAAATTGGCATTCGCGCACAAAAGAAACCTTTCTCACTTAAGAAAGTGCCTTCTGGTTCTGCCTACGTTACAGAAGATAAACTTTGCATCAACACACCAAACGGTCCACTTATGATGCCTATTGAGGAACTTGCTATTAAAGGCACTCACAATATTTACAACTCTATGGCAGCGGCTATTTCTGCTGTGTCTGTAAACATTGAAAAAGAAAGCATAAGAAAATCACTAAGTAACTTCTCTGGGGTGGAGCACCGCCTTGAGCCTGTTTGCAAAGTGAACGGAGTGCAATATGTAAATGACTCAAAAGCTACTAACGTAAACTCTTGTTGGTATGCACTAGAGAGCATGAAAACTCCTGTAGTTTTAATACTTGGTGGCACCGACAAAGGCAACGACTATACAGAAATAGAAGAACTTATTAAAGATAAAGTTCATCACCTTATCTTTATGGGAACAGACAACAGTAAACTAGAAAATTTCTTTGCAAACAAGAATATTCCATTTACTAGTTGTAACACTCTAGAAAGTGCAGTGGAAGCTGCATATAAAGTTGCAGTAAAAGGAGATACAGTTCTGCTTTCTCCATGCTGCGCAAGTTTCGATTTATTTAAAAATTACGAAGACCGCGGAAGAAAATTCAAAGACGCAGTAAGAGCTTTATAATGAAAGATTACTTAAGTAAAATATTCACTGGCGACAAAATATTATGGGGTGTAATACTCCTTCTATTTATTATTTCTGGCGTAGAAATGTTCTCTGCCATAAGTTTCTCTGCATATAATGCAGCCGCCAGAGGCAGTAATCACCTAGGTCCATTCTTTAGCCACATGTTACATTTGGGCATAGGCGCTGTAGCACTTATTGTAATACCAAAAATACCTTTTGAAAAATTAAGAATTCTATTTTTCTTTGCTGTCTTCATGAGTATTATTCTACTATTACTCACCATAGTAAGTGGTAAAGAAGTAAATGGAGCAAGTAGAGCACTAGTACTTGGTGGTTTTGAATTGCAAACCATAGAATTCGGTAAATTTGCTCTTATTGTCTGTTTATCAGAGATATTAGGAAGAAATTATAGACAAGGCGACCCTCTACTTAAAGAGAAATTTCCAATGAAGAGTTTCTTGTATCTAGTAGGATTTATCGTAGTTTTTTGCGGTCTAATTGCCACACAAAACCTTTCTACTGCAGTAATACTTGTGGGAGTTTCTATCCTAATGATGCTTATTGCAGAAGTAGATATTAAGAAAATTGGGGCATTAATTGGCATTGGACTAGTATTTGTCTTGTTGATTTTTGGCATACATAAAGCAATGCCAGAGAGCTATCGCAATAGTGATAGATACATTCTTAAAAGGGTTGGCACATGGGAAAATCGTATCACTGAGATAATAAAAGAGACCTTTGGCGAAGACGTAGAAAAAGACACATACAAGATTACAGACGAGAATAGACAAATTATAAACTCAGAAATAGCCATTGCCATGGGATATAAACCATGCGGACCTGGCAATAGTACTCAAAGAGATTATCTCCCACTTGCATTCTCAGATTTTATCTATGCTATATTGATAGAGGAATGGGGAATCATAGGTGGATTTATTACCATATTGTTATACCTCTGCATCCTAGCTCGGGCAGGACGAGTGGTAAGAAAATGTGACAGAAAGAATCTCGTCCAGGCACTGATGGTAATGGGATTATCCCTTTTAATAGTTATTCAAGCATTTATTAATATGGGTGTAGCAGTACACCTAGGCCCGGTAACAGGGCAACAATTACCACTCATTAGTCGTGGAGGTATGGGTATCATCCTCACATGCTGTTACTTAGGTATTATTATAAACATAAGTAATAGAGTACTAAACGAGAATAATGAAACAGAAAATAGTGTAAACACCATAGAAAGTAATGACAATGACCAATAACGTAAGAGTAATAATAAGTGGAGGTGGCACAGGCGGCCATATCTTCCCTGCTGTATCTATTGCTGGAGCAATAAAGGAAAAATTACCTAACGCAGAAATCCTATTTGTAGGAGCCGAAGGTCGTATGGAAATGGAAAAAGTTCCAGCGGCTGGTTATAAAATTATTGGACTTCCTATCCAAGGACTTTATCGTTCATTCACTTTAAAGAATTTAAAAGTTATTGCAAAAGCCATTTCTAGTATAAGAAAGGCAAAAAAAATAATTAAAGAATTCAAACCAGATATTGCTATTGGTGTGGGTGGCTATGCTAGCGGACCACTACTTTGGCAAGCATCTTCTATGGGTATTCCTACACTTATTCAAGAACAAAATTCATACGCAGGCGTAACAAATAAATTATTAGCAAAAAGAGCTAATAAAATTTGTGTTGCATACCAAAATATGGATAGATTCTTCCCTGCTGATAGAATCATCTACACAGGAAACCCTGTAAGACAAAATCTATTAGAAGGACTAAATAAAAAAGAAGAAGCTTATAAGCATTTCAATCTAGACCCTATGAAAAAGACCATCCTAGTGGTTGGTGGTAGTTTAGGAGCTAGAACAATAAACGAAAGTCTAACATTAGGCTTAGAAAAAATAGCATCCGACAAGGATATTCAAGTAATTTGGCAAACAGGAAAATTCTATATAGAGGAAATTAGAAAATCTGTAGAAGAATTCACTGCACAAACTGGCATTAAAACAGAAAATCTGTATATCTCAGACTTTATTCCAAATATGGATTTGGCTTACGCAATAGCAGACCTTGTAGTGTCTCGTGCTGGTGCTAGTTCTATATCAGAATTAAGCCTTCTTAAAAAAGCATGTATATTAGTGCCTTCTCCAAATGTGTCAGAAGACCATCAAAGAAAAAATGCAATGGCATTAGTAGAAAAAAATGCTGCCATTATGATTACAGACGACAAGTCTAGAGAAGAACTAGTTGGCCAAATGCTAGAGCTTGTAAAAAACGAAGAACAATTAAATTCATTAAGAGAAAATATTATTAGCTTTGCTTGTCCTGCTGCAGCAGAACAAATTGCTATAGAGGTATTTAAAACCATAGGTATTACAGACCCTGCTATTATTTCCAACAGAAAAAGCACAAAACCTCAGCCTAAAAAAGCTAAAAAGAAAGAAAGCAACAAGAGATATTTCTTCCTTGGTATTGGAGGCATTGGTATGAGTGCTATTGCTAGATATTTCCATAAACAAGGACATTTAGTGGCAGGTTATGACTTAACAAAAACACCTCTTACAGAAAAACTAGAAGAAGAAGGCATAAATATCCACTACAAAGACAATATTAGTCTAGTTCCTGTCAAATTTATGGATAGAGACAATACTGTGGTAATTTACACTCCTGCTGTTCCAGATAATATGTCTGAAAAAGTTTTCTTCAAAGAAGGAAATTTCACAATGCTTAAGAGATCTGAAATCCTAGGCGAGCTTACAGATGGCAAAAAAGCACTTTGCGTGGCTGGAACACATGGCAAAACCACCACATCCACCCTACTTTCTCACATCCTGAACCAAAGAGCAGAGAGAGTGAATGCATTCTTGGGAGGTATTTCAAAAAATTACGAGTCAAATCTTATTGTAAGTAGTTGCGACCAGGTAGTAGTAGAAGCAGATGAATATGACAGATCTTTCTTAAGACTTAAGCCTAATATGGCTATTGTAACCGCAACAGACGCAGACCACTTAGACATCTACGGCACAAAAGAAGAATTACTTAGAACATTCTCTGAGTTTACTTCTCTAATAGAAGAAAATGGAGTCTTAGTAATGAAAAAAGGCATAGAAATGGTGCCAAATGTAAAAGAAAGTGTAAAAGTTTACACATATTCTGGCACAGAACAAGCCGACTTCTATGCAGAAAACATTGTAATAGAAAATGGAGAACTGTATTTTGATTTTGTAGGCATCAAAGGTAGAATAGAAAAAGTACAACTAGGAGTACCTATCAAAATCAATGTAGAAAACGCAGTTGCTGCTATGGCTATAGCCCAATTAAATGGAATGACAGACACAACCATCAAAAAGGCTATTCAAACATTCAAAGGTAGCATGCGTAGATTTGACATTAGAGTAAAAAATGAAAAAGTAGTTTATATAGATGACTATGCTCACCACCCAGAAGAAATCAAAGCCTGCGTGGAATCAATCAGAGCATTATATCCAGATAAGAGAATATGCGGTATTTTCCAACCTCATCTATATAGTAGAACAAAAGATTTCTATACAGAATTTGCAGAAAGTTTGTCTAAACTAGACGATGTCATAGTACTAGACATTTATCCAGCTAGAGAATTACCTATCAAGGGGGTAACATCAAATTTAATACACAGAAAAATCAAAGGCAAAAAATCTGTACTTTGTAAAAAAGAAGAATGCCTTCAAGAACTTAAATTGCACAATTTCGATGTTCTTATCACCATAGGAGCAGGAAATATAGACCAACTTGTAAACCCTATTACAGAATATCTAAATAAATTATAGTGAAAGAAAGTACTAAACATATTATCTACACAATACTGATATGGCTAGTTGTAGCCATATTGGGAGGATATTGTATATTCTCAATTATAATGTTTGGTAATAAAGAGAATGAAAATGTCTGTAAAAATATTGTCATAGACATAGATGACAAATATAATTTCATTGAAGAAGACGATATTACAGATGTTCTTAAAAGAAATAAACTATACCCTCTAAACAAACCTATTTCACACAAAGAGGCCGATAAAATAGAAAAGACACTGAGCAAAATGAGCCTTTCAAAAGAAGTAGAATGTTATATTGGGGACAGCACACTATTTATAGATATTACTCAAAGAAAACCTGTTTATAGAGTTTTCACAAACAACGAATCATATTACGTAGATAATGATAGAAAAATCATGCCTACTTCTAGCAATTTCACAGCTAAAGTACCTATTGCCATTGGCAAAATAGATAAGGTTCAAGCCACAGAAGAGGTCTATGATATTATATCATATCTAGTGGAAGACGAATATTGGAATTCTCTATTTAAACAAATTTACATAACTGCTGACCAAGAACTTATTCTTATTAGCAAACAAGGGGTAGAAGAGATTCTTCTTGGCGACATGAGCGAATATAAAGAAAAGCTCTCTACACTAAAAAAATGGTACGAACAATATCCAGAAAGAAACTGTGACACTCTCTATTCTAGGGTAAACCTTAAATACGACGATATTATCTATTGCACAAGAAAAAAATAATATATATGAGCGACACTTTACGCATAGCAGCATTTGATATAGGCACCAATAAGATAGTTGGGGCTGTATCAGAAAAAACATCAGACGATCGTCTTTCTATTATTGCGATAGAAGAAGAAAAGACTCGTAATGGAAGTATGTATAGAGGTAGAATTAATAATGTTAATGATGTTTTGTTCCATATTGTTAGCATTATTAAGAAACTTCAAAACAAAACAAACTCTAAGATTCACACCATTTATCTTTCTATTTCAAACGAAAAGGGTTATGACACTGATGAATGGAAGAAATTAGAAGAAGAACTAGAAAGCAGAAACATTAAAGTGTATAAATTGGATAGACTGGATTGTATGGCAGACACTTTAATGAGTAACGCAGAAAAGGAAATTGGTTGCCTTCTTATAGATTTTGGAGGAGCGTGCACTTCATTTATTCTAAGAAATAATAATGCAGCAGATGTGAGAGGAACTATTGCACTTGGTGGGAATAATATCACCAAAGACCTTACATTCCTTAATCTTAAATATGAAGATGCAGAAAAGCTAAAAATAAAATTGGGTACTACAAAACCAGAAAAACTATTAAGACCTAATGCTCGCATCATTCTAGAAAAAAGTACCAACGTCAATGAGGCTAAGTTTACTACCCCATTGAAGTTGTCTGAAATGATTCAAGATAGAGTAAAAGACATCTGTCTAAGATTCTTGGACCCAATGAAAAAGCACGAAGAATTTTCAAAACCAGGCAGAAGTGTAATTCTAGTGGGTGGAGGCTCTTATCTAAATGACCTACCAGAGTGGATTAGTGACGAGACAGGTCTTTCTGTAAAAATAGAAGATAAGTTTAGTTTTGCAGACTCTCCTATCGACATCAACATCAACAATGCCAAATATGCATGTTTAATTAGTCTTTTAAATAATGGAACAGAAGACTGCCGCATAAAAGACGAAAATTTGAAGAATAAAAAAGCAAAAAAAACAACTACCAATAGATTTGTAAAAATTATCCACAAAAGTATGGATGCCATTTTCGGTGATGAACAATATAACTAAATAAATTATGGACTACAATAATACATTAGAATTCAATGAAGCAGGCAAACCTAATTCATTTATAAAGGTAATAGGTGTTGGTGGCGGTGGTGGCAATGCTGTGAACCACATGTACGGCACTGGTATAGATGATGTTAATTTTGCTGTATTTAATACAGATTATCAAGACCTTTTAAAATCAAAGATCCCTGTAAAGTTACAATTAGGCAAAGAATTGACTAATGGGCTAGGTGCTGGAGGTAATCCTGAAAAAGGTCGACTTGCAGCAGAAGAATCTAGAGAAGAAATCACAGATATTTTGAAGGCTGATAATACAAAAATGGTATTTGTCACTGCTGGTATGGGTGGTGGTACTGGTACTGGTGCAGCTCCTATTGTTGCAGGTATTTCTAAAGAATTAGGAATCCTAACTGTTGGTATTGTCACTATTCCATTTGAATTTGAGATGGAGAAAAAAAGACAAAAAGCATTTCTAGGCATCGAAGAAATGAGCAAAAATGTAGATGCTTTACTTGTTATAAACAACCAACAATTGGTAAATATTTACCCAGACCTAGATATGGGCAATGCCTTTGCAAAAGCCGATGAAATCCTTACAGATTCTGCAAAAGGTATAGCAGATATTATTACTCAACCTGGTTATATCAACGTCGATTTCGCCGATGTTTGTGCCATTATGAAAGATAGTGGTGTAGCAATTATGAACACCGGTTTCTCAAACGACAACTCTGAAACTCGTGTAGTAGATGCTATTCAAGATGCTTTAGCTTCTCCACTACTTAAAGACAACAATATCCGTGGTGCAAAACGTATTCTGCTTAATATCCACACTTCTAAGGAAAACAAACTTACCATGAAAGAAACAGAACACCTTAGAAGATTCCTTAATAGTATTGGTCATGATATTGAGTTCATCTGGGGTGCCATCTATGATGACAACTTAGAAGAATCATTAAAAATTACTATTATTGCCACTGGCTTCAAAATAGATGAGATTCCTAGCATAGGTAAAGCAGATTCATCAAACGTAGATGATATTTTTACACCTAAAGCTCCTGCAACTGTAAAAGTAGAACCTAAAGTAGAAGCTAAACCAGAGCCAGAACCAGAAGCAGAACCTGAACCAGAAGTAGAACCTGAACCAGAAATTGATATTATAAACTGGGACTCATGGACAGCAGACGAAGACGAAGATGAAGATATTCCACCTTCACTCCGTAAGAAATAATCCTAATAAAACAATGGGCGACCTCTTTGAAGAAGTCGCCCATTATAATTTTATATAGTTTCAATTATTTTTCTGGTTCTGCATTTAAAACTTCCAATACAGAAGAAGTAATATTATATTTTTCATTTCCAAATAGGATATTGTCTTTACCTGTGTTTGTTAAGATAAAATCAAATCCAGCCGCTTCATTATATTTATTAATTACAGAGTCAATAACTGTATTAAGTTTCTCTGTCATTTTTTGTTGTTTTACAAGAAGCTCTTGTTCCATTTTTATGCCTAATTCTTGTAGGTCTTTTTGTTTTCTAACAAGTCTGTTTTGCTCAGAAATCATTCTGTCTTCATTAAGGAATGCACGGTGTTGAAGTTTATTATTAAATTCTTCCATCTCTTTTTGTAGAGCAGCAATTTTTTGGTTTAAATTTAATCTAGCCTTCTCTTCTTCTTGGATTAATTCTTCACTCATTTGCTTATAAGCATTATAATTTAATAGCAAAGAGTCCATTTTCACATATGCTATAGAAATGCCTTTGTCAACACTAATACTATCACCATTCATTAATGGACAATTAGGATTTGGACATTTGTTACATGAAACCGCAGCTACTAAAAGCAAAGCAGATACTACACCTGCAAATAATTTAATTATTTTCATACTTTATTATTTTATAAATTTTTCTTTCTTTCTAGCTTCTCTATCTTGTGTGCGCACACACTTAATTCCACGTTTTCTCATCTCAGGATTTGTATCCACATGAGTAGGCGGAAATTTACCCTCTTTAGTAAAAAAAACTTTATAACCCATTAATAAAATAGCGGGCAATAAAATAACCAATATCAATAAAAAAACCTTAAACATCAATATTTCTCAGCTAAAATAGGGAAGTTGTGTTAACAAGATGCAAATATAAGATATAAACTTTTTTCTTCTAAATCATTTTTCTTATTTTTGTGATTATAAAACATTATTGACACGAATTTAACTTTTTTTAAACACTATGCAATCGTTTCAACCAAACTTCTCGATTATTTGGCAATATTTTAGTGAAATTTGTTCTATCCCTCGTCCAAGTGGCAAAGAAGAAAAAATAAGAGAATATTTATTAGATTTTGCTTCTAAAGAAGGCTTCGCTTCAAAGGTAGACAAAGCAGGTAATGTCCTTATCACTCGTCCTGGTAACGCACCTGCTATCGGTCTGCAAGCACACATGGATATGGTATGCGAAAAGAACAACAATGTGGAGCACGATTTTGAAAAAGAAGGGATCAAAACTTACATTAAAGATGGTTGGATGCACGCAGAAGGCACCACTCTAGGCGCCGATAACGGCATAGGTATGGCAATGATAATGGCTGCCATGAAAGAGTACAAAGGCAAGAGAACCATTGAAGGCATCTTCACCGTAGAAGAAGAAACAGGACTTTCTGGAGCAGAACGCATGGAAAAAGATTTCTTCACAGCAGAAACTATTATCAACTTAGACTCAGAAGACGAAAACGAACTAATCATAGGTTGTGCTGGCGGTTGCACCACAAAAGCACATCTCAAAAAAGAAGAGGAAGATATACCACAAATAGCACAATTTTATATTCAAATAGAAGTAAAAGGCCTGCTTGGTGGTCATAGCGGTGGCGACATTCACCTGCCAAGAGCTAACGCCAACAAACTTATTGGAGACTTCTTAAGACTTACTCACGAAAAATACGGCATTCAAATCTGCGAAATAAACGGTGGTAACCTTCACAATGCCATTCCTCGCGAAGCAAGTGCTGTGTTTGTGCTTCCATACGCTCACAGAGAACACGTAAGAATAGATTGGAACATTTACGTAGCAGATATGGAAGACGTTTGGCTAGAGTTTGAGCCTAAAATGAGGTTCGACCTTGGTTCTACCCGTCCTCGCACAAAAGCGTTTACAAAAGCCCTTACAGAGAAAATCATCAACTCTCTCACCCGTGCCGACCACGGCATTGTAGAATGGGAAAACAAAGAACTAAACTATGTAAAGACCTCAACAAACCTAGCATCGATTAAAACTCTAGAAGATGAAGTGCTTATTACCACAAGCCAAAGAAGTTTCTCTGAAGCAGACCTTGCTAGCCTAGGTTTCAAAACATACGAAACATTTACCGAGTGCGGTGTCCTTGCAGAAGTGTCAGACGCCTACCCTGCTTGGCAACCAAAATATGAGTCAAAAATCTTGGAAACTACCCGCGAAGCTTACAAAGAGCTTATGGGCAAAGACCCAATTGTAAAATGCATGCACGCAGGCCTAGAATGCGGTCTTCTATACAAAAAGAACCCTACCCTCGATATCATTTCGTTTGGCCCTACCCTACGTGGCGTCCACTCACCTGACGAAAAACTAAACATTGCATCTACCGAAAAGATTTTTGAACTTTTGATGAAGGTGTTGTAAAAAAATATAGGACATAGAGATTTGGCACTCGCGGGTGCCAAATCTTACTTGAACACCACTATCTTTTTCTCACTTATATTTATTTACTTACCTTTTCTTCTACAAAACACTGACAAAACTCGTTGAATTGTTTCTGCATTCGCTCTTGTGGAATAAGGATGCGTTTATATTCTGCTATCATTGTAGGACTCATACTGCGACTCATAGCATATTCCACGACCACCTTATCTGATTCTGGACAAAGAATTATTCCTATAGAAGGATTTTCATTAGAACGTTTTACATCCCTATCTAATTTTAGTTTAGATTCACTATGTTTAGTTGGTAACCTAGAAAATCAACATACAATGTATCTTTGAAAAATCTCGGAGCATTAGGATAAGTTTCTAGAAAACCAATTGTAATAACATCGTTACACTGCTGATTTTCACTTATTTGAATTTGTGCAGACGCTGTCTGCACAAATTCAGGACTCAAATATTTTTCTACTATCATAGTAAAGTTATCTGACGAATATTCATCATAAAACATTACCAGATTATAAATATTTCTCCTACTATAACCTTTAATATCAGGACGTTTTGAGCGGATATACTCAGAGAGTTGAGTTACAACCTTACTACCCCATTCCTCACTCTTTAGTTTTGCAGAAACATACCCACCCACATGCCAAGCACTAAGTAATAGTTCCTCATTTTACTGAAGTTAACTTCACAAAGTTACAGAATTTTTCACAATACTATAAACTCACCTACAAAAAAACATTTCTTAAAATTTGTAAAAACCATTTATCTTTACTACTTTTGTAGGGTATGAGAAATGCAATGTTAAATATTAAGAATGCTTTATGTATGCACGGATGCATCGCCGCCGCATACATACATACATACATACATACATACATACATACATACATACATACATACATACATACATACATACATACGCGTTTAGTGTAGTATCTTGTGTGCTTTTACCAAATAAAAGTCGCTGTTTTGCCTAGTGCAAGATAGCGACTTTTTGTGTTTAACAACAAATGAAATTAGGGCCAAATAGGGCTTTGCAAATATTTACAACTTAAAATACCTTTGTCCATTAATTAAAATTTACAATATTATGAAATCAAAATTATTTTTATTAGGAGCCATTGTGGCAGTAATTTTAAGTTCTTGTGCAGCACCAAAAGCAAAGAACTACAGCGCAGTAGAGTACAGAACAATTGAACCTACACAATCAGTGTTTACCGCACCATTAATAGCAGATTTGAAGGTTTCAAAGGAAAAAATTAGTTATGCAGAACGTATTAACGTGAAAGTTAACACAAAAACTGATGCTGAAATACATGCTATTGCAGAGAAAGAAAAACAAATTGTAATCAACAATGCTGTTAAATCTAATAATGCAGATGTATTAGTTGCACCTATAGTAGAGATTCAAACAGATGCCAATATGTATCTAGTTATTTCAGTTACAGGTTATCCTGCATCATACCAAAACTATAGAAATGCAACTCCAGAAGACAAATGGATTCTAGAATATAAAGGTGAAGGAAAAACAACATCAGCACCAAAACAAGAAGGTGGAATATTTAGCTTATTTAAGAAGAAATAAACTTAGAATTTTATTGAGATGAAAAAGATAGTATTGTTATTATCTTTCTTGTGTATTGTGTCGAGCATAAGCTTGGCACAATTTTCACGTAGTGTTATTTTACCATCCAATGGTATGACATTGACAGAACAATTGGAATTAGAACGCATCGAAGCTGAGAAAAAAGCACAAGAAGAAGCGGAAAAAGAACGCAAGAAACAAGAAGAACTAGCAAAGAAGAAGGCGGAAGAAGAGCGTATCCGTGCAGAACAAGAAAAGCTAGAAGCTGAGAAAAAAGCTGAGCAAGCTAGGCTCGAAGCCGAAAGGAAAGCAGAGCAAGCTAGACTAGAAGCGGAGCGTAAAGCTGAGGAGAAACGAAAAAAACAAGAAGCAGAAGCCGAACGCAAGCGTTTAGAAGCAGAAAAAGTACGTCAAGAAGCAGAGAAAGCACGCATAGAGGCTGAAAAAAGAGCTGAAAAAGCAAGATTGGAAGATGAACAAATAAAAGAAGTTGTAGCAGAACGTCTTAAACTAAAAAATGAGGAAGAAGCTCAAAAAGAATTAGAAAAAGAACTTGCAAAGGAGCAAGCAAGACTAAATAGAGAAAGAAAAAAAGAGGAAATGAAAGCTAAATTTGCCTCTATTCCATGGTGTAATTTTATAATGGCAAATGCGGGACTTTCTTCCTCTCCAGACTATGCCTTCGGTTTAACCTATGCAAGAGTAAAACAATTTGGATTCTATGTAAGTGCAATGAGCAATTTTGGATTCAAATTTGATTCAGATTATAATGGCAATTACGATTATTACGGTTGGGGATTTGAAGGAGGTCTCGGACCTGGACCTCTATTTTATACAGGAGAGATAAAATATACACGATTGGAAGCTACTGTAGGTGGTGTTGTTAGAATGGGCATTCCACTTTACGCATATACAGGTCTGGGATATGGATACCGTGGAGCATTCTGTGAAACAGCCAATGGCCAATGGGTAAAATATTTCAACAATAGTACTGTTTATAATGGCGTAGTCTTTGAAATCGGGTTGATGGGAAATATCAAGGGTTTTGCTATATCAGCAGGTTACTCTATGATTGCTAATGATGATGCCTATTCCCCTGAAGCTAAAATAGGTATTGGTTATTGTTTTTAAAAAATAAAGAAAATGAAAAAATATTTGAAACATATCGCTATTATAACATTTATATCTTTATTCCTATGTTTATGGGGATGTGTAGAAGAAGTAAGAATTTATCCCATAAATATATATCAGAGTTATGTAAGATTTGAAAATGGTAACACAAAATTAACTGCATACAGTGATGGGGAACACCATAGTATAACTAATGCAACATGTGGTTTCTATTATAGTACCAAACAAGATGTAACTTCTGATGATAGAGTATGTTATGCAACAAATAAAGGTTATTCTTCTTTTTATTGCATTTTAAAGGGTCTAGAAGACTCTACTACATATTATGCCAAGGCTTTTGCAAGTAATATAACCGGCACAATCTATGGTGAAGAATTCTCATTTACAACTCCCACTCCACCAAGGGTCAAAACATTATCTGTGAGTGAGGCTACAACAACTTCTTTCAACGTTGAAATAGAACTTAGCTCATTAGGTAGCACAGAAAGTTCTACAGTTGATTATTTAGGTGTGTTATATTCATCTACAAATAGTATTCCACCATATAATTCAAATTACTATGTTAGTGCCTCAAAGATGACAAAAGGGAAACATACAATTGAAATTACAGATCTTAAGCCAAACACTACATATTGGGTACGTGCCTATGCTAAAAATTCATCTTCTTCAGGAGCATATGGCGAAGTTCTAGAGATAAGAACCAAATCTGCTCCTACAGTTACATCAAATGAGTTAACTATAATAGATATCAACTCTATTAAATTAAGTGCAGAAGTTATATCTAGTGGCACATGTAATGTTACAGAAAGAGGTTTTTGTTATGGAACTACTACAAATCCTAATATAACTTCAAGTATGACTCTCCCATGTGGCACAGGCCTAGGTACTTTTGAATACGTATTATCAGAACTCATTCTTGGTACTACATTACTACATATTACATTAGACCTTATGCTATAGACGATGAGGGTTCTATCGTTTATGGTGAAGAAATGGTGTATAAAACACTAGAACTTCCAGTAGTAGAAACTGGTACAATCAATAGACTAAACTTAAGCTCTGTAATATGTTCATCCACCATAACAGCTTCTGAAAATGCTGTTAGTGTTACAGAACGAGGTATTTGTTATAGTACATCTCCAGAACCAACAATTGATGATAATATAGTAAAAAATGGTTCTGGTTTAGGCTCATTCTCATGTAAACTAACCGAATTAGTTTACGGGACAACATATTATGTAAGAGCTTATGCAAAACATGAGTACGGAATAATTTATGGAGATGAGAAAAGTTTCGAACTCACTGAACCAAAGTCAAACAAATTATATTTCGTAAACACACCAGAATGGAATACAGTATATGCATATATTTGGAATGACAGTGAAGAATATGGAAGCGGTCTAGATGCTGGAGTCCTTTCATGGCCAGGCGAAGAAGCTACTTTAGAAATAGGTCTAAACTATAATGGTTACGAAATCTGGTCTTATGACATCTTTGAATATAATGTTAATTATATCATATTTAATAGCGGGCGTTCTCTTGAGCAAACAGATGACTTAGAAATAGACCTATCTAAACCATACTATTACAATGGCAAGTGGTATGCTTCATTAGAAGATATAGGACAAGGAGGATCAGATGCAAATGGTTATCAATATGTCGATTTGGGACTTTCTGTAAAATGGGCAACAATGAATATAGGTGCAACCTCACCAGAAGATTATGGTAATTATTATGCTTGGGGAGAAACTTCACCTAAGTCTAGTTATAAAAGTTCTAACTATTATTATTCAAGTAATCCTGCCACATTACCACTAAACAAGGATGCAGCAAACGTAAACTGGGGAGGTGATTGGCGAATGCCTACTAAAGAAGAACAAGATGAACTTCGCACAAAATGTACTTGGACATGGACTACAGTTAACGGTGTAAGAGGATGTAAGGTAACTAGCAAACAAAATGGGAAATCGATATTCCTTCCTGCAGCAGGATTCAAAGATTATTCTAGCACAATAGATGCAGGAGTATGTGGAGACTATTGGAGTAGTTCTCGTTATTATAATAACAGTTCGCGCGTTTTTAATTTCAACAACTTAGGAACAGGTGAAAGAAATTTTTCACGTTATCGTGGGCTATCTGTACGTGCAGTATTACCTTAAACATCATTCAACGGCAGTCTACAACCAGGTGTTTACCTTGTATCTATAGAAAACGACATTGTTAAAGTGATGATTAAATAATTGTTATAAAAAATGTAGGGACACTGTGCGCAGTGTCCGCATCTCCAATCCGCAGCCAACCACGACTGCGGATTTTTTTGTTAACAAATCTCTCTTATGTTTTTTTGCAATAAATAAAAAAATCACTACATTTGCGATAGCAAAAAATTAAGCACGACTCTATGGAAAATTTTATAGTATCAGCTAGAAAGTATCGTCCTACCACCTTTGATATGGTTGTGGGTCAATCTTCTTTGGTTACTACCCTAAAAAATGCCATTGAGTCTAAAAAAATAGCTCACGCATATCTTTTCTGCGGTCCACGTGGTGTAGGAAAAACCACTACTGCACGTATATTAGCAAAAGCTATCAACTGCACCGACACTACTTCAAGTGAGCCTTGCAACAAATGTGAATCTTGTATCGCATTCAACGAAGGTCGTTCATACAACATCCACGAACTAGACGCTGCATCAAACAACAGCGTAGAAAACATACGTGAACTTGTAGACCAAGTACGCATCCCACCTCAAATGGGCTCGTATAGCGTATATATCATCGACGAGGTGCACATGCTATCTCAAGCAGCGTTCAACGCATTCCTTAAAACACTTGAAGAGCCACCTTCATATGCTATTTTCATTCTTGCAACTACCGAAAAGAACAAGATTCTTCCAACTATTCTTTCTCGTTGCCAAGTGTATGATTTCAATCGCATTAGCGTAAACGACACTGTAAATCATCTAAAAAGCATAGCTGAAAAAGAAGGTATCACTGCAGAAGAAGACGCTCTAAACGTGATTGCAGTGAAGTCCGACGGTGGTATGCGCGATGCTCTTTCTACTTTCGACCAAGTAGTAAGTTTCTGCGGTAAAAACATCACATACAAAAACGTAGTAGAAAACCTAAACATTCTAGACTACGACTACTACTTCAAACTAACTCAAAACTGCTTTGATATGCAGATTTCTCCTGCGCTTATCCTAGTAAACGAAATTTTGAACAAAGGTTTTGAAGTAGGCAATATCATATCTGGTATGCTAGAACACACCCGTGACCTACTTGTAAGTAAAAATCCAGAAACAGCTAGTTTGCTTAACGTGGGTGCAGGCATAAGAGAAAGATACTTAAAACAAGCAGAAATTATTCCTCAAGATTTCCTTCTTGACGCACTAGAACTTTGTAACCAAGCTGAGCTTGAATACAAACAAAGCAAAAACAAGAGACTCCTACTAGAACTTCTTATCATCCGTATGTGTCAACTTATGGATGTAAAAAAAAAAGTAAATTCCTAAGGAAGAAAAATAACAAATCTGCTATTCTACCATTCTTTACTGTAAATGCTGTAGCAACCCAACAAGCACAGACTCAATCTGCGCAACCAAAACCTATGCCTACAGTTCCAATGCCAAAAGCAGAGGAAGCCCCTGCTCCACCAAAGAAAACCACTATTATAAATAGTGACAACAAAGGAAAATTAAGCAAACTTTTGCTTGGCAGAAACGCAGGTGCAGAAGACAACAATGCCCAAAACCAAAACTTAAGAAACAACACCTTCACAGCAGACCAGCTAGGTGCTTCTTGGCTAACATTCTCAAAAAGAATACCACAACTACCTGATATTCACTATATTTTCAGTAAAGAGCCAGAAATAAACGGTACAGAAGTAAAAGTTACCGTTACCAGTAGTATTGTAGAACACAAACTACAAGAAAACATGGATTTACTAAAACAACACTTATGCAACGACGTAAAGAACGATTACATAAATGTTGTTATAAATCTTGATAAATCTGCAGCAAACAACCTCAGCCTCACAGCCAAAGAGAAAGCAAGACTAATGAATGAGAAGAATCCACAACTTATGACTATGTTCAAGGAGTGGAAGTTAAAATTATATTAGCTCATTAATTAACGCAACTGTGGCGCAAGAATATAGGGCGGCGGTTTCTACTCTGAGTCTGTTTTCACCTAAGCTTACTGGAATAAAGCCTTTCTCCATGGCAAGCTGTACTTCTTCTTCAGAGAAATCACCCTCTGGTCCAATTAAAATAAGTACTTCTTTGCCAGCCTCCACAGTGCGAGAAAGCAGTTTCTTATCTGCCTCATGGCAATGTGCTATAAATTTTTGGTCTGCAGTAGCATTTTTTAGGAAGTCTTTTATGCTTTGAGGCTCGTTCAATTTGGTCAAAAAAGGCTGAATAGATTGCTTCATAGCAGATACAAGAATTTTTTCAAGTCGCTCATTCTTAAGCACTTTTCTTTCAGAAAATCTACAGAAAATAGGACTAATTTCATCAATGCCTATCTCTGCTGCCTTTTCTACAAACCATTCCAAACGATCCATATTTTTGGTAGGAGCTATAGCAATGTGTAGTCTATAGCCCCTACTTTTAGATTCTTTTTGGAGCTGCAAAGAATTTAGCATACATGCTTTTGAATCTGCCACCGAAATAGTAGCCAAAAATGTTTTCCCCTTACCATCCAACACCAAGACAGAATCCCCTGCTTGCAAACGCAACACCCTTACAGCATGATGCGACTCTTCTGCAGGAAGCACTGGATTTTTCTCTATATCTGGGGCATAAAATTGATGCATAACTATAAAGCTTGTAAGATTGATTTTAATAATTCAAAATTCTTTTGTGGAGCATCTGTCCAGAAAGATGCATATTGCTCTGCATGGTCTTCCACCCATGGAGTATCGCTTATTATACGCAAACTCACAAATGGTTTATTCATTTTCGCGCACACATGAGCTATAGAGTTAGACTCCATATCCACAAAAAGAGCCTCAGGATAGTTCTCTTTTATCTTGAAAAGTTCTTCTTTTGTAGTAATAAATTGGTCGCCAGTACATCCAAGACCAAATTTCACATCTTTTCTACCTTCAGCTAACGTTTTTACCACCTCAACTACCTTTTCGTCACCAGAGATAAACTTCTCAAAACCAAGTTCTTTTAAATGGTCAGACACCTCACCTGCATAAAAGTCGTGATAGCAAGTTTCAGTACCAATAACCAAGTCGGCTACATTTAGGCAAGTATCTATACCACCTGCCACACCACTATTAATTACTAGGTCTGGATTAAAGTCGTTTATAAGTTCTATAGCAGAGATGGCAGCATTTACCTTGCCTATCCCGCTACGAACTAGTTTTATTTCATGCTGAGGGAAGTTTATTCCTTGAAGTAATTCATACTCCTTCCCCATCGCTACGATAATACCTATTTTCATTGCACAAATGTTTTAAATGCGCGATATGTCATATACACATCCATCTTCGATACCACCTCGTATGGCGCATGCATAGAAAGCACAGGCACGCCCACGTCAACTACATCTACGTTTAGGTTTGCAATATAAGCAGCCACGGTGCCACCACCACCTAAATCTACTCTACCTAGTTCGCCAGTTTGCCAAACCACGTTGTTTTTATCAAGTTTAGAGTGAAGACCAGCTATAAATTCTGCATTAGCATCAGAAGAACCACTCTTACCTCTAGCACCAGTAAATTTGGTAATAACCACACCACGATTCATAAATGAAGAGTTTGCTGCTTCAAATACGTCTGGGAAAGTTGGGTCGTATGCAGAGTTTACGTCGGCAGAAAGACATTGAGAATTTGAGAATACCACGCGAGGTTTTGCACCTAGAGTTTCAGAAATATCTTCAATGAAATAACGCATATATGCAGACTCAAGACCAGTATTACCCATGCTACCAATTTCTTCCTTGTCGGCTAACACCAAAATTGCAGTGCGAGTAGGATTCTCAAGTTCAAGCATCGCTTGAAGTGCTGTGTATGAACAAACTCTATCGTCGTGACCATACGCACCAATCATACTGCGGTCTAGGCCTACGTCTTTTGCTTTAAGCGCAGGAACAGCTTCTAGTTCTGCAGACAAGAAGTCTTTTTCGCACCAACCATATTTATCGTTTAGAAGTTTAAGCACTTGCATTTTCACAGCGTTTTTCTCTGTACCTTCTAGCGGAAGAGAGCCTACAAGAATATTTAGTTCTTCACCTTTAATAATTTCATTTGCAGCACGTTTCATTTGGTCTTGTGCAAGGTGTGGAAGTAGGTCTGTTACATAAAATACTGGGTCGTTTTCATCTTCACCTATGCATATTTCATGTTTTTCACCATTAGACAAAATCACCACACCATGCAATGAAAGTGGAATTGCCACCCATTGATATTTCTTAATACCACCATAATAGTGAGTCTTAAAATAAGCAATTTCATTGCTTTCGTAAAGTGGATTTTGTTTTAGGTCCAAACGGCAAGTATCTATGTGAGCTGCCATAATGTTTACACCTTTTGCAATATCTTCAGTACCAATTACTGCTAAGATCACAGATTTATTTCTGTTTAGATAATAAACTTTATCACCTGCTTTTAGTGCTTGTCCCCAAGTATATGGTTTGTAACCTGCAGCTTCAGCCACTCTCACTGCGTATGCAGCAGACTCGCGTTCTGTTTTTGCCACATTCAAAAACTCTTTATAACCTTCAGAAAACTCTAAAGCTATTTTTCTTTCAGCCTCGTCCATACACAAGGCTACATGCTTTGGTTCGTATAACATAATTTTATTTATTTAATTTTCTAGTTTTGTATATAAAAATCCCAATTAACGCTAAAGCCACCACAGAAGCAATTATCAGCCCTACATTGTATGGCAAACGCAAACCTTCTGGAGCTATTAGAATATAAGAAGTTGTTACCAGGGTCATTAATATTGCAGGTATCAGCGTCACGGCTACATATTTTCTTTTAAATGTATATAAAAACACAGTAGCAGCCCATAGTGTAAACACAGAAAGTGCTTGGTTCGACCACGCAAAATAGCGCCAGATCACATTAAAACCTTCGGCGTCAGTTAAGCTATACCACAAGATTAATCCTGTAACTACAAATAGTGGAATACAAATAACCAATCTTTTTGATATTTTCTCTTGTTGCATTTTAAACATATCTGCCACAATAAGTCTTGCAGAACGCAATGCGGTATCTCCAGAGGTAATAGGTGCAAAAATCACACCCAAAATAGCAAGTACAGCACCAAACTTACCTAACCAATGATTAGTAATATCATTTACTACCACAGCTGCATTATTTTCTGCCATTCCATGCTCTTGAAAGAAATAATTCGCAGCCGCAGCCCAAATTAAAGCCACTATACCCTCCACAATCATAGCACCATAGAAAATAGGACGTCCTTGTTTTTCGTTTGTCATACAACGTGCCATCATAGGAGACTGAGTTGCATGAAAACCAGATATAGCTCCACAAGCTATGCTTATAAATAGCATTGGGAATATAGGTACACTATCTGCTTTTGGATGTGTATTTGCCACCCCATCCCATATTTCTGGAAGTGTAGGCCATTGCACAAACAATTGAGTCAAAACACCTATAGCCATAAATATAAGAGCAAAAGCAAATATAGGATAAACTTTACCTATAAGTTTGTCTATTGGAAGCATAGATGCCAACAAATAATAGGAAAAGATAATTAATATCCACCACATCGACTCCATTCCTGTTAGGTTTTGCAACAATCCTGCAGGTCCGCTAGTAAACACCGCACCTACCAATATCATAAGCAAAAGAGAGAACACTCTCACAAAGTTCATCACTCCCTTACCTAGATATATACCTATCAACTCTGGAAGACTTTCGCCATCATGTCTCAACGACAGCATGCCTGCTATATAGTCGTGTGTTGCACCTGCAAAAATACAACCTACCACAATCCAAATATATGCAGAGACACCAAATTTTGCACCCATTATAGCCCCAAAGATAGGTCCAAGGCCTGCAATGTTTAGAAACTGAATCATAAACATCTTCCAAGCTGGCATAGGCACATAATCTACGCCATCATTCATCGTATAAGCAGGAGTTTTTCTATCTGCATCTGGTTGCATAATATTCTCTACAAACTTTCCGTAAGTAAAGTATGCTACTACCAGAATCACAAAACAGATTAAAAATGTTATCATAATACTATTATAATAAAAAAGACCGCATATTTAAATATGCAGTCCTTTTATTTTTTCAGATTCTAATTATCTTCTTAGAGCAGCTTCGTCAGATACTGTTAATTTTTTTCTGCCTTTAGCGCGGCGTGCTGCTAATACTCTACGGCCATTAGCTGTTGCCATTCTTTCACGGAAACCGTGTTTGTTTGCTCTCTTTCTGTTAGAAGGTTGAAATGTACGTTTCATAAGGATTATATTTTTACTTTTTTATTTCTTTTACAATATTCGGACTGCAAAGGTAAAAATATTTTTCTTAACTACAAAATAATTTGCAAGTTTTTATCCTAATAAATTTTTTCCGGTCATTTCTTTTGGTTGTTCCAAGCCCATAATGCTTAAAATAGAAGGTGCTACGTCAGCTAAAATACCATCGCTAACCTTAGCTTCTTTATTTTCTGTTACATAAACACAAGGAACTGGATTCAATGAGTGAGCTGTATTTGGGCTATCATCTTCATTGACAGCATTGTCTGCATTACCGTGATCGGCAATAATGATAACTTCATAACCGTTAGCTTTTGCAGCCTCAACAGTTTCTTCTACACATTTATCTACAGCAACTACTGCTTTTTCAATAGCCTCATAAACACCTGTGTGACCAACCATATCACCATTTGCATAGTTCACAACAATGAAGTCATATACATTTTTATTAATTTCTGCAACTAATGCATCTTTCACTTCATACGCACTCATTTCTGGTTTAAGGTCGTATGTAGCCACTTTAGGAGAATTGATAAGTACACGATCTTCACCTTCGTATGGAGTTTCTCTACCACCATTGAAGAAGAATGTTACGTGAGCATATTTTTCTGTTTCTGCAATGTGTAATTGTTTTTTACCTAGAGAAGAAAGATATTCACCTAGAGTATTTTGAACATTTTCTTTGTCGAACAAGATATTAACACCAGTAAATGAAGCATCATATGGAGTCATACAATAATATTGTAGACCAGGGATAGTATTCATTCCTGCCTCTGGCATATCTTGTTGAGTAAGTACTATTGTTAATTCTTTTGCACGGTCGTTACGATAGTTGAAGAAAATAACTACGTCACCTTCTTTAATTTTACCATCAACATTTGCATTAACAACTGGTTTGATAAATTCGTCGGTAACTCCTTCTTCATATGATTTAGCCACAGCAGCCACCATATCAGTTGCAGCTTCGCCAACACCGTTTACAAGCAAGTCGTATGCCACTTTCACGCGTTCCCAACGTTTGTCACGGTCCATAGCATAATAACGACCCACGATTGTAGCAATTTTACCAGCAGAAGCTTTGGTATGAGCATCTAATTGTTCGATAAAACCTTTACCGCTCTTAGGGTCTGTATCACGACCATCCATAAAGCAGTGAATAAAGGTATTTTCTATTTCATAATGTTTAGCAATATCACATAGTTTAAATAAGTGATCAAATGAACTATGCACACCACCATTTGAAGCAAGGCCCATTAAGTGAACAGATTTACCATTTTCTTTTGCGTATGAAAATGCTTTCACCACTTCTGGATTTTGTAGAATAGAATTATCTTGGCATGCTTTGTTGATTTTTACTAAGTCTTGGTAAACCACTCGACCTGCACCAATATTTAAGTGACCCACTTCTGAGTTACCCATTTGTCCATCAGGAAGACCAACATTTTCGCCAGAAGCTGCTAGTTGTGAATTTGGATAATTTGCTATTAAGCTATCCCAATATGGAGTTGGAGTATTAAAAATAACATCGGCTTTTCCTTTATTGCCAATACCCCAACCATCTAAAATCATTAATAATGCTTTTTTTGCCATAGTTTTATTATTTAGTTAATTATTCTTTTTTCTTTTAATAATAATGTGCAAAGATAATAAAAATTTCAATAAACTTCAATAACCGCATCACCAAATAACCATCTAAATTTTCATTAAAACCACCCCTAAAAAGCAATGTTTTTTGTTAATTATTATTTAGACATACAAAACATATAAAAAAGTAAGAAACAAAAGTTGATATTCTCAGAAAAAAAGAATATTTTTGTAACTTGTTAAAAAACGTAAACGTTTGAAAAAACATATAATATCTGGAGAGTATGAAAACGCAAGTTACTATTAAAGACATCGCAAAAGCTCTTAATATCTCTATTTCAACTGTATCAAGAGCTCTTCAGGACCATCCTGACATTAGCAAAAAAACTAAAGAATTAGTTAATCAATACGCAAAAGAGCATCATTACAGACCAAATGCCATTGCTCTTTCTCTTAAAACCAAAAGAACTAACATCATTGGGGTGATAGTTCCAGAAATTGTGCACCATTTCTTCTCAAGTGTATTTGCAGGTATTGAAGACACAGCAAATCAAAATGGTCTTTCTGTAATTATGTGTCAAACATCAGAAGACTTTGAAAAAGAAGTAAAATGTCTAGAAACACTTCAATCTGCTCGTGTTTGCGGTGTTATTGCATCTCTTTCAAAATCTACTACAGATTTCACTCACTACAAAGACATAATGGAAGAAAATATTCCACTTGTATTCTTTGACCGTATTTGCCCAGAACTAAAAACAGACCGCGTAGTTACCGACGACTACAATGGTGCATATATGGCTGTGGAGCATTTGATTAAAGGCGGAAGCAAACGCATTGCATTCTTCTCAGCTCCATCAAATATGGAAATCTCAAAAAACAGAGAAAATGGTTATATTGATGCATTACGCTCTCACTCTCTTCCTATTGACAAAAGCCTAATTTTTGAGTGCGATACCAAAGAAAAAGCAATCAAGCTTACACCAGAAGTCCTAAAAATGGAAAATCGTCCAGACGCATTCTTCTGTATCAATGACGACACTGCATCTGGAGTTCTTTACGCAGTAAAAAGATGTGGACTTACTGTACCAGAAGATATTTCTATTTGCGGTTTCGGCGACGGTGTTGTAGCAAAAGCTTGCGACCCTGCACTTACCACTATTGAACAAAATGGCTACGATATGGGGGTAAAAGCATGCACACTTCTAGTAAATAGAATTAAAAACGGTAATGCTATGCGCGAAGTTAACCATAGTGTCATCCGCACTAGCCTAGTCAAAAGAGAATCAACTAAATAAACTAACATAAATGAAAAAATCTTTACTTTTATTTTTAGCATTAGGACTTTTTGGCAGTTGTTTTGCAACATGCTACAAAATTCAGCACGTAGAGCCACTTAACTGGTGGGTAGGTATGGCACAAAAAGAGCTCCAAATCTGCATCCACGGAAAGAATATTTCTGAAACAGAACCAGAAATTAATTACGAAGGTGTAAGTATTAGCAGAAAAGTTTTAACTGACAATCCAAACTACATCTTTCTTTATGTAAACATAGAGCCAAACACAAAACCTGGCACTATGAACATTCGTTTTATGAAAGGCAAAAAAAGAGTGGCTTCTTATAAATACGAGTTAAAGGCTAGAAAAGAAAATTCTGCACTTAGAGAAAGTTTCTCTTCAAAAGATGCTGTTTATCTTCTTATGCCAGACCGTTTTGTAAACGGAGATGCTAAAAATGACAACGTAAAAGGTTATCATCAAAAAGTAGACCGTTCAGACCTTGGCGAGCGTCATGGTGGCGACTTAAAAGGTGTAATTAGCAAAGTACCATATATTTCAGACCTAGGTTGTACTGCTCTATGGATTACTCCTTTCTTCGACAACAACGACACACAATTCTCATACCCACACTACTCTGCTGGCGACTACTACAAAGTTGACCCACGTATGGGCACAAACCAAGACTACAAAAACCTAGCAGACAGCTGTCATAAATATGGTTTAAAACTTATTATCGACGTAGTTCCAAACCACTGCGGTAGCTCACACTGGTGGTGTGCAGACCTTCCAGCTGAAGATTGGTTCCACAAATGGCCTACCTACACTGGTTCAAACTATCGTATGACAGCATGGACCGACCCACATGCTTCTGAAATTGATAAAAAAATACTTAAAGACGGTTGGTTCGCAGGCAATATGCCAGACTTAGACCTTACAAATCCAGAACTTTTCCGTTATCTTTCACAAGCATATATTTGGTGGATTGAATACGCAGATGTAGATGGTATTAGAGTAGATACATATCCATACAACGACATCCAAGTGGCAGCAGATTGGGTAAAAACATTCCGCAACGAATATCCAAATATGAATATTGTAGGCGAATGCTGGGTAAAATCTCCACTTGAAATTGCTTATTATCAATCTGGCAACAACAATAAAGACGGATTTGACTCACAACTTCCTAGTGTAATGGACTTTGTATTAAAAGACCACCTACACGCAGCATTCAACGAACAAGAAAGCTGGGACTTTGGTCTTCCACGTTTCTATACTCACTATGCACAAGACTTTGCATACCCAGACGTAGATAATATTATGAACTTCCTTGACAATCACGACATTGACCGCTTCTCTACAGCCGTTAAACGTGATGTAAACAAATATAAAATGGGCATTGCTATGCTTCTTACCACCCGTGGTTATCCACAAATCTATGCTGGTACAGAAATCATGATTGATGGTATCCCTGGAAATTACGAAGGTCACCGCTTCGACTTCCCTGGAGGTTGGGCTGAAGATGAACGCAACGCATTCACAAAAGAAGGACGTACAGCAGAAGAAAACGAAATCTTCGATTACACTCGCGCTCTTCTAAATTATAGAAAAACTGCATCTGCTCTTCACAATGGCAAAATGAAACAATTCATTCCATACGACGGCATTTATTTCTATGCGCGTTACAACGACGAGCAAACCGTACTATGTATTTTCAACAATGGCAATGCCGACAAGAAAATCACATTAGAACGCTATGCCGAAGTAATTAAAGATTTCACCTCAGCAAAAGACGTTGTTACTGGCGAAACCTTTAATCTTGCAGATGGTCTTACAATCGAAGGCAAATCTGCCCTTATTGTTGAGTTAAAATAAACCTTATAATTATGAGCAACAAAAAAAATTTATCTTTTGCTAAATTATTCAACTTAAGCTTTGGATTCTTTGGCGTGCAAATAGCTTATGCACTTCAAAGCGCAAACATAAGCCGCATTTTTGCAACCTTGGGCGCAGACCCACACCAACTTTCATTCTTTTGGATTCTACCTCCACTTATGGGTATGATTGTCCAGCCTATAGTTGGAATCCTATCAGACAAAACATGGTTGGGACCATTTTTTGGAAGAAGAAAATTTTATCTTCTTATCGGAGCATTAATCGCTGTTGCAGTGATGATTCTTTTGCCTAACGCAGGAGACTTTACCTTTGAGCAAGGCTTATATTTAGGCTTAAACTCTGCTATGTGGTTTGGCTTATTCTCACTAATGTTCCTTGACACATCAATAAACATTGCAATGCAACCATTTAAGATGATGGTTGGAGACATCGTAAACGAAGAACAAAAAGGCCTAGCATATTCTATCCAATCATTCCTTTGCAACGCTGGTAGCCTTGCTGGATATCTATTCCCTTTCTTCTTTACACTGATTGGAACATGGATTGGCATATCTAACACTGCTCCAGAAGGCACAATCCCTGACACTGTAAAATGGAGTTTCTATGTGGGCGCAGGTCTTCTTATCATCTGCTCTCTTTACACATTTATTGCTGTTAAAGAAATGAATCCAAAAGAATACGCAGAATTCCATGGATTAAACAAAAAAGAAGAAAATACAAAAGAAAACACCAAAGAAGAAAAATCTAACAATTCAAATATTCTTTCAGCCTTCTTAACAGTAGGTCTTGTACAATTCTTCTGTTGGGCCGCATTCCTATTTATGTGGACATATTCAAACGGAGCTATTGCTTCTCAATGTTTCGGTTGGGACGGTAACAATGCATCCGATTCTGCATTCCAAGATGCTGGTAACTGGGTAGGTGTTTGCTTTGCTATTCAAGCAGTAGGTTCTATGATTTGGGCAACACTTATCCCTATTCTAGAAAAACGCTTTACAATGAAAGGCGCATATATCATATCACTACTTGTAGGTGCAATTGGTTTCATCTCTAGTATGTTTATCTCAAACCAATATACACTTTTAATATCATACGCCTTGATCGGTGCCGCATGGGCTGCAATGCTTGCAATTCCATTTACTATCATCACAAATGCTATATCTGGAAGCAAATATATGGGTACACTTTTAGGTCTATTTAATTGTACCATCTGTTTACCTCAAATTGTTGCTGCATTACTTGGAGGAGTACTTCTAAATATTATCAAAACATCACTTGTTAGTCTTAAAACTGCAGAAGTAGCCCTAATCACAGAATCATCACTATCTGCCCAATCTGGTATGATGGTAGCAGCAGGTGTACTTCTTATCTTAGGTGCATTCAGCGTATACCTAATTAAAGAGAAAAAATAATAACTAAAATCAAATACCATGAAAAAAATCAATCTTTTATTAACATTAGCGCTAGCGGTTATACTAGCTTCTTGCAGCAATAATTCTCTGAATTATCCTGCAAAAAGTCAGTACAACTATGGCTTAAACTCGACAATCACACTGATTCCTGGTTTCAACGAGTTTAACACCTTAGATTACATTACAGACATTGCAAAAGTAGACTCAGTTACTTCAGATTTCGAAGGAGTTAAGGCAAAACTATCAGAAGACAAATCTAAAGTTATATTAGATGTCATCAAAATGCCAAACCTTGTAAATGTTGCCCTTTGGGTAGAAGGCGTTCCATATAGCATTATCTGTAAACGTACTGACAAAATAGATTACACATTCCGCTACAATCCTAATGGCAAGAAATTTAATAGAGTTCAACTTGCTGGTCAAATGAATGACTGGGTACCAAGTTTCCACCCAGACATGACCCTTAACAGCGATGGTATCTATGAAGTTACTATCAATGTGAGCCCAGGCACTTATATGTACCAAATTGTACGCGATGGCGATTGGAATCACGACGAAACCAACCCAGAAAAAGTAGATAACAATGCAGGTAAATTTAACTCTATCCTAAATATTCCTAGCACACAGCAATATGCTCCTATCCTACTTACAGAATCATTTGACGACGAAAAAGTATTCCTAAGCTTATGCAACGAACAAGAGCAAGTATATGTTTACTGGGAAAACTACCTACTTCCTGCAAACTTCCTTTATATTTCTGAAAAAGAAATTGGAATTACAATCCCTGCAGAAGCTAAAAACATTAAACGTTCTTATATCCGCGCTATTGCAGCCAACAAATTTGGCATCTCAAATGATATTTTAGTTCCACTAGAATATGGTAAAGTTATTAGCGACGTAAAACAAGTCACACGTTTTGACAAACACGCAGACGTACTTTACTCTCTAATGGTGGACCGTTTCAAAGATGGTAATCCAGAAAACAACAAACCTATGAACCGCGAAGACGTAGACCCTCGTGCAGACTACCAAGGTGGCGACTTAGCAGGTATTACAGAAATTATTAAATCTGGATATTTTGAAAAAATGGGTTTCACAACTATTTGGATGACTCCACTTAACCAAAACCCATTAGAACCATACGGTGAACAACAAACTCCAGTTAAAACCAAATTCTCTGGTTATCATGGTTATTGGCCAATCTCATCTACAAAAGTAGATTTCCGTATTGGTACATCAGACGAGCTTAAAGAACTTACAAAAACAGCTCACGAACATGGCTTAAACGTAATCCTTGACTACGTAGCAAACCACGTTCACCAAGAACACCCAATGTTCAAAAATGACCCTACCATCTGTACTCCACTTATTTTACCAGATGGAACAAGAAACATTGCACAATGGAACGAACACCGTTTAACCACATGGTTCGACGACTTCTTACCAACTCTTAACTACGACCGCAAAGAAATCGTAGAAACCATGACAGACTCTGCTCTATATTGGATCAAAACATACGATCTAGACGGTTTCCGTCACGATGCATGTAAACACGTTCAAGAAAGCTTCTGGCGTACACTTACATACAAAATCAAAACACAAGTGGAAATCCCAGAAAACAAACCATTCTATCAAGTTGGTGAATCTTATGGTAGCCCACAACTTATCAGTAGCTATGTAAACTCTGGTATGCTTAACGGTCAATTCGACTTCAATACATCAGACGACGCTTCTGCTGTATTTGCACTTAACTCAGAAGACTTCCACAGAGTAAGCAACACTCTTAACACTAGTCTTCGTGTGTATGGTAGCCACAACTTAATGGGTTATATCTCTGGTAACCACGACCGTGGTCGTTTCATTTCTTACGCTTCTGGTTCATTAAAATATGGCGAAGATGCAAAAGCAGTAGGTTGGCAACGTGAAGTAGGTGTAGGCGACCCTGCAGGCTACGACAAAATTGTTCAACTTAACGCATTCAACCTTACTATCCCAGGTGTGCCAGTTATCTACTACGGTGACGAATTTGGTATGCCAGGTGCAAACGACCCAGACTGCCGCAGAATGATGCGTTTTGGTGAAGACTTAAATGAAAAAGAACAAACCACCCTAGAATCTGTTGCAAAACTAGGTCAACTTCGTAAAAACAACCTACCACTTATATATGGTGACTTTATCGAACTTTACCTAACCAATACAGAATGGGTATATGCTCGTAACTATTTCGGCGAAATCGTTATCACAGTATTCAACCGCAACTTGGAAGAAAAAGAAATTAAAGTTCCACTACCAAAAATCATGCAAAACAAAACATACGAAACCACATTTGGTAGCAACTTTAGCATCGAAGATGGCATCCTTACCATCAAAGTTAAAGGCAACGGCGTAGATGTCATAACAGAAAAATAATCAAAATCACACTATAAGGTAGGGCGAGTCAAAAACTCGCCCTATTTTTTTGCTTTTGCGTTTGGTTTTTACTATCTTTGTCAATCTTAAATGACTATTATGCAAAACACTAACGAACAATTCGACACTATTATAAAAATATGCCGCGACATATTTAACAAAAAGCTAAAAGACTATGGCGCAGCATGGCGTATCATGCGTCCAGAATCAGTAACAGACCAAATCTTCATTAAGGCAAACCGCATTAGGAGTTTGGAATGCAAAGGCGTAAGCATGGTTGGCGAAGGCATTAAACCAGAGTTTATTGCCATTGTAAACTATGGCATCGTTGGTCTTATCCAACTTGCATTAGGCGCAGCCGACACAGAAGATATTGACGCAGAAAAAGCTATTGAACTTTACGACAAGTATGCACTTGAAGCAAAAAATCTAATGCTTGCAAAAAACCACGACTATGGTGAAGCATGGCGTAGCATGCGTATTAGTTCATATACCGACCTTATTTTAATGAAATTGAATAGAACCAAACAAATCGAAGACAACAACGGCAACACCCTAATCTCAGAAGGTATCGACGCCAACTACTTTGATATGATTAACTATGCTGTATTTGGTTTAATTAAAATGGAATTTGAAGCATAATGAGACACAAATCTAAATCTAAAAATAATATCCTACTTATTGCCAGAATTATTTTTGGTCTTGTCTTCTTATTCTCTGGATTTGTAAAAGCTGTTGACCCACTAGGTACTGCATATAAAATCAGCGATTACCTAGAGGCATTTTCACTTACCTCACTAGATTTCCTAGCATTTCCATCTGCACTAGCACTTATTGCTATTGAATTCACTATTGGTTTCAATATACTACTTAATGTACATCTGAAAGCCACCACATGGTTAGCTGGTATATTTATGATAGTAATGACCCCTATTACACTATACCTTGCCATAGAAAACCCTATCTCAGACTGTGGGTGTTTTGGCGATGCTATAGTAATGACAAATTGGCAAACCTTCTACAAAAACGCAATTCTATGTATCATCCTTATTATCATAGCATTACTTAAAGACCACGCCAGACCATGGCTATCAAATTGGGGTGCATGGGTAGTTACACTTCTACCAATACTTATTTCTTTAGGCATTTCTATCTATTGTTATAACCTTTTACCAATTTTAGACTTTAGACCATACAAAAAGGGCAATAATATTATAGAAGGCATGAGCATTCCAGAAGGAGCTCCACTAGACAAATACGAAACCACTTTCTTCTACGAAAAAGATGGAGTAGAGCAAGCATTTACACTAGACAATTACCCAGCCGAAGATTCAACTTGGACATTTGTTCGTCAAGAATCTAAACTTATAGAACAAGGTTTCGTTCCTCCTATTCACGATTTTTCTATCATCACAGAAGACGGTGACATTACAGATATTATCCTAGAAGATGCAGGCTACACCCTACTTGTTATTAGTCACAAAGTAGAAAAAGCGTCTACAAAGAATATCAAATGTATAAAAAGCGCTATCGCAAATGCAAAAAGAGCAGGAGCAAATGTTATTTGGCTAACATCATCATACTCAGATAACATTGACGAATTTAAAACTAAATATGGTATCAACGACACCTTTGGTGCCACAGACGATATTACACTTAAGACCATTGTACGTTCAAACCCTGGTCTTGTGCTTATAAAAGATGCCACAGTAATAGAAAAATGGCATCACAACTCACTTCCAACAAAGGATGAATTAAATCAATTAATAAATTAAGTTACAATTAAATTATGAGAAAAAACATTGTAGCAGGTAACTGGAAAATGAACAAAAACCTGCAAGAAGGTGTAGCTCTAGCTACTGAACTAAAAGAACTTTTAGCAAGTGAAAAACCAAACTGCGAAGTTATCATTGGTACTCCATTTATTCACCTTGCAACTGTTGCTGAACTTCTTAAAGACAGCGTAATCGAAGTATCTGCAGAAAACTGTGCAGACAAAGCTTCTGGAGCTTACACTGGTGAAGTTTCTGCAGAAATGGTTAAATCTACAGGTGCTACTTACTGTATTCTAGGTCACTCAGAACGCAGAATGTACTACGGTGAAACATACGAAATTTTAAAAGAAAAAACTCTTCTTGCTCTAGCAAACGGTCTTAAACCAATTTTCTGTATTGGAGAGCTTAAAGAAGAACGCGAAGCTGGCAAACAAAACGAAGTTGTTAAAGCTCAACTAGAAGGTTCTGTATTCAACCTATCTGCAGAAGACTTCTCTAAAGTTGTTCTTGCTTACGAACCAGTTTGGGCTATCGGTACTGGCTTAACAGCTACTTCAGACCAAGCAGAAGAAATCCACGCTTACATCCGTAGCCTAATCGCTGAAAAATATGGCGAAGAAATTGCAGAAAACACAACTATCCTTTACGGTGGTAGCTGCAAAGGTAGCAACGCTAAAGAACTATTCTCTAAACCTAACGTAGACGGTGGTCTAATTGGCGGCGCTTCTCTAAAAGCTAATGATTTCAAAGAAATTATTGACGCATTTTAATTAAAAACATGAAGAGACTCGTTTTCGCAACGGGAAATTCACATAAATTACAAGAAGTGCAAGGCCTATTCAAAGAAGGTTTTGCACTTTCTTGTCTTAAAGATGTGAATATTACAGAAGATATTCCCGAAACTGCAGACAACTTGGTAGATAATGCTCTACAAAAAGCATGGTATGTATATAATAAATGTGGCATCCCATGTTTTGCAGATGACACAGGTCTAGAAGTAGAAGCATTAGATGGAGCTCCGGGTGTATATTCTGCTCGTTATGCAGGAGAAGAAAAAGACAGCATGAAAAATATGCTACTATTGCTCGAAAACATGAAAGGTAAGACCAACAGAAATGCCCGTTTCAGAACAATTATAGCATATATAGATGAAAACGCAAAAGAACATATTTTCGAAGGGGAAATTCGTGGCATAATAATAGAAAATATGGCAGGAACAAACGGATTTGGCTACGACCCTATCTTTGTTCCGGAAGGTTATGACAAGACTTTTGCAGAGCTTTCATCAGAAATAAAAAACACCATTAGCCACCGAGCCAGAGCTATGGAGAAATTTCTATTATATATAAACAATAAATGAAAAAATTAGGCTTAATAATATTATTATTCATAGCATCTCAACTTGCGATGTCATTTGAATCTCAAGAAAAATGGGAAACACATTTTTCTTATAATAGCACTGACAAAGTTTGTATAACAAAGCATAAAATATTTGCTATAGCTAACAATCACTTATATTCTATATCAAAAAAAGATGCACTTGTAGAAACTTATACAAAATTAGATGGACTTAGTGAAAATGAGATTACAGACATACAATATAACGAAGAAAAGGGGTGTTTAATAATAGTTTATAGCAACTCTAATATTGATATTATTGAATCTGACGGAGTTATTTACAATATCCCAGATTTATACCAAAAACAGATGTCAGTAAATAAAACTGTTCATCAAATTACCATGGACAAGGAATATGCATACCTATCCACAGGTTTTGGTATTGTTGTTGTAAATCTAGAGAAAAAGGAAATAGCAAACACATATATTATTGGACCTGACGCCACAAAAATCCCTATTTATGGCATAACAATAGATGATGAATTTATTTATGCATTATCAACAGATTACATTTACAAAGCAAAAAAAGAGAATACAAACCTTCTAGACTACAACAACTGGCAAGAGAACAAAATTCCATTAAACACATCAGATAGATGCAAAACACTATATAAATTTGCCAATTCATTATTCACTATCAAATCTGATAGTGTAGTCTATATGTACAATAATAGTTGGAAAAAGTTCTATATTTCAGAAAAATACGCAAATATCTATTGCACAGACAATAAATTACTCTTAAGTACAGCTGGCAACGGATTAATTTCATATAATCAAGACCTTACAGAAGAATTTGTAACAAAAATTTATGCACATAACGCTGATTACGACAAATACAATAACACATATTGGATAGCTTCAGAAGGTTACGGAACAAAAGAAATAGACCTACAATATAATGTCAACACATATAATGTATCGGGTCCAGCACTATCAGACGCTCAAACATTAAAATATTCTGGCGAGAGAATGTACATAATGAATGGTAGAGGCAGCAAAAC
This sequence comes from Candidatus Enterocola sp., assembly GCA_045654205.1. Classification (GTDB taxonomy): domain Bacteria; phylum Bacteroidota; class Bacteroidia; order Bacteroidales; family Paludibacteraceae; genus Enterocola. The sequence goes on along the minus strand of JAZOMZ010000025.1, from coordinate 39,407 downwards.
CGACAGAGGCTACAAAACTCCATATATTTCATACTACCAAGATAACAAATGGACAGCAATAAGTCCCACTAAACTAGGTATATATGATTTTATAGATTATGCCTATGACGTAACATCAGTAATAACTGATCCGAAAGATAAAAATCATTATTATTTTTCTACTTTTGGAGAAGGCGTTTTTGAAGTAAAAAATGATAAAATCATTGCTATACACAACCACGCAACCACAAACAATCAAATAAAAACTGCTAACGAAGGGAACTTTCACTATAATAGATGCGACGGACTAAATATAGACAGTTATGGAAATATTTACGTAGCAATGTCCTCTGTAAAAAATCCTATTACCATTTTATCACCTTCTATAGGATGGAAAAACATTGAACATAAAGATACATACAGAACAGAATGGGCACATAAATTTATATTCACATCTAAATATAGAGCATTATTAAGCACCAGAAGTAGCGCAGAAATTTACTTTTGGCACGATAATAAAACCCCAACAGACCCTTCTGATGACAAAATAGCAATTTATTCTGCTTCTCAGTGGAGAGACAAAGATGGAAAAGCAATATCTCCAACATATTTATCAGATGCTCAAGAAGATAAAAACGGAACTCTATGGGTAGGTACAGACATGGGGCCTATACTACTACAAGAACCTACAAAAATATTCACATCTAACGACTATAGATGTACAAGAGTCAAAATTAATAGAAATGACGATTCGGGTCTAGCAGATTACCTATTAGACGGAGAAACTATTTTTGCTATTGAGATTGATTATGGAAATAGAAAATGGCTAGGTACAGCCAATTCTGGCCTTTATCTAGTATCAGAAGATGGGACAGAAACATTAGCACATTTTACAAAAGAAAATAGTCCTTTATCATCTAATACCATTTCAGATTTGGAATTAAATCCAAATACTGGCGAACTATTTATAGCAACACCAGAAGGAGTATTTTCTTATCACACAGACTCGACAGAACCAGTTAAAGAAGCCACAAAGGAAACTATATATGCATATCCAAATCCAGTAAGACCTGAGTTCTCTGGCGATGTTATAATTGGAGGACTAGAAGACAACTCTCTAGTTTGGATAACTGATATCTCAGGCAATTTGGTATTCAAAGGCAGAACAGTTGGAGGTTCTCTTTCATGGAATTGCAAAAATAGCAATGGAGAAGACGTCACAGGCGGAGTTTATGTTGTATTAGTCTCAAACGAAGACTCAGACGACCCTAACTCAGTGGCAACAAAAATTCTAGTAGTAAGATAATTAGGGGTTATAAATAAAAAAAGGAGTTTTAAAACTCCTTTTTTTATTTATACCAACTTGCATACATTGCGTAGTTGTGTGCTATTCTTTGATTTATTTCTTGCGATTGTTGAGGGTCAACTTTCTTTACCATTTTTGCAGGGACACCCGCCCAAATAGTATTAGGCTCAACAATAGTATTTGAAAGAACTAGTGCATTAGCAGCAATAATTGCGCCTTCACCAATAACAGCACCATCCAACACAGTGGCGCCCATGCCAATAAGTGCATAATCTTTAACTGTTGCACCATGAATCGTAACATTGTGACCAACAGACACATAATCACCAATCTCAATAGTTGATTTTTGATATAATGTATGTAGCACAGCACCATCTTGGATATTAACATGGTTTCCAATTCTTATAGAATTTACATCACCACGTAATACAGCATTAAACCAAATGCTACAGCCATTACCCATTATTACATCACCAACTACTGTGGCGTTTTCTGCCAAATAACAGTCTTCGCCTATTTGAGGAGTAAAACCTCTTACTTCTTTTATTAAAGCCATATAATTTATTTTAATTCGTTTTCAGCAATCAGATATAGTGTATCTACATCTATTTTCTTCGCAAATATCTTATGTTCCTCATTCATTACATACACAGTAGGTGTAGTTGATGTATTAAAGTAGTACCAATAATAAGACAGTCTATTAGGATCCCACACATTTACAAGAGCAGAAAGATCTGCCTCTTCTATAAACTTAGTCCACTCTTCTTTATCCTCAAGCATATACACTGCCACTACTTTTATTCTTGGATCATTTGCATATTTTTTTGCAAACTCACCCACTTTTGGCATTGTTTTTCTACAATGCCCACAAGAAGGTTCATAAAAATATAGAATAGTTACTTTTGTTCCACCTATATCATATAGTCTCTTATAATTATTATCAATGTCTGCAAGTGGAATATTTTCAGCAGTCATTCCCACTAAAGAACGTTCATTTTTATATATTTCTTCTTCCAAATTTTTAAGCCATGTAGAATCAGCCCAGTCTGTAAGGCCATTTAAATAATATCTACGGCCCAGTTCCACCATTAAGTTTTCCATACCCATGGTTTTGCTATTAATAGCATAATTCATACAATGGTTCAACACCACTTTGAAGCACTCATCATTTGCCCTACTTCTTTCTACTAATTTTATTACTGGAGGTATTATAGAATCACTTACTTGAAACAATTTTGTATTTAGATAACCATCCAAACTACTTATAATATATGGAGTTCTAATGATTCTAGCATCTGTTATATCCAAATTATCTAGATAATGTTCCTTTTCAAATAAATATCTAGCCATAGGCTTTATAGAATCTGGCATTGACTCATCTGGCACAAATTCAGGAATTCTTAAACCATTTAAAAACAATCCCAACATATCACCAGCATGAGCACTAATCAAAGCATCTCTAAAATCATTTACATTTTTTGAAAGCTCTATAGCCTCTTGCTTAATACTTTCTTTTCTAACAGAATCTTTTGTTTCTTTCATTTCCTCAGACAATTTATTATACTTGGTCTGAGCAGATTTTAAACTTAGCGAATAATTATGAAAGTCTTCACTCACTGTAGACCCAGAAATCTTAACAGACTCTGGCAGAGACAAAGTATCACCAATCTCCACAGTAAACTCTTGATCTGCACCTATTAGCATATCAAAGTACTTACTACCATTAAAATACATCACATAGGTACCCTCTTTGAGTTTCTCTGTATCAGTAAATATACCGCAACCTTTTTTATTTAAACTTAATGTATCTTGCACATAAAGTTTTCCACAATAATAATAGCCCAAAAAGATTGAGTCAGACTTCAATTGTTTCGCCTTTACACTAATTTTATATTTACTTGAAGACTCAGATGTAGCAACATTCACATTCTTTATTTTACTGTGAACATCTAAACTAGAAGCATTTAAATTAAACGCTCCTAAAACTAAAGCCAATAATAATATTAAATTTCTAAATTTCATAATACTTATTCTCCAACCATAAATACTCATTATCAGAAAGATAACTTTTGAGAGTTTGCTTTATATTTCTATGATAATTATTTATCCATTTTATTTCTTCTTCAGTAAGCAGATCCTGCTCTATTGCATCTAAATCAATAGGAACCAATGTCAATGTTTCAAATCCCAATTTATTATCAGAGAACTGCTTACAATACAACATATTCTCTATCCTAATTCCATACTCGCCATCTTTATAAAAACCAGGTTCATCAGAACAGACTGCACCAGCAACAATAGGTTTAAGGAATTTTGGAGAGAACTTCACTCCATCCTCATGCACACACATCACAGAACCAATTCCATGCCCCGTACCATGTCTGTAATCACAATCATCCTTTTTAAGAAATTGTCTGGCCAGTTCATCTATCTGAGCACCAGTAGTTTCCTTATCAAACTCCGCCACCGCCACAGCAATCATCCCCTTAAGCACCTGTGTAAACCTTACTTTCTCTTCACTTGTCAACTCACCACAAACCAATGTACGAGTTATATCTGTTGTACCGTATATATAATGTGTACCACTATCTATTAATAAAAAGCCTTCGGCTAATACTTCCCTATCCGTCTCCTCACTCGCAGCATAATGCACTATCGCAGCATTAGAACCATAAGCAACTACTGACTCAAAACTCTCACTAATAAAATCATCAAAACTAGACTTTAATTGTTTTATCTTCTCCCCTACTGAAAGTTCTGTAATTCTATCTCCTCTTAAAGCTTCCTCCAAATACATCATCAAACGCACCCATACTATTCCATCATTAATATTTGCACGTCTAAATCCCTCAAGCTCTGCAGTAGTTTTCACTGTTTTCATTAAAATAATAGGAGACTCCTGTGCAAATACATCAAAATGCTCACAACACACATTATATAATAGAGCATTTACTCTTTCTTTATCTAACCAAATTTTGCCATTAAGCGAAGACAATACCCTAAAAACATCATTATAAGGATAAATTTCCACACCTTCGATATCAAAAGTAGTCTCAGAATCAACAAAAATCATCACTTTTGTGATACCTATAATAGCAAAACCTCTTACAACAGGTGTAAAATCTATATCTTCTGCTCTCAAATTAAATAGCCAAGAAAATTCATCCAATGTAGAAACCAAAAAATAATCTACACTCTCCGCAGACATTAAATTTCTTATCTTATCAATTTTCTCAAGGGAAGGATATTCTTTCTCTGTCCAATCAAGCTTCCAAATATGAGATTTCTTTAATATTGGTCTATTGCCCCATATCTTTTCCCATTCATCATCATGAGAAAGATTAAATTTCTCACTCATTTCACCCCAATCATTAGCAGAAATAACATTGGCATTTGCCACAACCACACCATCCATCCCCACTTTTTTCTCTAAAAATTCTACCATTGTTGGAACATTTTCCACTCCAGAGCGATATAATTCTATGCTAGAGCTTTCCAATTGACTCTCTGCCTGAAGGAAATACCTACCATCTGTCCACAATATAGCAAAGTCTATCCCCACCACCAAAGTACCTGCAGAGCCGTTAAAACCAGAGAAAAACTCCCTAATTTTATAATAATCAGCCACATACTCACTCATGTGAGGGTCATTCTGTGGAATTATACACGCAGTATAACCTTCTGACCTCAAAAATTCCCTTAATTGCTCTAAATGCAATAAAATTTCCTTATTTTTAGACATATCTGAAGCACAAAGTTATGATTTATCCATCTTTTAACAAAAAAAATATCAGAAAAAATTTGTTAATAAGATTTGATTGCGTAACTTTGCACACTCAAAAAAATAGCATAAAAAAGTTTAACCAATTATATATTCTAAATTAAGGTATGATAGTAGTTCCTGTAAAAGAAGGCGAAAACATTGAAAAAGCCTTGAAAAAATTCAAAAAGAAATTTGAAAAAACTGGCGTAGTTAAAGAATTAAGAAGACGTCAAGCATTCAACAAGCCTTCAGAAGTGAAACGCGAACGTAAAATGCACGCTGTTTACGTTCAACAACTACAACAAAACGAAGATTAATTTTTTCGTTTAATAGTTTTTTACTATATTTGTCTTAATAAGTTAAGGCAATATGGTAAATTCGTTTCTACAACATATACAGTACGAGAAGAAATATTCTTCTTGTACTGTTTTTTCGTACCAAAATGACATCAACCAATTCCAAGACTTCCTATCAGAAACCTATTCACTTACAATTGAGCAAACCGAACTCAAACACATTAGGAATTGGATTATCCAGCTCAAACAAGACAATATCAAAAGTAGTTCTGTAAACAGAAAAATCTCTGCTCTTAAGTCATTATTTAAATTTGGTTTAAAAAACAACTATATTAAATCAAATCCTTGCTTAAAACTACAATCACTTAAAACACCAAAAAAAATACCAGTATTTTTCAAAGAAAGCGAACTAGAAACTGCATTAGAAACAGAGAAAAACACAGAAAATTACTTCGCAGACAAGAGAAATAACATAATTTTAGAAATTTTATATCAAACTGGTATAAGAAGGGCTGAATTAATTGGTATAAAAGATAGCGATTTTAATTTTTTTTCATTAACTTTGCGTATACTCGGAAAGGGAAATAAAGAAAGAGTTATCCCTATTAGTAGAGGTCTAAAAGAAAAAGTAGAAGAATACATCGATATAAAAAATCAGATATTCGACTCACCTTACTTAATAGTAACCGATAATGGAGAGCAAGCGTATCCAAACCTTATATATAGGACTATAAAAAACAGTATGAGCGAAGTTTCATCACTAAAAAAGAAAAGTCCACACGTTATAAGACACAGTTTTGCCAGCAGTTTATTAAACAACGGAGCAGAAATAAGCGCAGTAAAAGAGCTACTAGGACACGCAAACCTAGCCGCAACACAGATATATACACATACGTCATATGAGCAGCTCAAGAAAACTTATAAGCAAGCTCATCCTAGAAAATAATTATTAACCTTTAAAGTGAAAGATTATGGAAGTAAAGATTCAAGCAATCAAATTTGATGCTACCGCTAAACTAAAAGAGTTCATAACAAAAAAAATGAACAAATTAGAACGCTTTTATGAAGGTATTGAACTAGTAGAAGTAACATTAAAAGTAGTAAAACCAGAAACATCAGATAACAAAGAAGTGGATGTTAAACTAATCGCACCACACCTAGATTTATTCGCATCTAAGATTTCTGACACCTTTGAACAATCAACAGACGAGTGTGCAGAAGCCCTTCAAAAGCAGTTAATCAAAGCAAAAGAGAAAAAACAATAAAAAAAACTCAACTTTTTTATTTAAAAATTTTGTCAATCCAAAAAAAGTACCTACATTTGCATCCGAATTGAAGAACACACCACTTCAATTCGGATGTAAACTAAGGTTTACTAACAACCCTGCCTCTTTAGCTCAGTTGGCCAGAGCACGTGATTTGTAATCTCGGGGTCGTTGGTTCGAATCCGACAAGAGGCTCAATATTTTCTTATTGAAATCAAAACATGATGGGCAGTTACCAGAGTGGCCAAATGGGGCTGACTGTAACTCAGCTGTCTTTCGACTTCGGTGGTTCGAATCCATCACTGCCCACAAATTTTGACTTACAGATGGCAATGCTATCTAAATTGCGGGAATAGCTCAGTTGATAGAGCATTAGCCTTCCAAGCTGAGGGTCGCGGGTTTGAGCCCCGTTTCCCGCTCTTTTTTTTGCCGATGTAGCTCAGCTGGTAGAGCGCATCCTTGGTAAGGATGAGGTCACGGGTTCAAGTCCCGTCATTGGCTCTTACTTGTTTTAAAATTACATTAAATTAGATAATCCAATTAAAATTTATTATTATGGCAAAAGAAAAATTTGACCGTTCTAAACCACACGTAAACATTGGTACAATTGGTCACGTTGACCACGGTAAAACTACCTTAACTGCTGCTATCACAACAGTATTAGCAAAAAAAGGTCTTTCTGAATTAAAATCATTCGATCAAATCGACAACGCTCCAGAAGAAAAAGAACGTGGTATCACAATCAATACTTCTCACGTTGAATATCAAACAGAAAATCGTCACTACGCACACGTTGACTGTCCAGGACACGCCGACTACGTTAAAAACATGGTAACTGGTGCTGCTCAAATGGACGGTGCTATCATCGTAGTAGCTGCTACTGACGGTCCTATGCCTCAAACACGTGAACACATCCTACTTGCTCGCCAAGTAAACGTTCCTCGTCTAGTTGTATTCATGAACAAATGTGACATGGTTGATGACGAAGAAATGTTAGAACTAGTTGAAATGGAAATGCGTGAACTTCTTGCATTCTATGAATTCGACGGTGACAACACTCCTATCATCCGTGGTTCTGCTCTAGGTGCATTAAACGGTGAACCTCAATGGGAAGACAAAGTTATGGAACTTATGGCTGCAGTTGACGCATGGATCCAACTTCCTCCACGTGACATCGACAAACCATTCCTAATGCCTATCGAAGACGTATTCTCAATCACTGGTCGTGGTACTGTTGCTACAGGTCGTATCGAAACAGGTATCATCAAAGTTGGTGAAGAAGTACAAATCAGCGGTCTAGGTGCTGAAGGTATGAAATCAGTTGTTACTGGTGTTGAAATGTTCCGTAAACTTCTAGATCAAGGTGAAGCTGGTGATAACGTAGGTCTATTACTTCGTGGTATCGACAAAAACGAAATCAAACGTGGTATGGTTATCGCTCACCCAGGACAAGTAACTCCTCACAAAAACTTCAAAGCTTCAGTTTATATCTTGAAGAAAGAAGAAGGTGGTCGTCACACTCCATTCCACAACAAATATCGTCCTCAATTCTACATCCGTACATTGGACGTAACTGGTGAAATCACTCTTCCAGAAGGACGTGAAATGGTTATGCCAGGTGACAACTTAGAAATCTCTGTAGAACTAATCTACCCAGTAGCTTGCAACGTAGGTCTACGTTTCGCTATCCGTGAAGGTGGTCGTACAGTAGGTTCTGGTCAAATCACTGAAATCTTAGATTAATATTAACTAAGTATAACTCCCAAAGGTTCACCTTGCGGTGAACCTTTGTTTACGGGTCAAGTTTTTGACCCACCTTACGGGTCTAGCTCAGTTGGTAGAGCACTGGTCTCCAAAACCAGGTGTCGGGAGTTCGAGCCTCTCGACCCGTGCTAACAAAAAAAAACGAACAAACTATGAAGTTTGATTATATAAAAAATTCTTACAACGAACTTATACATAAAGTTTCTTGGCCTACTGCAAAGGAATTAAGCAATAGTGCTGTCATTGTGTTAACTGCTTCCATCATAATGTCACTCATTATTTGGTTAATTGACCTTGGCTTTGAAGAGATTATGACATTTATTTATAATTTGATAGGCTAATAGGAGGGATTGTATATGTCTGAAACTAATAAAAAGTGGTATGTCCTTAGAGCAGTAAGCGGTAAGGAAAATAAAGTAAGAGAGTATGTTGAAGCTGAAATCAAAAACAACCCTCTTTATCACGGACGTGTGTTTCAAGTATTGATCCCAACTGAAAAAGTTTATCAAATGAGAAACAACAAGAAGATAGTTAAAGAAAGAAGCTATCTTCCTGGTTATGTTTTAGTAGAAATGGTACTTACTGGTGATATTATGCACGAGTTACGTAATGTACCAAATGTCATCGGATTTTTAGGCGGTAACGATTCTAAAAACATTGTTCCACTTCGTCAAACAGAAGTTAACCGTATCTTAGGTACAGTTGACAAACTACAAGAACAAGAAGAAGAACTAAGCGTTCCATTCTATGTAGGTGAAGAAGTGAAAGTAATCTCTGGACCATTTAACGACTTCAAAGGTACTATTGAAGAAGTTAATAACGAAAGAAAGAAGTTAAAGGTTATGGTCATGATCTTCGGACGTAAAACTCCGCTAGAACTAAGCTTTATGCAAGTTGAAAAAGGACAGTAAATGGTTACGCTTTCCTAGTCCGATTTTCATTATATTTTATTAACTATAAAAGTATTTGATAACATGGCAAAAGAAATTGCTGGCCAAATCAAATTGCAAGTAAAAGGTGGTGCTGCAAATCCATCTCCTCCAATTGGTCCTGCCTTGGGTTCCAAGGGTATCAATATTATGGAGTTTTGCAAACAATTTAATGCCAGAACCCAAGACAAAGCAGGAAAAATCTTGCCTGTGGTCATTACCTATTACACTGATAAATCTTTCGATTTTATCATCAAAACTCCTCCTGTGGCTATCCAACTACTTGAAGTTACAAAACAAAAAAGTGGTTCTGCTCAGCCTAACAGAAAGAAAATAGCTGAAGTAACTTGGGAACAAGTTAAAGCTATTGCGACTGATAAAATGGCAGATTTAAACTGTTTCACTATTGATTCAGCAATGCGTATGGTAGCTGGTACCGCAAGAAGTATGGGTATCTCAGTTAAAGGAGAATTTCCAGAAAGTAATTAACCCTTCAATTTTTTAAACATGAGTAAACTGACAAAAAATCAAAAGTTAGCTGCTGAGAAAATTGAAGTAGGTAAAAGCTACTCTCTTGCAGAAGCAGCTCAATTAGTAAAAGATATTACATTTACTAAATTTGACGCATCAGTCGATATCGACGTTCGTTTAGGTGTAGACCCTCGTAAATCTAACCAAATGGTACGTGGCGTAGTTTCACTTCCAAATGGTACAGGTAAAGAGGTTCGCGTATTGGCCCTATGTACTCCCGACAAAGAAGCAGAAGCAAAAGCTGCTGGTGCTGATTATGTTGGTCTTGATGAATTTATCGAAAAAATTAAAGGCGGTTGGACTGATATTGATATCATCATTACTATGCCTTCAATTATGGGTAAACTTGGTGCTCTAGGTCGCGTTTTAGGTCCTCGTGGTTTAATGCCTAACCCTAAAAGCGGTACTGTAACCAACGAAATAGGTAAAGCTGTTAAAGAAGTAAAACAAGGTAAAATCGACTTCAAAGTTGACAAAACTGGTATCGTTCACGCTGCTATCGCAAAAGTTTCTTTCGATGCAGAAAAAATCGCAGAAAATGCGAAAGAATTTATCAGCACTTTGATTAAACTTAAACCAACAGCGGCTAAAGGTGTTTATATTAAGAGCATTTATCTTTCAAGCACAATGAGCAAGGGTGTAAAAGTAGACCCTAAATCAGCTGAATAACCACTAAAATTACTGTTATGAAAAAGGAAGATAAAGCAAATGTAATAGCTCTTATTCAAGAAACAATTGGTCAATATGACCACTTCTACGTAACTGATACTTCTGAATTAAACGCAGAAAGAACTCACCTTTTACGTAAAGCATGTTTCGAGAAAGACGTAAAATTAATGGTGGTTAAAAACACCTTGTTCCAAAAGGCATTAGAAGGTCTAGATGCTGATTTCAGCGAAATCTACGGCACTCTAAGTGGCTCTACCTCTATAATGTTCTCAAACAATGGTAATGCTCCTGCTCGTCTTATCAAAGAATTAAGCAAAGACAAAGCAAACAACGGCAAACCAGTATTGAAAGCAGCTTATGTTTACGAAAGCATGTATATTGGTGCTGATCAATTAGATGCTCTTGTAGCCCTTAAATCTAGGGAAGAACTTCTTGGCGAAATCATCGGCTTGTTACAATCTCCAATGCAAAATGTGCTTTCTGCACTTCAATCTGGAGGCAATACAATCCATGGCGTGTTAAAAACACTAGGCGAGAGAGAATAATTACCAAAAACAACAAATTAGTAAAAACTTTTTAAATTTTATAAAAATGGCAGATTTAAAGAAACTTGCAGAAGAACTAGTAAACCTAACCGTTAAAGACGTAAACGAACTAGCTCAAATTTTAAAAGATGAATATGGTATCGAACCTGCAGCTGCTGCTGTAGCTGTTGCTGGCCCAGCTGCTGCTGGTGCTGCTGCTCCTGCTGCTGAAGAAAAAACATCTTTTGACGTAGTATTAAAATCAGCTGGTGCTAACAAACTAGCTATCGTAAAACTAGTTAAAGAACTAACAGGTCTTGGCCTAAAAGAAGCTAAAGATATCGTTGACGCAGCTCCTGCTAACGTAAAAGAAGGTGTAAGCAAAGACGAAGCTGAAGCATTGAAAAAACAACTTACTGAAGCTGGTGCTGAAGTTGAGTTAAAATAATCTAACTTCCTGTAAATCAGGAGGCTCGGTTTAGAACCTTAGCAAAATAAGGTTCTAAACCTTTTTATGCTTAAAATAGTGGTCTGCTTTTCCACATTGTTAAAAAGCAATCACGAGTTAGTCTTTAACCGTTTGATATTAACCTCGTATGAGTAACAACAGAATAAATTTCTCATCAATAAAAAATCCGTTGGAATACCCAGACTTCCTAGAAGTTCAACTTAAATCATTTAGGGATTTCTTCCAACTAGATACTCCTCCGGAAAAAAGAAAAAACGAAGGATTGTATAAGGTTTTTGCCGAAAACTTTCCTATTAATGACACTAGAAACAACTTTGTATTAGAGTTTCTAGACTACTATATTGATCCTCCTCGCTATTCTATAGAAGAGTGTATCGACCGTGGACTTACATATAATGTTCCACTTAAAGCTAAACTTAGATTATCTTGCACCGACGCAGAACACGAAGATTTTGAAACTGTAATTCAAGATGTGTATCTAGGTCCTATTCCTTATATGACCGACAAAGGTACATTCGTAATCAATGGTGCAGAACGTGTAGTTGTATCTCAATTACACCGTTCTCCAGGTGTGTTCTTCGGACAAAATATGCATACCAATGGTACTAAGTTATATTCTGCTCGTATTATTCCATTCCGTGGTTCATGGATAGAATTTACAACAGACATTAACAACGTAATGTATGCTTACATTGACCGTAAGAAAAAATTACCTGTAACTACCCTACTTCGTGCAGTAGGTTTTGAAAGTGACAAAGACATTCTTGAAATTTTCAACCTAGCAGAAGAAGTTAAAGCAACTAAAGCCAACCTTAAAAAGGCTATTGGCAGAAAATTAGCTGCTCGCGTACTTAAAACTTGGGTAGAAGACTTTGCTGACGAAGATACAGGAGAAGTAGTTTCTATAGATCGTAACGAAGTAATCATTGATCGTGAAACTATTCTAGAAGCAGATCATATTGACAAAATTATAGAAACTGGTGTTTCTACAATTCTTCTTCACCGCGAAGATGCCAATATGTCTGACTATACTATTATATACAACACATTACAAAAGGACTCTTGTAACTCAGAAAAAGAAGCTGTTTATTATATCTATCGCCAACTACGTAACGCAGAACCTACTGACGAAGCTAGTGCACGCGAAGTTATTAATAACCTATTCTTCTCTGAAAAACGTTATGACCTAGGTGATGTTGGTCGTTATCGTATTAATCGTAAATTAAATCTTGATATAGCTGCAGAGATTAAGGTATTGACAAGAGAAGATATTATAGCTATTATTCAATATTTAATTGAACTTATCAACTCTAAAGCAGACGTTGACGATATTGACCACTTAAGTAACCGTCGTGTTCGTACTGTTGGTGAACAACTTTACAACCAATTCGGTATAGGTCTAGCTCGCATGGCTCGTACTATTCGCGAAAGAATGAATGTTCGTGACAACGAAGTATTTACTCCAATCGACTTAATTAATGCTAAGACTATTTCTTCAGTAATTAATTCGTTCTTTGGAACTAATGCGTTATCACAATTCATGGACCAAACCAACCCACTTGCAGAAATCACTCACAAACGTCGTTTATCTGCACTTGGTCCTGGTGGTCTTTCTCGTGAAAGAGCTGGTTTCGAAGTACGTGACGTTCACTATACTCACTATGGTCGTCTATGTCCTATCGAAACTCCTGAAGGTCCAAACATCGGTCTTATCAACTCACTTTGCGTATTCGCGAAGATTAACGATTTAGGTTTCATTGAAACTCCATATCGTAAAGTTGAAAATAAGATTGTTAACCTAAATAAAGACGAAGTCGTTTACCTTGCTGCAGAAGAAGAAGAAAATAAAATCATTGCTCAAGGTAATGCTCCATTAAACGACGACGGTTCATTCATCCGTTCTCGTGTTAAATCTCGTCAAGACAGTGATTTCCCAATCGTTGCTCCAGAAGAGGTTGAATTAATGGACGTGGCTCCTCAACAAATTGCATCTATTGCTGCTGCACTTATTCCATTCCTAGAACACGACGACGCAAACCGTGCGCTGATGGGTTCTAACATGATGCGTCAAGCTGTTCCACTTCTACGTACAGAATCTCCTATCGTAGGTACTGGTATAGAAGGACAATTAGTACAAAATTCACGTACACAAATCGTTGCAGAACGTGATGGTGTTATTGAATATGTAGATGCAAATACTATTCGCATTAAATACGAATATACAGAAGAAGAATTATTCGTTCGCTTTGACGAACCTGTTAAAGAATACAATCTTCCTAAGTTCCAAAAAACTAACCAAAGCACAACTATTGACCTTCGTCCTATCTGTAAGAAAGGCGACAAAGTAACTAAAGGTCAAATCTTGACAGAAGGTTACTCAACACAAAAAGGTGAACTTGCTATTGGTAGAAACCTTAAAGTGGCATTCATGCCTTGGAAAGGTTACAACTATGAGGACGCGATTGTAATCAATGAACGTGTTGTTCGTGAAGACTTACTAACATCTGTACACGTTGATGAATACACACTTGAAGTGCGTGAAACAAAACGTGGCATGGAAGAGCTTACAGCGGATATTCCAAACGTAAGTGAAGAAGCTACTAAAGACCTAGACGAAAATGGTATTATTCGTGTTGGTGCATTAGTTAAACCTGGTGACATCCTTATTGGTAAAATCACTCCTAAAGGTGAATCTGATCCTTCTCCAGAAGAAAAACTTCTTCGTGCAATCTTTGGTGATAAAGCAGGAGATGTGAAAGATGCTTCTTTAAAAGCTAATCCATCATTAAGTGGTGTTGTTATTGGTAAACGCTTATTCTCTAAAGCACAAAAAACTAAGAAAGAAAAATCTGAAGAGAAAGTCCAAATTGCAGCAATGGAAGCTCGCTTCGAAGAAAATGTTGCTAAACTTAAAAACATTCTTGTTGATAAGTTGATGGTTCTTACTAACGGTAAAACTTCTCAAGGTGTTAAAGACTTCTTAGGTGCTGATTTGATTGCTAAAGGTAATAAGTTTACACAAAAACAATTACTAGAAATCGATTATACCACTGTTCAAGTAAGTAAATGGACTGCGGATGCTCACAAAAATGATCTAATTCGTGACGTAATCCTTAACTACTTACGTAAATATAAAGAACTAGATGCAGTTCTTAAACGTGAAAAATATAACATGAGCGTTGGCGACGATCTTCCTTCTGGAATCGTTCAACTAGCTAAAATCTACATCGCTAAAAAACGTAAAATCCGCGTTGGTGACAAGATGGCTGGTCGTCACGGTAATAAAGGTATTGTATCACGTATTGTTCGTCAAGAGGATATGCCATTCCTAGAAGATGGTACTCCTGTAGATATCGTTCTTAACCCACTAGGTGTGCCTTCTCGTATGAACTTGGGACAAATCTTTGAAACAGTTCTAGGTTGGGCAGGTAAAGAACTTGGAGTTAAATTTGCTACTCCTATCTTTGACGGTGCATCATTAGATGATTTAAATACATGGACTGACAAAGCTGGTATTCCTAGATATGGTAAAACTTACCTATACGATGGTGGTACTGGTGAAAGATTTGACCAACCTGCTACTGTAGGTGTTATTTATATGTTGAAGTTAGGCCACATGGTAGAAGACAAAATGCACGCTCGTTCTATCGGTCCTTACTCACTTATTACTCAACAACCTCTTGGTGGTAAAGCTCAATTTGGTGGTCAACGTTTCGGTGAGATGGAAGTTTGGGCGCTAGAAGCATTCGGCGCATCACACATCCTTCAAGAAATCTTGACAATTAAATCTGACGACGTTGTAGGACGTGCTAAAGCTTATGAAGCTATAGTTAAAGGTGACCCAATTCCACAAGCTGGAATTCCAGAATCACTTAACGTATTACTACACGAATTACGTGGCTTAGGTCTTAGCATCAACTTAGAATAAAAAAGTACTATGGCATTTAGAAGTGAAAATAATAAACAAAAAACCAATTTTAGCAAAATCACCATTGGCCTAGCATCTCCAGAAGAGATTCTAAAACAATCTAGTGGTGAAGTGCTAAAACCAGAAACCATCAACTATCGTACTTACAAACCAGAACGTGATGGTCTGTTCTGCGAACGTATCTTTGGTCCTACTAAAGATTACGAATGTCACTGTGGTAAATATAAAAGCATCCGCTATAAAGGAATCACTTGTGACCGTTGTGGTGTTGACGTTACTGAGAAAAAAGTACGTCGTGAACGTATGGGACACATTAAATTAGTTGTTCCTGTTGCTCACATCTGGTATTTCCGTTCATTACCTAATAAAATTGGTTACCTTTTAGGACTTCCTACAAAGAAACTTGACTCTATCATATATTATGAAAAATATGTGGTAATTCAAGCTGGTATCTGTACAAATCTAGCTGTAGGTGATACACTAAGCGAAGAGGAATATGAAACTATCATGGATGAACTTCCACGCGAAAATCAATTCCTTGACGATAGCGATCCAAACAAATTCATCGCTAAGATGGGTGCTGACGCTATCCAAGATATGTTGATGCGTATAGACCTAGATAAAGTTTCATACGAATTACGTGACAAAGCTAGCACAGACCTATCTCAACAACGTAAAACAGAAGCATTAAAACGTCTTCAAGTTATTGAGTCATTCCGTGCTTCTAAACATCGCAATAAACCAGAATGGATGGTTATCAATGTAGTACCTGTAATTCCACCAGAACTACGTCCATTGGTTCCACTTGATGGTGGTCGTTTTGCTACATCAGACTTAAATGACCTTTATCGTCGTGTAATCATCCGTAACAACCGTCTAAAAAAACTTATCGAAATTAAGGCTCCAGATGTAATCTTACGCAACGAAAAACGTATGTTACAAGAAGCTGTAGACTCTTTATTCGATAATACACGTAAATCTACTGCTGTTAAAGCAGACGCAAACCGTGCTCTTAAATCATTATCTGATAGCTTGAAAGGTAAACAAGGTCGTTTCCGTCAAAACTTATTAGGTAAACGTGTTGACTACTCTGCTCGTTCTGTTATCGTCGTTGGTCCAGAACTTCGTATGCACGAATGTGGTCTTCCAAAAGACATGGCTACAGAACTTTACAAACCATTTATTATTCGTAAACTTATCGAACGTGGTATTGTAAAAACTGTAAAATCTGCTAAGAAAATTGTAGATAGAAAAGATACAGTAGTTTGGGATATTCTTGAACACGTAATGAAAGGACACCCAGTTCTTTTAAACCGTGCACCTACTCTTCACCGTTTAGGTATTCAAGCATTCCAACCTAAGATGATTGGGGGTAAAGCTATCCAACTTCACCCACTTGCTTGTACCGCGTTCAACGCCGACTTCGACGGTGACCAAATGGCTGTTCACTTACCACTTGGTAACGAAGCTATCCTTGAGGCTCAAATCCTTATGTTAGCTTCTCACAACATTCTTAACCCTGCCAATGGTGCTCCTATTACAGTACCATCACAAGATATGATTCTTGGTCTATACTATATGACCAAAGAACGTTCTGGCGCTATGGGCGAAGGATTAAAATTCTATTCTCCTGAAGAAGTAAATATTGCGTACAACGAACGTCGCGTCACACTTAACACTAAAATTACTGTTAAAACTAAAGATGTTGAAAACGGTTTATTAGTAACTAAATTAATTGACACCACTGTTGGTCGCGTTTTATTCAACGAATGCGTTCCAGAAGAAGTTGGTTATATCAATACTCTTATTACTAAAAAATCTCTACGTGACATCATTAGCAAAGTAATTGCAGTTTGTGGTGTAGCTCGTACAGCAGATTTCCTTGATGACATCAAGAACTTAGGTTACTATATGGCGTTCAAAGGCTGTCTATCATTCAACCTTGAAAACGTTATTATCCCTGCTGAAAAAGAAAAATTAGTACAAGAAGGTTACGACAAAGTTGAAGCAATCCTTAGCGATTATAGCATGGGCTTCATTACCTTCAACGAACGTTATAACCAAATTATTGATACTTGGACACACGTTAACAATAATCTATCAAATATCTTGATGGATCAACTTAAGAAAGACGACCAAGGTTTCAACTCTGTATATATGATGTTGGACTCAGGTGCCCGTGGTTCTCGTACTCAGATTAGTCAGTTATGCGGTATGCGTGGTCTGATGGCTAAACCTCAAAAAGCTGGTGCTGAAGGTGGTCAAACCATTGAAAACCCTATTCTTTCTAACTTTAAGGAAGGTCTATCTGTGCTAGAATACTTTATTTCTACTCACGGTGCTCGTAAGGGTCTTGCGGATACAGCGTTAAAAACTGCCGATGCTGGTTACTTAACTCGTCGTCTTGTTGACGTTTCTCACGACGTAATTATCCAAGAAGAAGACTGTGGTACTCTTCGTGGTCTAATTGCTACTGAACTTAAGAATAACGAAGACGTAATTTCTTCTCTATATGAAAGAATCTTGGGTCGTGTATCTGTTCACGATATTATTCACCCTGTTACTGAAAAAATAATTGTAGGTGCTGGTGAAGAAATCACAGAAGAAGCAGCTAAGGCTATCCAAGACTCTTCTATTGAACAAGTAGAAATTCGTTCAGTTCTTACCTGCGAATCTAAGAAAGGTGTTTGTGCTAAATGTTATGGTCGCAACCTTGCTACTGGACGTATGGTACAAAAAGGTGAAGCTGTTGGTGTAATTGCTGCTCAATCTATCGGTGAGCCAGGTACTCAGCTTACTCTTCGTACTTTCCACGTGGGTGGTGTGGCTGCCAACGTTGCAACAGAAAACAAATTAATTTCTCGTTACGATGGTGTTCTAGAAATAGACGAACTTCGTACAGTTAAAGCTGAATCTGGTGATGAAATCGTTGTTAGCCGTTTAACAGAACTTCGTATTGTTGAACCTAATACTAAAGTTGTTTTAACAACACAAAATATCCCTTATGCATCAACTATCTTCGTTAAGAATGGTGCTAAGATTAAAAAAGGTGATGCAATATGTGAATGGGACCCATTCAACGCTGTAGTTATCTCTGAAGTAAAAGGTAAGATCAAATTTGAAAATGTAATTGAAAATATTACATACAAAGTTGAATCTGACGAACAAACTGGTCTTAAAGAAAAAATTATCGTTGAGGCTAAGGACAAAGACAAAAACAAAATTCCTTCTGCTCAAGTGCATGACGAAAAAGGCAAAGTGGTTCGCACATATACACTTCCAGTAGGTGCTCACATCTCACTTGACGAAAATGCTGACATCCAAGTAGGTCAAACATTATTCAAAATACCTCGTGTTGTTAGTAAAGTAGGTGACATCACCGGTGGTCTTCCACGTGTAACAGAATTATTTGAAGCTCGTAATCCTTCAAACCCTGCTATCGTATCAGAAATTGATGGTGAAGTTAGCTTCGGTAAAATCAAACGTGGTCAACGTGAAATCATTATTACTCCTAAGATTGGTAAAGAAAAGATCTATTTAGTTCCACTTTCTAAACAAATCTTGGTTCAAGAAAATGACTTCGTACGTGCAGGTGGTGCATTATCAGATGGTGCAATCACTCCTTCTGATATCCTAGCTATCAAAGGTCCTACTGCAGTTCAAGAATACATTGTGAATGAAGTTCAAGACGTATATCGTTCTCAAGGTGTGAAAATCAATGACAAACACTTTGAAGTTATCGTTCGTCAAATGATGCGTAAAGTTGAAATCGACGATCCAGGCGATACACACTTCCTTGAAAAACAAATTGTAGACAAACAAGCATTTATGGAAGAAAATAACCAAATCTGGGGCAAATATGTTGTTACAGATGCTGGTGACTCAGAAATCTTCCAACGTGGTCAAATAGTAACAGCTCGCAAGCTACGCGACGAAAATAGTGCTCTAAAACGTAAAGACTTACGCACTGTTGAAACTCGTGAAGCAGTTCCTGCTACCTCTAACCAAATCTTACAAGGTATCACACGTGCTGCACTTCAAACCACAAGCTTCATGTCTGCTGCTTCGTTCCAAGAAACCACAAAAGTATTGAATGATGCTGCTATTAACGGTAAAGTTGACTACCTAGAAGGTATGAAAGAAAACGTTATTACAGGTCGTTTAATCCCTGCTGGTACTGGTCTTTCAGCTTACGAAAAAATTGTAGTTGCTTCTCGTGAAGAATATGAAAAAATCATGGAAGCTAAACGCAATCTAATCGAAACAAAAGAAGAAAGTGCTGCTGAATAAGTAGTATTCCATAGAAAAAGGGAGACTTGAATAAGTCTCCCTTTTTTATTGCTAAAAATTCAGGATTATTTCGCCCAAAGAATATATTCACTATATTTTCTCATAATTTCATCTACATAATTTATTGGTTCTTCACCCCTGCAATATCCATATTTACATACTTCATCATTATAGTAAATAGGGTCTGATTTCATTCGTAAATAATCTTTTACATTTTCCCAAATATCTGGATCTAATCCATTTTTTACAGCTAAAGCTCTAGCATCAAAAATATGACCAGGTCCTGCATTATAAGAGGCTAACACAAATTTAACCTGCTCATTAGTATCTGTTATATTAGGAAATAATTTTTCCATTTTCCTTAAGTATTGTACGGAAGCTTTAATATTCTTCTCTGGATCATGAAATTCTTCCTCTGTTAAACCAAGTGAGATCGCAGTTGTTGGCATTATCTGCATAATACCACATGCACCAGCCCAAGATACTACAGTTGGATCAAATTTGGATTCTTTATATGCTATTGCTGCTAAAAGTCTCCAATCCCAACCGACAATTGAGGCATATTTCTTAAAATATTCGTCATATGAAGAAATCCTATTATGACTTGGTATTTTCTTATATCCTTCTGATTCAAAATATTTACTTTTTTCAAAGTACTTATTATAAATCGCTGAATTTGTTGCTGTTTTATTTGATTTCTTTACCCACGTATTTATGTATTCTAATAGTTCTGAAGATTGTTTTGATACACACCATGCAGCTCTCTGCGGAAAACTAACATCTAAACTATAATCTAAATTTCCAAAATATGTCTTATTTAAACGTGCAATATCTTTTTCTGCAAATGTATAACTGATTTTGTGGTGAGCGACATCTGCAATCAAATCTTCTACCTTTATTGTATCAGGAGAGTATTCTACTATAATTCCTCCACCAATTTCGTCGTTTAGAAAATGTATCCGTTTAGAATAAATTGAATTATCAGGTACTATTACCTTCTTACCTGACAATTGCAACACATCCTTTACTATTGTATCAGATTTGCATTGAACTAGAACCTGATTAGAAATATATTCTCTCTTTGTAAATTCTATTTTTTCTTTGTTCTCTTCTGTATATGGGACTCTATATGCAACTAAATCCACGTTGGAATTTTCTAACATTTCTAACATTGAATTTAAATTTTGAGCAACATAAAGCTTTAATTCCACATTTAATTCCTTACATAATTGTTTTACAAACTCATACTCGTAACCCATCTCATTCTCCTTATAATTAAAGTATGAAATAGGACCATACAAAGTGGCTACAACTAGTGTGTCTGATTCTAGAATCTGTGGTAAATCTCTATGATTTTTTGTATCAACACCCTGATTACAAGAGAAGAATAACACCAAAACAAATAGAAGCAATATATTGAAAAATCTTTTCATAAAAAATATTTTAGTAAATATAGTCATATTTTTCTAAAAATCATTTTTGTTTTATTTTTTTTATTATCTTTGTGCATAGGAAATTAAAGAAAACTATTTGTTTTATCGGCTTAATTCTTAATCAGGAATAATTAAAAATTAAAAATCTAAACATTATGTCATTAAATAAAGTATTACTTATCGGTAACGTGGGCAAAGACCCAGAAGTTCGCTATGTGAGCGACAATCTTGCTGTTGCAAACTTTTCTATTGCAACCACAAAAAAAGGCTACAAAACCAATGACGGTAAAGAAGTAGCAGACAAAACTGAATGGCACAATATCGTGTGCTGGAGAGGCCTTGCAAAACTTGCAGAACAATATATCAAAAAAGGCACACAAGTTTATGTAGAAGGCGAATTACAAACCCGTAGTTGGGAAAAAGATGGTATCACAAGATACACAACAGAAATTTTAGCCAACGACATTCAATTATTAGGAAGAAAAGCTGACAATCCTGCAGGAGAAGTTTCTGCGGCTCCATCAATGCCAGCACAACCAGTTCCACAAGAAACAGACGGAGATCTTCCATTCTAAATGTTAATTAACAAGAACTAAAGTCGAAACAAATAGAAAAAGGGGCTAACTTTTATAAGTCAGCCCCTTAATTTTATACTAAGGTTTTACAATAAAGTATCAGGATTTAGATTGTCTTTTTCTATATCTAAGAAATATTTGTAAGTACCTACCTTAAGTTCTAAAGTAGCAGCATCGTCACAAACTATAATACCTTTTGGGTGCATTTGTAACGCGCTAATAGTCCATAAGTGATTTACACTTCCCTCTATAGCAGCACCTAAAGCACGAGCTTTATTGTGACCATTTACCATAATCAACACTTCTTTTGCATCCATAACTGTTCCTACACCTACTGTTAATGCTGTCTTAGGAACTAAATTTACGTCATTATTAAAGAAGCGTGAGTTTGCTATTATTGTATCTGTGGTTAATGTTTTCACTCTAGTGCGAGATTGAAGTGAGGAACCTGGTTCATTAAATGCGATATGTCCGTCAGGACCAATACCTCCAAGAAATAAATCTATTCCGCCTGCTTTTAATATTTTTTCTTCATATTCTGCACATTCCTTAGCAAGGTCTTCTGCATTGCCATTTAGGATATTAACATTTTCTTTTTTAATGTCTATATGTGAGAAAAAATTATTCCACATAAATGAGTGATAACTTTCTGGATGCTCTTCTGGTAAATTTACGTATTCATCCATATTAAAGGTTATAACATTCTTAAAAGATACTATGCCTTTTTTGTTTAACTCTATTAAAGCTCTATACATCCCTAGTGGTGAAGAACCTGTTGGTAAACCTAAAACAAATGGTTTTTCTTCTGTAGGGTTGGCTGCATTTATTTTTGAAGCTACATAATTTGCTGCCCATTGTGACATCTTGTCATAATCTGGCTGAATGATAAGTCTCATATATTATTTTCTTTTTACGAGATACAAAGTTAATTTTTTTTGAAAAAAAACAATTTTTTAGGGAGACTTTTTTTAATATTTTTTTATTGGTACTTATAATTTATAAGCAATTCGTAGAAAATTTGAATAAAAAAGAAAGGAAATCACCTTTTATTAGGTAATTTCCTTTCATTTTGTTGCGGAAGCCGGATTCGAACCAACGACCTCTGGGTTATGAGCCCAGCGAGCTACCACTGCTCCATTCCGCGATTCGAATGCAAAGGTAATACTATTTTTTTAATCTACAAGTTTTTTCAACAAAAAAAATATTTTAACAGCGGTTTTTCTCTACTTCTCATTATAAAGTTGTATCTTTACATCGATAATATATTTCAAACCATGAAAAGTGCTAGCAGATTAAGTTTCTTTCAAAAGATAAAAATGAAGTACAAGATATCTGTACTTAATGAAAATACTTTAGAAGAAGTATTTCATTTGCGTATGTCTGCACAACGCTTCTTCTTTACATTTTTATTTATTCTATTAGCAGTATTAATACTTTTCTCTACATTAATACTCACCACTCCACTTAGACAACTATTACCAGATAATATTAGTAGCGATATTAGAAAAGAAGCTGTTAAACATGCGCTTATAATAGACTCGTTGACAGAAGAAGTAACTGTTAGACAAGCATATATTAATACCTTTAGAGATTTAGTAACAGGCGACATCGTTATTACTGATAGTTTATTAAACTCAGATTCTATTATTGCT
Organism: Candidatus Enterocola sp.; assembly: GCA_045654205.1. Taxonomy (GTDB): domain Bacteria; phylum Bacteroidota; class Bacteroidia; order Bacteroidales; family Paludibacteraceae; genus Enterocola. Next base: position 16,034 of record JAZOMZ010000025.1, on the reverse strand, counting down.
AAACAACGTGATGAACAGTTATTAGAAAAAAGCCAAATAGAGAAAGAGTTTTGTGAAGAGTTTGAAGAAGAAGAACAATATAATATCAGTGCAACAACAAACACTAATAACAACAATAATATGGTGTTCTTCAAACCTACAATTGGCAAGATTGAAAAAGAATTTAACCCTATTAATGGTCATTTAGGAATAGATATAACAACTCAATCTTCCACTCCTATTGTTTCTATATATCAAGGCACTGTTTTATATTCGGCATATACACTAGATGATGACTATTTTATTCAAATCATTCACCCTCAAGGCTTTATTTCCGTTTATAAAGGAGCAGCCAATGTCTTTAAAAAATCTGGAGACATTGTTCAAAGCGGAGAAGTTATAGCCGTAATGGGAGGTAAGAATTCAAAGGAGTCATCACTACACTTTGAATTATGGAGAGATTCACAAGTTCAAAACCCACTCAACTACATTGTTTTTGAATGAAAAAGAAGATTGTAATTTTAGGATCAACAGGCTCTATCGGAACACAAACTATAGATGTTATCGCTAGCAACCCAGATAAGTTTGAACTTTTTGGCATCACAGCTCATAGCAATTCTGAATTATTAATTAAACAAGCCCTAAAGTACAAACCTAACTTCGTTATTGTAACCAAAGATGAATGCTATCAAACTGTTAAGGAAGCATTAGCAAATGAAGACATCAAGGTGTTTGCCGGCATCGATTCTGTATGCGACCTTGTTTCTATGCCATCTGTTGATATAGTTGTTACTGCAATGGTGGGTTATGCAGGTTTAAAACCAACTATTTCTGCTGTCAAGGCTAGTAAAACCATTGCTCTTGCAAATAAAGAAACGTTAGTCGTAGCAGGAGAACTTATAAAAGACTTGGCTCTTAAATATCACGCTCCTATCCTACCTGTAGATTCTGAACACTCAGCAATTTTCCAATGCCTTGCTGGTGAGATGAACAATCCTATAGAGAAAATTATCCTTACAGCATCTGGCGGACCTTTCAGAAAACATAGTTTGGAAGAACTGAAGCATGTAACCAAACAAGATGCTCTTAAACATCCAAACTGGGATATGGGTGCAAAAATCACCATAGACTCTGCAAGTATGATGAATAAGGGTTTTGAGGTAATTGAAGCAAAATGGTTATTCGACCTTGAAATGGACCAAATAGATGTCTTAGTTCACCCTCAATCTATTATTCACTCTATGGTTCAGTTTAAAGACGGATCTGTTAAAGCTCAACTTGGACTTCCAGACATGCGTCTTCCTATTGCATACGCATTGAGCTATCCAAATAGATTAAATAACGACTACGAAAGATTAGATTTTCTTAAATTTAATCAACTAAACTTTGAAAAACCAGATATCGAAAGATTTAGAAATTTAGGATTTGCTTTTCAAGCAATGAAACAAGGTGGTAATATGCCTTGTATATTAAATGCAGCAAATGAGATTGCTGTATACGGATTTTTGCACGACAAAATCTCTTTCTTGGGTATGAGTGACCTTATAGAATGGGCTATGAACAACACTGATTTCATAACAAATCCTACTTATGAAGACTATGTAGCAACAGATTCTCTGGTTAGAAAAATCACTTCTGAAAAAATAGGAATTTAAAAAATGCAAATCTTACAATTCTTTTTAGCAATCTCACTTATGGTAATTATCCATGAGTTTGGTCACTATATTACTGCACGTATGTTTGGTGTAAGAGTGGAGAAATTTTATCTGTTTTTTAATCCATTTTTTACACTTTTCAAATACAAAAGCAAAAAAAGTAACACTGAATATGGTATAGGATGGTTACCTCTAGGCGGATACGTAAAACTTTCTGGCATGATAGATGAGTCTTTTGACTCTAAATTTACCAAATCTGAACCTAAACCATACGAATTTCGCAGCAAACCTGCTTGGCAAAGACTTATTATTATGTCTGCTGGAGTAATAATGAACTTTATCACAGCCATTGTGGTTTTTGCAATGCTTCTCTTTGCAAAAGGCGAAGAATACATTTCTCTACAAGATGCAAAATACGGTATGGAATTTTCTTCCGTTGCTCATAATCAGGGCTTTGTAGATGGAGACATATTAATTCAAGCAGACGAGACACAATTAGTTTCTTTAAATGAAGAAACTATGAGACTTATACTTAATGCAAAAGAAGTATTTGTTTTAAGAGGTTCAGATACTGTTAAAATTAGTATTTCTGAAAGTTTCATGGAAGAACTTATCGCTTCTAAGGAAGGATTTGCAAACTTTAGAGCTCCATTTGTTGTAAAAGACATAATTCCTGTTACTCCTGCAGAAATAGCAGGACTACAAAGTGGTGACAGCCTAGTAAGTATAAATGGAGAAAATCTAATATTCGTTAGCGAATTTTCTTCCGTTCTTGCTAATAACCCATTAAAAGAGACCACATTAGGCATATACAGAAATGGAGAATACAAAGAAATTACGATAACACCAGATGCAAACGGGAAGATAGGAGTTTACCTAACACCATATTATGAATTTTACAACATAACTAAAAAAGAATATGGTTTCTTTGAATCATTCCCTGCTGGAATTATAACTGCATACAAGAAAATAACAGGTTATGCTAGCGATACAAAAATGCTATTCACTAAAGCAGGAGCAGAGAGTGTAGGCGGATTTGGTAGTATGATTGCACTATTCCCTGATTACTTTGACTCCGTACATTTCTGGTATATTGTTGCCTACATGTCTATTGTATTGGCATTTATGAATATTCTTCCTATTCCCGGCCTAGATGGGGGGCATATATTCTTCCTTATTATAGAAATTATAAGAAGGAAACCTCTTAGTCATGAATTTATGCTAAAAGCTCAACAAATAGGAATTATAATCCTCCTACTACTTGTATTCTGGGCTAATAGCATGGATATTTTTAGATGGATAACTGGAGGATAGGATTATCTACCCATAGGCGGAAAGAAAGCATCCTCCTGATGCTCTATTTCATATCCACCATCTGGCAATGGAATAATTGAAATAATATCAAACCTCACATCTTTCATTATATTATATTTGAAAATATAAGCTTGTGTGGCATTAACGATGTGTTTTATTTTGGTATAATTCACAGCATCTGAAGGATGACAGAACTTATCATTTCTTCTAGATTTCACCTCTACAACAACAATAAAATCGTCGTTTTCTGCAATAATATCAAGTTCAATGTGATGAGTTCGCCAGTTGCGGTGCCTTATTGTGTAACCCTTGCCTATAAGATAATTTACGGCTATTTCTTCGCCTTTAAAACCAAATTTTTGTAGTTCGTTCATGATATTCTTCTTTAAAAGATTAATTTATTGGGAATTACAAGTACAAAATTAATAAAAAATCCTAGAATATTTGGTTTGTATTATAAAAAATGTGTATCTTTGCCGACCGTTAAAAAAATTATATATATGTATTTAAGCAAAGAACAAAAAGAAGAAATCTTTGGCAAATACGGAAAGTCTAATACTGACACTGGTTCTCCTGAAAGCCAGATAGCATTATTTTCTACCCGTATTGCTCATTTGACTGAACACTTAAAGTCAAACAAAAAAGATTATAGCACAGAACGTGCTTTAGTAATGTTAGTAGGTAAACGTCGTCGTTTATTAGATTACTTAAAAGAACGCGACATCGAACGTTATCGTAACATTATTCGCGAACTAGGCATCAGAAAATAATCTTGATGCTTCACAAAAAAAGGTTGACCGCGGTCAACCTTTTTCTTTTTCTATTCTACTATAAAAATATCTTCATCTGGAGCGTGCATTCTATATCGTTCACGCGCAAATTTCTCTATCTGCTCCTTATCTGCCTTTAGTTGTTCAAGGCGTTTTTTATTCTGCAGCGACTTATTTTTATAAAAAGCTAGTTCTTTTTCTAGTTTCTTTATAGTACGAGCATTTTCTATACGTTGGAAAGCATTATGTTCCTCCGTAGTTGTAATAGCAACCACAAAAACAACAAATACAATTAAGTACTTATTGGTCAATATCTTTAATATAGAAAATACTTTTTTCATACTCTCTGCAAATTTATGTACAGAAAATGAAAACTCCAAATTTTTATAACCTAAAAAAATATGAATACTAAAACTAAAAATAAGCGAAATTTAATTATCTTTGTAGTTTAGAATAGGTGTAAAATGTTGTTTAAAGAGATTATAGGACAAGAAAATCTTAAAGCACATTTAATTAATAGTGTTAAAGATAATAGGATTCCACATGCTTTGCTTCTATGGGGCAATGAAGGTTGTGGGAAACTTGCACTTGCGCTTGCCACAGCACAATATCTACAATGCGAAAACAGACAAGGAGAAGACTCTTGTGGAGTATGCCCTTCATGTAGATTAATGCAAAATCTCACACACCCCGACCTACACTTCGCCTTCCCTATAACAAAAGAAGGTTCAAAGACTGTTTGTAATGATTTTATGGACAGTTGGAGAGAAAAAATCATTGAAAGTCCATATTTTTCATACAAAGGTTGGATAGACACTATTAGTAATGAAAAACAAGGTCTTATTTATAGCAACGAGAGCGAGGAAATCTTAAAAAAACTTAGCCTAAAATCTTATTCAAATGGGTATAAGATTATGATTATATGGCTAGCAGAAAAAATGCACGAAACTTGTGCCAATAAATTATTAAAACTTATAGAAGAACCTCCTCAAAACACCATTTTTATACTAATTTCTGAACAAGTTGATGCTATTATACCAACAATTCTTTCTAGAACACAAATGATTCACGTTCCTGTTATAGAAGAATCTGCACTTGCCAATGTATTTGGAAGCAAAATAGCACATATTGCAAACGGAAATTATATCAAAGCATTAGAAATATCTAAACAAGAATACAGCAATACAGAAAACTTAGAGATTTATAGAGCATTAATGCTATGCGCTTTCTCCAAAGACCTTATTGCCCTTAAGAATCTAACAGAATCTATATCAAGCAAAAGTAGAGAATTTGTCAAAAACTTCCTTAATTATGCACAGTTTATAACAAGAGAATGTTTTATTGCACACCTACAAAACTCTACTCTCAATTATATGGAAGACTCAGAAACTGCTTTTGCGGATAAATTCAAAAGATTCTTGAATGTAGAAAATATAGAAAATATAATGGAACTATTTAATACTGCAAGCAGAGACATTAGTCAAAACGTTAACACAAAGATAGTTCTATTTGATTTAGGAATAAATTTAATGACACAAATAAAAAAATAATGGAATATACACTAGATAAAGGGAATGCACGCTTAACAGCAGCTGGATGCAAAAAAAATTCTAGCCAAATGCTAAGCGTATATGATTGGTTAGCAGATATTCCTGTAAACCACGAGACTTGCCAATATGTGGAAGTCCAATTTAAAAACACTAGAAAAGGATATTATTTAAACTCTAATAATTTATCATTAGAAAAAGGCGACATTGTAGCTGTTGAGTCAAATCCTGGCCATGATATTGGCGTTGTCACCCTACAAGGTTACTTAGTAGCCCTACAAATGAAGAAAAATGGGTATGACATTAGCAGAAATGAAGTTCGCAGAGTTTACAGAAAAGCAAAACCGGCCGATTTAGAGAAATGGGAAGAATCTAAAGCAAAAGAAAATGATGCGATGCTTCGCACTAGAAAAATTGCCAAGGATTTAAACCTTGATATGAAAATTGGCGACGTAGAATATCAAGGCGATGGCAACAAAGCTATTTTCTATTATATTGCAGATGAAAGGGTCGATTTTAGACAACTTATTAAAGTTCTGGCAGAAGAATTTAAGGTTAGAATTGAGATGAAACAGATTGGCGCCCGCCAAGAAGCTGGACGTATCGGAGGTACAGGACCTTGCGGAAGAGAACTTTGTTGTTCTACATTCTTAAGCAAATTTACATCTGTAGGGACTAATACTGCTAGGATTCAAGATATCTCTATGAACCCACAAAAACTTGCTGGTCAATGCGCTAAATTAAAATGCTGTTTAAATTTTGAATTAGAAAATTATATAGAAGCCCTTAAGGAGTTTCCTGAAAAGAATATTGTTTTAGCGACTAAAGATTCTGAATACTATTTCTTTAAATTAGATGCATTTGCTCGTAAAATGACCTACTCTACAGCACCTAATGCTCCACAAAATTTAGTAGAACTACCATTAGAAAGAGTTAAAGAAATTATAGAACTTAATGAAAAAGGAATAAAACCAGAATCATTATCATCTACAGACGCAACAGAAAAACCTGTAGCCCTAGACTTTGCAACCGCTGTTGGTGAAGGCAGTTTAACACGTTTTGATAACAAAAAGAAAAAAAATAAAAAGAACAAAAAACATAGACATCAGAAATGAAAATAATTAATATAGTTTCATTATTTTTTGTAGGCATATTTTTACTTGTATCATGCAATAATTCCAGGGTCTATAATAAATATAACGACATAGAAGATCACACATGGGACAAAGATTCTGTTTGTTTCTTTTCATATAATGCAGAAGATACAATTAATCATTATGATGTTCTATTAAATATCAGACATAACTCTGAATTTAGATTCCAAAATCTATGGCTATTCACTGTATCAACAGACCCTAATGGTAATATTGCCAAAGACACCTTAGAATGTTATTTATATAATCAATTAGGCGAGCCACTAGGACAGGATTATTTCTTTGTCTATGAAATGCCACTTTTTTATATGCAAAATATTAAATTTCCTATCAAAGGGGAGTATAAATTTGAAATTTACCAAGCTATGAGAGATACCATATTAAAAGGTGTTGAATCTATTGGCTTAACTATTCAGCAAAATAATTATGGGAAAGAATAAATTACAAAAATTTGCAGAAATGGAAACATTTACCAATGTTTTTCAATGTCCTGCAAAAGAACTAGAGAATGATTTTAAACTGAAAGGCAAATGGCACGAATACTTTGGCAATTCTAATCCTATAGTTTTAGAATTAGGTTGCGGCAAAGGAGAATATACAGTAGAACTAGCACATCTTTTCCCAGAAAAGAATTTTATTGGTATCGATATTAAAGGTGCAAGAATGTGGACAGGGGCTAAAAAATCATTCCTTAACGGTGATAGAAATGTTGCATTCCTACGTACCAATATAGAAATGATTACTAGTTTCTTTGCAGAAAATGAAGTTAGTGAAATATGGATTACATTTCCAGATCCACAAATGAAAAAAGTGAGAAAAAGACTTACTAGCACTGCATTTATGGAAAGATACCAACAAATTATGAAAGAAAACGGTATTATCCATTTAAAAACAGACAGTCCATTCCTATACACATACACCACTCTAATGGTAGATAAAAACAAATACGTTGTTAACTTTGCCACAGATGATTTGTACCATAGCAGCTGGAATAATGAGATTTTATCAATTAAAACTCACTATGAAAAACAATGGTTGGAACGCGGACTTTCCATTAAATACATCCAATTTAACCTTTCTAAAAGAACAGAATTTGTAGAAGTGGATGAAGAAATAGAAAAAGATAATTATAAAAGTTACAACAGAAGAGGTTCAAATTTAGATTAAGATGACACTATACCCACAATTAATTATAGATGCTCTAAAAAAAGTGCGTTACCCTGGCACTGGCGAAGATATTGTTAGTGCAAATATGGTGGCTGACAATATAAGAATAGATGGTAATTCTGTATGGTTTTCATTACAATTAAAACCACAAGATCCATTTGCAAAATCACTTATAAAAGCCTGTGAACAAGCAATTCTTACATTTGTAAGTGAAGAAGTAGACATTAAAGGTCACATAGATATAATTGTAAATTCTCCTGTACAAGAACCTAAAGCTATGCCACTAGAAGGCGTTAAATGCAAAATTGCAGTTTCTTCTGGCAAAGGAGGCGTTGGAAAATCTACAGTTTCAGCAAACCTAGCCATTGCATTAAGCAAAGCAGGTTACAAAGTGGGCCTTCTTGATGCTGATATTTATGGTCCATCTATCCCAAAAATGTTTAATATTGAAGATGCTAGACCTGTAGCTGATGAAAATGGTAAAATTATGCCTATAGAAAAATATGGCATTAAGATTTTATCAATAGGATTCTTCGTAAACCCAGAATCTGCTATTGTATGGCGCGGAGCTATGGCAAGTAATGCCATCAAACAACTTATCAATGATGCAGCATGGGGAGATTTAGATTTCTTCCTTATAGACCTACCTCCGGGCACTAGCGACATTCACCTAAGCATTGTAGGCACAATTAAACTTGATGGTGCAGTAGTAGTAAGTACTCCTCAACAAGTAGCCCTAGCAGATGCTATTAAGGGCATTGATATGTTCCAAAACGACAAAGTAAATGTTCCTATTTTAGGACTGATAGAAAACATGTCTTGGTTTACACCCAAAGAACTTCCAGAGAACAAATATTACATTTTCGGTAAAGACGGAGTTAAAAATCTAGCAGAAAAGAGAGGACTTAAACTATTGGGTCAAATTCCACTAGTACAAGGTATTTGTGATTCTGGAGACGCAGGTACACCTATTGCGCTTAACGATGACGATATTATAGCACAAGCCTTTGAAAATGTTGCAAAAAACAGTATATTTGCAGAACTAATAAAAGAATAAGATGACACAAGATAAGAAATTTGTAGATATGATAGTTGAAGGTTTACAAGATGGTAAAGCTTCAAAAATAGTAGTTGTTGATTTAACAGGCATTGAAAATTGCATTTGCCAATATATGGTTATCTGCGAAGGTAACTCAAACACACACGTAAATTACGTAGCGACAAACTTAAAGGAATACGTAAGAAAAAATTACGGACAAAAGCCAATCGCTATGGAAGGATTTGAAAATAGCGAATGGATTGTAGCAGACTATTCTGACATTATGGTACACATTATGCAACGTGAACCTCGTGCTTTCTATGATTTAGAGCACCTATGGGAAGATGCTGAAACAACAGAAATTGCAGACCTATGAGCAACCAATCAAACACACCAAATAACAAAAAGAAACCGATAAAAATAAATCTCACATGGCTATACCTAGCCATCGGAGCATTCCTTATCGGTATAACCTTTTGGGGCGATTCAGAAGACAACAAACAAGTAGCTTATAACCAATTCAAACAATATGTAGACAAAGGTTATATAAGCAAAATTGTTATTATCAATAAAGAAACCGCAGAAGCAACAATCAATGAAAAAGATAGTTTAGCATTCATTGAAATTTATGGAAGCGAAGATGCACGTAATCATATAGGCAAAGAATCTATACTAGAAGTAAGCATTCCATCTGCAGAAAGCTTTGATAATTTCATTAGCAATAAACCTGATATTGAAATTAGATACGAAGACCGTACAAATTTCTTTGATTCATTCTTAGTAAGTTTCGGACCTATCCTACTTATTCTATTTTTCTGGATATTTATGATGAGAAGAATGGGTGGAGGTGCAGGATCTGGTATATTTAGTGTAGGAAAATCTAAAGCTCAATTATTTGACAAAGATGCCACAACACAAAAAGTAACATTTAAAGACGTTGCAGGACTTGAAGGAGCAAAAGAAGAAGTACAAGAAATAGTAGAATTCCTTAAAAGCCCAACAAAATTCACCAAACTAGGTGGTAAAATACCAAAAGGAGCGTTGCTTGTAGGCCCTCCAGGAACTGGGAAAACTCTTCTAGCAAAAGCTGTTGCGGGAGAAGCAAATGTACCTTTCTTCTCACTATCTGGCTCAGATTTCGTTGAAATGTTTGTTGGTGTAGGTGCTTCTAGAGTAAGAGATTTATTCCGTCAAGCAAAAGAAAAATCACCTTGTATCATCTTTATTGATGAGATAGATGCAATTGGTCGTGCTAGAGGGAAAGGTCCTTCTCTAAACTCTAATGATGAAAGAGAAAATACACTTAACCAACTCCTAACAGAAATGGACGGATTCGGAACTAATAGTGGAATAATTATATTAGCAGCTACCAACAGAGCAGACATCTTAGATAAAGCATTATTAAGAGCTGGACGTTTTGATAGACAAATTAGTGTAGACCTTCCAGATGTACATGAGAGAAAGGAAATATTCGAAGTGCATCTTCGTCCACTAAAATTAGATTCAGAACTTAATATAGATTTATTAGCAAAACAAACCCCAGGTTTTTCGGGAGCTGAAATTGCTAATGTATGTAATGAAGCCGCACTTATTGCTGCTAGAAAAAATAGAGAGAGCGTAGGTAAACAAGATTTCCTAGATGCTGTAGATAGAATAATCGGCGGTCTTGAAAGAAAAAATAAACTTACAACTAATACAGAAAAGAACTCTATTGCCACACACGAGGCTGGACACGCTTCTGTAAGTTGGTTGCTTCAATATGCCAATCCACTAGTGAAAGTAACAATCGTTCCTCGTGGTAAAGCATTAGGAGCTGCATGGTATCTACCAGAAGAAAGACAACTAACTACAAAAGAACAATTACTAGATGAAATGTGTTCACTATTAGGTGGTCGTGCAGCAGAAGAGGTTTGTTTCTCAACCATATCAACAGGAGCACTAAATGACCTAGAACGCGCTACCAAAATGGCATACTCTATGGTTGTTTACTATGGTATGAGCGATAAACTATCTAATATTAGTTATTTCGATTCATCTAGAGCAGAATACTCTTTCACTAAACCATATAGTGAAAAAACTGCAGAACTAATAGATAAAGAAGTAAAAGCTATCGTTGACGAGCAATATAATCGTGCAAAAGATTTAATTAATTCTCATAGAGAACAACATAAGGAATTAGCAGACCTACTTGTTGAGAAAGAAGTCATCTTTGCAGACGACGTAGAAAGAATCTTTGGTAAAAGACCTTGGACATCTCGTCAAGAAGAATTATCAAGAGAAAATAAAAAAGAGGTAGAGAATACTACTGAAGAAACAGCTATAGTAGAAGACATTCAAAACCAAGATAACAATGAATAATTTCTTTAAACGCACATTTACAGGAGCAATATTTGTAGCATCAATATTAGCTAGTATATATTTTCAAGAATTATATTACACCCTATCTGCACTATTCTCAATATTTTGTGTATTAGGATTATTTGAATTCTACAAACTAGTTAATCTAAATGATAAGGTACAAGTACCAAGTATTGCACTTATAATAGCAGGGGTAATATTATACTCAGGATGCATTCAAATGGCATTCTGGAATACTGGCACATTAATAATTGTATATGCGTTCTATATACTCGCACTAGTAATTGCAGAACTATATAGAAATAAACCTGCACCTATGCACAATCTTGCATTTTCACTTTTAGGTCAGTGTATGGTAGCACTACCATTTAGTATGCTAAACCTTATTGCAACAGATGAAAATACTCATTGGATACTTGCTCTATTCGTATTAATTTGGGTTTCAGATACAGGTGCATACCTATCTGGAATGCTACTTGGCAAACATAAGTTCTTTGAACGCATTTCACCAAAGAAAACATGGGAAGGATTCATTGGTGGAGCATTATTTGCAATCGCTGGTTCATTAGTATTTTGGTATTTCTTCCCTGCTGTAGCAGTATGGCAATGGATTGTATTTGGAATATTGGTAGTTATCTTTGGTACATATGGTGATTTATTTGAATCATTACTAAAACGCACAGTACAAATTAAAGACTCAGGCAATATATTACCTGGCCATGGTGGTATACTAGACAGATTTGATAGTTTATTATTCGCTATACCTGTAATCTATATATACTTAACATTCTTAAAAGAACTTGCATAATGAAAATTCACAAAGAAGGTCGTTCATTCCTATTAACACTTTTGCTAGCATTAATAGCAATTAATGGGTTAATTTACTTAATAGTTAGCTCAGTCATCTTAACTACATGCACTGTTGTTGTATCATTAGTTTTTCTGTCATTCTTTACATATTTCTTTAGAATTTCGGAAAGAACTCATGTTGCAGACGATAATTATATCGTAGCGCCTGCAGACGGAACTATAGTTGTTATAGAACCAACAGAAGAGAATGGACTTCTTCATGAAAAAAGAATTCAAGTATCTATATTTATGTCACCATTCAATATGCATGCCAATTGGTACCCTATCGCAGGAAAAATACTACATTCATCACACCAAAAGGGACGCTACATGGCAGCATATCTTCCAAAATCTAGTACAGAGAACGAACGTTCAACTGTACTGATAGAAGCCCCAAATAAGCAAACTGTATTAGTTAGACAGGTAGCTGGAGCATTAGCTCGTAGAATTGTGACATATGCAAAAGAAGGTCAAGAATGTCATAGAAATGAACAAATGGGATTTATCAAATTTGGTTCTAGAGTTGACTTATATCTACCACTAGACGCAGAAATTCTAGTAGACATTGATGATGAAACAATCGGAAATGAAACAATTATAGCTAAATTAAAACATAACTAGGGATAGTAAACATTAGTTTACTATCCCCCATTAAATTATTAATCTATTTCTTATGTTAGTAAAATGTTTTGGCGCTGCGGTGCAAGGCATCAACGCGACCGTCGTTACCATCGAGGTAAACGTATCACAAGGTATTAAATTCTTCTTAGTAGGTCTGCCAGATAGTGCAGTACGTGAAAGTAGAGAGAGAATCCTCTCTGCATTAACCCACAACAGATACAAATTTCCGCGTCAGCAAGTCATAATAAATATGGCACCTGCTGATATCAAAAAAGAAGGCTCATCTTATGACCTTCCGCTAGCAATGGGTATGCTTGCAGGTAATGGACAGATAAATTCAGACAAATTAGAATACTATATTATAATGGGAGAACTATCATTAGATGGTAGTATTCTACCTATAAAAGGAGCTCTACCCATTGCAATTATGGCAAAAGAAGAAGGATTTAAAGGATTTATTCTTCCTGAAGCAAATGCAAAAGAAGCAGCTGTTGTAAAAGGACTTGATATTATAGGTGTTAGTAAAATTACAGAAGTTGTTGATTTTTTAGAAGGTAAAGTAGAAATCACACCTACCACACTGAATCTTGAAGAAGAATTCTGTGAAATAAACAAGAATTATGAATTAGACTTCTCTGACGTAAAAGGTCAAGAACAAGTCAAAAGAGCTATGGAGATTGCGGCTGCCGGTGGACATAATATCATCCTCATTGGTCCTCCTGGCGCTGGGAAATCAATGCTTGCAAAAAGATTACCTACTATTCTACCTCCATTATCCCTATCAGAAGCATTAGAAACAACAAAAATTCACTCAGTATCAGGAATAATGCCCAAAGGCATGTCATTACTACAAAAAAGACCTTTTAGAAGTCCACACCACACCATTTCTGATATAGCACTAGTTGGCGGAGGTTCATATCCACAGCCTGGAGAGATCTCATTAGCTCACAATGGAGTCTTATTCCTTGACGAACTTCCTGAATTTAAAAGATCAGTACTAGAAGTAATGCGTCAACCACTAGAAGATAGAAATATTTGCATTTCAAGGGCATCAAACACCGTAGAATACCCAGCTAGCTTTATGCTGGTAGCTTCTATGAATCCATGTCCATGTGGATACTATAATCACCCAGAGAAAGAATGTGTTTGCCCTCCAGGAGCCGTAAAAAAATACTTAAATAAAATCTCAGGACCATTATTAGATCGTATTGACATACATATGGAAATAGTTCCTGTTCCTTTTGAAGATTTAAGTAATAAAACACTAGGCGAAAGCAGTAAAACTATAAGAAACAGAGTAATAAATGCTAGAAAAATTCAAGAAGAAAGATATAAATCTGAAAATGGCATTTATTGTAATGCTCAAATGAGTTCAAAATTACTCAGAAAATATGCAAAATTGAATGACCGATGTAAAGTTTTGATAGAAAATGCCATGAAAAGACTTAATCTTTCAGCACGAGCATATGATAGAATTTTGAAACTCGCACGAACTATTGCAGATCTAGATAATAGTGAAAATGTAGAAATAACACATATTGCAGAGGCAATAACTTATAGAAACCTAGATAAAGAAGGATGGGCTGGATAAAATGTAAGGCAGACCTTTGGTCTGCCTTACATTTTTTTATGCAAATAACAGTATTATAAACTGTGCACAAAGAATTCTTAAGAACATTGTTAGTGGATATACTGTTGAATAAGCTACTGCAGGAGCATCATTATTCGCAATAGAACTAGAATAAGCTAGTGCAGGAGGATTTGTGCAGCTACCTGAAATCATACCTATTAGTGTAAAATAATTTATCTTTAATAGGCGTCCTATAATACCCACAGTAATAGCAGGAATCATTGTAATTAATACACCTGAAAGAATCCATCTCAAACCATCTGGAGAAACCACTGTGTCAACAAATTTGGCACCCGCTTCAATACCCACACTCGCCAAGAACAATGAAATACCCATTTCTCGAAGCATAAGGTTTGCACTCTGAGTGGTATATGTAATAAGTTTTAGTCTATAACCAAAACGACCTAATAATATAGCAATAATAAGTGGACCACCAGCCAATCCTAATTTTGCTGGCATTGGCATATTAGGGAAATGGAAAGGAATACTACCAACTAAAATACCAACAAAAATACCTAGGAAGATAGTTATTAAGTGTGGTTCATTTAAACGTTTAAGAGTATTGCCTAATATGGTTTCTACTTTCTTAATCGCTTCAGCAGAACCTACTACAGTAACACGGTCTCCAACTTGTAAATACAATTCTGGACGAGCCAATAGGTCTATACCCGAACGATGTACACGAGTAATATTTACGCCATACAAACTACGAAATGCTAAAGAACCTATAGTTTTACCATTAATATTGCTTTGTGTAACTACAATACGACGAGAGACCATAGTATTTTCACTATCCTCCCACACATAGTCTATCTTCTTACCAAAGAAAGCAGTAACAGATTTCTCATCAGCACTATTTACAATCACAGATAAAATATCTCCCAATGCAAGTTTTGTTTCATCAGATGGTATAATTACCTCTGTTCCGTTAAATAGTCGAGAAGCAATAAACTGTCTGCGTATCATACCTTGACAAGCAGATAAAGTAGATCCAACTAAAGCTTCATTAGTTACCTTTATTGTAATCCAATTTGGAACTTCGTGATTTTCTTTTTGGGCAACAAGAGCTTCTTCCTCTTTATCCAATTTGATACGAAAGATTCCTCTAATAATAATAAAACTAAGCAATACCCCGATAACACCCATTGGATATGCCACTGCATAACCTAAACCGATAGAAGGTATAGGACCTACTAGTTCACCAGCCTCACTAAGTTGTCTTAAGGCTTCTTGAGCAGCACCTAAACCCGGAGTATTAGTTACAGCACCTTGCATAATACCTACTAACATAGGCATCTCAATACTTCCATTAAAAATATAGAATAGTGAAATTGTCACTCCAATACCTAATAAAATAAGCAAACAAGCAAGTGCATTTAACTGCATTCCTCCTTTTTTAAATGAAGTAAAGAAACTTGGACCTACCTGTAAACCAATAGAGAATATAAACAGGATTAAACCAAACTCCTTAATAAAGTGCATTAAATTATGGTCAACTGATAAACCAAAATGACCAACTAAAATACCCATAAATAAAACGAATGTAACACCTAATGATATGCCAGCAATTTTTATTTTACCAAGCATAACACCAGTAGCTATTACAAGCGCATAAATAAGCACTGCATGTGCAATAGAATTACCAGTAAACAATTCTATAAACCAACTCATATAATCGTTTTGTTAAATTTTCTCAAATTGACTGCAAAGTTAATAAAAGTTTAGTAAATACAGATAAGAGATTATAATATTATTTACAGAAATTAATAATTTTGAGGAAGGAGGTCTATATACAAAAAAAAAAGCCTGTACAAAAAAAGAAGCCTGCAACTATTTGTTGCAAGCTTCTCTGAAAAACGGCAGCTACCTACTCTCCCACAATATGCAGTACCATCGGCGCAATTGGGCTTAACTTCTCTGTTCGGAATGGGAAGAGGTGGAACCCCAACGC
>JAZOMZ010000024.1:0-64718 GCA_045654205.1 Candidatus Enterocola sp. | reverse complement strand
ATAGTAAAAGTATTAAATTCTATTGCAAGTAAGTTCATAAATAATGGACTAAATTGGATATATAATATTATATCTAATAATGAAGAATTATCACTTGGCAAATACGAATATAAGACAATATATTATCTAGAAATTTTATTGAGAAAATACATAGTCGAAAATAAAAATACAATTAAAAAGAAGAAACTATTAAGAAATAAGGTTATTACAATATTGGATTTTATGATAAACAGAGGTTCTATGCATGCATATTTATTGAGGGAGTGTGTAATATAATTGAATTTAGTTTATAAGATATTTAGAAAAGTTCTGATGATAGATTACAGGGATAAATGTATTAATATTTAAGATTATGAAGATAATAACAACAGGTGAAGATAATTTTAATAATGAATTATTAAATCATATTAAGGAAATCAACAATAAAGAAATTCCTAGACAAATATATCATTATACTTCAATTGAATCATTGTTTGCAGGTATTCTTATTAATGATAATAAGGAACAAAAAATCTGCTTGAGAGCGACAAATGCATTATACCTAAATGATCCTAAAGAAGTAAAGATAGGTTTGTCTTTTTTAGAGAAGATATTTGGAACAAAAATCATTAATGACTATAATGATTATCTCGAGTATAGTTCTAATTATTTTGTTACATCATTTTCTTGTAATAAAGATGAATTACCTATGTGGGATATGTATACTAAAGATTCATCGGGAATTGTCTTGTGTTTTGATTCAAATATGATTCCACAAAAAAGTTCTTTAATTAATTGTATTTATGAAGACGATAAAATTATAGAAATAATTGATAAGTACATTAAAAACAATGAAAATAAAACAAAAGAGAATAATAATAACTTATATAGTAGTAAGAGTCTTTGGTGCTTTGCATTTATATTTTCTTTAATAATAATCGTATATGCTCATAATGAAGAATTCAGAGAAGAATTTAACAAACAAATAGATGAAAATCTACTGCCTATTTTAAAATATGCTATTTCTTTAAAGAATTCATCTTATAGTTATGAGAAAGAGGTAAGATTAATCTCACAGTTTATGGATTCTAATGAAACAAAAGAAACAGTGAAATTTTATTATAAGAATAATTATATAATTCCATATATAGAACACTATTTCCCTAAAGAAGCTCTCAAAGAAATTATTGTAGGTCCTAACAATGACTTTGAAAGGATTAAATTCTCTATACAAACTTATTTAAAATATATAGGTTTTGAACATGTAAAAATAACTCAATCTAATATATCTTATAGAAAAAGTTGATTTATGTAAGTTTCGGACAGACACCATCAATAATTTTGTGTAAACACTAACTCGATTTTTAAAGACTCGAATTATGTTTTTCTGCTAAGTACTTAAAATCTATTTAAACACTGTTTAAATGAAAAATTATTATCTTTCATTTGCTGTTCGTATGGTGCTTATATTTTAACGCTTCATCAAATATTCAACTAATTTATCTGCTGCATATTCTGTAAAACCTTCTTCAATAGAATATCTTAAACATTCTACATTAAGTGCCTGTAGTAAAGTCTGTGTCATAGATGTTAGGTTGTTATATATCCATAATTTACCTCGTTGGCGAATAGTTTCTTCTGTAAGAGGACAGAATCCTCTGAGAGTGAGGATATAACTATAATTCTCTGAAAGAATTTTTGTGCATGCTATCCATAATTCAATGTCATCTACATTCAATGCATTTATTGTGTATTTAATATCATTCTTTAATTTATGTTGGTAAGGTGTGTTAGGATTAACCTTTTCTAGGAACTTAATGCCCGTCTTTAATATCGCTTTTTGCTCGGTACTTATTGATTGTGTTTTCATATTCTTTATGTTTTAAATTCACCGCAATAATAATGAAAATTTTTCAAGATTATTGGGCAAAGTTGGACGAATCTAAGTTTCTACTGTTAAAATAAATTACAAAGAATACTTCTAAAAAATTATAATGAGGATATTTATTTACGAGTTTTTGAAGCAAAAGATACATTTATTTGCTTAGAAATAAACTCGTTATAAGAAAGAAATCCGATGAGTTACAAACTCATCGGATAAAAAGATAAATGCTTAATCATAATCATAACGAACGTTACGTGTAATGTATGCACTTAATCCAGCACCATTTTGTGCAAGGCGTTTCATTTCTTCAACGTTTCCTACTCCAGCTTTATTGTAGCTATAAGAATATTGTTTGCCTTGTTTAAACAAAACTATAATTCTATCAGATTCAATCTCATAACCAATAATTGGAGAGTTTCCTCTTAGATTAGCATATGGAATCATATATTCCTCCTTTCTTTTTTATGGCAACATATTTCAAGTTGCCGTTCTACACTAGAATACTTTTCGCATAAAATCAATAAACGAAATTTATTCATTCTTACTCACATATCTTCAGTCTCAAGGGGAAGATTCTATAGAAGCCTGCCACATATTTTAATTGAATTGATGGTATGTGGAACCAAGATGGAATATATATATCCATTTGTTACACAGCAATAATTGTGCCAGAATAATTATTGTCAGAGAAAATAAGAATATGCAAGGATGGGAGGTATTTAAATAGTATTTTGAGATTTTATCTATAAGTTGTTTGGAATAGTGGAGTGTGTTTTATAATTTTGAAGGTGTAAAAATTATAAAAGTTGATTTATGCAGAATATAATAGCTATTGTATGGGATTTTGATAAAACACTGGTGGATGGTTACATGCAAGATCCAATTTTTAGGGAGTATGGTGTGGATGCGTCTGCATTTTGGAGTGAAGTAAATGCGTTGCCTCAAAAGTACAAGGAAGAAGGCGTTAAGATAAATCCAGATACCATTTATCTTAATCAATTTATAAAATATGTAAAACAAGGTATTTTTAAAGGTTTAAATAATGCTAAGTTGAAAGGATATGGAAGTCTGCAAAAATTTTATCATGGCATACCAGAGATATTTAAGAAAACAAAAGAATTGCTTGCGGATGATAGTATATGTAAAGAATATAATATTCGTGTGGAACATTACATTGTGAGCACTGGTTTTGCAGAGGTAATCAAAGGTACTTCTATTATGGAGTATGTAGAATATATTTGGGGATGTGAGTTGATTGAGCATAAACTTGAAAATGGTGAAAAAGAGATTTCAGAAATAGGTTATACAATCGACAATACAACGAAAACACGAGCGTTATTTGAGATTAATAAGGGTATAAATATTGTTGAAGGAATAAATGTAAATAGTAAACTCTCTGATAGTCAAAGGAGAGTCGATTTTAAAAATATGATTTACATTGCTGATGGTCCGAGTGATGTGCCTGCTTTTTCTGTAGTAAAAGAGCGTGGAGGTGCTACTTTTGCCATTTATCCTAAAGGTAACATAAAAGCCTTTAAACAAGTAGAGAAACTTAGACAAGATGGTAGAATAGACATGTTTGCCGAAGCTGATTATTCAGAAGATACTACAGCTTATATGTGGATTTGTAATAAAATTAATGAATTTGCTGAAAGAATTAAACAAACAGAAAAGAATAAACGCACTGTAGAGAATTCTACACCTAAACATCTTGTGTAGTAATACTAGATTAGAAAAAATGCCTCATATGCCCACAATCATCTACACCATAATAACTGGTAACTACGATGCCATAAAGCAACCTCTTGTGGTAGAGGAGGGTGTGAAGTATGTGTTGTTTACCAATAATCCAGAGATTAAGGATGCTGGTGTTTGGAAGGTGGTGCAAATTCCATCTGAAGAGTGGCCGGGGAGGACGGCGAGGGAGAATAATATTTTGCTGTCGCGTAAGGTGAAGATGTTGCCGCATAAGTATTTGCCAGAGGAGTGTGAGTTAAGTATTTATGTGGATGCGGATATGTTGATAAAAGAATCATTGACCGAACTTCTAAATGATTTGCATGAGAATACTTTATTTGCGGCTTGCAGGCATAGTTATTGCGCATCTGTTAAAGAAGAGATAAACGATTTGAAAGCTAAAGGTAAGGTTGATGCTTTGCAAATTGAAAATCAGTGGCAACGTTACGTAGAGTGGGGTTTTGAGGATAATTTGGGGATTTCTGAGAATGGATTGCTTATTAGGAGGCATAATGATGCTCGTGTAGCCCAACTAATGGAATTGTGGTGGGAAGAGTATCAAAATGGTTGTTTGCGAGACCAAGTGAGTTTGATGCCATGCATGCATCAAATAGGTTTTATGACATATTTTCAATTTATTGAGATGGATATCAGGAATAATAATTTTGTGGAGGTGATGAGACATAAAGTTGATAAATAAAAATCGTTGACTTTATTGTGATTTATCTGCAAAATGTTATCTTTGTAGATTGAAATTTTAGAAAATACTATGAAACACATAACTCTTATTGCGGGTGCGAGACCAAATTTTATGAAGATTGCTCCGCTGATTCATGCAATCATTAAAGCGCGTAAAAGTGGGGTAGATATTGCCTACAGATTGGTGCACACTGGTCAGCACTACGACAAACAAATGTCTGATACTTTCTTTGAAGAACTTAATATTCCTGCGCCTGATGCAAATTTGGGTTGCGGTGGCGGTTCGCAAGCTGAGCAAACAGCTGCTATTATGGTTGCGTTTGAGAAGGAACTGATTGAAAATCCTACCGATTTGGTTCTTGTGGTTGGCGACGTAACAAGTACCATGGCTTGCAGTATCGTGGCAAAGAAATTGAATATAAAGGTTGCTCACGTGGAGGCTGGTATTCGTTCGTATGATATGACAATGCCAGAGGAAATCAACCGTATGGTGACCGATTCTATTACTGATTATTTCTTCACTACAACTCGTTGGGCAAGTAGTAATCTTGTGAAGGCAGGAATCGACGAAAATCGTATTTATCTTGTTGGTAATGTGATGATTGATACTTTGCTTGCAAATATCGACCGTTTTGTGAAACCTGCAATCTACGATGAATTGAACTTGCAAGAAAAGGGTTATATAATGCTTACTCTGCATCGTCCTGCTAATGTGGATGAAACAAATCACCTTAAAGCATTGATGACTGAAATAGTGGAAAACGCGAAAGGTCTGCCAATTATTTTCCCAATCCACCCACGTACTGCTAAACTATTTGCCGAACTTGGCATTGAAGCTCCAAATTTACATATTGTATCTCCAATGGGATATTTGGAATTTAACTACATGGTAAAACGTGCGTTAGCAGTGGTTACCGACAGTGGTGGTATTACCGAGGAAACAACCGTGATGGGCGTGCCTTGCATCACCCTTCGTGACAATACCGAACGCCCAGAAACTTGCGAAATAGGCACTAACGAACTTATCGGCACAAATCCAGACAATATTGCTCCTGCATTTGGCACTCTTCTTTCTGGCAATTGGAAAAAAGGCGGCATCCCAGAACTTTGGGATGGCAAAGCAGCAGAAAGAATAGTGGAAGTGTTGAGGGTGTTGTAAGACAAACGTCACATCTAGTTCTACAATATATAGTAATAGTTACTTCTTCTGTAAAGAGGTAACTATTGTTTATTTCTCTATATTTATTTTTGTCACAAATTTTCTGTATTTATGTGACAAAATAAATTGCAAATTATCCATCAATTGTATAAAATTGATAGCATCAGTTTAAATGTACCGCCTATATCACTTTCAAATGTACCGGGTGTATCAGAATGAAATTTTGTGGCAAAGATAAATCCACAAGGTTATGGCAAACGTAAAAGCAACAATGACAGACATCAAAGTAATTATTAGAGAATTTTATCGCGGAACTTCATTGCGTGAGATAGAACGTAAATTGAAGTTAAGCCGCACATCACTTCGTAATTATCGTTCACGTGCTGAAGCAACAGGCATGAGTATGCAAGAGCATATTCTTCTATATGTTCTTGCATGAAGTTGTAACGCAACGTATCTCGACCGCGATGTACATCACCTTTTTGCATGATGGATTGTAGTTTTACATCGCTTAAGTTTAGAAGTACTACAACATCTATTTGGATGTTCTTCTTTATACTCTTCCCACAACATATTACGAGTAACATGCTCCGGATTATGCAAATACTCTTCTGATATTTTTTACTGATATTTATAATCTAAAATCGTTTGTGTTTGTGAATAGAGTTTTTTATTTTTGTAGAAAATATATAAAATGAAGAATATGAAATAAGAGGAAGTTACAGTACAGGGTGTTTTAATATATTTATAAATGGTGATTTTGATTTAAATTTATCAAATTTATCAACTAGAGATTTAGGAACATTCTTGCATGAGTATGTACATTTTCTTCAAAATATATCTACACCTTATGGCATATATTCGGCAATATTATTAAATAATAATATATGTGAGTTTGTTTATTCAATAAAAAATAAAGAAGAAATAATTCTACCATACAAATATGATTTATCTGAAGAATTAAGTTTACAAAATAAATGGTATAAGTGTAGTTTAGGTACTGGACATTTAAATAGTGTAATAGATAAAAATAAACCAACAAAGTTTAGTTTTGAGAAAATCGAAGGTTTCCCAATTGATATGCATGTAGTTAACTATGAGGTACATGTTACGAATTCATTAACTCCTATAAATATTATAATTGGTTCTACTATAATAAAAGAAAGTATGTCTGCGATGTATCAGTCTCTTATTGATAAAGAACTTTATCATTATGATGTTCCATATAATGTTATTAGGATTTTATGTGAGAAGCATTTTTCAAATATTGCATTAGACATTAAAAAACTTATCTGTTTGTGTTACATTTCATTATTTTCTTTAGATCCAGGCTATCTTTTAATACATTTATTAAAAGAAGCAAATCAAAATCCTTTGTTAACTGGTTTTCAGATTTTTGAAAATTTTATGCAAAATTCAAGAATAAAAATAAGTAATGAAAATATTTGTTATTCATATAATAAACTGGTTGAAAAGTATAAAGAATCAATTAGTAAATTATTACCTTGTGATTTGAAATATATTGAAATTTTACTTGAAAGAGTAAAAATAAAGGATGGTATAGTACCTATTTTAAATGTTTTAAATTGTAATGATTTTAATGAGAAAAATATTAAATCATTAATTGATTATTTAGGAATACCTTTTATACATCAAAGAGATGGAAAACAATTTTATCCACAATTATTAGAAGTTGAACATTCTTGTCAAGATGTAATATCAATGGTTGGAATTAGTACTATGTATAATTACTTTATGAATCCTAATGATTTTGTTTGTCCATTTAAATATATGTGTGATTGCAATGAATTTGAATGTTTTAATGAACCATGGGAAATTAAAGGGTGTATCTTTGATCTTGGAATAGATGCTATATTAGCAAGAGGAGTTGAAATAGTAAAGACTGAAAATAATAGAGTTATATGTGATAATTTATAATTATTATATTTGTTCTATGTGGGAATATGAAGAATTAAAATTCTCTGATGCATATAAAAATCATTTAGTATTTGAAGAGATTGATTATATTAGATCATTTTATGATTCTTTGTCATATAGCTGCTCATTCTTTATGCCTAATGGTACTCTTAGATTCATTAATTATACAACGTATGTATACACTGCTATTAATGGAACATTAGAGTCTATATATACATTATTAAAAAGAGGATTGATAACAGATGCGTATGTCCTTCTTAGAAAATACTTCGATGATATTTTATTAGAAATATATATAAATGTCATTTTAAAAGATAAATATAATTGGGATGATAATTTAGTAGTAAAAGAAGTAGAAGATTGGTTAAAAGGGAAATATCGTATCCCATCAATAAAAAAACTTTTGAAATATTTAAAGACATCAGAAAACTCTAAAGATTTATATCAATATTTGGGTTGGGATGCAGAATTAAAGAGATTTAGAGAAATCTTAGATGATTGTGTGCACGGCAATAGATATAACTCAGTGGTATTAAATTGTAATAAAGTGTATTTATCTGTAAGGGAACATCATCTAAAGAATTTTCATATTATTATAAAAAGAGTCTTTACTATTCATTTAGCGTTTGTCTTTTATTTAAATCCTAATTATTTAACGGCATCAGATTATGTTGATTATTTAGATTGTAACGAAACTCCACCAGAAGGAAGTGAAAATTGGATATCTAGTTTTGCACAAGAAGCATTTGATAAATATATAAAAAGAGAAACAGATTTAGCCGACTTTATCAAAAAAGTATGTTATTTGGAAATTAAATAAAAGTATAGGATTGAAGATTATGAATAAGCGCTATCAAGTATTTTTAAGTTCTACTTATGTTGACTTAAAAGAGGAACGTGAAGAGATATTAAGAATATTACTGAAATTAAATTGTTTTCCTGCTGGTATGGAGTTGTTTCCAGCAACAGACGAAAAGCAGTTTGATTATATAAAGAAAGAAATCGATAATAGTGATTATTATTTACTAATCATAGCTGGAAGATATGGAAGTTTGACTCCTGAAGGTATAAGTTATACAGAAAAAGAATTTTTATATGCATTGGAGAAGAAAATACCTGTTATAGCGTTTATTCATGAGGATATAAATATCATTCCGTTAGCAAAGGTAGATGTAGACGAAAATATACGAAAGAAACTAGAAGAATTTAAGAAGAAAGTAGAAACCAATAGGTTGGTTAAATATTGGGCAGATTCAACTACTCTATATCGTGAGGTTTCCATTACATTGGCAAGGGTTATACATGAGTGTCCACGTATAGGTTGGGTGAGAGGTGATGAAGAATCTCTAATTGTTGACGATGAAAAGATAATATGTTTGCAACGTGAGATAGATAAACTTAAAGAGGAAAATAAACATTATATAAAATTATTTGGAGGAGAAATAGAAGGCGTTGATAAAGATTTTGAATTGAGAGTAGTAATCGTAAAAGAAGATTTTTATGAATCAAAGGAGTTGATAGATAGTAATATCTCTCTTACTTGGTCTGAATGGTATAACAAGATTGTTTCTAATATAAAAACCAGACCATTTGAATATATTGATGAGCATATAGAGGATGTCCTTTGTGGGATTTTTTACATAAATGAACCTAATATTTCAGTGAAGGGAATAAAAGAAATAGTGATGGATTTTCAGAATCAGTTTGTTGCACTTGGTTTTATTAAAGTGAAACAAACTCAATTTGAACATAAATGGGAACTAACACAAAAAGGTGAGAAATATTATGCATTGCTAAATTGTAAGAAAACGTAAGAGAATATAAAAGATTGATATGGATAAAGATTCTAAGATATGGGAATTGCCCGATAGTGAGTATCTTAATTTTTATATAATGAAAGAAATCTGAAACTTCCATTCTATAAAAGATGGTTATTAAAAATGTACTTAAAATGGGAAGAAAGGAGTAAGAGAAAAAAAATGTAATTTCCTAACTATTAGAATCTATAAAATCATTAATTTTGCGTCTATATAAAATATTCTAAAGAATATAGTTTAAAGTATTAATGTGGATAAACAATTAAAAAATATAATATGGATAATATAAATTTATTATATAACGAATGGCAATCATTACAACCAATTTCTCAAGATGTTCAAAATAGAATTGAACAGAAATTTATGTTGGAATTTAATTATAATTCTAATCATATTGAGGGGAATACACTAACTTATGGTCAAACAGAATTGCTTTTAATGTTTGGTAAAATAGACGGTGATGCTAAAATGCATGATTTAGAGGAAATGAAAACTCATAATGTTTGTTTGAAAATAATTCAAGAAGAAGCTAAGATAAATGATAGACCATTAACAGAGTATTTTATACGAGAGCTACATAGAATACTTTTAAGAGAAGATTATGAAGTAAAAAAACAATTACCTGATGGTAATATTACGACATATACAGTTCATGCTGGACAGTATAAAACACGACCTAATTCTGTTATTACAGCAACAGGAGAGAGATTTGAATATGCATCTCCAGAAGAAACTCCTGCTTTAATGACAGATTTGGTTGATTGGTATAATGTGGCAGTGAATGAAGGAAACTTATCAGCAATTGAGTTAGCTGCTTTATTTCATTATCGTTATATTAGAATTCATCCATTCGAAGATGGTAATGGTAGAATTGCAAGGTTGCTTGTGAACTTTATATTACTACGCGCAGGGTATCCTATGATTATTGTTCGTACTGATGATAAAGATTCGTACTTAAATGCATTGAACTTTAGTGATATAAGTGTAGGATTTGTTCCTTCAGATGGTGCAAAAGCTAAGTTGGAAGA
The DNA here is from genome assembly GCA_045654205.1 of Candidatus Enterocola sp. Lineage (GTDB taxonomy): Bacteria > Bacteroidota > Bacteroidia > Bacteroidales > Paludibacteraceae > Enterocola. Next base: position 54,476 of record JAZOMZ010000024.1, on the reverse strand, counting down.
TATCCAACCTTTTGTTCTATATATGAAAGGATGTTTAGAGCGAGCATTAGAATTGCGTATTAAAGCCGCAAAAGGTGAAAGTATTGAAGAAAAAGATGATTTGAAAAAGAAATTAATACTATTAGAGAAAGAAGCGAATGTAAAAAGAGGAAATTTTAAGAGAAAATCAGCAGATGAGGTTACGAAGATAGCTAATGAGTTTATAATTCCATTTGCTGACAAGATTGGTGAATCAATGTCGTTATTTACTAAGTTTTATGATATATGCATGGTAGAACCCAGGCATATAACTGGGCTTGGTGAATATGAACGTGTTCCTTTTTCAACCTTTAAAGATACCTTGAGAAATAATCCTTTGAGTTACAAGGATATTTATTTTGCTATTTATTTAAGAAATCCAACTATTTTATTGGAATCAAATTCTTACCAAGAACAATTAGTTTATTTTCAATTTAATGATGAAGAATATATTGTTACGTTGAAAGGTAAAAAATATGAATATCGTTATGGTATTATACCTAATAAAGACCAGATTGACACATGGGTAAATGATGTATTAGATCAATTATATATTGAATTGCAAAATAAAGTGCGTAAATAGATTATTTGAATTAGGGTTTTTGATCGCATTATTAGAAATGTTGGAAGATTATGAATAAATTATCTATTTCACAAATAAATGAAGTATTATCTCGTAGTGTTGAATCTATTGAAATTAAAATAGAATTAGCTGAAATACAAAGAATAAGTGAAGATATAGATAAGCCAGTATTACTTGAGTATATTCCAGTAAAGATAGTAGCTTGTTTTGAGTCGTTTTTTAGGGAATTGTATAAAGAAATTATTGATAATCACAAGTTTAGGAAAAACCTGAGTAGTATAATAAAACTAAAAAATACTAATATTGATTTTGAAGTTTTGTCAGCATTTAATGAGAATGACGTTTCTATTGGAGAATATTTTGCATATCTGTTTCCGTGTAGTAAGTTTGAAGATATAAATAATACAATGTCATCACTACTTGAAATTAATTTCGCAGAAGAAATAAAAAAAGGATTAGGGAATGATATATTGAAATCAATTAATGAGATATTTAAGTTAAGACATATGCTTTGTCATGAAATGCCCCAATCACTTGATATTAATAAAGAGTCAATCATTAAATATCTAAAAGATTCATGTGACTTTATTGATTATTCAGAAATGATTTTCAATAAAATACTTTATCCTAAAGAATTAAATACTACATATGAAATGAAAATGGATGTAGCAGAAAAATTCAATGCAATAGAGAAAGAATTAGATGATTTGGTACAAAGAATAAGAAACTTGGATATTCCTGATTATTTTATGATGTCAAAAGAGTTAGACTATATTGCAGATTGGAAAAAGTACAGAGAAGAAAGAGCTAAGCAAGAATCAAAAATGTGTGAAGGTGGAACTATCTATGGTATAGTCTATACACATAGTTTAATAAATACTACAATTGCATTTATTAAAGAATTAAAAACTATATATAGAAAATTCTTAATAAAATAAGACTCTGTACATAGTTATAAAAATTCTAATTTTGTTTATATAGACTTTCTTTATATTTTTGCAAAAAATATGATAATATTTTATAGTATAATTTCGTTTATGCCAAACCATTTTAAGAATATATGGAAGAAGGATGAGAGAACAGGTAATTATTATTTACCTAACTTGAAGTCTTTTCTATTGGAGCAAGAAAAAGAATTTCCTTCAATGGACCTTCTTTATAAGCATCAAATGGATTTAATAAAAGAAGATTTTCCGACTGTTTTTGCATAATCACATTTAGTGAATAACAAAAGACTGTTTTATAGAATAAGCAAACATCCCATCTAATTCTACGAGATATAGCAATAGTTACTTCTTGGAAAAAGAGGTAACCATTGTTTATTTCTCTATATTTATTTTTGTCACAAATTTTCCGTATTTTTGTGACAAAATATAGATAGTATGGATAGCAAAACATCAAAAATAGCTCCATTCTTAAACGAAATATACAATAAAATGTAATATAGCTACCTCAAAAATAATAAGTTATTAAGTTTATAAATTTTGGATTATAAAAATAAACATTTACAATTATAGGTTAATTATTCAATCAAATAAGAAAATCGTATTATATTTGCAAGTGAAATAGCTTGTAATCATTAAAAACAAGTTAATACACTTGTAAAACGAGAAAATATGTAAGCAACAATATCCCCATCTATTTCTACATAATACAGCAATAGTTACTTCTTGGGGTTGAGAGGTAACTATTTTTTTACTGCTATTATATATCTATTTTATGCAATAAAAACTCTGTATTGCATAAAATATGTACTTTTTTATGCAGTACACATTGTAAATTGAATAAAATTTATTAATATTGTATTCGAAATATTTAATAAGTTATGAAAACTGTTATTTTGAATCAACGTAAAGAACGTGATGAATTGATGTCGCGTCCTTATTTATCGCGTAGAAATAATCTAGATATAGAGTTGTTATTGAATAGTTCTTTAATTAAGCTAATAACAGGTCCGCGAAGAGTAGGAAAATCTACTCAAGCCTTACTTATGCTAAGAGATAAAAATTTTGCGTACTTAAATTTTGATAATAGTTCCTTATTGGAATTATGGGATGCAAATATTGTGCTGAGAATGCTTGATGAAGTCTATCCAGGGTATGAATATATATTATTAGACGAGGTTCAAAATCTTGATGCTTGGGATTTGTGGGTAAGTGAATTGTTTAGAATGGGTAAGAACCTTGTAATAACAGGAAGTAATGCAAAAATGCTAAGTAGTGAAATGGCTACAGTGTTAACTGGTAAGTATATTCAGGTTGAAATGTTCCCATTTAGTATTGAAGAGTTTTTCGATTGGAATAACCTAGATATACATAATTTAAAACCAGAGCAAGATACAGAATCTTTAGTTTTAATGGATGACTACTTAAGGAATGGTGGTTATCCAGAAACTGTAGCATCACGTCAGTTAACTCGTAGTTATCTAGATGTTTTATTTGATTCAATAGTATTAAAGGATGTAGCTAAACGTCATAAGGTTCGTAATGTAACAGATCTAAATAATTTAGCAATGTATCTTATTTCAAATTATTGTAACCTAATAAGTGCAAATGATTTAACCTCAGAATTAGGATTTTCAAGTGTAAATACAACTAAGAAGTTTTTAGATTATTTACGTGAACCATATTTATTCTTTTATTTGCATAGGTATAATAATAAATTAAAATTAATGAAAAAGGCTCCGCGTAAAGTATATGTAGTAGATAATGGATTTGTATCATCTAAGGCCTTCTCATTGAGTGATAATTTAGGTAGGTTATTAGAAAATCAAGTATTTGTGGAGTTGATGCGTAGAGGATATGATGTTGAAAAAACAATGTTTTATTATCGATCTAGAAACGACAAAGAAGTAGATTTTGTACTTCGAAAAGGAACACATATAGAATGTTTAGTGCAGGTGTGTTATGATATGAGTAGTCCAAAGACAGAAAAGAGAGAAGTTGATAGTATTGTGGAATGTGCAGGGGAATTAAAATGTGATAACTTGGTTATAGTAACTCATAATGATAAACGTATAATAGAAAAAGATGGATATACAATAAATGTGGTACCTGTTTATGAATTCTAAAAAATTAAATATTTATTAATTTTTTGTAACTTTGAGGATGTGAAAAATTAAACTTTGTAGATATGCAGAATATAATTGCTATTGTATGGGATTTTGATAAAACACTGGTGGATGGATATATGCAGGATCCAATTTTTAGGGAGTATGGTGTGGATGCGTCTGCATTTTGGAAGGAAGTAAATGCGTTGCCTCAAAAGTACAAGGAAGAAGGCGTTAAGATAAATCCAGATACCATTTATCTTAATCAATTTATAAAATATGTAAGAAATGGTATTTTTAAGGGGTTAAATAATGCGAAACTAAGAGGTTATGGTGCTGAACAGAAGTTTTATCCTGGCATACCTGAGATTTTTAAGATAACGAAAGAATTGCTTGGCGATGATAGTATATGTAAAGAGTATAATATTCGTGTGGAACATTATATTGTGAGTACTGGATTTGCAGAGGTAATTAAAGGTACTTCAATAATGCAATATGTGGAATATATTTGGGGATGTGAGTTGATAGAACATAAACATGAGGATGGCGAGAAAGAGATTGCAGAAATAGGTTATACTATAGACAATACAACCAAAACACGTGCGCTATTTGAGATAAATAAGGGAATAAATATGGTTGAGGGTATTAATGTGAATAGTAAACTGTCTGATGCTCAAAGGCGTATTGATTTCAGAAATATGATATATATAGCTGATGGCCCAAGTGATGTGCCTGCGTTTTCTGTAGTTAAGGAGCGTGGCGGTGCCACTTTTGCTATTTATCCTAAGAATAGTATTGATGCTTTTAAGCAAGTGGAGAGGTTAAGACAAGATGGTCGTATCGATATGTTTGCAGAAGCGGATTATTCTGAAGGCTCTACTGCTCATATGTGGATTTGCAATAAAATCAAAGAGTTTGCAGAAAGAATAAAACAAACAGAAAAGAATAAACGCGCTGTAGACAATTCTACACCTAAACATCTTGTGTAGTAATACTAGATTAGAAAAAATGCCCACAATTATCTACACCGTTATAATAGGTAACTACGATACTATCAAGCTAAAAAATAAAATATTTTAAATTTCTTTCTAAAATTCTTTTATTATCAAATAATTATCTATATATTTGCACTGCTTTATTAAAGAAAGCAAGTTTCCCATCTAATTCCACGATATATAGCAATAGTTACTTCTTATAAGAGGTAACTATTTTTTTTGTGCGATATCGTTGGTTGCTGCAGGATTTTATGTCCAATCTTCTACAACTGTAATACAGGTTATTCAACAAATGTTGTAATAATTTTGCAACAAAAATTTAATGAAAACGAAATTAGTCATTTCCATTATTAAATATAATTTTGACACGAAATCAAAGACCCGTAAGGTTGGATTAGTTTTTAAATATTATTTAATTTATGGAATACAAATTTAATCAATTTATTAAGTCGCCTAGAGTTATAGTTGGACTGTTTGCTTGGATGTTTTCAAATAGCCTCTTCAAGCGCAAAGAGAATAATTTAGTAAGCGTATCTGCAGATGAGAATCCTACAAATTATTATCTTTCAAACGTGCAAGGTGTTGATGTCTTGCCAAATAACATAGAATATGCATTGTCTGTAGTGGATAAAAATACCGATCTATATATTTATCCAAATCCTGTTTATAATACACTTTATGTGAGTGGGGTGGACGAAGATGATACAAATTTAATCATCTATGATATGGATGGAAATTGTATTTGTGGCGAATATGGAAATGAAATTGAGGTTGATTTTTTACCAAAAGGAACATACATACTTGGTATAAATGATTTTTTTGTAAAATTTTTAAAACTATAATAAGCTTTAAACTCATACTCAAAAAAATATCCCCGAAAGTTGAAATAAAAAACTTTCGGGGATTTGTTTTAATAACACTCTACTGTTTTACCCAAATAAAGTTATTTATGTCATACCCACGAGAAACAGCCTCGGAAAGTAAAATTTCTTTGGCGCTATCTTCCAATTGAGGAGTGCGTGAAAGTATCCATAAATAATCACTACTTGCAGAACCAATCAATGCATATTGGTAATCAGCATCTAGATATAAAACTCTATAATCTGCATAGAATGGTTTGAAAAATGAAACACGAAGTAAACCAGGATTGTCTGTAGTTTTTGCAATACCAGACACTTCTTTTAAATTTCCATTTTTAACTCCTGAATTTTTGACACTCACAATGCCATTTTCTCCCATAGTGTAAACTGCTTTGTTATTTTCCATTCCACTTTCAAAACAGTGGTCGAAGCGGGCAATCTCATACCATTCTCCTAGAAATCTGTTTAAATCTAGAGAATCAATAGTTTCGTTATTTACTTTTTGCAAAGTGGTGCATGATGTAAATAAACTAATAATTATTGCAATAAAATTTATTCTTTTCATAATTTCTATTTTTAAATTGTTTGTATTAAAAAGTTTAGAATAAAATTACAAAAGAGAATTTTATGTTGTTATTTTTTCTAACAATATTTGTACATTGTAAGAAAATTTAAGAATAAAAAAAGAGGTAACAATTTGCTACCTCTTACAATTCTATTTTAGGATTTTTATTTCAATAAATCTGGCCTTAACAATTTAGTTCTTTCCAATGATTGTTCCATACGCCACTCGGCAATCTTTCTTTCGTGTCCAGAAAGAAGTACATCTGGCACTTTCCATCCTTTATATTCTGCAGGACGTGTATAAACAGGAGCTGAAAGTAGGTCGTCTTGGAAACAATCAGACAAAGCAGATTGTTCGTCAGAAATAACGCCTGGTATTATGCGAACAATCGCATCTGCCATTATTGATGCAGCCAATTCGCCACCTGTTAGAACAAAATTTCCAACAGAAACTTCACGAGTAATCAAATGTTCTCTAATGCGATGGTCTATGCCTTTGTAATGCCCACAAAGAATGATAATATTCTCTAGCATAGACATAGAATTTGCCATTTTTTGGTCAAACATTTCACCATCTGGAGATGTGTAAATGATCTCGTCGTAGTGACGCTCGCTCTTCAAATGTGTTAGAATATTATCTACAGGTTCTATACGCATAACCATTCCTGCTTCTCCACCAAAAGGATAATCATCCACACGTTTGTGTTTTGGATCATGAGAATAATCGTGCAGATTGTGCAAATGAATTTCTGCCAATCCTTTATTTTGGGCACGCTTAAGAATAGAATGTTCAAAGTTACTTTGAATAAGTTCTGGGATAACCGAAATAATATCTATACGCATAATAATATTTTGAATAGGCAAGTGGCCTCGGCATACTCACCATGTTTTTATAATGTTGATAAAATCCAATTACAAAAGTACCGAAAAATATTGTATTAGCGACTAATTTTTACTAATTTTGTTATTTGTGAAGTTACTTAACGTATTTAAGTTATAGTAAGCAGGGCCTTACAAATCAAATATAAAAACAACCATACAATGTTAGAACGCATAAAAGCTCTACGCGAGCAACTAAATAATTACAACTATCATTATTACGTGCTCTCACAGCCACTAATTAGCGACTTTGAATTTGACAAGTTGCTGGCAGAGCTACAACAATTGGAAAACGAAAATCCACAATTTTTCGATCCAAACTCACCAACTCAACGTGTAGGTAGCGATATAAATCAAAACTTCACTCAAGTGAAGCATGAATACCCAATGCTTTCGCTTGGTAATACTTACAACGAAGGTGAAGTGGCAGATTTCTACAATCGTGTGGCAAAAGTTCTAAATGCGCCGTTTGAGATAGTTTGCGAACTGAAATATGACGGCACTTCAATTTCACTTACATACGAAAATGGGGCGCTTGTGCGTGCTGTAACTCGTGGCGATGGAGAAAAGGGTGATGATGTAACAGCAAATGTGCGTACCATCCGTAGTATTCCTTTGAAATTGCAAGGTGAATACCCTGAAAAATTTGAAATTCGTGGCGAAATCCTTATGCCTTGGAAGGTGTTTGAAGACCTTAACAAAGAGCGTGAGGCTATGGAAGAACCACTTTTTGCAAACCCTAGAAATGCGGCTTCTGGTTCACTTAAGCTTCAAAATGCTTCAGAAGTGGCAAAACGCAAGCTAGATGCCTATTTGTATTATATGCTAGGCGAAAACTTGCCTGCTGATACACATTCTGGTTGTCTACAAGCAGCAGTGAGCTATGGTTTTAAGATTTCTGATGCCGTAAAAGTGTGTAAAACGCTGCCTGAGGTGATGGATTACATAAAGTATTGGGATACTGAGCGTAAGAATTTACCTGTGGCAACAGATGGTATAGTGCTTAAGGTAAACGACTTAACCCAACAAAAAAATCTTGGTTACACTGCCAAATCACCACGTTGGGCTATAGCATATAAATTTCAAGCAGAGAGAGCATTAACTACTTTACAGTCTGTTTCTTATCAAGTAGGTAGAACTGGTGCAGTTACTCCTGTGGCAAATCTAGAACCTGTGCAACTTTCTGGCACAGTGGTAAAACGTGCAAGTCTTCACAATGCAGATATTATAAACCAACTTGATTTACATATTGGCGACAAGGTTTATGTGGAAAAAGGCGGGGAGATTATTCCTAAAATCACAGGTGTAGAAACTTCTATTAGAGACCTTTTTGCCGAAAAAGTAGAGTTTATTACCACTTGCCCAGAATGCGGAGCAAAACTAGTGCGCATAGAGGGTGAAGCTGCTCATTATTGCCCAAATGAGGCAAGTTGTCCGCCTCAAATAAAGGGTAAAATGACTCACTTTGTGTCTCGCAAAGCCATGAATATAGATGGTCTTGGCGAAGAAACCATAGACTTAATATACCGCAAAGGTTTAGTAAAAAATATAGCAGATTTATACACATTAAAACTTATAGACCTTGCTCTACTAGAGCGTCTTGGCGACAAAAGTGGTAGAAAAATACTTGCTTCGCTAGAAAAAAGTAAAACAGTACCTTTTGAGCGTGTTCTTTTTGCATTAGGCATACGTTATGTGGGCGAAACTGTGGCAAAAAAACTAGCATCAGCACTAGAAAATATAGATAATATTATGTCTGCCACTGCAGCAGATCTTGCTTGCATTGATGAGATAGGCGAGGTGATTGCTCAGAGTGTAGAAGACTATTTCAAAGAGCCTGCAAATCGCGAACTTGTAGAAAGATTGCGTTCATACGGGCTTCAAATGGAGATTTCAAAAGAAAAAGCTGCACTAAAAACAGACAAACTTGCTGGTAAAATCATTGTTATTAGTGGCACTTTTGAAAAACACTCTAGAGAACAACTTAAAGAACTTATAGAACTTAATGGAGGTAAAAATTCTTCTTCAATATCTTCAAAAACCGATTTTATTTTAGCGGGAGCTAATATGGGCCCAGCAAAAGAAGAAAAAGCTAATAAACTTGGCATAAAAATGATAAATGAAGACGAGTTTTTGGAACTAATTAAATAAAAATAAGATGAGTATTATAACCAAAATAAAAGAGAAATTCGCTCAATATAAACTAAATAAGCTTCGCAAAACCGAAAGAAAAAGAGCTTATGTTGATTGGGACAAAATAAATAGAATTTTGCTTTTGTATTCTATAAACAATGTTCCAGAGGCTCAAAGTAGCAAGATTTATTCAGAACTTTATGAGATTTTGGATAAATGTTTCGACGAAAAAATGAACGTGAGACTTATGGTGTGTGTAAACAAAAGCCAACTGGAGCAAAAACGATTCAACATAAGTGTATTCGATGCCAAAACTTGTAATGTATTGACATACAGACCTTCTGATGATATCTTGGGTATAACAGAAGAGGAGGATAGTGATGTTGTTATAAACTTGAGTCCTCAATTGTCTTTTCCACTTGAATATCTTGCAGAAAGTTCTGATGCAAAACTTAAGATTTCTATTCTTAAAACAGGCAAAGGGGCTAAATATGACATGTATTTTAGCTCAGAAAGTGAATCTGTAAAAGAAGTTTTCGAGTCAATTAAATACTATTTACAAAAAATAAAAGCTGAATAGTAAATTTTACAGAAAATTTCAGTAAATTTGCACTTTGAATAAAAAATATCAGCATACAATATGATAAATCATATTTTTAAAGGTTTAGGCGTAGCCCTAATTACTCCATTCAACGAAGACGATTCTATAGACTATACCGCACTAGGTAATATTATCGATTACCAAGTGAATAACGGTATTGATTATATGGTAGTGTTAGGTACTACTGGCGAAACTCCAACACTTTCAGAGGAAGAGAAAAAAGAAGTAGTTCGTTTTACAGTAGAACGTATTGCGGGTAGAGTGCCTGTGGTTCTTGGCGTGGGAGGTAATAACACTTCTGCTATTGTAAAAAAACTTAAAACAGACGATTTTACAGGTATTGATGGTATCCTTTCTGTGGTACCTTATTATAACAAACCTTCACAAGAGGGTATGTATCAACACTTTGCTGCTATTGCAAAGGCATCTCCAGTGCCAGTAATTCTTTACAACGTGCCAGGCAGAGTAGGTGTTAATATGACTGCAGAAACCACATTGCGCATTGCTCACGAGTTTGAAAATGTAGTTGCAATCAAAGAAGCTTCTGGCAATTTGAGCCAAATGGAAGCTATTATCAAAGATAAACCAAAACATTTTGAAGTAATTTCTGGCGACGACGGTCTTGCATTCCCACTTATCACACTTGGTGGTGCTGGTGTAATTTCTGTTATCGGTAATGCTTTCCCAAAAGAATTTGGTCGTATGGTTCGCCTTACACTTGCAGGAGATTACGACAATGCTCGTACTATTCACCACCAATTCTTAGATTTATTTGACCTTCTGTTTGTGGATGGCAACCCTGCTGGTATTAAATGTATGCTTAATGCAATGGGCTATATCGAAAATAAACTTCGTCTTCCACTTGTTCCTACTCGTCTAACAACTTACGAAAAAATACGTCAGGTCTTAGACCAGTTAGGAGTTAGGAGTTAGAAGTTAGGAGTTATAATAATAAAAATGAGTTGACTACCGTCAACTCATTTTTATTTTGTCATCTTCTACATAAACCGTAAAACAATATCCTTTTTCTTTGTCACCATTTACAAGTGCCTCTGCAACGGCATTGTCTATGTATTTTTGAAGAACACGTTTGAGTGGGCGTGCACCATATTGTTTGTGATAGCCTTCTTCAGAAATTTTAGCCTTGGCTTCATCTGTGATATTAATATCAAAACCAGCCTTGCGGATACGAGAAATAACAGGTTGTATTTCTAGGTCGATAATTCTGATAATATCTTCTTTTTTCAGATGTTCAAAGTATAAAATCTCGTCAATACGGTTCAAAAACTCTGGTGAGAATGTCTTTTCAAGCGATTTTTGAATTTGTGCACGAGCATAACTGCTATCGTCGGTGCGTATAATATTGCTATAACCAATACCACTTCCAAAATCCTTCAATTGGCGCGAGCCAACATTAGAAGTCATAATGATAATAGTGTTTTTGAAATCTATTTTTCTACCCAAGTTATCTGTTATATAACCTTCGTCCAATATTTGAAGAAGTAGGTTAAATACGTCTGGGTGAGCCTTTTCTATCTCGTCAAATAACACAATAGAATATGGATTTCTACGTACTTTTTCGGTAAGTTGGCCACCTTCTTCGTAACCTACATATCCTGGAGGAGAACCAATAAGGCGAGAAACTGTGAATTTTTCCATAAATTCACTCATATCCACTCTAATGATAGAATCCTTTGAGTTGAACATAAATTCGCCTAACACCTTGGTTAAGTATGTTTTACCCACACCGGTTGGACCTAAGAACATAAATGAACCAATTGGTTTATTTGGGTCTTGAAGTCCCATTTTATTGCGTAAAATACATTTACTAATCACATCAATACAACCATCTTGGCCAATAACCTTAGATTTAAGGGTTTGAGAAATCTTTCTAAGTTTCTCTTGTTCTGCTTCTACCATGCGAGTAACTGGCACGTTAGAAATCATAGAAACTACTTCTGCTATATTTTCAACTGTAATTTCTACAGAGTTTTGACGCAATTCTTTTTCCCATTCAGCTTTTGCCTTATTAAGTTCTTTATTTACTTCGGCTTCTTGGGTTTTGTATTCGTTGGCTAGTGTAAAGTCTTCTTTTAGAACTGCTTCTGCTTTAGATTTTTGCAAATCATTAATTTTGTTTTCAAGTTCTTTGATATGAGAAGGCACTTTTACATTAAGCAAATGAGAGCGAGAACCTGCCTCATCTATAATGTCAATTGCCTTATCAGGGAAACTTCTATCTGTAATATATCTGTCAGCATATTCAACAGCAGCCTCCAATACCTCGTCAGAATATTTTACATTGTGGTGATATTCATATCTTTCTTTTAAGTTTTTAAGAATATCCAATGTTTCTTCTTTTGTGGTAGGGCTAATAATAACTTTTTGGAATCTGCGCTCTAATGCACCGTCTTTTTCTATACTTTGACGATATTCATTAAGTGTGGTGGTACCAATACATTGAATAGTGCCGCGAGAAAGAGCTGGTTTCATCATATTTGCTGCATCCAAGCTACCAGGAGTAGCACCTGCACCTATAATAGTGTGAATTTCGTCTATAAATGCAATGATTTCTGGGTGCTCTTCAAGCTCTTTCAATATAGATTTTAATCTTTCCTCAAATTGACCACGATATTTTGTGCCCGCAACAAGCGAACCCATGTCAATAGACATAATTTTTTTGTCTAAAAGTAGGTGAGGGGCTTGTCTATTTACAATTCTAGCAGCTAAACCTTCTACAATAGCAGTTTTGCCCACACCAGGGTCGCCAATTAGTACTGGGTTATTCTTTTTTCTACGAGTTAAAATCTGCATAACTCTTTCTATCTCAGTATCTCTACCCACCACAGGATCCAATTTTCCTGCAGCTGCAGCGTCTGTCAAATCTTTGCCAAACGAATCTAATGCAGGAGTCTTACTTTTTGACTTTGTAGTAGTAGTTTTTGCAGAATAATTGTCATTTCCTGCCATAGATGTTTCAAATTTGTCATCGTCTTCTTCTGGATTTTCTGCACTAGATGTAAAACTTTCAGGTTTAGAAGCAGGCTTAATATCTCCTGTGCCTAGATAATTTCTAACATCAGTATATGTGATATTGTATTCGCTACTTAGCAAACCATAAATCATACTGTTGTCATATTTCAATAGCGCCAACAACAAATGTTCTGTGTCAGCCTCTTGTTTTTTAGCTATTCTAGCCTCTAAAAGACTATAAGTCAATATCTTTTCAGAGTTTTTAAGCATAGGTATTTGACCTTGACCTACCTCTTCGTTAGTTCTTAGATTTGAGTCGATAGTGTGTTTTACCTTGTTGATATCCACATTTTTACTTTGTAAATAATCATTTGCCACACCCTCATTTAGTCTAATTAAACCCAAAAACAAGTGTTCTGGGGCAATATAATTATTTCCCAATCTAAGAGCTTCTTCGCCGGCTAAACTCAAAATCTCTGTTACTTTTAATGAATATTTTCCGTCCATAATGATACATTATTACATAAAGTATACAGCAAAAATCGTGCCTATTTGCGAATTTAGGAGGTAATTTTGTCGCCTTGCTTGTTATTCCAATCCTCATTTAGGTTACTAAACTCCGGTTGTAATAACGTCACAAGTCTAAAACTTCCTCTCCTAAATTCACAAATATCATTTATTAAAATATTGTTGAATTTTTATTGATTTTTTGTTTGAAAATTTGAGGAATTTTTATTAATTTAGTACTTTCAAATTTAAACTTAAAATTAAACTTAAATGACAGATTCAGAGAGAATTATAAAAATTGACATCGAGGAAGAAATGAAGTCAGCTTACATTGACTATTCGATGTCAGTTATTGTGTCTAGAGCATTGCCAGATGTGAGAGATGGTTTGAAGCCAGTTCACCGTAGGGTTTTATTCGGTATGGATCAGTTGGGAAACACTTCTGACAAGCCTTATAAAAAGTCTGCGAGAATTGTGGGTGAGGTAATTGGTAAGTATCACCCTCATGGTGACTCATCAATTTATGGTACTCTAGTTCGTTTGGCTCAAGATTGGGCTATGCGTTACACATTGGTAGATGGACAAGGTAACTTCGGTGACATAGACGGTTCTACAGCAGCTGCTATGCGTTATACAGAGGCTCGTATGCGTAAAATGGCAGAAGATATGCTTATCGACATAGAGAAAGAAACTGTAGATATGGCCAAAAACTTCGATGAAACATTAGATGAGCCAACAGTCCTTCCAACACGTATTCCAAACCTTTTGATCAACGGTGCTTCTGGTATTGCGGTAGGTATGGCTACAAATATGGCCCCACACAATATTTCTGACACTATTGATGCCATTGTTGCTTATATTGATAATAATGAAATAGAAGATGATGAACTTATTTCTATTATCAAAGCTCCAGACTTCCCAACAGGAGGTATGATTTATGGTTACAACGACGTAAAAGAGGCTTATAAAACAGGTCGTGGTCGTGTTGTAATTAGAGGTAAAGCAGACATTGAAACCGATGGTGATTCTGATCAAATTGTTATTACAGAAATTCCATACGGCGTCATTAAAGCTGATATGGTTCAACACATTGGCAATTTGGTTAATGAAAAACGTTTAGAAGGTATTTCTAATATATTTGACTATAGTAACCACGAAGGTATGCGTATTGTTATCAAACTAAAACGTGATGCTAACGCAAATGTGGTTCTAAACAAACTTTATAAAGAAACTGCACTTCAATCTTCATTTAGCATTAATAATATTGCGCTTGTTAATGGTCGTCCAGAATTACTTAACCTTCGCAGACTTATTGAATGCTTCGTAGAACACCGCCACGATGTGGTGACTCGTCGTTCACAATTTGAACTAAGAAAAGCAGAAGAAAGAGCACACCTTGTAGAAGGTTTAATCATTGCTTCAGATAATATTGACGAAGTAGTAGCTATTATCAAATCTTCTAAAACAGTGCAAGAGGCCATCGAAAGACTTATGTCTCGCTTTGGTCTTACAGAAATTCAAGCACGCTATGTAGTGGACATGCAACTTCGCCAACTTACTGGCCTAATGCAAGAAAAACTACGTGCAGAATTAGCTGCTTTATATGAAACTATCAATCGCTTAAAAGAACTTCTTGCAAATAAAGACTTAAGAATGAACTTAATAAAAGAAGAACTTTTAGAAGTGAAAGATAAATACGGCGACGCTCGCCGCACAGAAATCGTTTATGCTTCTGAAGAATTCAACCCAGAAGACTTCTATGCAGACGACGAAATGATTATCACTATTTCACACCTTGGTTATATTAAACGTACTCCACTTGCTGAATACAAATCACAAAACCGTGGTGGTATGGGTTCTAAGGGTAGTGCTAGTCGCGACGAAGACTTTATCGAACACATTTATCCTGCTTCAATGCACAGCACAATGATGTTCTTCACTCAAAAAGGTCGTTGCTACTGGTTAAAAGTGTATGAAATTCCAGAAGGAAGCAAAACATCTAAAGGTCGTGCTATTCAAAACCTTCTTAATATTGAGTCTGACGATGCAGTAACAGCATTTATTCGTGTTAAACAACTTCAAGATCCTGAGTATAACATGAATCATTACTTATTGTTCTGTACTAAAGATGGTATTATTAAGAAAACACGCCTAGAGGCATATTCTCGTCCTCGTCAAAATGGTGTTAATGCAATTATTATTCGTGAAAACGATAAAGTTATCCAAGTACGCCTAACAAATGGTACAAACGAGGTAATTATTGCTAATAAAAATGGTCGTGCAATTCGCTTCAACGAATCTCGCGTTAGAGACATGGGACGTGTTTCTACTGGTGTGAAAGGTATGGAGCTAGATGACGAAAATGATGAAGTAGTAGGAATGGTTGTTGTGGACCCACAAAATCCAGACAATATTATGGTTGTTTCTGAAAAAGGTTATGGCAAACGTTCTGAACTAGAAGAATATCGTGTAACAAACCGTGGCGGTAAAGGTGTAAAAACTATCAACGTTACAGAAAAGACCGGTAAACTTGTAGCAATTAAAACCGTCAAAGATGAGAACGACCTTATGATTATCAATAAATCAGGTATCGCAATCAGATTTGATGTTTCTACTATACGTGTTATGGGACGTGCTACTCAAGGTGTTAGATTAATCAACTTAGAAAAACGTGAAGATGAGATTGCTTCAGTATGTAAAGTTGATAAAGCCGAAGAAGAAGCTGCAAATGCAGAGGTTTCTGCTGAACTAGCTGAAGCACAAGAAAACTTCGAACAACTAGGAGAAAATATTGAAAATAACGAACAATAATTATTAACTAAATTCAGAAAAAAATGAAGAAAATCGCATTAATTTTAGGCGCATTAATCGTTTCTACTGGTTTATTTGCTCAAAAAGCAAACATTAAAAAAGCAGAAAACGCACTTTATGAAGAACCAGTTAATTATGAAAAAGCTATTGAATATATTGAATTAGCTAAGCAAAATCCAGAAACTGCAGAACTTTCAGACACTTGGTACACTGCTGGTCGTATTGGTTATGATATGGCTTATAAAGAACTTAATAAGTTTTATCTACAACAACAACCAAACTATGATGTAATGGGTAAAGGTCTAGATATGATGTTTACCAACTATATGGAGGCAAACAAATATGACTCATATTTAGATAAAAAAGGTCGCGTAAAATACGAAAACAGAAAGAAAATGGTTGGCGACTTTAAAGAAATGTATGACCAATATATTAACGCAGGTGTTAGTGTAGCTGACGAACTAAGAGACTTTGAAAAAGGCTTCACATTATTAAATGAATACTTACAAATCTCTGATTCTGAAATGTTTGGCGAAAAATCTATTAAAGTAGAAGACAAATACAACGAAGTTAAATACTACGCTGCTTTCTATGCTCGCCGTGCAGAAAAAGAAGATGAAGCTCTTAGATTATTTGAAGAACTAAAATCAGTTAACAACAGCAACTCTGTATATGTATTCCAAAACTTGTCAGAAATTTATATGGCTAAAGGTGATACACTTAAAGCAGAAGCTACATTAGAAGAAGCTGTTGCAATGTTCCCAGCTGATGCTAACGTAATTGGTTCTTTAGTAAACCACTATATGATGGTTGGTAAAAGCGAAAAAGCTGTAGAAAACTTAGACAAACTAGTTGACTCTGATCCTTCAAATGTTCAATACAAAGTGGTAAAAGCTAGTGTACTTGCTATTCAAATGAAAGAATTTGATAAAGCTAAAGCTACTCTAGAACCATTATTTGCTGATGGAACAGCTTCTAAAGATGCTTCTATTCTATTTGAAATGGGTCGTATCTGGGCTCTTGATGGTATGAACCAACTAGAAAAAGCTCAAGATATTGAAGACGACAAAGCATATAATCAAGCTGTAGCAGAAGCTAAAAAATGTTTCACTAAAGCTCTTGAATATTACGAACCTGCTCGTGGTAGTATGTCTCAAGATGATGCTAACTACGGAACATTACTTCAATCTATTCGTGAAATGTATGTTCGTTTAGGTCAAACAAGCTCTGACGAATACAAAGCTATCAACGAAGAAATTAAATCTTTAGGATTCTAATTCTAGAATAGATTGACTAAAAAGAGGCTGACTAAAAAGAGATTTTTAGCAGCCTCTTTTTCATAGGAGTTGAATAAAAAGAAGTACACTTTTTATTCAACTCCTTTTTTATTCTTTAACGACCTTACCACATATAGGAAGAAAAGGACATAATTTGCAGTTAAGATTTTTAGGCTCTTTTGACTGTGAAATAGGTTTATTCTCGTCCAGTAAATCATCGATAATCCTATCCAAATTTGCCCTAAAAGTACTTTCCCAATCTTCTGGTAAGACAACTTTAGTATTATCTAAGAAATTTTCCGTATCATATGACATTCTGGCCAAATATAGATATGTTTCTATTTTTTTACCCTCTGCTTTTTCAGCATAAAGCAAATTATAAAAACACATTTGAAGGATTTCTTTTACATACTTCTTATCATTAGCAGAATGATTATTATCGTTGTCAAAGAAATTTTCCAAAATATCTATTTTTTCAACTTCTGTAGCCTTTATTTCTTTTAGCCTAGTTGTTTTATAATCTATAAGTTGAATTTTATCTTCTTTTTCGTCTATTCTATCTATTATACCTTTAATCTTTACTTCCTTACCATTTGCAGTGGTATAAAACATATCGGTACTATATTCTTCTAAAATATGTTTAAATGGCGTACGTTTAATATCGCAGAGTAGGGTATTCCTTACCATTTCTACTATCATATTAAAGATAATCAGATTTTCGCCGG
Organism: Candidatus Enterocola sp.; assembly: GCA_045654205.1. GTDB lineage: Bacteria > Bacteroidota > Bacteroidia > Bacteroidales > Paludibacteraceae > Enterocola. Next base: position 36,501 of record JAZOMZ010000024.1, on the reverse strand, counting down.
TTATTTCATAATGATAATCCCCAATATTTGAAAAATCCTTTAATTCATAAACAATAACAGTAAACGCCTTTTGTGTTATATCTTTTATATAATCATAATTATCTGCAATAGCAACTAAATCACTTTCATATACTATTTTCCCCTGATATGGAGTGTATAATTGCTCCATTACCAAGTGAAAAATACTACCTAGTTGTGCAGCATCAATAATAGCAGATGGCTGTTTTTCTTCATACACGCCTTTAATCTTTTCGTAATAAAAACGCAAAGGACAACTTATGTAAGTATTTAATGCAGAAGGAGATAAACCTTTTTTAAGGTAATTCTTAATTTTCGTAATATCATCCTCAGACTTGTTGATAATAATTTCCTTTACTTCAGAGACCTTAGTAGAATTTGAAACTGAAATATTTTTAATTTTTACATTGTATAAATACTCCAATTGTTTAACAAATCTACTTATCTCGCCAGAAGAACCTTCGCTATCATTTCTAGTATCATAAATAAGCCAAACATTTGAAGCTCTCTTTATTAAACGGTAGAAATTATAAGAAAAAATAGCATCCTGATGGTCTGTAGTTGGCAGACCGTATGGTTTTCTAATACTGTATGGTATAAGTGATGTGCCAATATCAGATTTTGGAAAAACTCCTTCGTTAAATGAAGTAATTATGATATTATCAAAATCTATACAACGAGTCTCTAGCATACCCATCATTTGAAGTCCACTAAGTGGTTCACCAATAAATGAAAGATTGACAGTTTTTAAGATAGACATCATTATTCTATAAACTGTGATAGAATCTATAGTGATGTCTTGGTATCGTTCTAGTAAAGACTTTACTCTATTTATTGCAATGTACGCTTGCGACATACATTCTTTTTCTATATCAATATTTATCTTGTCACCTAAAAAATCTAGTACATCTAATAGTCTGATTAATAAATCTTTATGTTCACAAGGAGTAAATATCTTTTCTAGTAATTCATCGCCTTGTGGCAGAATATCATTTGTAATATATAGATTGTTATATATTATTTTATCAGTTTTATTAATATTATCCTTACATAAATCAATTATATATGAATGAGACAAAATAGATTTTACATTATCTGTTCTATATCCTTTTCCTTTTTTATAATTTCTATGTAGAAGTAAAAAGAAATCTATAAAATTAAAAGTATTTGAAGATTTGATAGGATAGCCCATGCTTATATTCACTGGTTTATTTGCTGGGAGAGAATATAACATTGGTACTAAAAGTGATTCGTTTGCCAAAATTAGAGCAGATTTTATTCCTGCTTTATCTTTTAATTCTTCAGATAATAATTTATTTACATATTTTGTTTGGCCAATATTTGAATTACAAGCTATTGCATGAATTTTTGTTTCTGGATAACTTTCTTTTTCTAAAATAAATTCAGATTTATAATTTTTTAAATTTGTTTCTGTAAAATAGTGCGCTTTATTTTCTTTATCTTCTGAGATATTTGCATATTTAAAGTCGTAATCCCAATAGAAATCTGCAATTCCTTTGCTTTTCAATATGTTGAAAAGCGCCTTTGTAGTAGCATCTAGAGCATTAAAACCAATAAAGACTACTTTATTTGGGAGTAGGTGGTTTGATATCTCATTTTCTACAACATAACGATGTATCATGCCATCATAACCAATCCCTTCATAAAATAATTTTTCTCTGAAGTGGTCGTAAATTTGCAACATCTTACACCATAGTTCGTATGTTTTTTGTTTATACTCACTAGGATTTTCTGTAAACAAATTTAGAAATTTACGAATGCAGTCTATTTGTTCTGTAGATAAGAGTTTTTCTTTTTCATATCGTGCAAGTTCTTCGATATTAGAAAAAATATACTTAGCATTTACAAGATAGTTGTCTATATCGTTGAAGTCTTTTAAAATGATTTCACCAATGCCAATAAATTCGTTGAAACTCTCTTTAGAGCCAGTTGCTGTTTTATAAGAATCGTATAAATGGAAAAGTAATCCTATTTTTTCTTCTTTTTCGTATTCAGGACACAGAGAATCGAAAAATTCTGATATAGTTAAACACTCTGGTGCAAGTAGGTTCTCATTTGAAATATTTTTCAAATGTTCAATAAAAAACTTTCCTGCACGACGTGATGGAAATACAAAACAAGTGTCTGAAATGTTAGCACCTTGTTCTTTATAAAATAAATCTGCTATCTGTCTTAAAAATGGTGTCATAATTACAAATTTAGTAAAAAGTTAGGAATTTTTGTGCAAACGAGAGGAGAATAAATTAATTTATTATCCCGAGTGCAGCCAAAAATCACGGACGTAGTCCGTAATTAGGAGTTAGGAGTTTTTTTGAGGTTTTTTTTAGTATCTTTGCAAGTAAATAAATAAATTATGATTTCTGTAGAGAATTTAACTGTAGAATTTAGTGCTAAGGCACTTTTTGATAATGTAAATTACGTAATTAATAAGCGTGATAGAATAGCATTGGTGGGTAAAAATGGAGCAGGGAAGAGTACAATGCTTAAAATTATATCTGGTCTGCAAGTACCTACTTCGGGTAGAGTTTCTATTCCAAAGGATGTGACTGTGGGTTATCTGCCACAGCACATGATTCACAATGATGATACTACCGTAAAAGACGAGGCTGCCAAGGCTTTTTCTCGTATATTATCGCTTCAAGAGCATCTTGAAAAACTAAATGTGGAGCTTTGCGAGAGAACTGACTATGAATCAGAGTCTTATATGGCACTTATTGAGGAAATTTCACACCTTAATGAGCAACTTGATATGCAAGGCGGCGGAAATTTTGATGCAGAAGTTGAGAAAACTTTGATGGGTCTGGGTTTCTTACGTAGCGATTTTGAAAGACCAACAAATGAATTTAGTGGGGGCTGGCGTATGCGTATTGAGCTTGCAAAAATCTTGCTTCAACGCCCAGATGTGCTACTTCTCGATGAGCCTACTAACCACTTAGATATTGAGTCTATTCAATGGTTGGAGCAGTTTATGCAGAACTATCCTGGCGCCGTGGTACTAGTTTCGCACGATAGAAAATTTCTAGATACAGTAACTAAACGTACCATAGAAATAAGCCTTGGTAAGATTTACGACTACAAAGCAAATTATTCTGCTTACGTGGAACTACGCAAAGAACGCCGTGAACAACAACTACGTGCTTATCAAAATCAACAAAAAGAAATAGCTGATACAGAAGCATTTATAGAGCGTTTCCGTTATCAAGCTACTAAAGCAATTCAAGTGCAATCTCGCATTAAACAGTTAGCAAAAATAGAACGTATTGAAATAGACGAGGAAGATACAAGTGCGTTAAGGCTAAAATTTCCACCAGCGCCACACTCTGGAAGTTATCCTGTGATAATGGAAAATGTGGGCAAAAGTTATGGTGATCATGTGGTATTTAGTGGTGTAGATTTAACTCTTAATCGTGGCGATAAGGTTGCTTTTGTGGGTAAGAATGGAGAAGGTAAAACCACTCTTGTCAAATGTATCATGAATGATATTACAGACTATGTGGGCAATCTTAAACTTGGTCATCAAGTGAAAATTGGTTACTTTGCTCAAAATCAGGCATCGCTATTGGACGAAACTAGAACTGTGTTTGAAACCATAGATTATGTGGCTGTTGGTGATATAAGAACCAAAATTCGTGATATTTTAGGTGCGTTTATGTTTGGTGGTGAAGCATCTGATAAAAAAGTAGGAGTACTTTCTGGTGGAGAACGTAGTCGTTTGGCCATGATTCGTTTACTTCTAGAACCTGTAAACCTACTTATTCTCGATGAGCCTACCAACCACTTGGATATGCGTTCAAAAGACGTTTTAAAACAAGCAATTAAGGAATTTGATGGCACTGTTATTGTGGTTTCTCACGACCGTGAGTTTCTTGATGGCTTAGTTGACAAGGTTTATGAATTTGGTGGCGGTAAGGTGCGTGAACACCTAGGTGGTATTTACGACTTTTTGGCTACTAAAAAAATGGAGTCATTAAGTGAGTTAGAGAGAAACAAATCAATGAGGTCCCTAAGCTCGTCAAAGGGCCCGAATGTAGAGGCTTATTCCCTTACGGTCATCAACACGTCGACAGTCTCAACCACCGAAAAAGAGTTGTCCTACGAAGAACAAAAAGAACTTCAACGTCAAAAACGTCGTGCCGAAAAGTATGTGGAACTTTGTGAAATAAACATTGCTGAAACAGAAAAAGAAATTGCAGATGTAGAGGCAAAAATGGCAAGTGGAGTGGTGGATGATGCAATTTTCTCTAAGCATGGGGAACTTAAGAAGAAACTTGAGGAGCAGATGCTGGAATGGGAAAACGCATTAAGTAAAGTGTGAGGATAAAAAAAAGAGGCTTTCGCCTCTTTTTTTTATTATAAAATCAATATTTATCCTCCACATTTAGAGTAACCACAATTATTACACTTCATGCAACCTTCGGTGAATGTAAGAGTTTCACCGCAGTGAGGACATTTTTGACCTGTATCGGCGCCGTCTGGAATGAATTTCTTAAGTGCACGTTCAACACCCATTTTCCAGTTGTTGATAGAGTCGTTGTTAAGTTGAAGAGAACCTACAAGTTTAACAACTTGGTCGATAGGCATACCATAACGAAGCACACCAGAAATTAGCTTAGCATAGTTCCAGAATTCTGGGTTGAATTTGTGTGATAGACCTTCGATAGTGGTTTTGTAACCATATTTATTGATAAATTGGAAGTCGTAGGTTTTGGTATTTGTTTCTTCGTGGAAGTTACGAATGATTTTACCTTTATTTACAGACTTAGGAAGCATTAGACCATCTTCGTCATCTGCAAGACCGGTAAAGATTTCGTATGGACGACCATTGTGAATACCTACGAATGCAATCCATTTTTCTTTGTTGTTTTGGAAACGAATGACTTCACAATCAAGCTCTTGTGGACGTTTTGGAGTGATTTCTGGGTAACAGTTACATGGAGCTGGTTTTTCGTCTTTTTTGGTAGAAACTAGCACACCAGTACGAGAACCATCGCGATATACTGTACATCCTTTACAACCAGATTTCCAAGCCTCGATATAAAGTTCGTTTACTAAATCTTCAGAAACGTCTGATGGAAGGTTGATAGTTACACTGATAGAGTGGTCTACCCATTTTTGGATACGACCTTGCATGTGAACTTTTTGTAACCAGTCAACGTCGTTTGAAGTTGCTTTATAATAAGGTGATTTTGCAACAAGTTCGTCAATTTCTTCTTGAGTGTATTTTTTAGCGGTGTCTAAACCGTTAGCTTCCATCCAAGTAACGAATTTGTGGTGGAATACGATGTATTCTTCGAAGCTATCGCCAACTTCGTCAACAAGGTCTACGTGTGCTTTTGCGTCGTTTGGATTTACTTTACGACGACGTTTGTAAACTGGAAGGAATACAGGCTCAATACCAGAAGTAGTTTGAGTCATCATACTTGTTGTACCTGTTGGAGCAATAGTTAAACAAGCAATGTTACGACGACCAAATTGAGTCATATCGTTGTATAGTTCTGGATCAGCTTCTTTGATACGCATCATGAATGGGTTATTTGCTTCACGTGCAGCATCATAAACTTCAAATTTACCACGTTCTTTAGCCATAGTTACAGAAGAACGATAGCAAGCAAGAGCAAGAGTTTTGTGTACTTCTTCTGAGAATGCAGTTGCTTCTTCTGTACCATAACGAAGGTTCATAGCAGCAATCATATCGCCTTCTGCAGTGATACCAACACCAGTACGACGACCTTTAATGGTTTTTTCTTTGATTTTGTTCCATAGGTCACGTTCTGTTTGTTTGATATAATCTGGCTCTGGGTCTGAATCTACTTTTGCTAATATCAAGTCGATTTTTTCCATTTCTAGGTCGATGATATCGTCCATGATACGTTGAGCAAGCATTGCGTGCTCTTTAAATAGTTCAAAGTTGAAGCGAGCTTCTGGTGTGAATGGATTTTCTACGTATGAGTAAAGGTTGATTGCAAGTAGGCGGCAGCTGTCGTATGGACAAAGTGGAATTTCACCACATGGGTTTGTTGAAACAGTGCGGAAACCAAGGTCAGCATAGCAGTCTGGAAGTGATTCGCGTGTGATTGTATCCCAGAAAAGTACACCTGGTTCAGCAGATTTCCATGCGTTGTGAACGATTTTTTTCCATAGAGCATTTGCGTCGATTTCTTTTGTAAATTTAGGATCGTCACCATAAATAGGATATTGTTGTACATATGGTTTGTTGTCTACCACAGCTTGCATGAAATCGTCGTGAAGTTTTACAGATACGTTAGCACCTGTTACTTTACCTTGTTCCATTTTAGCGTCGATAAAGCTTTCTGAATCTGGGTGTTTGATAGAAACACTTAGCATTAAAGCTCCACGACGACCGTCTTGAGCCACCTCACGAGTAGAGTTTGAGTAACGTTCCATAAATGGTACGATACCGGTAGAGGTTAGGGCAGAGTTCTTAACTGGAGAACCTTTTGGACGGATGTGAGAAAGGTCATGACCTACACCGCCACGGCGTTTCATAAGTTGAACTTGTTCTTCGTCTATTTTGATAATAGCACCATATGAGTCTGAAGAACCGTCACAACCGATAACGAAGCAGTTTGAAAGAGATGCTACTTGATAGTTGTTGCCGATACCTGTCATTGGGCTACCTTGTGGCACAATGTATTTGAAGTTACGGAATAGATCAAATAGTTGGTCAGCAGTAAGTGGGTTAGGGTAACGTCCTTCAATTCTAGCTATTTCATTAGCAAGACGATGGTGCATGTCGTCTGGAGTTCTTTCGAAAATATTACCGAAAGAGTCTTTAAGAGCATACTTGTTTACCCAAACTTTAGCAGCAAGCTCGTCGCCTTTAAAATATTCGGCAGTAGCTTTCATTGCTTCATCGAATGTGTAAGTCTGTGGATTCATAAGATTTAATTTTTTTAGTATTTGTTTTATATATTGTTTGTTTTTGTGTTTCAAAAATGCAGATGCAATATTACTATTTTATTTATTACTAAACAAAATTTTTAACACAAAATTTTCCACAAAATTATTAACAATGATGTTAATGCAATTGTTAAAATTTCTAAAATATTTTTTAATTAATTGATTAATAGTATATTAAAAATTTAAGAGGGTCGAAAAGTTTTCCAAAAGTTTAATTGATTAGGATGTACTGATGAATGTTAGTGAATAATTAGGAATTAGAAGTTAGGAATTGACAAGTATTTGTTGAGTTGTAAAAAGTATGGGGTAATCTGTAACTTGAATAGTGAGCAACAGGATCTTGTTGTTTTCTGAATACACAAAAATAACTCTAAATTTTTAGACCTCAAAATTTAATTTGATAAAATTACAAGATTTTGTGTATCTTTGTGTTGGTTTTATAAACAATGGAATTTAGGGTAGGAGATAAGGTAAGTTTAATGGACGAAGACTCTAGAGGCTATATTCTGGAGATTCTTCCAAAAGGCAATTATAGAGTAGAATTAGACGACGATTTTTCTACTCAAATGGTTGTTTCCGCCTCAAAATTGGCTCAATACACCGATATTTCCACATATAAACCAAATAAAATAAAGAAAAAAGACACATTATTATATAAGGGCAATACTTCTAACGCTCCAAAACTTTCTCAACAGTCACTTAGTAAGCATGTTTTGGAGGTAGATTTGCATATTGAGAAACTTGTTGGGAATAAAAACTCGCTTATGAATGGCGAAATGATTGAAATTCAACTAAGAAAAGTAAATCAAGTGTTGTCAGAAAACAGAAATAAGCGAGGACTAAAGGTAGTTTTTATTCACGGAAAAGGTAAAGGAATTCTTAGAAATGAGATAATAAAATTCCTAGAAAAGAATTTTCCAACACTTAACTTTTCCGATGCAAGTATGCAAAAATATGGCACAGGAGCCCTTGAAGTGCAGGTGTAAACTAGTTAGGAATTTTGCGAGTAAGCGAGAGCAGAGTCAAACTTGTTTGAACTATGCCGAGCGGGAGCAAAATCGCCGTTAGGCAATTTGCAGTTAGGAGTTAGGAGTACGGTAAAAATGATAAAAAACAAAACAAATAATATAATATGAAATTTAAACATAGCGTACCAGTTCAATTAAGATTTAATGACGCAGATGCATTAGGTCATGTAAACAATTCAGTTTATTTTACTTTTTACGATTTAGGAAAAACAGAATATTTCAAAGCTGTACGTGGCGGTGAAATACCAAAAGAAATAGACATAGTGGTGGCTCATGCAGAAGTTGATTTTATTGCGCCAGTGTTTCTAAACGACCAGATTGAAGTACAAACCACAGTAAGTGAAATTGGAAACAAAAGTTTTGAGTTAATCCAACGCATCGTTGAAACCAAAAATAATATCACAAAATGTTTTTGCAAAACAATTATGGTTGGCTTCGATGTAAAAACAAACACCTCAAAACCAATCTCTGACGAATGGCGCAGAGCAATATCTGAATATGAGGAAACAGAGTTTTAATTAGTTTGAATTATATTCTTAATTCTAACTATAATCATCGAAATCTTATATTGTATTCATATATTTTAAAATTTTAATCCTATTGTCCTATAATTAATATTATGTAAAGTAGAAAATATAGAGACATTACCCTACAATTTTAAATAAAATAATAAAGGTGTAAGAATTTGTTCCTACACCTTTTTATTCAGAGCGTCATTAACCAATTAATTCTTTTGTTGATATTCTCTCTAGAAATTTCACAATCTACTTGGTCGTAGCCGTGCATTGTGCCTTTGGTTTCATTTAGAGTCAGATTTACACCTGCTGTTTGTAATTTATTAGCCAACTCAAGTGCTTCGTCTCTTAGGCAATCAAATTCGGCAGATTCTATGTAAGTATTTGGAAATTCGATATATAGATTTGCTTCTACATGGTTTTTCTTAAACAAATCCTTTGCGCTATCTATTGGCAAATACACCTTCCACATAGCCTCATTTAAAACTGCATTCCACATTGGTGTGTCTGTGAAGTTTTTCATAGATTCTGTTTGCATCAAGTTGTCTACCACAGGATAAACAAGCATAAGTGCTGCAGGCTTTTGTAAACCTTGTCTGCAAGCTGCATAAAACACTCCCAATGCTAAATTTGCACCTGCAGAATCCCCTGCCAAAATGATTTTCTCTGCTGAAATGTCTAGTGCTTCTGCGTTGTCTATCAAGTATTTATACATTAAAATGCAGTCGTCTTCTGGTGTTGGATATGGAGTGTTGTGCGCCAATCTATACTCCACAAAAAGCAACTTCACTCCTACTTCATTTGCATATCTCACACAAATATCTGCATGAGATTCACTGCCTTTAAAGCAAAATCCACCTCCATGAAGGTAAAGGATTATGGCGTTTGAAGTAAGTTTGTTTGGGGTTATAAGATATGAGTTAAGTGGGTAATTATCAAGAGTTTGTACAGTTATGGTGTCAACATTTACATCTTTGTGTGAGAGAAAGTATTTGTCTGTTTTTACAATTCTTTCTGCAAGTCGAAAGAAACGCTCTCCCATCACAGGTTGTTTCATGTGACGCCACAACCCAAACTGCTTATCAATTGCGTATTTCATTAGAAATTATTATTCTTCAAGCACACATTCATATAGGCCTGTTTCTTCTGCTTTTTCTTTTGGTGCACAGAAATATACTGCAGTGCCTTTGCAACAAACTTCACCTGCTTTATTGTAGATTTCAGCCTCTAGATATGCCACATTTCTTACGTGTTTTGCAAGTCTGGCACGAATGGTAAGTTTATTGTCTTTAATCGCTACGTGTTTTAGATATTTTATTTCTAAACGTGATGTTACTCCAGTAGTTTGTAATTTTCTGAAAAGTACCCAACCACAAATTTCATCAATAATAAGTGATTGAATGCCACCATGAAGCGTATCAATCCAGCTTTGATAATTGTCTGTTGGTTCCCAAAAACTTACAATATCATCCCCATCTTCATAGAACTCCATTTTAAGCCCTATTTCATTGTCTGGGCAACAACCAATGCAGTTGTAGCCTTCAATACCAATCCAAGGATTTTTAATTTTTTTCATGTTATTTTGGTTTTGTATTACGCAGTTTTATTGCGGACGCGGCACGCCGTGTCCCTACTCTTTTTTAGGCGATTAATGTTTGCACATTAATTTCTTTTAAACAAATTTTTAAATGAGAAACTTTCTTTTATGGTTTTGGTCTCTGTTTCTACAGGAAGCTGAATAATAGGAATATTTTTTTCTTCTCTTTCTGAACGGAATAGCACTTTAAGTGCAAATTGTGTTGAAAGAAGTGGAAGAAATGCTCTTCTGTGGTGTTTTTTTATCACAATTAACTCAGCATCGCTATTTGTAATGTACTCAGAAATAGCAGTACTTGCGCTAGATTGTTCGTCGTAAACCAATGCTTTTGAAGAAATTTTTACAGAAGGATAAGCCTCTACAAGAGTGTTTACATATTGACCATCTGGTGCAATATTTTCGCTTTCTTTTACACTGTGGATTATCTCAAGTGACTTATTATCAATAGGAAAAATAGTAGACAAAAGGTCTATATGCTCCAAGTCGTGCATAGATTTAAGGCTAGAAGCGTATGCTATTTTATTTAATGTGGTAACATCGTCGCTTAAGAAAGATTCTGGAATTGCTAGCACAGGTCTTTCGGTAATTCTCATTACTTCAGAGGTAACACTACCGATAAGGTCTTGGATTTTCTTTTCGTTGGTACGTGTACACATTACTATAAGAAATGCCTGTTGTTTTTCTGCATATTGTGCAATTTTGGTTTCTGGCACGCCTTTTTTTACAACGATACGGTATGAAACCTTATTAGGAACAGGGTTTAGTTTCTCTATAGTTGTTTTGATTTTTTCAGGGTCAAATTCGCTTTGACTTTCCTTTAAAACGTGTAGAAAAACAATTTCTTTACCTATTTTATGTGCTAGGTTAAATCCCACTCTCACTGCCTTAAATGCAGTTTCAGACATATCAAAAGGGATTATTATATTTCCAAAATCAGATTTCATTTAGTAAAATTTTAAATGCGTTATACAAAATTACATTAATTTCAACACAATACAAAAAATATTTTAAAATTTTGTCTTGTACGTATAGAAAAACTCCCATGGGGTGTAAAAAACTCCTAACTCCTAACTCCTAACTCCTAACTAATTACTATCTTTGCAGTTCAAAAAAATATTACGGTGATGACAGCAAATAAAGAACAAATAAAAGGAATTATTGACAGTTTCAATCTGCCAGACTTTGGAAAAGCTACCATTAGAGAAATCGTTGGTATCGGTAAAAAAATAGAAGCAGAAACAGGTATGCGTATGGCTCGTATGGAAATGGGCGTACCAGGTGTGCCAGCATCAGAAATTGGCGTAAATGCTGAGATAGAAGCACTTAAACGTGGTGTTGCATCTGTTTATCCTACTCTTGAAGGCGAAAAAGAACTTAAAGAAGAGTCTTCTCGCTTTATCAAAGCATTTATCGGTGTGGATGTAAATCCAGAAGGTTGTGTGCCTGCAGTTGGCTCTATGAATGGTGTGTTTGCGGCATTTACTGTTTGTGGCCAATGCGACCCTAAAAAAGACACTGTGCTATTTATCGACCCAGGTTTTCCTGTGCAAAAAATGCAACTTCAAGTTTTAGGATATAAATCTGAAAGCTTCGACGTGTACGATTATCGTGGCGAAAAACTTAAGGCAAAACTAGAAAGTTACTTAGAAAAAGGAAATATTTGTGCTATTATTTACTCAAATCCAAACAACCCTTCTTGGGTGTGCCTAACAGAACAAGAACTAGAGATAATTGGCTCTGCTGCAACTAAATATGACGCGATCGTAATAGAAGACCTTGCATATTTTGCAATGGACTTCCGCAAAGACCTAAGTCATCCATTCGAGGCTCCATATCAACCAACAGTGGCTCGCTATACCGACAATTATTTGCTTATGATTTCTGGTTCAAAAGCATTTAGTTATGCAGGTCAACGTATAGGTATTATTGCAATGTCTAACGGCATTTACAGAAGAAAATATGCAGGACTTAAAGCTCGTTATGGTGTAGATGAATTTGGTAATGTGCTTATTAGTAGAGTTTTATATTGTCTTTCTGCAGGTGTTACCCACTCTACCCAATACGCTATGGCAGCAATGCTTAAAGCAGCAAACGACGGTGAGTTCAACTTCCTAGAAAGTGTAAAAACCTATGGAGAAAAAGCTGCAGTGCTTAAAAAATTCTTCCTTGAAAATGGTTTCCATATTGTATACGACAAAGACTTAGACGAAGACATTGCAGATGGTTTCTACTTCACAGTTGGTTACAAAAATATGACTGGCGTAGAACTAATGTATGAACTTCTATTCTACGGTATTTCTGCCATTGCACTAGACACTACAGGTAGTAAACAACAAGGCCTACGCATTTGTACTTCTTTTGTCGACCCTGCAATGTATGGCGAGATTGAAGAGAGAATTAAAGAGTTTCATAAAGACCATTGATGTGAAATTTATAATTAAAAGGTTAATTTTATTACAAATTTGTTACTAAAATTCCTTTAAAACTTATAAAATCTAAGATTTTGAAATATAAATCTTAGATTTTTAGTATTTTATGGTTAAAAAACATAGTTTTATACACATTATTAAATTAAAAAGTTGTACCTTTGTACTCCTTAAAAAAATTAAAAATTATGGCAAAGATTAAAGGTGCTGTAGTAGTTAATACCGAACGTTGTAAAGGTTGTGAGCTATGTGTTGTTGCTTGCCCACTAAAAGTATTGACTATGTCTAAGCAAGTGAATTCAAAAGGTTATCGTTACGCAGAAATGGCTAACGAAGATGAATGCATCGGTTGTGCAAGCTGTGGTATTGTTTGCCCTGATGGTTGTATTTCAGTTTATAAAGTAAAACTCGCATAATTATGAATGAAGAAGTAAGATTAATGAAAGGCAACGAAGCCTTAGCAGAAGCTGCTATTCGTTGCGGATGCGATGGTTATTTTGGTTATCCTATTACTCCACAATCTGAAGTAATGGAAACTTTAATGGCGCTTAAACCTTGGGAAACTACTGGTATGGTGGTTCTTCAAGCAGAAAGTGAAACCGCTTCTATTAACATGGTATATGCTGGTGCAGGTTGTGGTAAAAAAGTGATGACTTCTACCTCTAGTCCTGGTTTCAGCCTTATGCAAGAAGGTGTTTCTTATATAGCAGGTGCAGATATTCCTGCATTAGTGGTAAACGTGATGCGTGGTGGTCCAGGTCTTGGTACTATCCAACCTTCACAAGCAGACTATTTCCAAACTGTTAAAGGTGGTGGTCACGGCGACTATCGTCAAATCACATTAGCACCAAACAGTGTTCAAGAAATGGCAGACTTCGTGCCACTAGGTTTTGAACTTGCATTTAAATACAATATTCTAACTGTGATTTTGGCTGACGGTCTTATCGGTCAAATGATGGAAAAAGTGGTTCTTCCTCCTTTCCAACCTCGCAGAACAGAAGAAGAAATTCGCAAAGAATGTCCATGGGCTTCTCTTGGTAAAACAGAAGATCGTGCACGCAACGTGATTACATCACTAGAGCTTCAACCAGAACCAATGGAACGCAGAAACATTGCGCTTCAAGAAAAATATGCTACAATTACAGAAAACGAAGTTCGTTTTGAAGAAATCGAAGCAGCAGATGCAGACTATCTATTCGTAGCATTTGGTTCTGCAGCTCGTATCTGCCAAAAAGCAGTGGAAATTGCTCGCGTACAAGGTATTAAAGTAGGTCTTCTACGTCCTATCACTTTATTCCCATTCCCAACTAAACACATTCAAGAATCTCTATCTCACGTAAAAGGTATTCTTTCTGTAGAATACAACGCTGGTCAAATGATAGAAGATATTCGTTTAGCAGTGGAAGGAAAAGTTCCTGTAGAACACTTTGGTCGTATGGGTGGTATCGTTCCTACTCCAGATGAAGTAGTTGATGCCCTAAAAAGTAAAATTATAAAATAAACAGTCATGACAAAACAAGATATAATCAAACCAGAAAATTTGGTTTATTCAAAACCAAAACTTCTAAATGACAATACCATGCACTATTGTCCTGGTTGTAGTCACGGTGTGGTACATAAATTAATAGCAGAAGTGATTGAAGAAATGGGACTAACTGAAAACACTATCGGTGTGTCTCCTGTAGGTTGTGCCGTGTTTGCATACAACTACATTGATATCGACTGGCAAGAAGCTGCTCACGGTCGTGCGCCAGCCATTGCAACTGCTATCAAACGTCTATTACCAAATAAATTAGTTTTCACATACCAAGGTGACGGCGACTTAGCTGCTATCGGTACTGCAGAAACTATTCACGCTGTAAACCGTGGTGACAATTTAGCAATGATTTTCATCAATAACGGTATTTATGGTATGACAGGTGGTCAAATGGCACCTACTACCCTAGAAGGTATGAAAACTGCTACTTGCCCATACGGTCGTGATTTTGAATTAAACGGATATAACTTACCTATTTCTAACCTTTTAGCTCAACTAAGAGGTGCTCGTTATGTAACACGTCAAAGTGTGCATACAGCTGCTGCAGTGCGCAAAACTAAAGCTGCTATCCGCAAAGCATTTGAAAATGCACTTTCTCCAGAGAAAAAAGGTGCATCTTTCGTAGAAGTAGTTTCTACCTGCAACTCTGGTTGGAAAATGTCTCCAGCTGCAGCAAATGATTGGATGGTAGAAAATATGTTTAAAGAATATCCATTAGGTGATTTGAAAAACGAATAAAAAGCAAAGATTATGACACAAGAAATTATCATAGCTGGATTTGGTGGACAAGGTGTCCTTTCTATGGGTAAGATTTTAGCTTACTCTGGCTTAATGCAAGACAAAGAAGTGAGCTGGTTGCCTGCTTACGGTCCAGAACAACGTGGTGGTACTGCCAACGTAACAGTTATTATAAGTGATGAAAAAATCTCTTCACCTATTCTTAACACATACGACACAGCTATCATCCTAAACCAACAATCTTTAGACAAATTTGAATCTAAAGTAAAACCTGGTGGTAACCTTATTTATGATCCATACGGTATCACTACCCCTCCTACTCGTACAGATATCAATATCTACAGCATCGATGCTATGGATACTGCACTTGCAATGGGAGCTGCAAAATCATTCAACATGATTATCCTAGGTGGTCTTTTAAAAATTTGTCCTATCGTAGAACTTGAATATGTGATGTTAGGTCTTAAAAAATCTCTTCCATCACGTCACCACCACCTTCTTCCTCAAAATGAGGAGGCTATCAAAAAAGGTATGGAAATCATAGTAAAACAATAATTAGTTTTACAATATAAAGAATAAGAGGTTGACTTTTTATAGGTCAACCTCTATTTCTGGTACAAATATTAAATAATATTATAGTAATAAACCACACCTCTTATGAAGTGTGGTTTTAACTATTTTACATTCCTCCACCTAGTGAATTAATTAGGTCTGGAATTACATTTTTATAATCATTTAATAAACGATTATATTTAACCCATCCTTCTTCTCCTGTATTCTTCTGTCTTTTCTCGAAATACAATCTTACTTTAAATTGATTTTTTTCACCAGTAGAATAATCTGGTCGTACTTCTAATGTTGTTCTAACATCTGATGTCTTATAAGATTTTACAGAAGGAAATGTTCTAATCCAGCCTGATGTTTTGTCTATCTTTTCCAAAGCAAAACCTGCATTTGTAATTATTGAAATCATTCTACGCCAAACATCATCTTCAGAAAAATCACTTCTAGGAACAATAGGTACCCATTTATTAACATATTGAGCAGCATCTTTTCCTTCTTCTGAATTAAAGAATGCTTCATCTTGTTCTAATCGGTATGTAACAGTCTGCTCTAAGTTACTTCTTAATAAACTATATGAAGCTGTTTCATAACCGGTACATTTAAAAGTTAATAAAACTTTTTCTCTTCCAGAAAATGAAACATTACAACTTCCTTTACCTAATAACTCATTATTTACATAAATTTCAGCATCACGAGGTTCTACCACTACTGTCTTATATTCATGGTGTCTTCTGTATTGTGCTTGTATATTAAGACAGAATATTAAAAATGTTGTTAATAATAATGTTTTGTACATATTACATTGCCCCTATTACATTTTTTAAGTTAGGAATAAGTTCTTTATATGCTTTCATTAAACGATCATATTTAACCCAACCCTCTTCTCCTGTATTCTTCTTTCTTTTCTCGAAATACAATCTTACTTTAAATCGATTTTTTTCACCAGTAGAATAATCTGGCTGTATCTCTAATGTCGTTCTAACATCAGAAGCCTTATATTGTAATATTGTAGGGAATGTTTTTATCCATCCTACTGTTTTATCTGCTCTTTCTACCTCAAATGCTATGTCCTTTTCACCATAACCTGTTACTGTTGCAAATAATCTTCTCCATACTTGGTCTTCAGGAATATCTTTACTTGGTTCTAATGGCACCCATTTATTAGCATATTGTGCAGCATCGTCTCCACCTTCTGAATTTTCGTATGCTTCATCAATATCCATTTCATAAGTTACAGTCTGACGAGGATCTGATTTTAATAATGTATATGTTGCTGTTTCATATCCTTCTCTAGACAATGTAATTAAAACTTTATCAGTTCTTTCAAAGTTTATATCATACTTTCCTTTTGCAACCGACTCATTATTTATAGCAATATCAGCATCACCAGGAGTAACAACGATTGTTTTAATAGGTTTTCTTGTTAATGAAACCTTTTTCACTCCATCATTTTTATATACTCTTACTACTTGGTCATTATAATATGGAGCTGTAATTGCAACTTCGTAATAACTTGTATTAGAATCCTCTTCTGTAAAATCAAATTCACAAGAACCAATTCCAGCTAAATTTCCATTATTTTTATAAAAAATCTCCGCATTAGAAGGCTCTACATTCAGTGTAACTTTTGTGTGTTTTAATTTTCTCAAAGTAAAATGTCTTGAATAGTCTTCTCTTGTATTATAAATTCTTTCTGTAATAGTTTTATAATCTGGTGCAGACATTGTTATTTCCCAATATGTTCCTTTTTCATCTTTACAATCAAAGTCTAGATTGCAAGAACCTGTTCCCAAAACACTTCCAGAAGAACTATGTTTGATTGTTGCATTAGAAGGTGTAACTGATACACCAATTGTACTAGTTCTTGCTGTTGGCATTAATACACAGCAACTAGATAAGTTTAATATCAATGCTGTGATAATTAAACTAAAAGTAATTTTAATTTTCATAATAATTGTATTGCTAGTTATATACCATACGCCCATCGGTTTTAAATGTTAAATATATTTACAAAGTAAGAAAAATTTTGACGTATTATAACTATATCGTTGTAGTCTATAATTACACGTTTTGTGTAAAAATATTACACATTATTTAGAAGAAGTGGAATGAAGTTTTGTGGTGTAGAAAGAGAAGAAATCTTTGTTGAGAAGAAGCGAAATCTGCATTAGTAGTTCTGTGTCTATGTAGCTTCTTTGGAAAATCTTATATACATTATATCGGGTATAATGTAATTCTTTTGCAAGCCACGAAGGTTTGCGACCTTGCTTTTCAAGCTCTTCTTTAATTAATTTTCCTATGTGAATTTCTGCTTCCATTTTGTTTGCAAAACTGCAGCTTTATTCCATATAAGAAAAAAGGGCTAACCTCTGTAACTTACTTGACTCTGAAGGTTCGGCAAAACCTAGTAACACAAATAAGTACAGAAGGTTACGCCCTGATACGACGAACCCTGCACCTATTCTCATGTTACTTCTTTAAATTTGCCGATTTTCAGAATAGAGAATAAGAGCTAACAGCTCTAATTAGATATTATTTATTAACTAATATGTTGTATTCTAGTATAGTATATTTTATAATGGTACAATTTATTTTAAATCTTAACTCCTAACTTTTTATATCCTTATCACGCCACTACCATAACAAATTCTGTGGTCGGTATCGTAGATGACGCCGTATTGACCAGGGGCAATGCCTTGGATTTTGTCTTCGGATTCTATTCTGTAGGAGCCATTACCTTCGTTGAATAGCTTGCCTTTGGTGAACTCGGGTGTGTGACGTATCTTGAAGGTAATATCTACTGGGTCGGTGAAATCGCCCCAAGGATTTTCTGTGATGAAATTGAAGTCGTCTAGTGGCACTGTTTTGCCATATTGTGTTTCCACATCATAGCCTTGAGACACATAGACAATGTTTTCGGCAGAGTCTTTTGCTACCACATACCAAGGACCACCACCAAGACCAAGACCTTTTCTTTGACCTATAGTGTGAAACCAGAAACCTCTGTGAGTGCCAAGAATCTTGCCTGTTTCCTTTTCTATAATCTTACCTTCTTTCTCGCCTAAATATCTCTTTATGAAATCATTATAATTGATTTTACCTAAGAAGCAGATACCTTGACTATCTTTGCGAGAAGCACTAGGAAGGTTTTGAGACACAGCTATTTCGCGCACTTGCGACTTCATTAAATGCCCAATTGGAAACATCAAACGAGACACTTGCGAGTATGTAATTTGTGCAAGGAAGTCTGTTTGGTCTTTCACTGGGTCTAAGGCAGTGCCTAAATAGTGTTTGCCGTTTTCAAAATATGTTTGAGCATAATGACCTGTGGCAATTTTATCAAATTCGTAGCCATATTTATCTATGAAACTACCAAATTTGATAAGTCTGTTGCACATAACGTCAGGGTTTGGAGTAAGTCCATTTCTCACGGTACGAATAACATATTCCACCACATTGTCCCAGTATTCTTTTTGGAGTGAGACAGTCTCCATTTTTAGCCCATATTTTTTAGCTACAAATGAAGTGATTTCTATATCTTCCTCTGCAGTGCAACCCATATAGCCATTTTCATCTTCCATACCAATGCGTATGTAGAAAATGGTTGGGTCGTAGCCCATTTCTTTAAGTTGGTGTACTACTACAGAGCTATCCACTCCTCCAGATACTAGTGCTGCTATATTCATTTACGAATTATTTTTAGAAAAATTTTCTTTTAGATTCTTCTGTTGGTTCCATAGATTTAGAACCAGACATTTTTGAGAACATTTCTTTTTCTTCTGAACTTAATCTTTCAGGAATATAAACACCGATATTTACAAGTAAATCGCCGCGTCCATATCCATTTAGGCTTGGTACACCTTTATTTCTTAAGCGAAGAACTTCACCAGGTTGTGTACCAGGTTTAATCTTAATCTTCACTTTGCCTTCAAGTGTAGGAATAACCACTTCGTCGCCCAAAACTGCCACAGTAAGTGGAAGCATTAGGTTGTAGATAAGGTCATCATTGTTTCTTATAAGGTCTTTGTGTTCTTCAACTTCTACTATAATGTAAAGGTCGCCACTTACACCGCCTTGTGGAGCAGCGTTGCCGTAACCTTTCATTGCAAGTTGAGCGCCATCGTAGATACCTGCAGGTATGTTGATAGAAACCACTTCTGATGAAGTTTCAAGACCTTCTCCACCACATTTGTGGCATTTTTTCTTGATTACTTTACCAGTACCGTGACATGCACTACAGGTGGTTTGAGTTTGCATTGGACCAAAGAAAGACTGAGTAGTTCTCACTACACGACCAGTACCTCCACAAACGCTACATGTCTCTAAATCTGAAGGATTTTCTGCACCTGTACCATTACAATGGCTACAAGTAACCTTTTTATTTAGTTTAATTTTCTTTTCTACACCTGTGGCTGCTTCTTCAAGAGTGATTTTTACTCTCACTCTTAGGTTTGTGCCACGAGGAGTGCCACCTCTAGAACCACCACGACCACCAAAGTGACCGCCAAAAATATCTCCAAAGTGTTCGAAGATATCGTCCATGTTCATAGAGAAGCCGCCTCCACCGAAGCCTCCAAAGCCGCCATAGCCTCCGCCACCACCGGCACCAGAGAATGCTGCATGACCAAATTGGTCGTAGCGTTGACGTTTTTGCTCATCGCTTAGCACATCATACGCTTCGGCTGCTTCTTTGAATTTTTCTTCAGCTTCTTTATCGCCCGGATTTTTATCTGGGTGATATTGTATAGCTTTCTTTCTATATGCTTTTTTTATTTCGTCGGCTGTGGCAGTTTTACTTACACCAAGCACTTCGTAATAATCTCTCTTTCCCATGATATATATTATTCTGCCACTACTACCTTAGAGAATCTAATCACCTTGTCGTGGAACATATATCCCTTTTGGGTACAGTCTATAATTTTACCTTTAAGTTCTGGTGATGGTGCTGGGAATAGAGAAATAGCTTCGTGAAAATCTGTATTAAATTCAGCATCTTTTGTTTCTATTTCTTTTACACCATTACTATTTAAGAAACTTGTAAACTTATTGTGAATTAAAACTATACCTTCTTTGATAGGTGAATCTTCTTCTGGAAGGTGTTGAATAGCACGTTCAAAATCATCAATAATAGGTAGCAAGTTGATGAAAACTTGTTCGCCACCATATTTAATTAAGTCGGCACGTTCTTTTATAGTTTTTCTTTTATAATTTTCAAAGTCTGCCATCAAACGAAGGTGTTTGTCGTTCATTTCCAATATTTTATCGGCAAGTGAACTTTCTTGAGAAGCTTCCTCTGCTTGCTCAGTAGCTTCTGTTGCAGCTGCAGTTTCTTCTACTTTTTCTTCGTTTAAAATCTCTTCTTTTTCCTCGTTTTCTTTTTTCATCTTATCTACGTCTTTGTTGTTTCTTTATTTCTTCGCGTTGTCTAGCCAATTGTTCTTTTTGCATTTGTTCTAAACGTTCCATAAAGCCAGATTTCTTTTTAGGTTTAGCTTGATATGAGTTTAGTTTGTCTAATATTTTTTGGTCATTGATTGACATACGGAAAATAAATGTTTGAAGTAATGTCAACAATGTTGATACCAAATAGTAATATGTAAGACCAGATGCATAGTCATTGAAGAAGAATAGGAACATAATTGGCATTAAGTACATCATCCACTTCATCATTGGCATTTGTTGGCTGCCACCACCTTGTGCGTCTGTAGAAATCTTAGTTGAAATAATATTGGCAATAGCCATTAACAAACAGAATAAACTGATGTGATTGCCATAATAGCTAGAGATAAATGGAATATAAACATCCCAACTAAAGATAGAATCGTATGATGATAAGTCATCTGCCCATAAGAAACCTTGTTGGCGTAGCTCAATAGCTACTGGGAAAAACACGAACAATGCAAACAATACTGGCATTTGAAGAAGCATTGGAAGGCAACCACCCATTGGGCTCACTCCCACTTTTCTATAAAGTGCCATTGTTGCTTGTTGGCGTTCCATTGGTTTGTCTTCTGGTATTCTCTTGTTTATTTCTTCTATTTGTGGGCGTAGAACACGCATTTTTGCTGTTGACATATAAGATTTATAAGTCAATGGCAGGATTAGAAGTTTAATAATAAGAGTTAGTAAGAAGATTACTAAACCATAACTTGTTATAAATGAACCTAATAGATTGAAAATTGGAATTACAAGATATTTGTTAACCCAACCAAAGATACCCCAACCTAGTGGCACAAGTTCTTCAAGATTTAATTCATCTTCAGATCTTTCTACATTGTCGTCGTAAGCTTTTAAATCTTGATAAGAGTTTGGACCAAAATAATATTTTAGGTTTGTTGGCTGTGCACCACTTGCATCATAATTGAATGAAAGTTGTGTTTTACAGTCTTTTAAGTAATTAGCAGGTTCGCTTATGTTTGATTCTACTTCTACATTTGTGAAGTAATCTTCTGCAATTAAAACACTTGAAAAGAATTGGTCTTTACAAGCCACCCATTTAACTTTACCAATAAGTTTTTCTGCATCAGCACCATTTTCGCTTAGGTTTTCTACTTCGTCATCATAATATTTATAATAAACAGCAGAATAACGGCCTTCAAACTTCTTGCTGCGTTCTTGTTGACGCATATTTAAGTTCCATGTCATATCCACTGTATTCATACGTGGAGATAACACACCATTCATACCTTTTGATTGGATGCTATAGTTTACCATAAAACCATCTAAGCTGTAGATTTGGCTTAGAGTTTCACCTGTTTCAAGTGTAATGCTCATAGCAAGTGTGCTATCGTTAAGCATTTTAGGGGTAAAATATAGGTTTGATGATTCTACAACACGGTTGTTTGCAGTAACCAAGGTGAAATATTGCTCAACATCGTTTTCATCAAACAATATTAAAGGGTTTTTGTCGTAGTTCTTATAGTTTTTAAGTTCTACTTCTGTGATATTACCACCTTTTGTGTTAAGTGTAAGTTTAAGTTCTTGGTTTTCAATAACTACCTTTTTGTTTTCACCTTGAGAAAATGGAGTAAATACACCATAATCAAATACTTGATTGCTTAAAGCAGAATCTTGTTGCATTATGGTTTGTTGGAACAAGATTTCTTGTTCTACCGCCTTTTGTGCTTGCACAGCAGCTATTGAGTCATTATACGCTTGTTGCTTTGCAATTTCCTCTTCAGAAGGTCTTGAGAACCATGAAAAGCCTACTAGTATGGCTATAATAAGGGCAAATCCTATAATCGTGTTTTTGTCCATGTTAATTTTTAAATCTTAATTCTTATTTTGTAATTGATGCTTTAATAAAGTTTACAAACAGTGGGTGTGGTTTTTCTACAGAACTTCTGTATTCTGGAAGGAATTGTGTTCCTACATACCATTTATGTTCTGGAAGTTCTATGATTTCTACAAGCCCCATATCTGGATTTACACCTGCAAATTTCATACCAGCTTTTTCAAACTGTTCTTTATAAGCATTGTTGAACTCATTTCTGTGGTTGTGACGTTCTGCAATGAATGTACTGCCGTAAGCTTCTGCAGATTTTGTTCCTTCTGCAATTTCACATTCGTATGCACCCAAACGCATAGCTCCTTCCACATCATTAATGTCTTTTAAGCTAGCCATAGGGTCAATCACTTTGTTTTCTGTTTGAGGGTTCACCTCTGTAGAGTTTGCGTCTTTAATACCAAGTACGTTGCGAGCAAAATCTACAACCATACATTGCATACCAAGAGAGATACCAAGTGTAGGAATATTGTTTTCGCGAGCAAATTTAGCAGCAAGCACTTTGCCTTCCACACCTCTACGACCAAATCCTGGAGCAATTAAAATGCCATCAACATTTGCTAGTTTTTCAGAAATGTTTTCTTCGTTTAGATTTGCAGATTGAATAGAAATAAGATTTAATTTTCTATCGTTGTATACACAAGCTTGTAGAAGTGCTTCGTGAATAGATTTGTAAGCATCTTGAAGTTCCACATATTTACCCACAAGTGCAATATTTACTTTTTCTGAAGCAGAATACATTCTGTCTAGGAATGAAGTCCATTTGCTTAAATCTGATGTGGTGTCTTCTGGGTTTAAACCTACTTTTCTAAGGATGATAGAGTCTAGGTTTTGACGTTGCATTCTTAGTGGCACTTCGTAGATAGAAGGCACGTCTTTACTTTGAATAACAGCATCTTTACTTACGTTGCAGAATAAAGATACCTTATCACGCATTTCTTGATTGATGTCGTGTTCTGTTCTTAATACTAACACATCTGGTTGAATACCAAGCTCTTGAAGTTTTTTAACTGAGTGTTGAGTTGGTTTTGTTTTTAATTCTTTAGCAGCTGCTAAATATGGCACGTATGTTAAGTGTACAATTAAACAGTCTTGACCAAGTTCCCATTTAAGCTGACGAACACTTTCTAGGAATGGAAGTGATTCGATATCGCCTGCTACCCCACCAATTTCTGTAATAACGAAGTCGAATTTGTTCTTTTTGCCAAAATAAAGCACGTTTTTCTTGATTTCGTCTGTGATATGAGGGATAATTTGAACTGTACGTCCTTCGTATTCACCTTTACGTTCTTTATTAATTACGTTTTGATAGATTCTACCTGTGGTAAAACTATTGTTTCTACATGTTTCCACGCTTGTGAAACGTTCGTAGTGGCCAAGGTCTAAGTCTGTTTGGTGACCGTCTGCAGTTACATAACATTCACCATGTTCGTATGGATTTAGAGTACCTGGATCCACATTTAAATATGGGTCAAACTTTTGGTTTGTTACACTATAGCCTCTAGATTGAAGTAATTTACCAATAGAAGCTGAAATAATTCCTTTACCTAAAGATGATGTTACACCACCTGTTACGAAAATGTACTTAGTACGTCCCATCGTTATAAAATTTATATGATTTATTATTATTTTTTGAAAAATACTTGATTTACTATATCTGTTAATTGATCTTTTGTTATATACCCTTGTGAGTATGTCACACTACCCTGCAATGGCATAAAATACAATGTTGGCATAGCCTTAATACCAAATATTCTAGCTAGAGTTGGTTCTTTATCCACATCTATTTTGTATATAATAAGCTGTCCGTTATATTCTTTTTGAAGAGCTTTAAGCTCTGGTGCAAGCATTTTGCATGGACGGCACCATGTTGCATGAAAGTCTAGAATAACAGGCACATTAGACTTTAAAACTATGTTCTTTGTATCCTTTTCAAAGTCCCAAACATACTTTTTGAAGTCTTCTGTAGTAATATCTGTTTGTGCAAATGCACTTAATGAAACAAATATCAAGGCAATTATTGATATAATTTTTCTTCTAACCATTTTATTTTATTCTTTGTGGTTTTAATATTCTTTTCTATGGTATATAATTCTTTTTTTGCTTGTGCAAAATAGAATGTCTCAATTAAAATATTTTTATCTTCTTTTTCCAAAAAATAATTGTAGGTTTTATCACCATATAGACTCACTGTAAGCAACTTATCGCTATAAAGCACAATAAAACCAAGCAGATTGTTTAGATTTTTTTGTGTAAAAGTGACATATTCCCAATTCACTCCCATATCTGTGAAACTATAGTTGTATGCACTAGAGGTTGGCACTGTAAGAGTGTTTGCATAAAGGTCTGAAAAACTCACCTTTACAGAATCATGAGCAATTTTTTTGCCACAATATACGCTAATAAGGTTTATATCGCCATTTTCTTCTACTTCTGCCAATAGATTTGTGCGTGGATAATAACTTTTGCCACGTTTTTTGTGAATATAAACACGTTTTGATGAGTAAGTTGTGTCACCCAAAGTGAAATTTTTGGCAATAGAGTCATAACGTTCTTTTACATCAACCAAAACACTATCAAAGTATACTAGATTTCTTGTATTTTCCTTATACTCAATTTGATTCATTAAATTTGAAGCTTGTTTGCGCACTTCAACCTGGTTTGGAAATACAGTGTGAATAGAGTCTAGAAGTATTTTAGCTGAGTTTAAACTGTCTGAAGTGTAGAGTGAAGAAGCCCTTAGGAGCATATTTTCAGCTTGTTCTTTGTGGTTTGGAGCACAAGAAGAAAAACATACTACTAACACCAATGCTATGTGTAAAAACTTTTTCATTCTAATCTACAAAGATAAATATTTTTTTGTTATTCTAAAGCAAAAAAACTACCTTTGTTCATTGATGTTGATAAAAAAGTTTTGAGATGAAATATAGTTTAAATCACCCTATTTTCAGGAAGATATCAGAATGTGCAGATAAGTTAAACTTGCCATGTTTTGTGATTGGCGGATTTGTGAGAGATTTGATTCTACAAAGAGAGTCAAACGACATAGATGTTGTGGTGCTTGGAAGTGGCATTGAAATGGCTACAGAGCTAAAAAATAGATTAGGTAAAGGCACTTATCTATCTGTATTTAAGAACTTTGGCACTGCACAAATAAAACATAAAGACATAGAAATTGAGTTTGTTGGAGCAAGAAAAGAGTCGTACAGAAGAGAATCTAGAAAACCTATTGTGGAAGACGGCACTTTGGAAGACGACCAAAACAGAAGGGACTTTACTATCAATGCTATGGCCATTTGCCTAAACAAAGACAGATTTGGCGAGCTTGTAGACCCGTTTAATGGTGTGCGAGATATAGAACTGAAAATAATTCGCACCCCACTCGACCCAGATATTACATTTAGCGATGACCCACTTCGTATGCTTCGTTGCATCAGATTTGCTACAAGATTTAAATTTAGCATCGAGCAACGTACTTTTGAGGCACTTAGCACAAATAAAGAGCGTATTTCTATTATTTCTCAAGAGAGAATTACCGAAGAACTAAATAAAATACTTCTTACTGAAAAGCCTTCAATTGGCTTTATGTTACTAGATAAATGTGGTCTTTTGGATATAATTTTGCCAGAAGTAGCCGCCCTAAAAGGCGTGGAAACTATCAATGGCAAGGCTCATAAGGATATATTTTATCATACTCTGCAAGTGTTAGACTCTGTAGCTCAAAAATCTGACAATTTGTGGCTACGTTGGGCAGCTTTGCTTCATGATATAGGCAAACCTGCAACCAAGAAGTTTGATGAAAAGATAGGTTGGACATTCTACAACCACAACTATATAGGAGAGAAAATTACTGCCAAGATTTTTAAGCGTTTGAAATTGCCACTAAGCGAGGAACTGCGTTTTGTACAAAAAATAGTAAACCTACACATGCGTCCTATCGCTTTGGTTGAAGATGAAATTACAGACTCTGCTGTACGCAGACTCCTATTTGAGGCAGGCGATGACATTGATGATTTGATGATGCTTTGCGAGGCTGATATTACCTCAAAAAATGAAGAAAAAGTGAAGCGTTATACTCAAAATCTTCACATTGTTCGTCAGAAACTTAAGGATATTGAAGAAAAAGACCACGTTCGCAACTTTCAGCCTCCTATAAGTGGCGAAGAGATAATGTCTACATTCGGATTGACCCCCTGCGCAAAAGTTGGCGAGATAAAAAATGCCATCAAGAATGCGATTCTAGACGGCGTCATTCCAAATGAGTATGAAGCAGCGTATAAATTTATGATGGAGCAATTTAGATAAAAAAAAGACCTTGTACAGGTCATTTTTTTTATTTATGAGAGATTATTCAAAGTTGAATGTTATTGTCAGCACCCTCGAAGTAAGCTTATCCACAGCACGAGTATATGGTTCGTAGGCTGTACCTTCTATTTCTGGGTGAACTTGATTTAGTTGATCTAACAAACCAAAACCAAATTTAAATTCAGGACAGAATTTGAAGTACTGAGTGTAAATTTGAAATCCAAAACCAAATGCTATTTGTACGTCAAAAGCATTAAGCAGAAGTGGTTGTTCTGGGTCGAGATTTAGGTTGAACAGCGGACCGCCACCCACCAACACGTATGGAGCAAAGTTTCCATAACGTTTTGCTGTGTATTTAAGGTAAAATGGAAGTTCCACAGTGGTGCATTGTGTTACCACTTTGCTCACCTCGCCTATTTTCTTGCCATCTACTGTAAAACAAGAATAATTAAGATTTTTTTGACCAAGCGCCAAAGAAGGAGTAAATCTCACATTTAGGTATTCCACAATTCTTAAATCTGCAATCATACCCACATTGAACATAGGCGACATTCCTGCAGATGTAGCATACCATTTATTGCCATCGGCATCCATATAGCTATCATTTGGCACGGCAGAGAAGTCTCCAAAGCCTATACCAAGAATAAATCCAAAGTGCCAACGTTGTTTATCCACACGTGGCAGGTTTTGAATCATGTTTCTATCGTAGCTCGCTGCGCTAGCCGAAAATGCAATAGAAAGAAGGGTTAATATGGATAATAATTTTTTCAAAATTCTTATAGTTAGGAGTTAGGAATTCCGCGAGTAAGCGAGAGCAGAGTCAAACTTGTTTGAACTATGCCGAGCGGGAGCGGAATCGCCGTTAGGCAATGAGGAATTTCCAAATTCTACTCTAAATAACTAATAAATGATATATTTTATTTTGTCAATTTAGAAATTATATCATTAATTAACACTTTTTCTTGATTTCCTGTGGTCATGTCTTTAAGCATAATCACATTTTCTGCCATTTCGCTTTCTCCTACTATAGCTACAAATGGAATATTGCGGTCGTTGGCATATTGCATTTGTTTTTTGAACTTAACTGCATCTGGATAAATTTCTGTAGAAATGCCAGCAGCACGAAGTTTTGCAAGAACAGGAATACAAAATTCCATTTCTTTTTCTCCAAAGTTTAGGAAAATAACTTGAGTTTGGTTTACAGTAGTTTTTGGATATAAATCTAGTTGATTTAGCACGTCGTAGATGCGGTCTGCACCAAATGAAATACCCACACCAGAAAGTCCATCCACGCCAAACACACCTGTAAGGTTGTCGTATCTACCACCACCTGTGATGCTACCAATTTGCACGTCAAGTGCTTTCACCTCTATAATAGTGCCTGTGTAGTAGTTTAGACCACGAGCAAGTGTAAGGTCTAGTTCTAGTTCGGCAGTGAAGTCTAGGTTTGCGGTGTAACCAAATAGAGTTTCTAGTTCGGCAACGCCTTTAAGACCAATTTCTGAGTTGGCAAGCACGTCTTTAAGTTGAGAAAGTTTCTCATTGTTATTGCCAGAAAGTGCCAAAATAGGTTGAAGTTTGCTTACATTTTCTTCTGTTAAGCCTTTGGCAAGAAGTTCTTGATTTACTTTTTCAAGACCTATTTTATCAAGTTTGTCGATTGCAACAGTGATGTCAACGATTTTTTCTGGAGCACCAACCACTTCTGCAATACCTGCAAGCACTTTACGGTTGTTTAGCTTGATGCAAACTCTAATACCAAAGCGTTTGAACACTTCGTTGGCAATTTGAAGAAGTTCAAGTTCGTTTAGCAGTGAATCGCTACCTACAATGTCGGCATCGCATTGGTAAAACTCTCTATAACGACCCTTTTGAGGACGGTCTGCACGCCAAACTGGTTGAATTTGGTATCTGCGGAATGGGAACTTGATTTGTTCTCTATATTGTACTACAAAGCGAGCAAAAGGCACTGTAAGGTCGTAACGAAGTCCTTTTTCAGAAAGACGTGACACTGCTTTATTGCTGTTTTTATTGGTGTAATCTTCTTCTGTAAGACCAGAAAGGAAGTCTCCAGAGTTCAAAATTTTAAATAGTAATTTATCTCCTTCTTCACCATATTTACCCATAAGTGTAGAAAGATTTTCCATTGCTGGAGTTTCTATTTGTTGAAAACCATAAAGTGCAAACACATCTTTGATGGTATTGAAGATATAATTACGTTTACGCATTTCTTCTGGAAGAAAATCGCGTGTTCCTTTTGGAATAGAAGGTTTTGCCATGTTTTTTATTGTTTATTCGTTTTACGGAATCGGTCACTGAGCCGGTCCTTGAGCTTGTCGAAGGGTTGTCGAAGTGCCAGACTCAAATTAAGGCACAAATTTAGTATTTTTTTGTGTGTTATGAAAATCTTTAATACCTTTACGGAATATTTTTTGACAATTATTATGAATATACGCGAAATAGAATACAGCAGACACTTTTTGGTGCTAGCACACGGCTATTATTTTCCTAAAAATGCCTTCGCTGCAGGCAAAATTTTTGCACAAGGTTTTCAAAAAGGACTTACCCTACTCGTTTGGGAAAGTGATATGAGCGAAGAGTTTAAGGCAGAGCTAGAAGAAGAGAAAAAATCTTTGGGCGACGTATCTTTTATTTGCGAGAGCGTCGACGGTGGCTTTGAAGATATAGTGGCAATGACAGAACGCACCGAAACACCTATGATTTTCATCGAGTTTTCTAAAAAAAGAGGTTTCTACCGCCCAATGAACTTTTTCAAAGGCTTTAGAGACCTACGTATACCTTTCATAATGATGAAAGACACCATGGCAGAGCCAAACTTTAGTAAAATTTTGGTGCCTGTGGCGTTCCTGCCAGAAGAAAAAGAAAAAGGCTCATACTCTTCGAATATGGGCAGATTTATAGGCTCCGAAATACATATCCTACAAGCAAAAGACTACGGCACACGTGCCCAAAAGAATGTGGATGCCATAACCAAAGTGTACGATGGCTTCGAGCTAAAATACTCTATCTCAAAGGCTAGCAAAGACAGCTTCAAAGTAGAAAAAGAAGCAGTAGAAATGGCTATGAACGGCGAATACGGCATGGTGCTTATCACAAACTCACGCGACTATGGCCTTGACGACATCATCTTCGGCCCAAAAGAACAACACCTTTTCAAAAGCACCACCACTCCCCTTATGTGCATCAACCCTAGGGGCGACTTGTATGTGCTTTGTTGGTAAACTTATTGAGAATAAATACAAAAGACTGATTCTAGAATCAGTCTTTTTTGTTGTGCCTACTCAAATACTTCTCCCAACTTGTGTTTAATGTAGTGTTCATCGGTGAAGTGACTGCGCAGATGAGGTGTTTCTTCTGCGTTAGCAAAGAATTTTTTGTAATCACGTTTTACATCGCCCAAAACAGGATCGTTTGGCGTGTAGTGACAAATGGTATTTGGAGTATCCTTTGGTTTAAATTGCTTAAACTTAAATATATCTGCCTGAGTAAGTTTAAATTCTGTATCACCATTGTCACGCCTACCCTTATATTTATTTACACCCAAAAACTTCTTTAAAGACGACATTGGGTTAAGTACAGGGTTGATTACGAGTTTTCTACCCTCAAAATTAGCGCAAAGCACATAAAATCCACCCAAAGAACTACCTACAAGTGCCTGCACATCGCTGTTCGCTGCCAAAAAATCATTTATCTTCTGCACTGAATAATCTACCCTATGGTCCACTTCCAATGGACACCACTCGTACTTAGGGTAATATTTTCTAAAAAAACTAATGGTTTCAGAGTGTATCGACCCCGCAAACCCGTGTATATAAACTATTTTCATAAAATTATCATTTTGAAATCCATTTCTTTGACCATTCAAACAATATTTCAGAAGCAGAGTTAAAATCAACTGTTTCGCAGTTTTTGTACTTCAAAAAGGTTTCTATAACTATTTTTTCGTCTAGCAAGGCTGCTTGCAGCAATTGATTTTGATATTTAATATAATTTCCTGTCTGTTTAAAAACAATGGCTTGTACCACAAAAGAAGCTGCTTTATACAATCCTTTTAAAATATCATCGTTCTTTGTATGCAACATATTGTGAACACACCCATGATAAATGTTGCAAGCCCCTATCTTAATCGCCCTATCCACAGCAACACTATCAATATAAGGAAGTAACTCGTCCAAGCTTCCCTTTATTGGCGTGGTATCATTATAAAATTGAAAAAGGTCAGAAGGCTCCCAATTCATAATTTCATCCTTGCCCGATACAAAACCACAAATCAGTTCTCTGTGTGGCAAAGTATCCAACATATCATTGTACGTTTGAATATCTAAAACTGTAAGTTCATTTAGAATTACAACCACATCTATATCACTTGTTTCTGTAGCTTCTCCACGACCATAACTGCCCTGCAGTCCCACAAACCAAACACGAGACTTAAAAACTTCATTCAGTTTCTGAAGAAACTCCTCCAACCAACTCTTTATATCTACCATTTTTATCTTATTTAATAAAACAACAACTTCTTTACGCAAAGATAATGTATTACAAGCAAAATCCCGCACCTTGAGTGATGCGGGAAGTATATAAATTTAAAAGTTATAGATTCTCAATAATTGATAGAAGTTGCTTTTTTAGTACTGGGATGTCTTCTTGGACTGTTTCCCATACTTTTTCTGGGGATATTGTATAATACCCATGTACTAAAACATGACGCATTTTCTCTATTACCTGCCATGGGACAGATTTTTGACTTTCCTTAAATTCTTTTGTCAGCATATAAGTTGCCTCGCCAACTATCTCTATATTTTTTACAACGGCATAGAACAACACCTTACTCTTTACAAATTCTTCTATAGTAACATCTTTTGTAAATTCTTCTACATTGCTTATAGCTAGTAGCATATGTTCTAGTCTACCTTTATCTCTAACAGGCTCTCTCATAGATTAATACTTTATCTTTATCTGCTGTTTCTTGTGCAAAAGGGAGTAATGTGCCCTCTTCTACTAAGTCTACTTTATGATTAAGAATAGTTTCTAGTTGACAGATAATATCAGCATATTTAAAAAGACTAATTTTTGCATCTTTATCAAAAACCACTAAAATATCTACATCACTTTCTGCAGATTCCTCCCCACGAGAATACGATCCAAACAACCATGCCTTGGTTATTGGCAATGTAGCAAAATAGCCTTGAATAGATGGAATGATTCTATTTTTTGTAACACTATTCATAATCACAAATAATTGATTCTCTTTACAAAAATAATAATTTTTCTGATACTATCTATATTGTAACCCTAATTTCTTTTTCTTTCCACAAAAAATCCCGCACCTTGAGTGATGCGGGAAGTATATAAATTTGATTATTATTTTATGATGGTATTAAAGCAAAGTTATGAATAGTTTTTTATTATACAATAAAAACTGGAAGATATTTTGTAATTAACTACAAACAAAAAAGACTGACTTGAAAAAAGTCAGTCTTTTATTTCACACATATCAAGCTATCTTATGGCAATACTGGGCGGATTGAAAGGCCACAGAATCTGTTGCCACCATAGAAACCTAGAGCGTGAGCACCAATAAATAGTTCTTCGAAGATAACATCTACAGCTTGTTCTGAGTTTTCTTCATTAAGAAGACTAGTCCAATAATAACCACAATCTCCAACATTTTTTAATGTTCCGTTTTCTTTTGCAAAGCCTGCTAATGGCATTAAGATATAATTTCCATTAGCTGCTGTAAGTCTAACGGTATATGTATCTTCAAGAGTAATTTTAGTATTTAAAAGTAATTCACGATACTCTTCTTTTGTTGGCATACGCCAATCACCACCCCAAATAACGTGAGCAGCATCATTAGCTAATGATAATTGAGTTGGATTTTCACTATAAGTATAATTATCTACAGTGTAAATATCTTTTGGAGCTGTTTCACCCCATGCAAAATAATCGCCCATAGCATAAGGAGTGGTAGCTCCTACGTTGCATGTAGCCCATTTTACAGAAAGACCAAGATCCACCCAATCATGACCATTAGCATCACTTGATTGTGGTTCATCTTTTTTACCTTCACATGAAGACATTAATCCTAATGTCAAACATGCTAATAAAATTAATTTTGTTTTCATAGTTTACAAAGTTGTTAGTTTAAGTTGGCGCAAAGATACATAAAAAAAATATCATTCTACTCTATTCCCTCGCCCATTTTGTGTTTGATGTAGTGTTCGTCGGTATAGTGGCTGCGCAGGTGTGGAACTAGCACTGGGTCGTTTGGTGTACAATTTAAACTACATTATTGGAAACCAAATAAATACGGCACAATCCCACAGAGCATGAGAAAGTACTATGGGACCCAAACGATTTGGGAAAAATCTGTATAGCAGACCCCATATAAGACCAGCCACAGCAGCTGCCATTATAAGCATAAAGTTGAACTTAAAGATATGCACAAGGCTATATGCCAAAGTGGTCAAGATAAATCCCATATTAGGGTTGAAACGTTTAGAAAGGTTGTTTTGAAGGTATCCACGCCAAAAAATCTCTTCGGCAGGACCAATGATAAACAAAAGTAGCAACGACAAAATCCAAGGGTTTTCACCGTCTTTCATGCCGTAAATATTGTTTACCTGTGGGCGAGCAAAGTCGAACATCCACGAAGACACTTTGTCTCCTAGCCAAAATACGCCCCATAGAGCCACGGCAATGCCAATTCCAAGCAAAATATCCACCCAACCCATACGAATGCCTTTAAGGCAGGTTTTATCAGCCCACAGCGAGTATGTAGTGAGTATCATGCCAGAAATGGTCATGGTAATCCAGAAATTGACGTATGGCGAAGTCCAAGGCGAAAACATAATGCCCCAAAGCACTGTAGCAATGCCAATACCTACAACAGGTTTTATCCAATCAGCTGTTTTCATTAAGCAATAAATTTAGACACTACCAATGCTAGAGATAAAACCACTGAGAACACCATTTGCAGCTGCGCTGTACGCATATCGAGCATAGCAATGGCATTTATATCATCATAACCCTCTATCATGGTTTGAGCGCATTTTGCAGACATTGGAATAGTAAGTGCAGTGAAAAGTACTGGCCAAGGAAGATAACCTCCTATCACAAGAGCACCCAACCAAATGCAAGGAAAAGTCATTTCAAAGCCATAAAGCCACGCTGCACTCTTTTTGCCCATACTCATAGCCATAGTAACAATGCCAGCACGTTTGTCGGTAGCCATATCACGAGTATTGTTTGCATGCAAAATACCATCGGTAATAAGCCCCACAGGCAATGCAATATAAAGCACACTCCAATCTATCGCACCTGTGATAGCGTATGAAGTGCCAATAGTAGGAAGAAATGCGAAAGTAATTAAAATAGCCAAGTCGCCCAAGGCGTTGTATTTAAGAAATGGGTACAACAACATGCACACTGCGCCTGCAAGCCCTATCCAAAGAATAGGAAGCCCCGTGCAATACAAAATACCCAATCCAGATAGCACAGACACCACCAACATACCAATAGCAAAATTGCGAATTTCGCTAGCCTCAAATTGACCACTGGTAATAGAAGTTGCCCCGAAAGTGTCGGTATCATCTACTTTTTTCTTAAAATCGAAATAATCGCTCCACAAATTGCCTGTAGTATGAAATAAGACCATTCCTATCAATGTCCAAATAGCCAAATACCAATTAATGTCTGCTCCTTTTGAAAATAAATAAGCAATAGAAACAATAATAGGCATAGCCGATGCTGGAAACGACCATGGTCTGGTTGCTAAGAACCAATCTTTAAATGTATGTTTTCTCATATTTTTCTTTTTTTACGCAACAAAGATACAAAAAAATAAGAGACCAACCGAAGTTGATCTCTATTTTGTATTATTTAGGTTTATTTAAAATCACCCCTTAAAAAAACTCGAATTATTTTTCAAAGCGGTATGCTAAACCCAAACTCACAAACTCTTTGAATTGAATTTTTTCGTTCCAGCCTTCGCCAATGGTTGTATCGTAACGAGGGTTTAGAGAAACGCGAGCTGTAAGCCATTTGTAAAGTTTGAAGTCACCAACGATTTCCCAATCCACCTCAATACCTTTATAGTCGGTATAGAAAGAAAGAACGCTTGAAAGAGTGATGTAATCGTTGAATTCTTGACGATAGTTTACTTTGAAACTAGAACCGAAGTCGAAGGTTTTAAGTGTGGTAATACCAAGTTCTTCGTTGTAGATACCTACGTGTTTACTGATAGCGTAGTCGCCACGTACGTCGTCTACGTAGATTAATTTAAACGCATATGGCGCAATCATTACAGAAAGGTCGATTTTCTTTTCTGCGTTTGCATATTTATAATCGAAACCGATAGCTGTATTGAATGTAAGTGGAGATACAACTGCGCTTACAAGGTCGTTGGTGTCAATTTTGTAGTTTTCAAATAATGTGAAATTAACGTCGCCAGACCATGCTAAGTTCCAACCTTTGCCTAAAGCGTAACCTAATTTTGTTTCATAATAGGTTTTGTCGTCGGTTAAGTGGAATAAACGACCAGCTAAGTCTTCTGTGAAAGTAGTGGTAACACCATATTTTAGTTCCACTTTGTTGTCCCATGCAAGACCTTCGTCGCCTGCATAGTTGAACCAAGCGTGAACACCACCAAGCACAGATAGGTTGTTTGTACCACCGTTGTGCCAGTTTGCTGTAGCATAGTTTTGAGTAGCTTGTAGAGAAAGGTCGATACCTTTTTTCCATTTTGATGGAGTACCTGCTTCTTCGGCTTGCGCCCAAACAGTAGCAACAGAAGCTACTAAAAGAGCTAATAGTAAATTTAGTTTTTTCATACTTCTAGTTTTCCAATAATTTGTTTTATAGATTCATAGTTGTGTTTTTTCAGATATTCTTCTATTCCGTCCACCAC
The DNA here is from genome assembly GCA_045654205.1 of Candidatus Enterocola sp. GTDB lineage: Bacteria > Bacteroidota > Bacteroidia > Bacteroidales > Paludibacteraceae > Enterocola. Next base: position 617 of record JAZOMZ010000024.1, on the reverse strand, counting down.
TTTCATAGTAACAGAAGGATCGATAAAGTTGGCTGTTCCAATTTCTATAGCAGTTGCACCTGCAAGGAAGAACTCTATAGCATCTGTAGCATTCATAATACCACCAAGACCAACGATAGGAATATTTACGGCTTTAGACACTTGCCATACCATACGTAGAGCAATAGGTTTTACGCAAGGACCAGAAAGACCACCAGTAACGGTAGAAAGAACTGGTTTGCGAGTTTCGGCATTAATTGCCATACCCATCAAGGTATTGATTAATGAAACAGAATCGGCACCTTCTGCTTCCACCGCACGAGCAATTTCTGCTATATCGGTAACGTTAGGAGAAAGCTTAACAATAAGAGTTTTGTCGTAAACTTTACGCACTGCTTTTACCACTTCCGCTGCCGCAGAACAAGAAGTTCCAAAGGCCATTCCACCTTGTTTCACATTAGGACAAGAGATATTCAATTCAATGGCTGGAATTGCCCCCAATTCGTTAATTTTTTCCGCTGTTGCAACGTAATCTTCGATGCTCGCACCCGATACATTTACGATTACATTTGTATCATAATTTTTTACAGTTGGATATATGTTTTCACAGAAGTAATCTACCCCTTTATTTTGCAGTC
>JAZOMZ010000023.1:0-4904 GCA_045654205.1 Candidatus Enterocola sp. | reverse complement strand
GCAAACTTAATTTCAACCGCACCATTAGCTTCGCTAACAACACTAAATACATCGTCACCACTCAACACAACCTCAACATCAGAAGCATTAGCTACTGAGAATGTTGCAGTGCCATTAACAGTCTCTCCTACATAGATTTGTGTAAACTCAGGAGCAACTAGATCTGAAATCTCTGGTTTCAAGATTGCTGAAGCAGAGAAGTTAATGATTTCTGTAACTACTCCATCAGCGGTGATTGTTAGAGCACCATTAAATGTACCTGCGGCACTAGGAGCAAACTTAATTTCAACCGCACCATTAGCTTCGCTAACAACACTAAATACATCGTCACCACTCAACACAACCTCAACATCAGTAGCATTTTGAACTGAGAAGGTTGCTGTACCATTAACAGTTTCACCAACATATATTTTAGCAAACTCAGGTGCAACTAAATCTGAAATTTCTGGTACTGGGCATGTTTCCCATGCACTAATAACAGAATTTAAACCAGAAGTACGATTTGTAATCCAAGATTTTAATGAACTTGTGCTAACAGATGCATTAGTTGAACTACCGCTCAACACAGTTTTTAAACTATCAATTTTAGTATTTAGAACTGTAGAATTAAGCGCACCATCAGCAGCAATATATTTAGCCCAACGTTCTTTTACAATTGCTCTAAACTTGCAGTCGCCAAGAATACCATTGCAACCAGATTTTCCTTTACCTGTCCACCAGAATGGTGTTGGGAATGAATCTGAATAATATTGGTTTTCTTCTACCATCAAACCATTTGTATTAATATTTTGGTTACCCCAACCTAGTTCATAATCCCAAAGTGGATTTGCAACAATCTTATCTTCTAATGAGTTTAGTGTAAATACACAAGAGATACGATAAGCATCGGCATTTTTGGTGAATTCATTTATAATAAACCAGTCTGCCCAAGTTTCGTAGTCGATAATGGTAGCTAATTTTTCATAATTATTATTCAAAATAGCAGTTTCCATTTCTTCAAATCTTGCTTTTACACCAGATACTTTTGCATCCCAAGCAGAATCGTCAGTTACATTGCCATCATCATCAAATTCTGCCAAATCTTCACGTTGTGGATATTCAATTTCAAAGGCTTGGTCAACTACTTGATTGTATGTACTAATGTTGGTTCTACCGGTATTAGAAGTGGTAAATGTACAGCGTTTGTAGTCTTCGTTTGCTCCGCTATAACCATTGTATCTATCTACGATATCAGTTTTGTCAAGTTTTACAATATAGCCGTCTTCACCAATATTTACACGATTTTCATCTGCTGTAATTTTATCCATGAATACGTAAATACCTTGGTATGAACCATCAACATAAAGTTCAACATATCTACATCTTACACCCCAAAGTCCTGTCATTTGAGCATATTGGTGATAAGAAAGAACGTTGCGCATATAAGTTGCATCTGGAGCAGCTGCATAAAGAACCCAATCTTTGTGAGCATCATCGCCAAACATTGCAAATTTCTTGGTCTTAACCTCGCCTGGTTTCTTTGAATCACAGTTTTTATCACCAGTTACAAATGCATAACTTTTCTTGTCGTTGTATAAACTAGAAGAACCACGATAGTTCATTCTCGCTTTGCGGTCGTAGTATAAAACATCTGAATTATTAACATCAGCATTGGTTACATTACCACCTTCTTGATTCCAAAGAATCTTAACATCTACACTACGTTTTGCTTTTAGTGCAGCTACACCATCGTTATCTGGATAACCACTACCTGTATGAACAGGGAAATCTTTTGATGTACGTACTAGGAATACAGGAAGTTTACTGCTAAATGTTGCAGAAGAACCAGCATTGCTTGTAATTTGTAAAACATTAGATAACTGTTCTACGGTTTCACCACCTACATTATAAGTAATAACACAACGGTAATAACCAGCCTTATTTGGACGTATATTGTCCCAAGAAGCACCTTGACCCGCAGAATATTCTGTCCAATTAGAATTATCTGTAGAATATTGCCATTGATAAGAATCTAGTTCTCCACCTTCTACTGTTGGAAGTGTTGCAACATAAAGACCTGCAAAGTCTGTAAAGTTATTTGTATTTATGCTCAATCTATCACGGATAGCAGAGATAGTAAAATCTGGTTTGGCTGCGACCTCACCTTCGTAAGTCAATTTTCCAGAAACACCATCACCATTTAATCTAAATGTAAATGTATATTCTGCATTATTTACTGTTGTGATATTTGCATAACCAGTTGTTTGACCACTGGTCATAGTAGCATAACTAGAAGCATCTTCATCTGTACTAACAATATCTTTACTATTGCCACGAGCCCAAATATCACCAGTGCTAGTAATAATTTGCAATGAATGACTAGTACCTGTTGCAGTGAAAGATGCTGTATAAGACCCATCTTGCTGTTCAGTAAACTTAATACCATTTGCGTATGTACTAATTTTATTACCATTAATTGTACCTACCAAAGCAAATTTCAATTCTGGACAAGCATCCCAGCCGTTAATAATACTATTAAGTGCTGAAGTTCTGTTTGTTATCCAAGATTTTAATGTTGATGTGCTAGAAGAAGAATAAGTGTTCCATTTATTCTTTTCTCTTGTACCAGCACCTTGAGAAAGCACGTTGGCTAAACTGTCTATTTTTGCATTTAGTACAGTTGAATTAAGAGCACCATTGGCTCCTGTATGTAGTGCCCAACGTTCCTTAACCATTGCTTTAAATTTGCAGTCGCCAAGTATACCATTGCAACCAGATTTGCCTTTGCCTGTCCACCAAAATGGAGTTGGGAAATCGTCGTTGTAATAGGTGTCATCTTCTACCATCAAACCAGTAGTTTTGGTATCTTGGTTTGCAAGACCTAGTTCGTAGTCCCAAATAGGATTTGCTACGATTTTTTCAGAAGCAGAGTTTATTTGGAACACACAAGAGATACGATATGCATCGGCATTTTTAGAGAATTCATTGAAAATAAACCAGTCTGCCCATGTTTGGTAGTCGATAATTTGAGCAAGTTTGTCGTAGTCGTTTGCAAGGATTGCATTTTCCATATTAACAAACATACCTTTCACTTCGTTTACCTTGGCTTCCCAAGCAGAGTCGTCGGTTACGTTACCATCATCGTCAAATGTAGCAATGTTTTCGCGTTCTGGATATTCAATTTCAAACGCTTGGTCCACTTGCATATTGTATGTAGAGATTGTTTTCTTACCAGTGTTTGAAGTGATAAATGTACAACGTTTATAGTCTTCGTTTGCACCTGAGTAGCCATCAAATCTGTCAACCATATCGGTTTTGTCGAAACGAACTATATAACCAGTGTCTTCGTTTACATTGATACGTGTTTCATCTTGTGTCATTTTATCCATAAATACGTAAATACCTTGGTATTCACCATCTAGGTACATTTCCACATATCTACATTTTACGCCCCAAAGACCTGTCATCTTAGCATATTGGTGATATGAAAGAATGTTACGCATAAATGTTGCATCTGTATAAGATGCATACATTACCCAGTCTTTGTGAGAGTCGCCATCAAACATGGCAAATTTCTTGGTTTTTACTTCACCAAGTTTTTTAGAGTCGCAGTTTTTGTCGCCTGTTACAAAAGCATAGCTTTTCTTAGGGTTATTCAAACTAGAAGAACCACGGTAGTTCATACGAGCTTTGCGGTCGTAATGAAGCACATCTGCATTATTAATATCTGCATTGGTGATATTTCCACCATTTTCATTCCAAAGAATCTTAACATCTACACTGCGTTTTGCTTTTAGCTCTGCCACTTGTTCTGTGGTAGGATAGCCTGCAGGAGAAGTTGGAAAATCTTTTGATGTACGCACCAAAACTACAGGAAGGTTACTGCTAAATGTCACAGTAGAACCACCTTTGTTGGTAATTTGAAGTGTATTTGAATTTACAGTTTGAGTATTTTCACCTACACTATAGGTAAGAACACAACGATAATAACCTGCTTTGTTTGGACGAATATTGTCCCAAGTAGCTCCGTCACCACCAGAATATTTTGCCCAAGAAGCATTGTCAGAAGAGAATTGCCATTCGTATGAGCTCAATGCTCCTCCTTCTATAGTAGGAAGTTTTGATACATATAGACCTGCAAAGTCTGTAAAGTCGTTTGTATTGATGCTAAGTCTGTTGCGAATAGCTGCAATAGTAGCTGATGGAGTTTGTGGATCTGGGTCTACAGGAGTACTAACCTCTTTAATAGTAACAGTGATTTTCTTTGTACTAGAGTTAAATGCAACTGTAACATCACTTGCTTGGGTAAGTGTCATTACCACATTTCCATCTGCGTCATTTGTCAAACCAGAAGTAGATGTAAGGGATGAGTAACCCCAAGAACTATTCCATGTGCCATTGGTGATTTTAAATTTGTACTCACCAGCAGGAAGTGCGCTGAAAGAAATACTTCCATCTGTTAGTTCACAACCACTTGGAGTCCATTCTTGGCCACAACACCAATCAGTACCAGATACGCTTGCTATACCAGCCATGCAATAGGTGGCAGGTGCATCATATGTGATAGTTGCATTCCATGTACTGCTGTAGTAATATGGCTTAGAAGTATTTACTGTTAAGTCACCAGTTTTTTTTCCATTATCACCATTGTTGAAAATAATTCTGTCGGCAGCTGTGCTTTCAAATGTATAAGAATATACATTTTTGCCGCCCATAGTTTTTGACTCAAGTGTAGCTTGAGTGCCAGGCCAGACCCCAAGATTTGCTTGAGTGGAGTTTTTCCATGCGTATGCATGAATGTTGCCCCAACCGCTTTCGTCCACGAAGTAAAGCGTAAGGCTTGCTGCAAGCATATTAAATGCCGTAAACAGCAATACAAAAAGTGTAGTGAGTTTTTTCATAAATATTTGATTTGTAATTGATTT
>JAZOMZ010000022.1:0-29285 GCA_045654205.1 Candidatus Enterocola sp. | reverse complement strand
AACGGCGAGCCTATACGTGTAGTAAATACCTACGATGCACTCTCTCGTGTGGTAGAAGTATTGCATCCAAACGAGCATATCAGTACTTACAAGTACGATATGGCAGGAAATATAATAGAAACAAAAACTCCAGATGCAGGTACTGTAACAGCAGAATATACCCCACAAGGTCAAATTCTTACACGTACCACTGCTAATGGTGAATTAGTTTCATACAACTACGAATATGAAAAATTAAAATCTGTAGCATATTCACTTCATCCAAACGATAGTATTATTTATACTTACGGTGATAAAACGGCAGAAAACTTCCAAAAAGGAAGATTAATCTCTGTACGCTACCCTATGGGCAGTGAAGAGTACACCTATGGTAATATGGGTGAGGTGATAAAAAATGTAAAAAGCATCGTAATAGATGAGACTACAAAAAACACTCACACATATACCTCTGAGTTTGAATATGATAGTTGGAATCGTATTCAAAAGATGATTTACCCAGATAGTGAAGTGGTAGATTATGAGTATTACTCTAATGGAGAACTTAAATCTATTACAGGAGAAAAAGACGGCATTACATATCCATACCTAGTAGAAACTGGATATAATGTAAATGGACAAACTGCCTACAGAAAATTAGGCAATAACACAGAACATCGTTATTTCTATGACTGCAAAGACCGCTTGCAAACTTCTACGCTCCACATAGGTACTGCGAAGATTTCGGTGAATACCTATAACTATGATAAGGTTGATAACATAATTAGTATTCATGACAATAGCACCTATTTCCAAAATTACACCTACGATGAACTAAACCGCCTAATAAGTGCAAATGGCTATGACTTTGGTGCAATTGGTGAAACTCCAAATTCATATAGTATGACAATGGAGTATAACAAGATGTCTTCGCCAGTACAGTTTAACCAGATGATTGCTACAAAAGAGGGTAATTTCACTACTAATAACACATACCATTACGATTCTAACTTACAACCTAATGCACCTATTCAAATAGGTAATATGCGTTACACTTACGACAAAGCTGGTAATCCTACGTCTATACTTGATGCAAGTGGAATAGGGAAAGACCTAGAATGGAACGCAGATAATCAACTGCGTAGCATAGTGGATACAAAAGAAGGTTTATTCCACTTATACGCATACGACCACACAGGAGAGCGTATCCTAAAACGCTATGGAACGGCTCAAAATGCTTACTACAATGGCAAGGATATGGGTACACTGTATGACTTTGGAGAAAGTTACAGTGCATACGTTAGCCCTTACTTTGTAGAAAGTAACAACGGCTACACCAAACATTATTATGCTGGAGCAACTCGTTTGGTAAGTAAAATTGGTGAAGGTGTATATGAAAATGAAAGCTATACTTCATACGGAGATAAAGAAGAAGACCAATATTTCTACTTCCAAGACCATTTAGGAAGTAGTACTTACATCACAGACATAAAAGGTGAAATTGCACAATACGCAGCCTACACTCCATACGGCGAAATGTTCCGCGAATACCGCAACGTTACCCCATACCGCTTCAACGGCAAAGAACTCGACACCGAAACAGGCCTATACTACTACGGAGCAAGATACTACGTTCCAAGTACTGCTCTTTGGTTAGGAGTTGATCCATTAACAAGTAAATATCCAGGAGTGAGTCCGTATGTATATTGCATGAGCAATCCAGTGAAGTATGTGGACCCGGATGGAAGAGAGATGATAAAGTCTTTTTGTGTTGATTATGGTGATCCAGATTCAGAATCACAGGAATCAAAAGATAATAAAGTATTGATTACATGTGCAGATAATTATTATGATAATGACAATTCCGTCTCTATATGGGCTCATGGGGATAGTAATGGATTTGTCTTGGCAAATGATAAAGAAATTAATACGACTGATAAATTTATGTATTTCTTAGCTAACGAAAGTGATGTTTATTTAGAAAATCAAATTACACTTGAACCCACATTAGTTATTATGCATTCTTGCTCTACAGGGAAAGAGGGTGGATTTGCCCAAAGAATGTCAGAAATATTAGATATAGTAATTGTTGCTCCTTCTGCGGAAATTAGTGTTATAAGAAAAACTGCGGAGGAAGAAGGTGTTAAAAATGGTGGCACATGGAATGTATATTACAAAGGGAAAAAAGTGGATAGCATTGAAGGAACAAAGCAACCTATATTCAAGAATCCTAAACAGACAATAGAGACATATAAAACCATATACAATAAATTATATGAAAACCAAGAATAGCATACTAATTTTAACATTCCTAATTATGCTGATTAGTAGCAGTGTTACGGCAGATAATAACAATTCAGATGTATTTACCATAACACCTACGTATAAGCAAGAAAAATTAGATTCTATGAAAATGCATTTTATTAGGGAAGGAAATCCTAAAGCCTATTTAAGATATCTCTTTTATTCAAAGAATAGAAAAGATAGGTTTATATACACTTTCTACATGGCAAATACTTATTACAATAGCTATGCACAATTTCAATTGTATGAAATGATTAAAGAATTTTACAAAAACATAGGCATAGAAATGGATTCTACAGATAATGCTAGTGCTATTGCACTTTCATATCTTAAAAACAGTGCAAAACAAGAAGAATTTTCTGCAAAATGGGAAATGTCTAAGCTATTGCTATGTGGTATATGGATACCCAAGGACACAATCGCAGCAAAAGAAATAATTTATAGGCTATGTAAAAAAGAAAAAGCAGAAAAAATATGGTTTGCAAATAATATAACATATCCCCAAATGAATGAAAGAGAGAAAAATAAGAAAGAGAAAATAAGAAATGAAAGGAGGATGAGAATTAATAATCAAATTGCACAGATAAATAGTTTGATAGATACAACAGCTATAAATTCATCATATACACAAGACGAATTGGCTTTATTAAAGGATTATTTTATTGAGTGTGGTGATCAGAATGCTTATAATACCTACATAAAATTTTGTCCCGATGAAGAAAATAAAGCAATGTACACTTTCTATATGGCAAATACACATAATTCAGCCATTGCTCAATACCACATGTATTGCATGATAAGGGATTTTTATGAAAGTATAGGTAAAGAAATGGATTCTACAGCTAATTATATTGCACTTTCTTACCTTAAAAGAAGTGCAGAACAAGGATATTATCCTGCAGAATTAGAAATATCTATATTACAAATACATGGAATAGAAAACCCCAAAGATTCTATTTCGTCTAAAGTATTATACAATTATATCCTAACCTGTGGCAAGAGTATATAGAAAAATATTAGACAGGTATGCATCTGCCTTTCTGAAAACTTCCAAAAAGGAAGATTAATCTCTGTACGCTACCCTATGGGTGGTGAAGAGTACACCTATGGCACTTTGGCTCGGTGTGAACCCACTGGCAAGCAAATATCCTGGGGTGTCACCATACGCATTCTGTTTTTCAAATCCAATAAACTTCATAGACTTCAACGGCGAAGAACCAACTGCAGAAGAAGCTGCATTAATGGCAAAACATGTATATGGTGGAACAGATGCAAATGATGTTGAAGAAAGACTAAAAAATACAGGATGGGAAGTAAGTAAAAGAGATTTTGGAATCAACTATACTAACGGCGATAATGGCTTTAAATCGCAATTATATGAACGTACTATAGATGGAAAAACAGAGTATGTCTATGCTTTTACAGGAACTGAAGATTTTAAAGATTGGCAACAGAATGGATTACAATTATTTGGTATGTCATCTCAATATGATAATACACTTACAAATACTAGTGAATTAATTAAAAATATAGGAAATACAGAACTTACATTTGTAGGACACTCTTTAGGAGGTGGATTAGCAGCATTATCCTCTATTAATACAGGTCATAAAGCTATTACGTTTAATTCTGCAAGTTTAAGTCCTGCAACAATTAAAACATTGTCTAATCCTAATACGAATTGTTATAATATTACTAATTATATCACTCTAGGAAAGAACATTTTGGGCACTTCTATACGCTTAGGTGGTGACCCTCTAAGTAATTTACAAAGAAACTTAGGCTTCTATGCTCCAGGAAAATACATTGGGGTAGAATCCAATTCTTATACATTAGATCATAGTATTAACTTTTTTGTTCAGTAATTATGAAAAGTCTTTATTATGTAATAATTATATTTTTACTACTATCTTCTTGCAGGGAAATAATAGTGGACAAAACTAGACTTAAAGGTTGGGACTACAGGCTTTTCCAAGAAACACCTGCATGGGAATTAGCAAAAGCAGTTCAAGATGGTAGAGTAAGTAGAATTAAATCTATTATACAAGAAGATAGTACATTGATTAATTACCAAGAACCAAAGTTTGGGGAAACGCTATTAATGTTAGCAATATGGAATGATGATTATAAATCTTTTATTACATTACTAGAAAACAACGCAAACGTTAATATATATGACACTTACGACGGAACATCTGCTATTATTCTAACATGTGAATATAATCTCGGAAAGAAATACGTTGAAAAACTTTTAGAATACGGAGCAAATCCAAATGATATAGAGATTGGAGATAGACGCAAAGGTAATAGCACAAGATACACACCACTACGTGGTGCTGCGATACGTGGAGATATTGAATCTGTTAAGATATTGTTGCGAGCAGGCGCAGATGTAAATCATTATGATGAGTTTGGGGCATGCGCATTAGGTGAAGCACTTATACAAGAACACTATAAAGTTGTTCTTGTGTTGTTGGAATATGGAGCAGACTTTACTCATTCGATTGGGAAGTATGCAAATGATTCTTTAATGTATCCTATAGAAGTTATGCGTAGAGATTTATTTACATTGGGTAGCGAAAAACACCGAGAGAAAATGGCCGTTGTAAACTTTATAAAAGAATATTACAACATTGATTACTTCGCACAGCCCATAGAGGATTATATCTTAGAAAGAATCAAAAAACAATACCCTGACTCGTGGCAAGAGTATATAGAAAAATATTAAATACAATAATCAGGCTTGTAAACGGTGAGCCTATACGTGTAGTAAATACCTATGATGCACTCTCTCGTGTGGTAGAGGTGTTACATCCAAATGAGCATATCAGCACGTATAAATATGATATGTTAGGTAATATCATAGAAACTAAAACCCCAGATGCAGGTACAGTAACAGCAGAATATACCCCACAAGGTCAAATTCTTACACGTACCACTGCAAATGGTGAAGTGGTTTCATACAACTACGAGTTTGAGAGACTTAAATCGGTAGCATATTCACTTCATCCAAACGATAGTATTATTTATACTTACGGTGATAAAACGGCAGAAAACTTCCAAAAAGGAAGATTAATTTCAGTACGTTACCCTATGGGTAGTGAAGAGTACACCTATGGCAATATGGGTGAAGTTGTGAAAACGGTTAAAACCATCGTGATAGATGACCAAATAGATAAAGTACACACCTACACCTCTGCCTTTGAATATGACAGTTGGAATCGTATCCAAAAGATGATCTACCCAGATGGTGAGGTGGTAGATTATGCGTATTATGCTAACGGAGAGCTTAAGGCAATCACAGGAGAAAAAGACGGAAATGTATACCCATATCTTGTAGAAACTGGCTATCACGAAAGTGGTCAAACTGCTTATAGAAAATTAGGAAACAATACAGAGCATCGTTATTTCTATGACAAAAAGAACCGCTTACAACTAGCTACTCTACATATAGGCAGTGAGAAGATTTCTGAAAATACCTATAACTATGACAAGGTAGATAACATAACAAGCATCCACGACAATGGCATATATATCCAAAATTATACCTACGACGAGTTAAACCGTCTTGTAAGTGCCAACGGTTATGATTTTGGTGCTATTGGTGATACTCCAAATTCATATAATATGACGATGGAGTATAACAAAATGTCATCACCTATCACATTTAATCAAAGTATATCATCTGAGGGCACTACAACCTTTAAAAATAACACCTACCACTATAATAGTGATATTCAACCCAATGCACCTGTACAAATAGGTGATATGCATTACACATACGATGCGGCAGGTAATCCTACTTCTATACTTGATGCCAATGGCATTGGAAAAGATTTAGAGTGGAACGCAGATAATCAACTTCGTAGCATAGTGGATACAAAAGAAGGTTTATTCCACTCATATGCGTACGACCACACAGGAGAGCGTGTTCTTAAACGTTATGGCTCTGCACAAAGTGGTTTTGTAAATGGTAAAAAAGCAGGAACACTATATGATTTTGGAGAAAGTTATAGTGCGTACGTATCTCCATACTTTGTAGAAAGTAACAACGGCTACACCAAACATTATTATGCTGGAGCAACTCGTTTGGTAAGTAAAATTGGTGAAAGTGTGTATGAAAATGGAAGTTATATTTCATACGGAGATAAAGAAAAAGATCAATATTTCTACTTCCAAGACCATTTAGGAAGTAGCACTTACATTACTGACATAAATGGAGAAATAGCCCAATACTCAGCCTACACCCCATACGGTGAAATGTTCCGCGAATACCGCAATGTAACCCCATACCGCTTTAACGGCAAAGAACTCGACACCGAAACAGGCCTTTACTACTATGGAGCAAGATATTACTACCCTGCCACAGCACTTTGGTTAGGTGTGGACCCATTGGCAAGCAAATATCCTGGGGTGAGTCCGTATGTTTACTGCATGAGTAACCCTGTGAAGTATGTGGATCCAGATGGAAGAAGGGTAGATAACATCTCAGATTGGACAGAGAACCGCAATGTGCGTTCTGCAATTGAAATACAAGAAACAGAAGGAGGTTCAGTAAATAGATGGATTGGTCAGAATGGTTATGAATGGGCTAACTGCCAACAAACTTCTGTCACTTGTAATAATCAAGGGATGTTTGAAGTGGAGATTACCGCTAATGTTCGACCAGGTTTGGAATCAAATCAACATAATCCAGTATGGAATTTTGTTGAAGAATTTGAAAGTGATTTATCTATAGCTAATGGCAGGTCACATGCAGGTGGAACAACATGGGTAGATTATACTACGCCAGAAGATATATATGCAACTTGTGGGGCTGTTGGTGCTGTTACTAGTATTATGTCATTTGGCTTGTCTGATGGTATTATAAACACGATAATAGCAGGTGCAAGTTTTGTGAATTCTATTGATGATATGGGAAAAAACGCAAAAGGGGAAAGCATTCTAACACAAAAGATTCATAATGATACAGGGAAAAATGTTTTACAAATATTTAAAGGAGTTATTTCTACTATTGGATTTTTTGATAATTTTCAGAATATTAGTATCAATGATCTAGCAAATACTTCTAATGCAATTATATCAATAATAAATGATGTCATAAGTTATCAAAATGGAAAGTGAATTTATGGAGAATAAAGAGAAATATATACGTGTGAATTACATGATGATTATTTATCATATAGTCATCATGCACGGAATTTATCAGCTATTATCTTTATATGATACTAGCATTTTCTATATTATTCTCTTTTTGATCATGTGGTCATATATATCATTATCATTGTGGTTTAATGTTATATATTTTTATAAAGAGAAAATAGTTCAGGTATATCCTTTTAGATGCACTAAAAACAAAAATATTTATTACATATCTGAAATAAAAACGATGCAATATCAATTCCATATTGCTCATAATCCCGAAGCAATAATTCTATTATTTAAAAACAATGCAAGAAAAAGAATAAGAATAGATTCGTTTTTTTATAATCGTAACAAAAGTATCTTTGAATGGTACAAGGAACAAAACGTAGAATTAGATTTTATCACAACAAAGCATAATACCTTTGATGAAATTAAATGGTAACAGCCATGGAATTAATGGCGAGCTTATACCTGTAGTTAATACTTACGATGAGCAAAACCGCTTAATAAGTGCCAATGGCTATTACTTTGGTACTATAGGGGGCACTCCAAACTCATATAATATGACTATGGAGTATAACAAAATGTCATCTCCTGTGGTCTTTAATCAAAGTATATCCTCTGAGGGCACTACAACATTTAAAAATAACACCTATCACTATAATAGTGATATTCAACCCAATGCACCTGTACAAATAGGTGATATGCATTACACCTACGATGCTGCAGGTAATCCTACCTCTATACTTGATGCAAGTGGAGTTGGTAGAGATTTGGTTTGGGATGCTGAAAACAGATTAAAAGAGATCATTGACACAAAAGAGGGATTATTCCACTCATACGCATACGACCACACAGGAGAACGTATTCTTAAACGTTACGGCACAGCACAGAGCGGTTATGTAAATGGGAAAAATGTAGAAACACTATATGACTTTGGTGAAAGTTATAGTGCCTACGCATCTGCATATTTTGTAGAAAACAATAATGGTTACACCAAACACTACTATGCTGGTGCTACACGTTTGGTAAGTAAAATAGGCGAAGATTATTATGAAAATAATGAACTAGTACCTACAGGCAAGGAAGAAAAAGAACAATACTTCTACTTCCAAGACCATTTAGGAAGCAGTACCTACATCACAGACCTAAACGGCGACATTGCCCAATACTCAGCTTACACCCCATACGGCGAAATGTTCCGTGAGTACCGCAACGTAACCCCATACCGCTTCAACGGCAAAGAACTCGACACCGAAACAGGCCTCTACTACTACGGAGCTAGATACTATAATCCAGCCACAGCTCTTTGGTTAGGAGTAGATCCATTGGCATACACAAATCCACACGCTTCACCATACATATATTGCCTAAGTAATCCTATCAATTTAATTGACCCTGATGGAAGAAAAGAATATTCTTATTCTGAAGCAGCTAAGAATTGGGATAAATTTGATTCCGAGAATGACCATATTGGATTAAATGAGGTATCAATAGTAAGGCAAGCACCTAGATATGACCAGCCATATGGTCAAACTATAACTGGAGGTGTTGGCAGTGGAGTAAAAGCTACTAGCAAATATAAGGGACCATCAATTGATGCAAGTGTATTCTCTTATCAATTTGGAGGAAAAAATAAAAGTATCTTTGAATTTTTGTATAATTTCTCGGCAAAGGCATGCTCTATAATAAGTAATATATTTACCTTAAGTTTGGAAAGTGACAATAATAATATTAATAGTGTCCATAATAATTCACCTAAAACATTAGATAAATCAAGTTATGGAGAGTATAGATATGTTATTTCTAATAAAAATTCTGGTTATATTTATAGTGCGGGGAAAAAAGAATTTTCTAAATCATTTAAAGATTCCTGCGTGCGAATAGGGAAATTTACAATAGACCCGGAAAGATTAGACACCACTTTAATAATTAATCGTAAATAGTACCTAAGTTAAACCATTCAATGATGAAAAATATAAATATTATATCAATTTTTTCTATATTTATTTTAATGTCTTGTTGCAATGAGTCAATAAAAACAGAATATTATGATTCCGGTAATTTACGTTATAAAATATCTACTAAATCGGATAAGAAAAATGGCAAGGCTATTTATTACTATGAAAATGGAATTATTGAAGAAGAGAGATATTATATAGATGATAAGTTATCTGGTCCTTTTATATCATATCACAAAAATGGCAATGTTAATATTAAACTAAACTTTATAGATAGTTTACGAATAGGTTGGGGAGAAAAATATTTACCTACTGGAGAGTTATCTCATCTATCAGAGAATCTGATTATCGATCCTGATAAGTGTATACAAGAACCACTAAATAATGAAATAACACCAAATTCTATTAATTATGTAAATCAACAAATTCACTATACTAATGGTGAAATCAACAAGTCTGAAAGTTATTTTTTTACAATCAATAATATAATAGGGAATACCCAATTCCCTTTATTCAATAAAAATAAAACGATAAATCTTTCTATAAAATTAGAAACTCCTAGATATGTGAATGGTTATGCCATTTTTTATATTTTTGACAACGATTATAATTTGAATGAATATACAGCAGAAGGTTATGTATGTAATTTAAGATTATATATATGGGATTCATTTTTATTGCAAGGTTATATTATTGAGAAGGACCTAGATTCAGACAGAAGTAATTTATACTTTATATATCAATGGTTGCACACAAAACAAGAAGAAAATTAAATTACTTAGACAAATTAGTGGAAAGAGTATATAGAAAAATATTAAATAAAATAATCAGGTTTATAAACGGCGAGCCTATACGTGTAGTAAATACCTATGATGCCCTTGATGAGATAAAAACATTTATATCATCACAATCTGGGAATAATATAAAAACAATCATTACTAATCGTATACGCTAATATGAATAGAATAAAAATAATATATTCCTATATAATACTGATGTTATATATAGGTTGTACTTCGGGTAGAATAATTAGTGATAGCGATCGTATTGTAAATCTTCGGCAGTCATATAATGAGAATAATTATTTAACATTCCTCCAATATTTTCCAGATACATTTGACTCTTTTGTTAAAATCTACGGGTATATAGAAAGTGATGATGATACATTTTTCTCAATTCTTTATGACGATGCTTATAATCACATCGCATATTTATTTGAGAATATTCATATTGGCAAGCAGATGCTTATATGTATCTCACAATAAATATAGAAAAATTATTTTATAACAGATATGATGATATAATCTATTTCCTTAATAGTAGAAATAATAAAGAGTTAGAAGAATTTTGGTTTTTTATGTTAAATGGACCAAATCCAATCAATAATAAATATTCAAGATTCATAGTCAAATTACAAGAGGAACATCAAGAAAGACAAATAAAAATTATAGAAAAGGTAATTGTGAGAATTGGAACGGACTATTGAGACTTGTGATTATCAACACAAGAAATATACTCTATTAAGGCACAAAGCAACATTACCACAATATGAGAGTGTGAAGAGGTATTTTATTATACAATAATCCCCGAAGGTTATGAAACTTTCGGGGATTGTTCTGTTATAGTGCATTATTTATCTTCTCTGCTATTTCTTTAAACTCTTCTGCGGTGAGTTTGAGTTTAGGATTTGAGAACAGCATATCACTTTCCTTTTGGATAGGAATAAGGTGAATGTGTGCGTGAGGTACTTCAAGTCCTATTACTGCTTGTCCCACTTTGATGCATGGAAATGCAGATTTAATTGCTGCAGCTACTTTTTTGGCAAACACTTGCATTTCTGCTAAGTCTTCGTCGCTAAGGTCGAAGATATAATCAACTTCTTGTTTTGGAATTACAAGGGTGTGACCTTTTACAAGTGGATTAATATCCAAGAATGCGTAAAATTTATCGTTTTCTGCTACTTTGTAGCTTGGAATTTCGCCTGCTGCTATTTTACTAAAAATAGTTGCCATAATATTAGATACCTAAGTCAACGATTTCAAATTCAATAACACCAGAAGGAGTAGTAACAGGAACTACATCACCTTTCTTTTTGCCAATAAGACCTTTAGCAATAGGAGTGCCAATAGACATTTTGCCTTCTCTTAAGTTAGCTTCTGCTTCAGACACAAGAGTATAGGTCATTTGTTGGTTGGTTTTGGTGTTACGGATAGTAACTTTGCTAAGGATTTGAACAGAATCTGTAGAGATAAGGCTCTCGTCAATAATACGTACATTTAGTAATGTAGCTTTTAGTTGAGAGATTTTTGCTTCTAATAGACCTTGTGCTTCTTTTGCTGAATCATATTCTGCATTTTCAGATAGGTCACCTTTATCTCTTGCTTCTGAGATAGCATTAATAATACGTGGTCTTTCCACGCTTTCTAAGTGCGCAATTTCTTTAAGGAGTTTATCGTACCCCTCTTTTGACATGTAAGTAATAGCCATAATTTTATATTTTTTAGTTGTTTATTTATTCAATGTTTAGTCGTTTAATTGATGCGGTCCCTGAGCTTGTCGAAGGGTCAAAAAAACACAAAAATAAAAAGAATCTCGAATGTATTCCGAGACTCTCATACTCTGGGGATTGTTTTGCAAAGATAACCTTTCTTTTCTTAATAATCAAATTTTATCTATTAAATAATAGAAAGCAGGTTTATTGCAATGTAATCTTTTTGCAAGAGTTTGATTTTACTTTTCTAATGCGAAAAAAGATAAGGAAGAAATCTCCCTTATCTTTTTTTCTAAACCTTAAACTATGAAAAAACTTAATTTCTACGTGAATTCTCTGCAAAGATATATCAATTTTTTAAACCTGCAATCGTTTGCGGCTAAAATATGCGAAATTTAACAAATTTTAACTAAAAATCGTATCAATCGTTTGAAAAAGTAGCATTTTGAGGATGTAAATAAATTTACTATCTTTGCAGATTATATTATATATGTGATTATGAGCAAAAACTTATTTATAGAAACTTACGGTTGTCAGATGAACTTTGCGGATAGCGAAGTGGTGGCAGCTGTAATGAAAATGGCAGATTACGAACTTTGCGACTCAATAGACGTAGCAGATGCTATATTTATTAATACCTGTTCTATTCGTGAACACGCTGAGGTAAAGGCAATGTCTCGCTTAGAGTTCTTCCGTCAACTAAAACGTAAAAAGAAAAACCTGTTAGTAGGTGTAATAGGTTGTATGGCGGAGCGTATGCAAAAAGAACTTCTTGAGCATCCAGCTGTAGATCTAGTTGCTGGTCCTGATTCATATCTCGATTTGCCAAACCTTATTGCGCAAGCAGAGCAAGGAGAAAAATCTATAAATATTGATTTGTCGCTTACGGAAACATACAAGGATGTGCTTCCACAGCGCATTGGCGGCAATCGCATTTCTGGTTTTGTTTCTATCATGCGTGGTTGCAACAATTTCTGCTCATATTGTATTGTTCCTTATACTCGCGGTCGCGAACGCTCACGTCCATATAATAGTATACTAAACGAAGTTCAAGATTTATACAATCGTGGTTACAAGGAAGTTACCCTTCTAGGTCAAAATGTAAACTCTTATAATTTTGAGGGTATGAGCTTTGCTTCACTTTTGGAAAATTTGGCTCAAGCAGTACCTGGTATTAGAATTAGATTTACTACTTCTCATCCAAAAGATATGAGCGAAGAAACAATTGTTGTGATAAGCAAATATCCAAATCTTTGCAAGCATATTCACCTGCCTGTTCAGTCTGGTAGTTCTAGAATTTTGAAGCTAATGAATAGAAAATATACTCGTGAATGGTATTTAGAACGCATTGCACTTATTAGAAAATACATGCCAGATTGTGGTATTTCAACCGATATGTTTACGGGCTTCCATTCTGAAACAGAAGAGGATCATCAGGAAACATTGAGCCTGATGCGCGAGGTTGGTTATGATAGTGCATTTATGTTTAAATATTCTGAAAGAAAGGGCACTTTTGCATCTAAAAACTTGCCAGATGATGTGCCTGAAGAAGTAAAACTTCGTCGTCTTCAAGAAATGATAGATCTTCAAATGGAACTTTCGCTTGAAAGTAATAAAAGAGATATAGGCAAGGAGTTTGAAGTGTTAGTAGAAGGATATTCAAAACGCTCGCGTGAACAATTATCTGGAAGAACCTCTCAAAATAAGGTTGTGCTTTTTGAAAATCAAGGGCAAAAAGTGGGTGATTTAGTGAGAGTTAAGATAAAAGATGCCAGTGCTATTACTCTTTTTGGCGATATTTTGTAAAAAAACGTGTGTATATACAATTTTTTTTGCAATAAATGTGCATTAATTATTTTTTTTTATTAATTTTGTTGCTGAATTTCTAAAAAAAATGTAAACATGAAAAAGATTATCGCCCTTTTTAGTGCTTTATCAATATTGTCAATTCCAGCATTTCCTGCAGAAGAGGCTGTTGTAACTAATCTAGAGACAGAAACAACAGAAACTTATACTCCTCTTAATGACTTTACAGATTTCTCTCACTGGTCATTAAGTTTAAATGTTGGTATGTCTCAGTTTGACGGTGACGTTAAGCAAAACTTTGACCAAATTCTTTCTGCGTCAAAGGTTTCTTGGACTATCGGTTTAGAAGCTGAGTACACATGGAACCCAGTTTGGGGGTTATTATTAAACTTCCAATATATGCCATACCAAGGTGTTACAAGTTCTACTGAGTGGGGTCGTAACGAATTCAAAGGTAATATGTATGCTCCTTCTTTGATGGCATCTGTTAATATGTTCAACCTATTCGGTCAATATCGCAAATCTGCTGCATGGAACTTGTATCTTAACGCAGGTGTTGGTTTGATTTGGTACGAATGCCTTAACACACCAATCGAAGGCTCTAATCCAGGCGAAAAGACTCCTAAAGGTATAGGTCAAGATGGTAGTGGTTATGGTACTTCTATTTCTATTCCATTAGGTCTTAATGTAGAATACAATATTAATAAACACCTAGCTGTTGGTTTAGGTGCTTATTATCGTATGACAAACAAAGACAACTTTGAGGGCGAACACTATACAAAAGGTACAATGAACGATGCTCAGTTCTATGTGAATGCAAACCTTCGTGTTAAATTCCAAGATGATGAGAAAAAAGGCGGTCATATGAGAAATATCTCTATGAACGAATATCGTCAATTAGTATCTGGCGAACAAGGTTTGATCAACGATATCGACAGCTTGAAAAAACGTGTTAAAGTGCTAGAAGATACAGTTGCGAACAATATTCTTCCTCGTCTTCAATCTTTAGAAGATTACAATGCAGTTACTCCAGACGAAGATGGTGACGGTGTTGCAGACTTCCGCGACCGCGAACCAAATACTCCAAAAGGTGCATTTGTAAACTTCTGGGGTGAAAGCATACCACAAGATGCTATCGGCTGTTGCGATGAAGTAAGAGAAGTATTCTCTGCTTTAGGTATCGACCCAACAGTTAACTATGATGAGTCTGTGTACTATCCAAATAACAAATCTAGTATTTCTGCTAAAGCTAAAAAGAATATTGAGAAAGTAGTTGAAAAACTAAATGCAGACCCAGAACTTAAAGTTGAAATTCGTGGTTATTGCGACTTCCCAGGAAGCAAAGACTACAACTTAAAACTTAGCCAAAAACGTGTTGATACTGTTAAAGCTGAGTTAATTAAAGCTGGTATTGATGAGTCTCGTATCACAACACAAGCTCAAGGTCAATTACCAAACCCTCCAAAAGCTGAACAAAAAAATCGCCGTTGCGATTTCTTCTTCTCAAAATAATAAATTTATAATGGATACTGAAAACCCTCAAGGTATTTTACTAAGAGGGTTTTTTTATACCCAAAATTATGGAAAATAATACAGAAAGAGACAAATTTGCAAGGAGCATAGGTGTGCAAGTAATAGAAGCCTTGCCAGAGAGAGCGGTATGCAAATTGGATATTAATGAAAACCACTTGAATGGCTTAGGACTTGTTAATGGTGGAGTTTTGTTTACTATTGCCGATTATGCCATGGCAGTAGCGGCAAATGCCAATGGTAGTTCTACTGTTACATTAAATTCTTCTATAGATTTTATTAAAAGTGCTAGTAGCGGTACTATTGTTGCTGTTGCCACACCTGTGAAAACAGGCAGAACTATTTCTAGATATAGAGTGGAAGTGAGATTGGAAGAAAATTCAGAATTATTGGCCGTGCTTAGTGCCACATCATTTACTATAAAATGAATAAGGGAAATATAAAGAAAATGTATTTTAAGGATACGTCATTTGCAAACCTTATGATGGGACGTATCTACAATATCCTACTTATTGCGAGTAAGTACGACGCTTTTATGCTAGAGGAAGATGGTAGGATAGATGAACTTATTTTCAACGAATATACCTCATTAAACTTGAGGTATCCACCTCGTTTTACCTTGGCGTCTAACAGGGAGGAGGCAGAGGAACTGCTAAAGATTACCTCATACGACCTTTTCATTATAATGCCGTCGAAGGAAAATAGTTCTGTGTTTGAATATGCAAAAGAACTTAAGGACCATTTTCCTACCACACCAGTTGTACTCTTAACACCATTTTCAAGAGAAGTATTCCAAAGGGTATTCGCTGGAGAAGACCTAACAGCTGTGGATTATACCTTCAATTGGCTTGGTGAACCAGATATTTTGCTTGCCATTGTAAAGCTTTTGGAAGATAAAATGAATGTAGACCAAGATGTGAAGTCTGTGGGTGTGCAAGCCATTTTATTTGTGGAAGATTCAATACACTTCTATTCGGCCCTGCTTCCTTATCTGTATAAACACGTCTTTTTGCAGTCACGTTCGTTTATGACAGAAGCTCTGAACGAGCACGAACAAATGCTTCGTATGCGTGGCAGACCAAAGATTCTTCTTGCACGTAACTTTGAAGAAGCAAAAGCACTTTACGATAAATATCAAAAAAATCTTTTGGGGCTTGTTACCGATGTGCGTTTCCCAAAGGATGGAGAAATTTATGCTAATTCTGGTATCGAACTTTGCGAATATATTAGAGAAAAAGATAAGTTTTTACCTATTATTATTGAGTCTTCTGAAGAGGTAAATAAGCCAAAAGCAGATGCGCTTCAAGCACATTTTATCAATAAGAATAATTCTTTAATGCACCTTGAACTTAAAGAAGCTGTTACCAAAAACTTTGGTTTCGGTGACTTTAATTTCATAGACCCAAATACCAATTGGGTGGTGGCTGTAGTGAAGAATTTGAAAGATTTACAACAAAAAATCTTTAATATTCCTTCAGAATCGTTATTTCATCACTTGTCTAAAAACCACCTTTCTCGTTGGCTTTATTCTCGTGCCATGTTCCCACTGGCTGAGTTTTTAAGAGACCTGAAGGTAGAATCTATAGATGAGGTGGATGAGGCACGCAAAATCATCTTTGATGCCATTGTTTACTACAGAAAAGTGAAAAACAAAGGTGTGGTGGCTGTGTTCCAAAGCGATAGATTTGATAGTTACTCAAATTTTGCGCGTATTGGCGAGGCTTCAATGGGTGGCAAAGGACGTGGACTTGCATTCCTAGACCTTATTTCAAAGCGCAACGAGGAGTTCTTCGACTATGATACCACACAGATAGTTATCCCAAAAACTGTGGTAATTTGTACAGATAAGTTCGACGAATTTATGGAACTAAATAATCTGTATGATATTGCAAAGGCAGATAACCTTACCGACGAAGAGGTATTGCAATACTTTTTGGATGCCAAAATTCCAGAAGATGTTTGGCAAGATTTGAGGGCATTTGTAAATGTAATAGATACTCCTATTGCAGTGCGTTCTTCTTCGCTACTTGAAGATGCTCATTATCAACCATTTGCAGGAGTGTATTCTACTTATATGGTGCCAAATAATAAAGATGATGTAAAATCGACTTTATTAAAATTAGGGGAAGCAATCAAGGCAGTGTATGCTTCTGTTTATTATAGCGGAAGTAGAAGTTATATGACTGCTACCAAAAACGTGATTTCTCGCGAGAAAATGGCGGTGGTGCTTCAAGAAGTGTGCGGTAAGGCATACGGAGACAGATTTTATCCATCTTTCTCTGGTGTGGCGCGCTCACTAAACTATTATCCTATCGGCGACGAAAAACCAGAAGATGGTGTGGTAAATGTGGCTTTAGGTCTTGGAAAATATATTGTAGATGGTGGTCAAACACTAAGATTCTCTCCAAAACATCCTCATAATATTTTGCAAACAAGTTCGTTGGAGTTTGCTCTGAACGAAACTCAAACCTACTTTAATGCATTAGATTTGGGTAAAATGGACTTTAAACCACTTGTGGACGACGGTTTCAACCTACATAGAATACATGTGCGTGATGCAGAAAAGGATGGCACACTTAAGTATATTGCTTCTACATTCGACCCATACGACCAAATTATTCGTGATGGTTTGTATGAAGGTGGTAGAAAGGTGATTACTTTTGCAAATATTCTAGAGCACGACGTGTTCCCGCTTGCGGATATTATTGACAAAGTTCTTAAGGTGGGCGAGAGAGAAATGGGTCGCCCTGTGGAAGTGGAATTTGCAGTAAATCTAGATTACGAAAAAAATGAGCAAAACAGATTTTATCTTCTGCAAATAAGACCTATTGTAGACCCAAACAAGGCAATTGACGAAGATCTAACTCTTATTCCACAGGAAAATACATTAATAACATCTAAACAAGCCCTTGGCAATGGCATCTTGGAGGATATTTACGACGTGCTTTATGTGAAAAAAGGCATGTTCAACCCTTCAAATAACCAACTTATTGCCTACGACATAGACAAATACAATAAACAAATGCTTAAAGAAAATAGACCTTATATTCTTATAGGTCCTGGTCGTTGGGGTAGTTCTGATACATGGCTTGGTATTCCTGTGAAATGGCCTCATATTACTGGTGCAAAGGTGATTGTGGAGGCTGGCGAAACAAGTTATCACATAGACCCTAGTCAAGGTACTCACTTCTTCCAAAACCTTACATCATGCGGTAGTGCATATCTTACTGTAGATAGTTATGATGAGGAAGAATGTTTCAACGAAGATTTTCTTGAAACCCTCGAGGTAATAGAGGAAAACAAATACCTTAAATGGGTGCGCTCTGCCACACCACTTGTTGCTAAGGTGGATGGGAAGAAAAAGAGAGCAGTTATTTTAAAGTGATCTACTCCATCAACGAACCTTCGCTGGTGCAGTTGGGAGTGGAGATGCGGAGGATGTCGGCGATGGTTGGGGCAAGCATAAGGGCAGATTTGCTGTCATTTACTTTTTGGTTGGCTATATTGCCTCCCCAAAGCATTAGCATCACAGATTCATTTAGTTTGTTGTAGAAATCTGTCTTTTTGCCCTTTGAATCTACTTCGTAATAGCCCATTTGCAGGCAATATACAAGGTCGCCTGCATTTTGAGGGTGATATGAGAAGTGGTGATTTGCTGTTTTTAAAATATACGAAGGCAACACATTTGCCACTCCAGGAATGGTAGAGAAAAACTCTATTGCCTTGTCTTGCAACTCTTTAAAAGAAATTTTCTTTTCTTCTGCAAGCTTTTCATCCAAATAGATATGACCATCGTAGCAGGCTTGCACCCATTTATATTTGCCATAGTGTGCCATTAGGTATGAGTTTAAAAGTGCAGCATAACGGCCTGAGTTAAATTCCTTGTAAGTAATTCTGCTATTGAATGGTTTTGTTGGTTTCGTACTTCTGTCAGAAATAAGATAAACCACCACATTTTCTTTCTTAAATCTCTTATCAAGGGCATCAAGAAGTGCTGCCAAATCTTTGTCAAGTCTTAGGTAAGAATCTTCCAATTCTATTGTAATAGACTCATTATCATTCAGATAAAAGTTTTGTAAGTTAAAATTTAGATATAATAAATCTGGATAAATATCTTTGCCAAGCTTTTCTGAGTCTATGGTTCTAAGTGCCATATCTGTGATCATGGCATTTGCAAAAGGAGAAGTAGAAAAATTTGAATACATTTTTGTGCCATTGCAAGCTTCTTTTAGTTTATACTTAAAGCCTTTTGCTCCGCTACTTGCCGACACATAATAACCTGCTGGCATAAGTGGCTCCCAGTCTTTGTCTATAAAACCATCTGCTCCGTGTTTCATAGCCCACTCTGGAATTGCTTCTATGTAATATGTAGAAGAAGTCCAATTGCCTGTCTTTTTATCAATCCAAAACGGAATACCGCTGTGCCCAATGCTATAAATCGCATTTTCTGCATCGAAAGCAATGGAATAAATCTTTGATTTTCCGAAGGTGTATTCATTAAGCTCATCTGCCACAGTGGTGCAAATAAGCGACTGAGCAGAATAATTTTCAGCTCCGCTGACAGCTTTTACTGCATTGTCTTGCATAAAAGACTGCATTTTGTATGATTTTGGATTGTAAAAAGCACTCGTGCAAATGCCATGAGAATATGGAGTAGCACCTGTAGAAAGACTTGCCAAATCGGCACTCTCGCCTGAGTAATGATATGGATAATAAAGATTGTTGTAATATGTTCCCTCAGAAATCAACTTTTTAAACCCTTGATTTCCAAACTCATCCATGAACATGTTTAAGTAATCTTCTCTAAGTCCGCTCACCTGAATACCTACCACCAAAGCTGGTTTGCTTTGACCATAAGAGAATGAAAATATAAATGTACTTAACAGTGTAATTAAAAACTTCTTCATGTTAAAAAATTTGTACTCCGCACAAAACGGAGTACAAATATATAAATTAGAGTGCTAAAATTCAAATCTGATATTACCTAAAGCATTAATTCCCGCTTGTGGGAGATAATATGCCTCATCATATCTTTCGCCACCATAAATTCCAGACCAAGCAAATGCATTCGCAGCATACATAGAATTAAATAAGTTGTTGATTTGCACTCCAAATCTTATAGATTTATCTTTTGGCAGAGCCAATTTATAAGACAAATCTACAGAAGAAACACAATATGGATCAATAGTTAAATTCCCATTCATACCATTAGTAATATATTGTTTACTAACATATTGCGTACGCCAAACACCAGCAAATCCATGGGTATGAAAATCTAGTGTAATACCAGCAATTATACTTGGAGAATATGCAATTGTACTTTCTCCTATATAATAAGCATCTGTGGTGTAAGTATCGTCATTGTACACATATTCTGTATAATCAACAATCTTATTTTGACTAAATGTTGCATTGGCAGATACTGTAAACCAAGAAAGTGGAGCTGAAGAAACAGAAAGTTCAATGCCTCGTCTATAACTTTCTGGCACATTCATATAAAGTGCCTCATATGTATCTGGATTTTGCTCACCAGTTAATATCAATTGATCTTTATACCACATATAATAGAAATTCACGCCTACATTTACGTATTTATGCTCAAATTGATAGCCAAATTCTAAGTCTAGAAGTCTTTCTGCCCTTGGCTCGCTTCCAATAGGCTCATTTGTAAAGTCTTTTCTTGTTGGTTCTCTATTTGCCATAGCAAAAGAAGAATACACCTTGTGATAATTGCAGAAATTGTAAAGAATACCAACTTTTGGATTTATAAAATGAAAATGTTTATCTAAATCCATTTTAAGCATATCACCCGTAGAATAATCATAAACGTCATCGTAACCATTGATCTTTTGATTTACATAACGATATTGCACATCACCATAAAGATGGAATCCTTTAAATGCCTCCCAATTAATTTTAGCATAAATATTACCATCGTGTTTAAGCGATGAATTTCTATAATACTCAGTTGGTTCGGCAAAGTTCACAGCATCTGCCACTTCTATTACCTTACCAAAGTGATCACCACCATATGTGCTCCATGCTGCTCCAATCGACAAATCTACAGAGTTATTTTTATAATTTGCAGATGTCACCAATCCACCAAAGTGATTGAACATATGTTTTTGACGTACTAGGTTACTTTCTTCTAACAAAGCTCCATTTTTGTCCAACAAGGTAGTTAATTTATATTCCTCCAATGTGCGAGCATTTTTGTATTGGTCATAATAACCATTGCCATAGGTATAGTGCAGAGTAGCATTTAAATTCCAACTAGGATTAAAATTGTGAGTAAGTTGAAGTTGATTGTTTATCTGCAAATAATTGTCTTTTTGGTTTTCATAAAAACCAATGATATTACCTTCTTTGTCTTCGATAGCACCACAAGGATTATATCTTCTGTTTTCCTCCATTTGGTCTTTTGTGATACCGTCCCAAGCATTGTAGGTTTGTTCCTTGCCGCCAAAAGAAAGAAGTTTTACTATGGTATTATCACTATAATATCCTGCTTGAAGCAAATAAGAAGCAAGGTCTGAAGTAGCTCTTTCCATATATCCGTCCGAATAAATATGTGAAAGTCTAGCATCTATTGCCCAATGCTCTCCAAGTAAACCAGAAGAAACCCTCACTGCCTCTTTGTTGGTATTGAAACTACCGTAAGACAAATCTACTTCTCCACCAAATTTGGCAGGAATATTGTCTGTAGTCATATTGATAGCCCCACCAAAAGCACCCGTACCATTTGTAGAAGCACCTGCTCCGCGTACCACTTGAATATTGCCCATTGAAGACATCAAATCTGGGGTATTAACCCAATACACCTTGTGGCTTTCTGCATCGTTCATAGGAACACCGTTTGTGGTAACATTTATACGTGAGCCATCGTAACCACGCATTCTGATTTCTGTATAACCCACACCGTTGCCAGCGTCGGACATTGCCACCACCGACGGCAGACTTTCTAGCAGATATGGCAAATCTTTACCATAATTTTGCTCTTTAATTTGATTTTCTTTAAGGGTAGAATACACCATAGGTGTAGTAGAAGAGACATGGTTGGCACTAACATTAATTTCTGCCAACTCATAATGACGTATGCTGTCTGCATACAAATCGTCCTGCGCATTTGCACATACGCAAAGACTCATCATGGCGCAAAGCGACCATAAGTAGTTCTTTTTCATAAAATTTTTAGTAAAATTACAGAATATGGGGTCACATATTTCTGCATCCCTCCTGGTATCGGCATTATCCGTATCCAGTACAATGGGTTTGATCTCAGCCTGAAAGTAAGGCACCCCGTTAACTAACACAGCAAACAGTTTGCAATATCTGCAGCTACTACAAATTGTTCACAGTGCAAAAGTATATAAAATTTGTATTTGAGCCAAAAAATATTACTTAATATTTAAGCATCAAAAAAAACTGCGACAACCTGTCGCAGTTTTTGCAGTGACACAAAGATAACAAAATTTATTTTGACGTGAAAAAAATCTTTTAAAACGTTTGAAGATATTAAAAAATGTTATACATTTGTAAAACGTTCACGCCGTACTATGGGAGTATAGTTTCGTGAGGTGGGCTTAATATTACATATTAGACGTCTTTAGACGTTTTGTAGTGGTCTACTGGAATCTCGCAAATTCTTAAACAAACTACCTACAAAGCAACCGAAAGATGTCCTACGAGTGTGTATATATAGGTGTGGTGTATCCATACCTACTACATACGGCGTGGGCTTCGTGTTGCCAGTTTCTAGTTTGTGGGCAATGCGAGGGCCTCAGTAGCGGAACTGCAACGATGGGGTCCCGCTTTTTTTATTTCTATACATAAGCATAAATCCCTCCTTTAGCCGTCTTCTATGGTTAATCTCAAAACCAATAACTTTAAAATTCATACTTATGAAAAGATTTTACACATTATTAATATTGTGCTTGAGCGTTTTTAGTACGCTAATGGCACATGATGCAGAAGTGAATGGTATCTACTATAATTTGGATACTACTAATAAAACTGCTGAGGTAACTTATAGGGGAGAAGACTATGATTCTTATGATGGTGAATATTCAGGTTCAGTAAACATTCCAGCGTCTATAACTTATAATGGCGTAAGTTATAAAGTTTTGTCTATAGGAGAATACGCTTTCTATGGATGCGTAAACATGACTTCTATTAAAATAGCTGAGGGTATTCAAGGAATAGGTGAACAAGCGTTTTATGGTTGCGGTTCTTTAACCTCAATTGAATTTCCCAATACTGTTACTACGATAGGAAATTCTGTGTTTGCAAATTATTTAAATATAAATGGCAATAACTATCCTAAGGTTATATTAAGACATATTACTTTAGGTTCTGGTCTTACTAAAGTAGGAACCGATGCCTTTGGGTGTGCAATAAGTAGTTCATTAGATGAGGGTGCAGAAGTGCACTATAAAGGTACTGCAGATTCATGGGCAAAAATTAATTTTGCGAATAAATACGCAAACCCACTTCATGATGCTACAGATCTTTATATAAATGGAGAGTTATTGACAGAGGCAAATATAACATCAGCAACATCTATTAGTGCTTATGCTTTTATCAATTGTACATCTTTGACGTCAGTAAAAATGGGTAGTAGTGTTCAAAAGATAGGTATTGAAGCTTTTAAAGGATGTAATAATCTAAAAAAGGTAACCTGTTATGCTACTACAGTGCCAACAGTATATTCAACTTCTTTCTCTAATTATAATGCCTATTTATATGTGCCTTGTGCATCTAAGGAAGATTATGATTTGCATAATATATTTGGTAGCTTTAAATATGTAGAATGTGTAATAGACGAAGAGGGTGATAATAATGGTGGTAACTCAGGTACTACACCAACACCAACTCCAACACCAGACACAACTGTGGCACCTTTATATGTGAAAGGCGGTTTCAATAATTGGGAACTAAACGACACATACAAACTAACCTCTGCCGATGGTAACTATTATGTGGCAAACTATTCAGCAGGTAATGAGATAACAATTTCAGGAAACTTCAAAATTTCAAATGAAGATTGGAGTGTAAATTATGGTGGAGCATTTGTAGTAGAAGCAGGCAAGTCTTATACGTTGACTGCAGGTGGAGCAAATCTTGATACAGCAGGAAAAATTAAAGCTTCTAAAGTAGAGTTTACCTTATCTACAGGTGTGCTAAAAATTACTGGTACTACATCTTCAAATGAATTTGATACAACCACAGACCAAGGTGTTGCATTCGTGGTAAATCCAAGGGGTGCAAGTCCTGTGTATGTGCCACTAACACATAGTTATAATGCTGAATATAATACTGCTCAATATACTGGTACATACACCGTAACAGAACTTGGCGTTACTGCAAAAATTGGTGGTTTGACAAACTTCAATGTGATTGACTATGGTACAAATGGTCAACCAGTGATGCCTAAATTCGTTTACGATATGGTCAAAGGTGCCTACGAAGGCTTTACAATTGAGG
This sequence comes from Candidatus Enterocola sp., assembly GCA_045654205.1. Taxonomy (GTDB): domain Bacteria; phylum Bacteroidota; class Bacteroidia; order Bacteroidales; family Paludibacteraceae; genus Enterocola. Next base: position 4,589 of record JAZOMZ010000022.1, on the reverse strand, counting down.
GCGATTATAAAGTGGGTGATGTGCTAAATATTCTTGTATTATTTGATAAAGATTGGAATTCAAGTATCCTTATAAATGTGCAAGAGGCAGGTACAAATCCAACACCAGACCCTAAGCCAGAACCAGAACCAACTCCTGGTGGTGAGATTACATTATATTATGTAAATAAAACAGGTTGGTCTGCTGTTAATGCGTATGTATGGGATTTTGCAACAGGTACACCAATTCTTGCTTGGTCAGGTGAAGCTGCTACAAAACTAGATAAAACAGTGGATGGAAATGATGTTTACTCATATACCTTTGACTCAAGTTTGGCAGACCGTATTATCTTCAACAATGGCAATGGCGGAGTAGGTAATCAAACAGACGACCTAACATTCGAAGCGTCAAAACCTTATTTCTATGATGGTGTTTGGTATGAAACCTTGATCTTTGATACCAATGGTGGTGGAACAGTTGACCCAACTCCAGACCCTGAACCAGAACCAGAGCCAGACCCAGCAGTGCCTGCATTCATTGTAGCAGGTAATGGTGGTAGCGACGCTACAGGTATATGGTGTAATGGTATTGAATGGAATCCTTCTGCAGAAGCGAATAGAATGAAAGATGCAGATAAAGATGGCATTTTTGAAATCACATATTCTAATGTGCCTGCTGGTACATGGAGCTTTAAAGTAGTAGTTAATACTGCGCCTCAACAATGGCTTGGAGGAGAGTTTCTTGATAAAGTAAATTCTTCAGCAGGCTATACAATACAAAATGGTGGAAATATTGCCTTTTCACTATCAAATGCTGCAGATGTTACAATTAAGATAGATTCTGCAGATGGCAAAATTACTCTTACCACTCCTTCTGGAAACTTTGGAAAAGTAAAAATAGACTACTTCTCAGTAGCAAATACAGATGAATGTTTGCTAGAAAATAGATTTACTGCAGCAAATAACAATACACTAAAATATACTGAAAACATTCAAATCTTAGAAGGTAATGATTTTGGTTTTGTTAATTACAGAATAATAGGAAACTGTAATTATGCAGTATTTGAAAAACATATTTCTGCAGAAGTAGCAGAAGCCGGCATATATGATATTACTATTGTATTCAATGGTGATTACGACAATCCAGACTTTACTGTTACAGCAGTGAAACAAGGTGGAACAACCGACCCAGTTAATCCAGGTACTCCAGATGATGATACCAATGTGTCTGTAGAAGAAGTATCAGCAGTAATGATTTACGCTAAAGAAGGTACTATATATTCAGAAGTAGAGTTTGAAATCTATGATCTTGCAGGTGTAAATATTACATCACAAAATGGTTCTCTACAAGGTGTTTATATTGTGAAAACAGAAAAGGGCAATCGCCTAATAAGTGTTTGGTAATTTAAGATTAAGTGAATGAATAACATAAATTATATGCTTATGAAAAGAATCTTTACATTATTAATAGCTATGGTTGGTGCACTTAGTGCACTTATGGCGGCAAATACACAACTATATTTAGTTGGTGGTTTCTCAAATTGGGAGCATTTGCCAGAAAATGAGTTAACCACTACAGATGGCGATTATTATGTGGCAACATATCCATCTGGAAGTGAAATTGAACTATCTGGAAACTTTAAACTATCAGACCCTACTTGGAACGTTTATAATTATGGCGGAAACTTACAAGTAGAAGCTGGTAAGTCTTATACTTTAGTAAAAGGTGGTGGTAACTTAAATGCAGTAGGTAAAATAAAAATTTCTAAAATTGAATTTACCGTATCTACGGCTAAGCTAAAAATTACAGGTGCTACCTCTGCAAATCTATTTGACCTTTCTAAAGACCAAGGAGTGTCGTTGGCGGAATATTCTCCTGCAAATGGAGAGAAGTTTGTTTCTAAATTAACTTTTGAAGGTAATGGTATTTATACAGGAACATATACAGTTCCAGGCTATGAATTCTATTTAAAGATAGGTGGAAATGGAAACTTTAATACCATAGACTTTGGTTGGAATGGTAATTATATAGTTCTAAGTCAACCATATTTATTAACTAAAGGAGAATCTAATTTTGCAGCAGTTTATCCAGAAGAAGGAGACTGGAAAGCCGGCGATGTATTCGATGTGAAAGTAACATTTACATCAGATTGGACTGCAACATTATTGCTAACAAAAAGCACTGTTGCACCAGACCCAGAGCCAGAACCAGGTCCAGGAGACGAGCCAACTCCAGATCCTACCCCAGAACCAGAACCTGAACCAGAGCCAGAACCAGAACCTGAGCCAGAACCAGAACCTGAACCTGAACCAGACCCAAGCCCTTATGCAGAATATCCTCTTATAGGTTATTTCTACTGGGTGAATACAGGTATAGAATATGAACCAGATCTAGAATGGGTGAAAACAGATAATTCTTATGAACCAAACCTAGAAGAAATTGAGTCATATCAACCAGTATGGAACTCTAGTATTGATGTCGATTTAGTTCCAGAAAAACTAGAACAAAAAATCTATGGTCTTGATATTTACAAATTTGAGGTTCGCGATAAAGATAAGATTCCTTATGTGAGGGATGGTTTTTCTAAGAGTTTCAGTTTTGAAGATGTGGACATCACTAAAACTCCTTATTATGCAAATGGTGTTTGGTATGAAAGTATAGAAGAAATGATGACTTGGTATGTAAGATATGTACCTTATTGGGATGATGAAGTTTCAGAAGTAATGATAGAAGAGTCTCCAGGTGTATTTGTAGCTACATTAAGTCCTAAAGAAGAAACTGATGAAGACGACTACTATTATTATTGTTTAGGTAATGTAGAAAACCCAATTATAGTGGTAGGCATAGGTGAGTATTCTTGGAATACTCAAAATAATATACAGATTCCACAAGGCTTCAAGGTAATGGCTTATTTGGAAGATGCAAATTGGAATACATATTATAAGTTAGTTCCTCCTGGTGATGCTTGGGATAAAGATTATGTTGATTTAGGACTTCCAAGTGGTTTGTGTTGGGCTGTCAAAAATCTAGGTGCAGATAAGCCGGAAGATGAAGGCCTCCACTTCGCTTGGGGTGAAGTGGAACCTAAAGAAGACTATTCATACGAAACCTATAGATGGGCAAATCTACTTAAGAACAATGAGTACATTAAGTATGTAACTGATGATTATTATGGATTAATAGACTTCAGAAATACACTAGAACCAAATGATGATGCCGCTAATGTTGCCTTAGGAAGTAAATGGCATATTCCTTCTAAATTAGCAACCCAAGAACTGCTTAGAGAATGTACTACTGAATTTGGATATTACTATGGTGTGAAAGGTTATTTCATAACAGGTCCAAATGGAAATGCTATCTTCTTGCCTGGAGCCGAAGAATGGAAAGGTACAGATCACGACGAAAGGGGTAATGGAGGTTCTTACTGGACTTCAACTTTATATGATGATACTAATAGTAAAGCCAATAAACTCGTATTTAGTCTAACTTATATTGACTCAGAAGATAATGATTATGCATCACGTACTGATGGTTTAGTAATTCGTCCTGTTATTCACAGAGATTATGTAGGAATAGACGAGGTAGAAGCAGAAGCTATAAAAGCTTATGCCAGCGAACACACTATCTATTGCGAAGAAGCATTCCAAATCTACACAACAACAGGTGTAGACGTAACACACCTAAATGGTGCTCTTGAAGGTATTTACATTGTAAAAACAGAAAAAGGCAATCGCCTAATTAGTGTTTGGTAATTTCTATTTATTAACTTATTTATAAACGTTTAATTTATTATTGTTATGAAAAAGATTACTTTATTATTTGTATTTGCAGTAGCAATGGCTACTGCAGCATTCGCTCAACCACGCGCAGTAGGTTTACGTATTGGTTATGGTGCTGCTGCTTCTTATCAACACAGCATGGGCGAGAAAAATATGGTTGAAGTGGAAGTTGGTCTTCCTGGTTTCAATGCTATTGAAGCTGCTGCTACTTACGATTGGATCAACCCAGGTGGTTTAGAATTTCCAAAAGTAAGCAAAGGTAAATTCAATTGGTATGCTGGTGTAGGTGCTGGTGTAGGTTACGACTGGGGTACATGGTGGTATTATCCATATGCATTCGGTGGCGTTGTTGGACGTATCGGTGTTGAATACAACTTTGATTTCCCACTACAACTTTCTGTAGACTGGCGTCCACTTATTGGTGTTGAAGGCAACAAATATGGTGTAGACTTCTATGCTGATGGTCTATATTCAGGTGCTATCGCAGTAGGTGCACGTTATATCTTCTAAAGTTTAAATGTAAATCTAATATCTCGGGCTCCCGAGATGTTAGATTTGCTTAAAACAAATCAAATTGTAAGTTAATTAGAGAAATATCCAAAGATTTCTTTGGAATTCCCAAGAATAGCTTAATGCTATTCGATAAAAGTACTAATAAAAAAGTGAGGTGGGTGACAAGCGAGTCACCCACCTTTTGTTGTTTTATAGTTCAACTATTATTCTTAATCTTTAGATTAAATTTCTTAATTATTTAGGGGTCATAGGATTGATATTAAATTTTTTACTATTTTTGCATTTGAACTGAATAAAAAGCGTACTTCTGCGTTACGC
>JAZOMZ010000021.1:0-2918 GCA_045654205.1 Candidatus Enterocola sp. | reverse complement strand
GTTATTAGGGGACAAACAGTGTCTCAAGAAAAATTAGATGAGATTATTAGAAAAGTTAGATTAACATTAGGAGATGCATAATTATGGCACAATATTATCCAGGAACTTCTCAGGTAGCTGAAAACAGAAGAAAATTCACTAACCCAGATGTTGAGTTAGAAGTTTTAAGAGAAATATCTGATGAAGACGTAGTAAAATTATTAGGTCACAGAGCTCCAGGTGAAGAATACAAATCCGTTCACCCACCTCTCGACGAAATGGACGAACCTGATGACATTATTAGAGAAATTGTAGAACCTATCGACGGTGCAAAAGCAGGGGACAGAGTAAGATACATCCAATTTGTAGACTCCATGTACTTTGCTCCAGCTCAACCTTTCTTAAGAGCAAGATCCTATGTATACAGATACAGAGGAATCGATACCGGTACCTTATCCGGAAGACAAATTATCGAAGCTCGTGAAAGAGACGTAGAAAGAATTTCTAAAGAAATCTTAGAAAACGAATACTTTGACACTGCACGTACTGGTATCAGAGGTGCAGGTGTACACGGTCACTCTTTAAGACTCGACGAAAACGGTTTAATGTTTGACATGTTAAGAAGACAAGTACTCAACAAAGAAACCGGTAACGTTGAAATGGTAAAAGACCAAATTGGTCGTGAATTAGACGAACCTGTAGTATTAGGTGAACCATTAGATGAAGAAACTTTAAGAGCTAAAACCACTATCTACAGATACGATGGTGAAGCTTACAAAGACGACGTTGACGCTGTAACTGTATTAAATCAAATACACGTCACTAGATCTCAATTTGGTTACAACCCAGAATATTAAGGAGGTTTATTAAAATGGCTGATAAAAAATTCTTAGATGCAATGACTAAAAAGTTCAAAGAAGCTCCAGAAGAAAAAACTACTACCTTCTATAATATGGGCGGTTGGACTCAATCTGAAAGAAAAACTGAATTTGTAAACGAAGGTAAAGCTATTGCTGACAAAAGAGGAATCCCAATGTACAACCCTGACATTGGTAACCCACTTGGTCAAAGAGCTTTAATGTCCTACCAATTATCCGGTACTGACACCTTTGTAGAAGGGGACGACTTACACTTTATCAACAACGCAGCTATCCAACAAGCTTGGGACGATATCAGAAAAACTGTAATCGTAGGTTTAAACACTGCTCACAACGTACTCGAAAAGAGATTAGGTATGGAAGTAACTCCTGAAACCATTACCAACTACTTAGAAGTTGTAAACCACGCTATGCCTGGTGCAGCTGTAGTACAAGAACACATGGTAGAAACCAACCCATTATTAGTAGACGACTCCTACGTAAAAGTATTTACTGGTGACGACGACTTAGCAGCAGAAATTGACCCTGCATTTGTATTAGACATTAACAAAGAGTTCCCAGAAGAACAAGCTGAAGCTTTAAAAGCTGAAGTAGGCGGAGCTATTTGGCAAATTGTAAGAGTCCCATCTGTTGTAGGTAGAGTTTGTGACGGTGGTACCACTTCCAGATGGTCTGCTATGCAAATTGGTATGTCAATGATTTCTGCATACGGTCAATGTGCAGGTGAAGGTGCTACTGGTGACTTCGCATACGCATCCAAACACGCAGAAGTTATTGGTATGGGTACTTACTTACCAATCAGAAGAGCAAGAGCAGGTAACGAACTCGGTGGTGTACCATTCGGATTTATGGCAGATATCTGTCAAGCAACCAGAGTAACCGACGACCCTGTAGAATCCGCATTAGAAGTAGTAGCTTTAGGTGCTGCTTTATACGACCAAATTTGGTTAGGATCTTACATGTCTGGTGGTGTAGGATTTACTCAATATGCTACCGCAGCATATACTGATAACGTATTAGACGACTTCTCTTACTTCGGTAAAGATTACGTAGAAGACAAATACGGAGACTTATGTTCCGCACCTAACAACATGGACACTGTTCTTGATGTAGGTTCTGAAGTAGCATTCTACTCCTTAGAACAATACGAACAATACCCAGCATTACTCGAAACCCACTTCGGTGGATCTCAAAGAGCTGCTGTTGTATCCGCTGCTGCAGGTATTTCCACTGCATTCGCAACTGGTAATGCACAAACTGGTTTATCTGCATGGTACTTAGCACAATACTTACACAAAGAACAACATTCCAGATTAGGATTCTACGGTTACGACTTGCAAGATCAATGTGGTGCAGCTAACGTATTCGCTATCAGAAACGACGAAGGTTTACCACTTGAATTAAGAGGACCTAACTATCCTAACTATGCAATGAACGTAGGTCACCAAGGTGAATATGCAGGTATCGCACAAGCACCTCACAGTGCTCGTGGAGACGCATTTGCAGTTAACCCTCTCGTAAAGATTGCATTTGCTGATAAGAACTTGCCATTCGACTTCACTAAAGTCAGAGCAGAATTTGCTAAAGGTGCTTTAAGAGAATTCGAACCTGCAGGTGAAAGATCTATCATCATTCCAGCAAAATAAGTTTGGTGTAAACGGGAAATATATAAATAAGGTTTTTAATCAATGGGATTTTCATCCCAATGATTTTACCTTATTTATTTTTTTCAATAATAAATTTGTTTGTATAAAGTAGAATGGATTTTTTTTCAAATTATTTTGAAAATAATAAATTGTGCTTTACTGTTTGAAAAAATAAAAAATCATATTTCAATAGAAAAAATACTTAATTTAAATTGATTTAATATCAATTAATTTTGATAAAAGCCTTGTTTTATTAGGCAATGCTAAAAATAATTGATAAAAATGAGTTTTATTTAGTAAAACTTATATATGTTGTTTTAAAAAAAATATAGAATATAGGCAGTAAACTGTCTGTAAAATAATTAATTTTAAGTTTATTTTAATTAAAGTTCGCTTGAATAAATTTTTTAATCAA
>JAZOMZ010000020.1:0-94427 GCA_045654205.1 Candidatus Enterocola sp. | reverse complement strand
TCCGGTGGAGATCGTGGCAAATACCCTGAAAATGCTGGGCCAGGGCACCAAAGTATGCGTGGAGATCGCCATGATGGCCCTGGACAACGGCGCCATTGACTACGGCAAGCAGATCATTGCCGTGGGCGGTTCGGGCCGCGGCGCCGACACGGTCTGCCGTCTGACCCCCGAATACACCGCCGATCTGATGGGCACAAAGATCCACGAGATCCTGTGCAAGCCCTCCCTTGAGGAATAATAAGCAAACAAAAAATTAAATATTTTACATTCTCTAGTCCGTATAGTTTAAAGTAAGAAGAAAAGTCTTCGTAATACTCAAAATTTACAAAAGTGTAGATAAGATAAGCATATGCCGCAAGCATTATAAATATCTTTATCCACTTAAAATTTTTGTTATAAAGACTAGTAATATTTAGATTACTTACTTTCACTTATTCACTCTAAAAGAGAAATATTTCTGTATTAAAAATCCCACCACTGTGGTAACCACGGTTATTATCATCTTTGATGGCGTAGGGTAAAAACCTACAATTTCCACAAGAAGTTTTAGGCCAAGGTATGTAAGCAAGAAATTGAATGCCAACATAGATGCATATCTAAGCACTTGCGAGAAAGTCTTCAGATTTGACTGACTAAAGGTAATGTATTTTGAGAAACAGAAACCCACAGTAAATGTAATTGGAGTAACTATAAAAAGACTCAAAATGTGTGGAGACATTACCACAAAACCCAAATCTAAATATTGTTTTTGCACAATAAAATTGTAAGTCAAAAAGTACAAAATCCAGTCTTGAACTGTGTTTATAGTGCCACAAGCAAGGTAATAATACACCTGTTTGTTCATCCACTTGCCAAAAAGCGGATAGAAAATATCTAATATATTTTTTATTAGTTTCAAATTATATATCTTTGTAAGGTAAATCATACAAATATAGTATTTTTTTATGTACGTTAAACCTAAAAAACACCTTGGGCAACATTTTTTAACTGATTTAAGCATCGCTAAAAGAATTGCTGACACCTTGCCAGAAAAGGAAGGGATAAAAGTATTGGAGATTGGTCCTGGAACAGGGGTATTAACTCAGTTTTTGCTTGAAAAATCAAATGTAGATTTGAATGTAATTGAGCTAGACGGAGAATCAGTAGAATACCTTTCAAAAAACTTCCCAAAACTAGATGGCAAGATTCATTTTAAGGATTTCTTGAAATACGAACTTAAGGAACTTTACGGTGACGAAGAATTTATGGTAATAGGCAACTATCCATACAATATCTCTAGCCAAATCTTCTTTAAAGTACTAGAATATAGAGACCAAATTCCTTTTGTAAGCGGTATGCTTCAAAAAGAAGTGGCAGAGAGAATTGCATCAAAACCAGGTAAAAAAGCATACGGCATTTTGAGTGTGCTTTTGCAAGCATATTACGATATCGAATATCTGTTTACTGTGCCACCAACAGTGTTCAACCCACCACCAAAAGTGCAATCTGCAGTTATTAGCCTAAAGAGAAACTCTCGTGAGAGTCTTCCTTGCGATGAAAAACTATTTAAAACTGTGGTAAAAACCACATTTAACCAACGCAGAAAAACAATTAGAAACTCTATCAAACCACTTATCCCAGATGGCGATTTCTCTAAAAAAGAAGATATTGATTTACTAACCAAACGCCCTGAGCAACTTTCGGTAGAAGACTTTATAAAGTTAACTTATTGGGTTGCAGAATAAAAAAAATTCCGACTCAACGTCGGAATTTTTTTATTCTATATAAATTAGGATTTTAAGAGAGCGGATTTTAGGCGACCCGAAGTCTGAGAAACCGGAGTTTACTAACGTAAATGAGGATTTCGAAGACAAGGGCAACGCAGAAGACGCCTTTTAAAATTCTAATTTGAATTTTCAGAGATGTATTTTATGCGCACCAATCTAATCTCTTCCTCTGTGAAGTCTGGGCCAAGCTCATTGATAGCTTCGTCGATGTCGCCATCGGCAGATTCACTAAAGTAATCCATAATTTCATCTACTTTGTCAAGATCTATTTCGTCTTCTATAAAGTAGTCGATATTAATCTTGGTACCAGAATTTACAATAGCATCAATTTCATCAATCAATTCTGCAAATTCTAAGCCCTTTGAGATTGCTATATCTTCAAGGCTAATCTTTCTGTCAATAGCCTGAATAATTTCTACTTTAAGTTTTGACTTGTTGGCAACAGTCTTAACACGTAGGTCTTCTGGACGCTCAATTTCGTTTTCTTGAACGTGTTTCTTAATAAGAGCTATAAAATCTTGAACATATGGTTTATTAGCTTTACCAGCACCTACACCAGGAATATTTTGCATTTCTTCCACTGTGATAGGATAAGTAGTTGCCATAGACTCAAGAGAAGGGTCTTGGAAAATAATATAAGGTGGTTGACCCTCTTGCTTAGCAATTTTCTTTCTTAAATCTTTAAGCATAGAGAATAGAGCCTCATCTGCTGCACCAGAACCACTTTTTAAAACTTGTTTTTCTTCTACCTCTTCATCTTCGTCAGAATCTTTGGTAATTTTAAATGATTTTGGTTTGCTTAAGAACGCCTTACCAGCTTTTGTTACTTTCAGAACTCCGTAGTTCTCTATCTCTTTATCGATATAACCACTTATTAGAGCTTGGCGAATAACAGTACTCCAAACTGAAATATCTTCATTCTTACCTGTGCCAAACACGTCTAATTCGTGATGTTTGTAATCTACTACCTCTGATGTTTCTTTACCTATAACAATATCTATTATATGGCCTTCTTTAAATTTTTCTTTTACCTCTAATATCGTCTCTAGAACGGTACATAATAAATCTTGTGCTTCCATTTTCTTTTTAGGATGCAGGCAGTTGTCGCAGTTTCCACAATTTTCTTGATCATACTCCTCTCCAAAATAATGTAAAAGTAGTTTTCTTCTACATATAGTTGATTCTGCGTATGCTTTAGTCTCACTTAGAAGCTGTTTTCCTATCTCTTGTTCAGAAATAGGCTTACCCTGCATAAATTTTTCTAGTTTTTGGATGTCCTTAGTTGAATAAAACGCTATACACTGACCTTCACCACCATCGCGACCAGCACGACCTGTCTCTTGATAAAATCCTTCTAAACTCTTAGGAATATTATAGTGGATTACGTAGCGCACATCTGGTTTGTCGATACCCATACCAAATGCAATTGTTGCCACAATTACTTCCACTTCTTCTAGCAAGAAATTATCTTGGTTTTCGCTTCTCACACTAGAGTCCATACCAGCGTGATATGGCAGAGCACTAATGCCGTTTACTTTAAGTTTCTCAGCAAGGTCTTCTACTTCTTTTCTGCTCAAGCAATAGATAATACCAGATTTACCTTTTTGAGATTTAATATATTTGATAATTTCTTTATCTATATCATCAGTCTTTGTTCTTACTTCGTAATAAAGGTTTGGTCTATTGAAAGAAGACTTAAAGACTGTTGCATCCAATATTCCTAAATTCTTCTGAATATCATTTTGAACCTTTGGTGTAGCTGTTGCTGTAAGAGCAATTATAGGAGCCTCCCCTATCTTATTAATAATAGGTCTGATATTTCTGTACTCTGGTCTGAAATCGTGTCCCCATTCAGAAATACAGTGAGCCTCGTCCACAGCATAGAAAGATATTTTCACTCCTTGTAGGAATAAAACATTTTCTTCTTTGGTTAAAGACTCTGGTGCCACATATAAAAGCTTGGTTTTTCCGCTTAGAACGTCGTTTTTCACTTCGTCGATAGCAGATTTTGATAGTGAAGAATTTATAAAGTGTGCAATGCCTGGTTCTTTACTCATAGAACGCATAGCATCCACCTGATTTTTCATAAGTGCTATTAGTGGAGAAATCACAATTGCCACACCATCCATAATAAATGATGGTAATTGGTAGCATAAAGATTTACCTCCACCAGTTGGCATAAGTACAAAGGCATTCTTGCCAGAAAGAAGGTTTGTTACTATTTCTTCCTGTTTTTCTTTAAAGCTATCAAAACCAAAATAGGTCTTTAAAGCTGCATATATTTCCTTTTTTTCTGCCATAACAATAGCAAATATATGAAATAGAAATCTTTAAAACAATAGTATTATATAAATTAAATCAATTTTTCTTCAAATTTTTCTATTTTTTCTGCCACAATAGACTTAGTTATCACTAATTTCTCTACTTTTTCAGAAGGAATAGTGTACATAAAGTCTACCATTACAGACTCCGCAAGTGAACGAAGACCACGAGCACCAAGCTTAAATTCTATAGCTTTATCTACTATATATTCTATGGCTTCTTCTTCAAATTCTAGTTTCACATCGTCCATGTCAAATAGCTTAACATATTGCTTTGTGATAGAATTTTTAGGCTCGGTCATAATGCGTTTAAGCGCATCACGGTCTAACGGATTTAAGTAGGTTAATATTGGCAAACGACCAATAATTTCTGGAATTAGACCAAAAGATTTCAAATCTTGAGGTGCCACATATTGCAGAAGATTATCTTTGTTTACATTTCTAGTTGCTTTAGAAGCAGAATAACCTACAGTTTTGGTATTTAGTCTTGAAGCAATTTTCTTTTCAATACCATCAAACGCACCACCGCAGATGAATAGAATATTGCGAGTATTTACAGCAATAAGTTTTTGCTCTGGGTGTTTTCTACCACCTTGAGGTGGAACATTCACAACGGAACCTTCAAGAAGTTTCAAAAGACCTTGTTGCACACCTTCGCCACTAACGTCGCGAGTGATAGAAGGATTGTCGCCCTTGCGAGCAATTTTATCTATCTCATCGATAAACACAATACCTCTTTCTGCAGCTTCCACATCATAGTCTGCCACTTGAAGAAGTCGGGTCAAGATACTTTCAATGTCCTCACCCACATAACCTGCTTCTGTAAGCACAGTAGCGTCTACAATAGTAAAAGGCACGTCAAGCTTTTTAGCAATGGTTTTGGCAAGTAATGTTTTACCTGTACCTGTAGAACCTACCATTATGACGTTAGATTTTTCAATTTCAACCTCATCACCGCTATCTTTTTGTAGAAGACGTTTGTAGTGGTTGTAAACCACCACACTAAGGTTTTTCTTAGCCTCGTCTTGACCTATAACATATTGGTCTAAAAATTCTTTTATTTCCTTTGGACGTGGAAGTGAATCTATATCTAGAGAAAGTTTAGATTTCTTTGACTTAATCTGCTCGTTTACAATTTCTCTAGCACTCTCCACACAATTGTTACAGATATTGCCTGTAACACCTGTTAGAAGAAGTTCCACTTCACTCTGCTTACGTCCGCAGAAACTACATCTTTCCTCGTGTTGTTTTGCCATAAATTATTTAGCTTGTCTTACCAAAACTTCGTCTATCATACCATATTCTTTAGCTTCAAGAGAAGTCATCCAGTAGTCACGGTCAGAATCTTTTTCAATTCTTTCAAATGGATTACCAGAGTGGTCTGCTATGATAGTGTAAAGTTCTTTTTTAAGTTTTTGGATCTCGCGTGCTGTAATTTCAATATCAGAAGCCTGACCTTGAGCACCACCCATTGGTTGGTGAATCATTACGCGAGAGTGTTGTAGCGCAGAACGTTTACCTTTTGCACCTGCAGTAAGAAGCACAGCTGCCATAGATGCCGCCATACCAGTACAGATAGTAGCCACATCTGATGAGATAAACTGCATGGTATCATATATACCAAGACCTGCATATACAGAACCACCAGGAGAATTTAAATAGATAGAAATATCTTTACCTGGCTCTGCAGAATCTAAATAAAGAAGTTGTGCTTGGATAACATTTGCAGTGTAATCGTCGATTTGTGTGCCAAGGAAGATGATTCTATCCATCATAAGACGAGAGAATACATCCATTTGTGCCACATTTAACTGACGCTCCTCAATAATTGTAGGAGAAATATAGCTGCTAGTTACATCCATGTATTTATCTAAGGCTAAACTATTTAACCCTAAATGTTTAGTAGCATATTTTCTAAAATCATTCATAATATATATTGTTTGTTGTTTAGACATTTTGTAAAACAAAGTTATACAAAAAAAAGGCAGAACACAAAATAGTTCTGCCTTTTTTTATTCTATTTAGAAATTATTTATTGAAAGAACTTGTTGAATTCTTCGAATGAAACTGTTTTGTTTTCTAAAGTTGCTCTTTCTTTCACAGCAGCAATGAATTTAGCATTTAATGCTTGGTCTGATGCATTGCGTAAGCCGTTTTTATCTTTTAGCATTTCTGTAACGTAGTTGTCAAGGATATCTTCTGGTACGTTTAGCATGCCGTATTGGATAAATTGCATTTTAGCAGCAGAGCGAGCAGCAGCTTCGATGTCGGCTCTATCAACTTTGATTTCAGCTTCTTTAAGCAGTTGGTCTTTAGCCATTTGCCATTTAAGGTCTTCAATCATTTTTGGATATTCAGCTTCGATAGAAGATTCTGTCATTTCTTTGTTTGTAGCTTTTAACCAACGTTTTAGGAACTCGTCAGCAAATTGTACGTCTTTTAGTTGAGCTAGAACCCATTCGCGAACATCGATAGAAAGTTTAATATCGCTATCGCCTACGAATTGTTCTTCAAGACCAGCTTTAACTTTTGCACGGAACTCGTCTGCAGAGCTAACTGCGCCAGAACCAAATGCAGCGTCGAATAATTCTTGGTCAAGTTCTGCGTGAGCAAAACGTGTGATTTCAGAAATTGTGAATTGGCAGTCTGCAGCAAATTCTTTAGCTTCTTCTTTTTTGATTTGAAGAAGAGAAGCAATTTCGTTTTCGTTTACGAATGCTTTTGCTGGGTTGAAGATGAAGCTTTCGCCTACAGCTTTGTCTAGAGCTTTAGCTTTTTCGTCAGCATCTTTCATGTAACCTGGGCTAAGGATAGCTTTTTCAACTTTCACGCCACCTTCTTTAACAGAACCGTCTGCGTTAAGCTCTACTAGTTCACCTTTGATTACGTCTTTTTCTTCTACTTTTTCAGCTGGTACATACTTACCGAAACGACCACGATAAGCGTCAACTTGTTTGTCGATTAAAGCAGCGTCTACATCGATGCTATAGAAAGGAAGTTTTGCAGAGTTCCATTCAACTTTAAATTCTGGAGCTAGAGCAATGTCGAATACAAATTCGAAATCGTCGCCTTCGTTGAATGCATCTACTTTAGAACCTTCGTTTGGAAGAGGTTCACCTAAGATATTTAGTTTATTTTCGTTGATATAGTTGTAAAGCTCTTCAGAAACTATTTTGTTAATTTCATCAACAAGAATAGTTGGACCATACATTTTTTTAACCATACCCATTGGAGCCATACCTACACGGAAACCTGGTACGTTAATTTTTTTACGAGCGATTTTCAACGCTTTGTCATACTTTTCTGCGTAATCTTGGTTGCTAACTTTCACTGTAAGAGTAGCATTTACAAGATCAATGTTGTTTTGGATAACACTCATAGTTTAAAAATTTATTAAATAAAAAAAACCGCTACTTCTAGAAGTAGCGGATGATTACCTTTGTGCGGCTGAAGGGACTCGAACCCCCACGCCTCTCGGCACCAGATCCTAAGTCTGGCGCGGCTACCAATTACGCCACAGCCGCAAAACTGAGTGCAAAGATAAGGACAATTTTTAATCTACCAAAATTTTTCTCACTTTTTTTTCAAAAAAATGTTTTTTTTCTTTTTAAGAGTACTTTTTTGTAGAAAAAATATGATAATACTCATGGTTAACACATTATTATATAGAAGGCTATTAATATAGCCTAATAAAAAAACGTAACAGAGAGATATTATAACTATAAGATCAGAATAGATATTAGCTAATATACACGTATAAATAGGTAATTTTCTGCAAAACTTCTATTTCTTTATTCTTAATTTCACCCCTTCCTAGAGGATTCCACCCCATTTATCACGTTTTCACCACATATTCTAATGTAGATAGACCATAAATTTTTTACTATTCTGGATTGGGACTAACTTTGTACTCCGCTTCGCTACGTACCAATTCTTGTGCAAACGAGTGGAGAACCAAGCTTGCTTGAGTTATCCCGAGTGCAGCCAAGAATCATGAGGTGCGGAGCACCGAATAATTAGGAGTTAGGAGTTAAGGGACATTGCATGCCCTGAGCGAAGCGAGTAATAATATAAAAGAACAATAGATGAAAATTATTGCAACTGGTAGTGCTCTACCACATTTAGAACTAACAAACTATGATTTATCCCAATATGTGGACACAAACGATGAGTGGATTTATAGTAGAACTGGGATTAAATCTAGAAGAGTAATTTCTACAGAAACCATAACAGGACTTGCGGTGAATGCGGCAAAAAATTGTATAGAGAGTTCTGGAGTTTCTGCCGATGAGATCGACTATATTTTATGTCATAACGTTATCTACGATGCTATCACCCCTTCCCTAGCATGTTTCGTTATGCATGGCATACAAGCAAGTTGCCCAACATTAGACCTAAACGCAGCTTGTACAGGATTTTTGTATGCGCTCGATATGGCAGACGGCCTTCTGCGATCTGGCAAGGCAAAGAAAATACTTATTGTGTGCGCAGAGCAACCTTCAAAGTTTGTAAACTGGCAAGAAAGAGACACCTGCATCCTATTTGGCGACGCAGCAGGGGCTGTTATTGTGAGTAGTGAAGGAGAAGATGCACTGTTTAATATAGGCACTAGATATATTGGTGCATTGTATTGTCCCATGAATTATGGAAACTCACCTTTTTGCAAACACGACAAAGAAGACAAACCTTTCCTACAAATGAAAGGTAAAGAAGTGTTTAAGGCTGCGGTACAATATTGCACAAGTGATATAAAAACTATCTTAGAAAAATCAGGCAAAACTATAGATGAAATCGACTATTTTCTACTTCATCAGGCCAATATGAGAATACTTGAAACTATTAGAACAAATATTGGCATTCCAGAAGAAAAAATGCCTCACAATCTAGAAAGAACAGGTAATACCTCATCGGCCAGCGTACCAGTATTGCTCGATGAAATGAACAAAAAAGGTAAATTAAAAGAAGGAGATACATTAATTTTTAGTACTTTTGGTTCTGGATTTACATCTGGAGCTTGTATTATTAAATGGTAAAAAACATAAAGAATATGATTAAAACTCAAATTTGTGATTTATTAGGTATTGAGTACCCTATACTACAAGGTGGTATGGCATGGGTATCAGAAGCAAATCTTGCTGCTGCAGTATCAAACGCAGGTGGTCTTGGTATCATTTCTGCTATGAATGTAGATGCTGAGCATGTGAGAGCAGAAATTAGAAAATGCAAAAGCTTAACAAATAAAAACTTCGGTGTAAACATTATGCTTATGAGTCCATTTGCTGCAGACGTGGCAAAGGTTGTGGTAGAAGAAGGTGTGGCCGTGGTAACAACTGGTGCTGGTTCTCCTGCAAAATATATGAAAGAATGGCTAGATGCAGGCATTAAAGTAATTCCTGTGGTGGCTTCTGTGGCACTAGCAATGCGTATGGAACAATATGGTGCTAGCGCTGTGATAGCAGAAGGTTGTGAATCTGGTGGTCACGTAGGTGAAATGAACACTATGGCACTTGTACCTCAAATTTGCGATGCTGTAAACATTCCTGTTATTGCTGCGGGTGGTATTGCAGACGGTAGAGGCTTGGCTGCAGCTCTTATGCTTGGCGCAGAAGGTGTGCAATGTGGCACTTGCTTCCTAGTAGCAGAAGAATGCGTTATTCACGAAAATTATAAAAACAAAATTGTATCTGCACGCGACTCAGACACCATAGTAACAGGCAAAAAATTTGGTCACCCTGTGCGTTCACTTAAAACTCCATTCTCTAGAGCATTTGCCAAAATGGAACAAAGTGATTCTGTCACAGAAGAACAAGTAATGGCATTTGGTGCTGGTTCACTTAGAAAAGCCGCTGTAGATGGCAATATCGAGGAAGGCTCATTTATGGCAGGTCAGATTGCAGGCCTAGTGAAATCTATTCGCCCTACCAAAGAGATAGTAGAAAGCATGGCAAATGAAGCTGAAACACTTTTAAACAACGCTAAAAACAGACTTCAATAATGAATAAAGAACAGATAAAAGAATTTCTTCCACACAGAGAGCCAATGCTACTTGTGGATGAAATGGAGGTAGATGAAAACAATGTTGGACACGCCAAATATCACGTAACAGGCGAAGAATTTTTCTTAAAAGGTCACTTCCCGGGGCACCCCGTAGTACCGGGCGTGATTCTTTGCGAAATCATGGCCCAATCGAGCGGACTTCTACTTGGCGATGAAATAAAAGGCAAACAAACCCTTTACACAGGCATCGACAACGTCAGATTTAAAACCCCAGTACTCCCAGGCGACACAGTAGAAGTAACCACAGAAATTGTTGCCCGCAAAGCCAAACTAATCTTCGTGAAAGCCAAAGCCGAAGTCGGCGGCAAACTCTGCGTCAAAGGCGACTTATCATTTGCATTGATATAAAACAAAAATGTCTGACATTTGATGTCAGACATTTTTTATTTTTATTAAACTCTTCTGCTATACTCACATAAAAGACCCAGTTTATAAAGATCCATAAGGAACATACTAGGAGTTTTTGAGCGGAGTTGTTGTACGATGAATCTTCTTGACAACCTAAACAGCAACAAATACAATCCTTTTACTTTTTTTATTTTTAAATAGGTTCTTAGAAGTTTTGATGACTCAATAATGTCTTTGTGATATTTCTCGTCTTTGTAAAGTTCCATTAGCACTTCTGTAGACTCTCCTATTCTTTCTATAAAGGTCTCTGTAGGGATAGGTCCATTATGGATAAGAGGATTGTAGATAAATTTTATTCCATACATTTTATCTAGTCGGTGAGAAAAAATAATATCCTCATAGCCATATTTTTTTACATTTTCGATAAAACGTATTTCGTTGAACACATCTTTTCTAACAAGCAGGTTTTGTGTAGTTGCTATGTTTGTCGAACGATTTTTTTCGTATTTTTTATGAAGAATATATGTTGGATTTTTGTCTTCCAGCACCTTTATGCCACCTGCCACAATAGGAGAGTTTTCTTTTATATACAGTTGAATGAAGTCTGTTTTATACACCTTCATATCGCTATCTATAAAAAGTAGTTTCTCAAATTTTGCTTCTCTAGCAAGTGTATTTCTTATAATAGAGCGACCTCTGTTTTCCTTAAAATCTAAAAATCTGAAATTTGCTAATGTTTGAGAAAGATTTTTAAGATTTTGCATATTTGTGGTGCTACCATCGTTACCCACTATAATTTCGTACTCTATCCCCGCGCGCGAGCACATAGTATCTAAGTCGTACACTAGCGACGAACAATCGTAATTATATGTAGGTATCAGGATAGATAGCATTTATAGCACAGAATTAAAAACCTTGATAAATTCTTTGGCTTGGTTTTCTCTACAAAAATACTCCTTATTTCTTACATTTTGTCTTGTAAAACCATTTTTTTGCCATTCATTATACTTTTCTTTGATAAAATCTTGTACTTCTAGGGCAGAGTTTGCGGCAAGTCCGGCGTTTACTTCCTCTATCACTTGCGCTAAGCAACCCTCATCGTTTGGCACACAAAGCACTGGTTTTTCCACGCCCACAGCCTCAAAAAACTTGGTGGTCATTATGCCTTTTGGTCCGTTTTCGTCAGACTTATTTGTAAGAACAAGCACAATAGAACTCTTGTTTAATAATGTGGGGATCTCACTTACAGGAACAAAATCTTTTACCAAAGAAATACTTTTTGCTATAGGATAATCACTTAATAATTCATTAATTATTGCTTTAGAATTATTGTCCACATACCAAATTAGTCTAAGTTTTTCTAATTGTATCTCCTCTATCGCCTTAAACAGTAGTGCTGGGTTTTGTGCATTAGGGTCAAGTAATCTGCCTGCGTAAATAATATCAAAGGTATCAGATTTTATATCATTTGCTGTAAATAATTCTGCAGAATAACCATTGTAAATTAAATGAACATTTTTGTTTAATCTACTTAAAAACTCCTTGTGCCATGGTGATACGGAGATAACTGCATCGGCCTTTTTTATAAT
Source organism: Candidatus Enterocola sp. (assembly GCA_045654205.1). GTDB lineage: Bacteria > Bacteroidota > Bacteroidia > Bacteroidales > Paludibacteraceae > Enterocola. The sequence goes on along the minus strand of JAZOMZ010000020.1, from coordinate 82,346 downwards.
CTGATTTCTCTTGTAGATTCTCTTTTTTCTTATCAGATTGGTAAAAAATCTATTGAAAAAATTATTTGAAATTTGATTTCTGCTGTATAATTTATTCCCAAATTGTTCCACTAGGTCTCTAATATCACATACAAGAGGAATATTTAGTTTTTTAGAGATTTTATATGCTAGATTAAGAGGAAATTCATTGAATGTGCTACACAAAACCAAATCAAAGTTGCCATGATTTATTACGTCGTAAAACTTCTTGTAAAAAGCACGACTTTTGTGGTCAAAGAAAAGGTTTAATGCTGTTTTAAAATAGTATCCAGCACGACTCAATGAAGACTGATAATTGTATAAATTGGTATTTTGAGGGAGTTTCTCTAGGGCATAATGAGTTTCTGCATTATCTTCTGATATTATAGTTACATCATAGCCCATTTTCTCCAAATTTGATGAAAGAATCCCCATACGTGGGGCAAAGTTTGGAGGAAAACAATCTGTAACTATTAATATCTTTTTACTCATTAACTATGTCCCTTTCTATTTTGTCAAGGATAGTGAAAAGTTCTTCTACTGTGGTGGCACGTAGCATGGCAATGCGAGTTTCTTTAAAGTGTGATATTCCCTTGAAAATAGGGCTCGCCGCCAAATGTCTTCTCACGTGAAGTATACCGCGACGCTCATCTAGCCAATCTACGCTTTGTAGTGTGTGCTCACGAAGTATATCTAGTTGTTCTTTGAAAGTCATCTTAGGAGCATGCTCGCCATGTAGCAGATAATGTTTCATATCTCTAAAAATCCATGGTTGTCCAATAGTGGCTCTACCCACCATTACTGCATCTACTCCGTATCTGTCAAAGCATTCTTTTGCTCTCTCTGGAGTGCAAACATCACCGTTACCAATGATAGGGATATGCATTCTAGTATTGTTTTTTACCTCGCCAATCAAGGTCCAATCTGCCTCGCCTGTATACATTTGTGCTCTAGTTCTGCCGTGTATGCTTAGGGCAGAAATACCACAATCTTGAAGTGCTTCTGCAAGGTCTACAATTATTTTAGAATTATCGTCCCAACCAAGTCTTGTCTTTACAGTAACAGGAGTTTTCACTGCATTTTTCACAGCTTTGGTAATCTCTAGCATACGAGGCACATCTCTTAGCAGTCCCGCCCCCGCTCCTTTGCCTGCCACCTTTTTCACTGGGCAACCAAAATTGATGTCTATAATATCAGGATTTGCGCTCTCTGCTATTTGTGCAGCCTCTGCCATTGCCGCAGGGTCTTTTCCATAAATCTGCATCACCACAGGGCGTTCCTCGTCAGAGGTTTGCAGTTTTGCCTCTGTTTTAGTCACGTGTCTTATTAGCGCATCAGAAGATATAAACTCTGTATATACCATATCCGCACCATATCTCTTGCACAGCAAACGGAAGTTTGGATTTGTAACATCCTCCATCGGTGCCAAAAATAGTGGATACTCAGAAAATTTTAGATGTGCTATCTGCATATTGCGTGGTGTTTTATTTATTAATTACTCGTTTTTCTTAAGGATAGATTCTACTATGTTTTTATGCAGGATAGAGCGGAAGTTTATGTCGTCTTCGCGGATAAGTACTCCGCCTTTTCCAATCACAGTATTTGAGTTTTTAAACTTCACTCCTGCTAATTTAAATTTGATATTATCAAAGTCCTTGCCATACACGTCTAAACCAAGCATAATAGGTTTAAGCAGGGCTATATGATAATTGAAACTTTCGTCAAGTCCTTGTGTTCCTCCCACTCCAAGATTGTATTTATCCATAGAAACCATAAATGGATAAATTTCTATCTCGTTGTTTTTAACTAACATTTCCACAGAAACACTATCTATTACATTCTCTGTCTTTTTGCTAAACATAAGCATTTTGGCAATTTCTGAGAAGGTCTCGCCGTCTAGTAATACCAAGTCCTTACCTCTAAGGTATACTCCTGCGTTTACAGAAGGAAGGACGATATTCATAGCAGAGTCTAGGTTGGTTACCATAGATGCCTCGCAAGCTACACTTCCTTTAAACGACCTCAGCATAGGCATTACAGAGTCAAGTTCTGGCATTGCAGTGATAAGTTCACCTATTTGCACACTATCCATTTCTAGCGCAGCAGAGGCTTCTGCTCCCTTGTAATCTCTGCATGTATAACTTACGTGCATTGCCATTTTGCCTACTTCGGTGGAAGTTGAAAGATTTGCTATACTTAGGGTTTGGTCATTTACTCTAGCCCTACCAGCAAAGTCTATGAGTTTCATTTTAGACATTAAGATAGTGTCTATATTTGCTCTAAATGTTAGGTTTATATTTTCTGGAATAACAATTAAAGCATTTTGTGAGATAGAATCTAGTTCTGCCCCTTCTGTGTCTACAGCAAGGTTTTCTTCTTCTATCATTTCAAGGTTGGAATCTGCAGTTACGGCAGTGCTATCTTGTGCTTTTTCGCTAGCTACATAATATGCCTTCATTAGTTGGTTTAGGTCTAGTCTTTTAGATGTAAGTTCTAGATTACCGTTGAGTGTTTTGCCCCTTAATAAGTATCTGCGCACATTGTTTACCTCTCCGTTTAGGTTTACCGCAGAACGGCCCACTCTCATGCGAAAGTTTTTAAGGTCAAGTGTGTCGCCATCAAAGTCCATATCCACTTTTCTCACAGACATAGGAAGTGGGAAGTATGGGTCTCTGTATCTAAATTGTTTAAGAGCAATTTTACCCGTTGCCTTAAATTTCTTTAGGAATTCATCTGCCACATCTTCTTTTTCCATCACACCCATTACTATCTTGTATAGGCTGTCTGTGTTTATTACTTTTTGTTCGCTTTCTGGGATAAGAACTGGTGTTTCTCCTTTCTTGAATCTCTTATATTTACGGAAATTTGGTGTTACAGATGCTTGTAAACGAGTAGAATCAAGTAGCGCACCCATATCTTTTGAAGCAAATATTACAGAGTCGAATGAAAGGCGTACAGATGAGGTTGGCACAAATTTATACTCTTTGTCTGGTGAAACATTGGTACTTACCGACATTCTCTTTGCTTTGAATTTGACAGAGTCTTTTGTCTGTGCATCTATGCCACGTAGCGAGAGCATTGTTCTAAGTTTTGGTGCTTTATTTCCACTTAAATCATCGGCATAGAACATCATACTAAGTCTGTCTACATCTGCTTTTACATTGCGTTTGTAGCGAAGTGTAAGGTTGCTAAATGCCAGATGAGAATTTACAAGTGCTGTATCCAAAGTGCCTGTTCTGCGACTTTGAACACCTGTGTTGGTATTTACTTTTAGCCTTAAAGAGTCTACATATAGACTAAGTTTTTCGCTTGGAATACTCACTCTAACGTCATCTCCAGTGACTGTACCATTGGTGTGAATTTGGCTCACATTCATATTGGTTACATCTTCTAAGAAGAAGTATGTATTAAGGTCTGCCGACATACTGCCTCTTACTTTACCATTTTCTAGGAATGGATAAAGCTGGTTCATTGCGTATAAGTCAACATTGCCTTTTATATCCGCTTTGATATATTCTTTGCCTTTCTTATAATTGGCATTTGCTTGTAGTTTAAGATAAGAACGACCTGTTTTTACATAGAAATTATCTACTTGTACAAAGGTGGAATCCTTACTATTTTGGTTGTAACGTGCCTTTGCCTTTAGGTCTAGTTTATCTAGTTTGGCGTTTCGCTCGGGTGCAGAACCCTTAATATTTTTTAGGTCTACATTTAGGTTTACAACAGGAAGTTTATCCTTTCCGTCGAAATAACCTTTTGCAGTGGCATCTGCATTGATTTCCCCTTGCAGACGAATACCTTGAAGCATATCCACCACAGATTTTGGTGCAAGTGCTATGATATTTTCTATTTTAGGAGAAGAAAGAGCAAGATCAAGGTCTGTGTAAATTTCTTCTTTTGATATAATTTCCGCATTTCCAGAGGCTGAAACAGAAGAATTGTCTAATGTAAGTGTAAGTTCTTCCACATTAAATTTTTTAAATGTGGTGTCGGCCGTCATACTTGCCTTAAGAGCGCAAGAAGTACTATCAATAGAAAATTCTTCATCTTGCAAACGCACATATGGTATATGTAGGTCTGTTTTTAGAAGTGTGCCTCTTTCTGTATTGGCCGCAATAAGTTTGGTAGAAAACTTGCCTATAGCATAGGTGGTATTTGGGTGTGCAGAGTAAAGAATGTTTTCTACACCAAGCTCAGCTCCTGCTACAATAGCATCAGACTTAAACATTCCTTTTTTAGAATATAAATCAAGATTGTCTACTTTTACACTGAACTGTGCAGTGTCGTTTTTGTATGATAAATTTACTCTGTCTATTTCCACATTTTGCCAACGGATTTCTGGCATTGTGGTGGAAGTGGTATCGGTGTCTTCAGAAGGTGGGAATATATCCCAGTTGTCTTTGCCATTAATGGTTTGAGCATTTACAAGTAGGTCTTTTATCTGGACGTGATCAATATTTACCTTGCTTTCGTTAAGAAATGCCATTACATCCACAGCCAAATCTAGTGTATCCACAGCAAGCAAGGTGTCTCGCACCTCAGGGATATGGGTGTAGATTACAAGTTTATTTGCCTTAAGACCCACGTTTGGCCAAGTAGACAATTTATAATCTAACTCCCCTATTTCTGCCTCCGCACTCATATAATCTGGCACATACTCCAAGATTTTATTTGTCACTTTAGGAATACAAACTATTTCCAAAGCGATAAAAGGAAGCGAAAGTAGGAATACTAGACAGGCTAATGTAATGATTAATGTCTTAACTAAAGTTTTCATTCTTCTGAGGAACTAATTTGTATAATTTGTCGCCTCTGCGTACTAGTTCTGTTGTTTTAATAGAGAAAAGTTGACCTTTTACTACTTCGTCCACAGGTTTAAGGTCGAAACGAAGTTCGTCAACCACTGCCTCGTATGCACCTGTGGTGTCGCCTGTTATAAGGATTTTTTCTCCGACTTTAAGGTCGTATGTTTCCATTAGGCATTCGGCCACGCCGATATTTTTAAAGTAATTGGTAATCTTGCCTATATAAACTTTCTTTTCGGTAGCAGAAGAACCATAACGATGCGACCATTCTCCTAGGCGTCTGCCAAGGTAATAGCCATCCCAAAAACCACGATTGAACACTCGAGATAGGCTTTCGTCCCATTTTTCGATTTTGTCTTCTGTAAATGTGCCGTTTAGGTATGCATCGATAGCTTCTTTGTAGCAAGTAACCACGTTTTTCACATATTCAGCACCACGTGCACGACCTTCTATCTTGAACACACGCACACCTGCATCCATCATTTTGTTCATGAAATGAATGGTTTTAAGGTCTTTTGGAGACATGATATAAGCGTTGTCTACATCTAGTTGCACATCGCCTTCTTTGTCTAGCACGGTGTATGCGCGACGGCACACTTGCATGCAAGAACCTCTATTTGCAGAGCGGTTAAACTCATGAAGGCTCAAGTAACATTTACCAGATACAGCCATACAAAGAGCTCCGTGGCAGAACATTTCTATTCTCACAAGTTCTCCGTTTTTACCACGAATTTGTTCAGACTGAATAGCATCGTAGATGTGTTTTACTTGGTCTAGGTTTAGCTCGCGAGCAAGCACCACCACATCGGCAAATTGTGCGTAAAACTTAAGCGCCTCTACATTGGCAATGTTTAGCTGAGTAGAGAGGTGCACTTCCACGCCTTGCGAGCAAGCATATTGCATAGCTGCCACGTCTGCCGCAATAATAGCAGAAATGCCTGCCTCTTTTGCCACATCCACTATCTGACGCATGTGCTCTAGGTCGTTGTCATAAAGCACTGTGTTCACGGTTAAATATGTTTTTACACCTTTTTCGGTGCAACGTGCCACTATTTCACGCAAGTCGTCACCAGTAAAATTACTAGATGAGTGACTTCTCATATTCAATTTCTCTATACCGAAATATACAGAATCTGCTCCCGCATTTAGCGCAGCAGCCAAACTTTCCCAAGACCCCACCGGAGCCATAATCTCAAAATCCGAACGTTTAAGCATATGTTTGTTGTTGTTTGTTTTTAATTTATCCAATCTCCTCCTTAAGCAACTCGTAAATATACGATGGACTTTGGCATTTATGCCACTTAACACGCAAATATACTATTTTTTTCTCACCTATAATGTGAGAGAATTAATAAATTAATTCTACCTAGTAAATTTCATTAATATAGAGGTAGGTAAATAAAAAAATGATGCGAATATTTAATGTAATCGCATCATTTTTGTGTTGTGAAGAAAAGTTATTTATTTCATCAATCTAAAGAAATCCTATTAGAAAGGATTTTTTACCAATACGTAACGGGGCATTCGCATTTCTTTTTGGCTGGCATGGTGTAAATAAGCGATAACTCATTTGACCATGAGCCATTCTTCTTGTCTGAGGTGAATAAATCAAACACATAGTAAAGTTGGAAACCTTTATAATATCCACCTATAGTGAATGAAGCTGTGTGCACCTCATCAATATCTGTTTTGTAAGAAACTCCTAAAATAACTGGTTGGTAACAAATACCAGCACCTATGTGCAGTTGTTTGAAGTCTGCTTGTTGTTGGTATGATGCGTTAGCAAAAAAGTAATTTTCAGAGAAGCCATAGCTCTTCAAACCATGATCCAATTTTAGGTCCTGAATAAATGTAGCTTGACCAACAAATTTTCTGCTCAGGCGTTGCATATTTGGCTCAAATCCATTGTCTGGTTCGGCAATGTGATACACAGAAAAGCCCAACATAAGTTTGTGTTCAAACACATAACTTGCACCCACAGAGAAGTCGAAAAATGTTTTATTTTGGTTTTCAAATCCCTCTACTGTAGACGAAAGAATATTGCCAGTGGCATCATCATATTGGTCGCCAAAGGAAACATTATTAAGATTCAATTGATTTGAAATCACACTACCTTGCAGACCCAATCTAATGAAATGTTTATCAGCACATTTTATGGTGTGAGAATATACCACATCAAATTCATGTACACCAAAAACAGAAGACATTTGGTCATAACTATACGCAGCACCTACAGAACACATTTGTTTGTAAACATTTTGGTCATAAGAAACACGCACAGTATGATAATTGTTGCTTAGCATTGGCCACTGCATACGATAATTCACACCCAAACGAAGTGTATTTGCCGCACCTACAGATGATGGGTTTAAACTAAATGGCACCACATTATGATTACTTAGTGAGTAATCTTGCGCTTGCATTGGCATAGCCAATAAACTAGTCATTGCTACTAATATCCATGTAAAAATCTTTCTCATTGCTCTTATCCTCCTTATTTAATTATGGATACTTGACCTTTAATAGTGGCCTCACGAAGAGTACCATCCAAATTAGCTTTGTAATCTGCTACCCAACCATAAACTCCCCAAGGACAAAGATCACCATTATAATAACCATCCCACGTATCTGTAGGAGAATGCCCTTCAAAAACAATTTCTCCCAAACGATTATAGATATAGAAATTAAATTCTTCTAGATATTCTGTTCTATAAAACTTAAATTCATCATTCAATCCATCTCCATTTGGAGTAAATGCTGTTGGAGCCCATACTTCTTTCCAAATCTTAATTTCTGTTTCTCCTGTAAAGGTACAACCATTAGGATCTATTGCTGTTACTTCCACCTTAAATGGTTGAGAATAGTTATCTACTGCGTATGTGTGGATAGTATCTCTTGCTTGTAATAGAACAGAACCATCGCCCACATTCCAGAACCACTGTGCATTTGCATGTGGAGTAAGTCCAGTAAACCTCACATCTGGTTTATCTACCTCTACCCATAAAGGTTCAACTTTAAATTCAAATATTGGGTCTGGTAGAAGTGTTAAATCTATTTGAGTTTTAGATTTACATCCAAATTCATTTGTACCTTCCACAAAAATTGTAGTTGGAGTTTCATAAGATATATTCAAACGATCTGACATATTATCAGAAACGCTTACCATCTCTGGCATACTACTCCACTTATATGTCAAAGCACCTTGAGCTATTACTACTGCAGAATCTGGTTTATCTGGGCAAGCAATAGACTTATCTACGTGTAAATTTATATTAGCAAGAGGATTTACTATAACAGGAATATTTAACTCATCAGAAAAACAACCATCCAAAGAAATACCTCTTACTGTATATGTGGTATTTGTTGTTGGTGAAACCACTATAGTATTATTCTCTGAATTATCAAACCATTTAAATCCAACTGCACCTGTTACTTCAAGTGTAACTGTATCACCATCACATATGGTTACAGTAGGTTGAATTGCCTCAATTGTTGGTTTTGGTAAAGTTGTTAAATTTATAGTTATAGGTTCAGATTTACATCCTTCCACACTACCTACCACAGTTACTGTATGATTACGGTCTGATACAGCAGTGAATGTAGGAGACTCCACTGAATTATTCCATACATAAGTATCAGCACCATGAGCTGTAAGTGAAAATGGCTCAGAATCAAAACAACGTATTTCTTCTCCTTCTACTGTGATAACAGGAATTTCTTTTACACGAACTGTAAATTCCTTTTCACTTATACATTTATTTTCACTATAACCAATTACTTTAATTGGTGTGTCTTGTTGTAAATTTTTTAAAGTTACCTCTCCACTATTTATATTACTTAAATCTGGATGATCCCACTTATATGTTTGAAATCCTGTTACCTTAATAGTAGCATCTTCACCTATACAAACTGCTGGTGCATCAACCAAAAAAGCTGGAATTTCAAAAGTTTTCAATTCATAACTAGCCTCTACTATACATCCATTTTTATCTTCTGCTTTCACACTATATGTAGTAATAGGCTCTGTTGTAGAAACTTCCACCGTGGTTGACATATCACTATTTGGTACATTCCAAGTAAAATTATTCAATCCAGTAGCATGTAAAGTTAATTCTACTTTTTCATTAGGGCAGACAATTTGTTCTGGACTTGTTATATAGATATTGGTAGGTTCAAATACATTAGTAGTTTTTACTTTTTCGTACTTACAACCAAGTGGGTCTTCCACTTTCACTTTAAAACGCTTAGAACGAGTTAAATTTGTATTAAAAGAATATTCACTCGATATAAGTTCTGATTCGTTGGTAATAAGGTCTTCAATATACCACTTAACATCACTACCTGACTCAACATTTTCTACAGAAACTTTAAAATCTTTTCCACCACAAACATTTGGTTCAGAGTTTATTACTAAATCTGGGAAATATGGAACTGTAATTTTTTTGGAAACAGATTCTTCACAACCATTAGTGGTAATAGTTGTAAGTTTTATATTATAATCTCCTGGTTTTGTATACTTATGACTTGATACCTCTCCACTTACTATATCCTCACCTGCATCCCAAATCACCTTATAAATTTCATCTCCAAGCACCTCAGAAGTTGATGTAAACTCTACTAATCCATCACAACTGGTTTTATATTCAAAACTTGGTTTTAGACTTACAGGGTCCAACTCTGTTTCTAAATCAATAGCAGAACATCCCAATTCATCTGATACTGTACAATAATACTTCACCCCTGGAACCATTTCTGTAGCAGGAATAGTAACTTCTCTTTGTTGGTCTGAACTTACAGGAATATTAAAGTGATTACTCCTACTCCATGTATATTTTGCATATCCTTCTGGGGCTGCTATTTTTGCATCTTCTGCGTTACATACTCTAGTAGAAAGCTTATTATCCATAAATTCTGCACGGAAATATCCATAGGCCTCGTGACTTCCTGCATATGGCATACCACCAGATCTAAATAAACAGTCTCTTGTTATGACAGAAATTTTAGCCGTACCCCCCACAAACTCACGCATATCTACCAAAATAGATGTCCATGAGCGAAATACATAATTACTTGCACTACTAGAAGCCGCACAGTTTGTACCTTTTTCAACATTTGAACCTGCTGAATTTGCAATTGTCTCATATGAAGAACATGGTATAACAGCCTCTGTTCCATCTTCTTTAGTAACTGTTACTTTAACACCAAAAAAAGGATATTCTTCTCCTACGTGTCCAGAAGAAGGTACATGTAAAACTGCCGCAAAACGATATTTTAAAATAGAAGTTTCATCAGTAATATCAAACTCATATTCCAATTTTTCTGTTGTAGCATTTTCATCATCTCCTTCCGTCTGTTTTGGAACACCCAAACGAGCAACTACTTTACCTGGGTCTGGATTTGTATAAAGATTATTACATCTTATAATCGGATCTAAAGTATTATATTCTGTTATGATTTTTATTCTATCAGTTTGGTTAACCTCAGTCCATCTATATGAATATTTTTTGTCATCATCTGGAGCAGAAGGATTATCACATTTAAAAGTACCATGATACCTTTTCCATCCTTGAAAACCTTGAGAGAAATCAATATTGGAACCATCAGTAGCTGCATATGCACTGAGTGAAATTGAAGTAAATAGTAACAAAATTAATGTTACTAGGTCTATATGCTTTTTCATAATATGTAATTTTCAGCTTAAAAGATTCTGCAAAGGTATGCAATTTAAATTCAATACACAAATAAATGCCTTAATTAACTCATTGTGGGGCATATTATGAGATAATTTTCCCTATTTTCATAAAAAAGCAGTACTTTTGTGCAATATTTCTAAATCTGATGAAAAAACAATCCATTATTGGACATATAGTCTGCTTTATTGCATACGCAATATTTGGTTTCAATATTATTGTATGCAAAGATTTGACCAGCGGAGGATTAATATCTCCACTAACCATATTCTGCATGCGTTCACTTGGCGCTGGTGCATTGTTTTGGTTTATATCATTATTTTTACCAAAAGAAAAGGTAGAAAAGAAAGACTATATCAAAATATTTGCAGCATCTATGCTTGGCTTCTTTGTTTGCCAAATAACATTCCTTGTAGGTCTGCCATATATCACTCCTATGGATTGTTCTATACTCACTGCCCTATCTCCTATCTACACCATGGGCATAGCAGCTATAGCATTAAAAGAACCTATTACTTTTAAAAAAGTAGGAGGTGTGGTATTAAGTTTTATAGGAATAATATATCTAATATTAAGTAAAACTTCTTTGGGAGGAGCTGCAGAAACTACAACATTTGGTATTATAATGTTGATTTTAAACTCACTGAGTTTTTCTATGTATTTAGGTATATTTAAGCCACTTATAGGAAAATATTCTGTAGTAACATTTATGAAGTGGATATTCTTATTTGCCTCTGCAGTATCATTACCATTTTCTGCGGGAGAATTAGTAACATTAGAATGGTCTTCTATTCCTAATATTCAATTAGCAGAGCTAGCTTACCTTATCATATGTGCCACATTTATTACATACTTCCTTATCCCTGTTGGACAAAAAAGAATACGCCCTACCCTTGTGAGTATGTATAGTTATGTACAACCAATTATTGCAATAACAGTGAGTATCTGTATTGGTATGGATACCCTTACATGGCAAAAATCCCTGGCCACTATTATGGTATTCTCTGGAGTGATAATAGTAAGTTATAGTAAAAGTAAGGTAGAAAAATAATATTACAAGACACCTGCTTCGTAGAGGGTAATGACTCGTTCTATGATGCGGTCTTTTTCACTTTCTGATATATTGTATTCCTCTTTGAGGTCGGCACCAAGTATCTTGGCAAACACCTGCCACCACCATGCCACAAAACCACCACGAAATTGCTTAATTAAATCATAAGAAGTGGCTTCTAATTCCCTATCTATAAGCTTTATAAGCATTTTACCTTGAGAAAGCGTAAATTTTTTCATTATTGGCTTATATTCTGCCAATAATTGTTTTTCATACATTTTCATATATTTTTTCTTCTCCTTTGGATCAGAAATAGTATCACAAATAGCATTTATCCTCTTGTATTCTGCACCTATAAACTTCATATAAGGATATACTTTTTTTACATCCCTAACTGTCTTCCAATAAAATTTCTCTTGTTTTTTATTTTTAAATTTTGGTGCAGGATATATAGGTACTTCATTTAAAGTAAATACCCCTATTGTATCACCTTTATAAATTTCTGAATTAAGTATATACGCACCCAACCCTTCACTATAATATGGTTTTTGAGCTACAGAATTAATAGTGAAAAGTATAAAAAATAATATGAGAATATTCTTTTTCATAAGGCAACAACAAATTTATAAAATATAATGGTATTTGAAAAATTTTGTATATTTTTGTCGTACCATTTATTTGTTAATTAATTATTCTTACGATGAAAAAATTTATAATTTTATCTTCAGTAATTTTATTTTCTATTTCTGTATTTGCCTTTCAATATGGCAGATATATAGGTCCAGTTTCCCTTTCTCTTGGTAATGTTTCATGTGTATTATCAGATAATACCTATAATAGTGTAAATCCTGCTACTATATCTTGTGGAAAAAGCAAAATAAGCGCTTTTTATCATAATAAATTTTTAGTTCCAGAATTAGGACTAGAAAATCTTTCTTTTGTTTATTCACACCCTACTCTATCATTTTCTGCAAATGTATCACATCATGGCTTTACAGACTATAGTGAAATGTCTGTTGGTGTAAACTTTTCTCGTCTTTTTAAACCTTATATTTCTGTAGGTATTGGGGCTGAATATTTGGGATGGTACTATACTGGCAAATGGAATAGTATGGCTTGTTTCAATTTAGGTATAATGGTAATGCCTATTTCCAATTTAAGTATTGGATTTTCTGTATATAATTTGTCTTTTTCCAAATTTAATATTGAAGAATCTCAATTTGAAGTACCTACAATATTTTATTTAGGATTAAAATATCAATTTACAGATCTACTATTTTTGGCCGCAGAAGCTTCACTTTCTTTAAAAGAAAACTTTACTGCAAGTATAGGATTAGAATACTTTTTTGTAAAACAAGTAGGAATGAGAGTAGGAGTTTATGCCAGTAAAGAAATTTCTCCTTGCCTTGGACTAGGTATAAATTTAAATGGATTTTGCATAGATATAGGCGCTCAATACAATTTAAAACTAGGGTTAACTTCTTCTGTAGGAATTTCTTATAAATGGTAATATGAAAAAGATAATTGTTTTTATATTATTGTTTGTAATAGGTAAAGTTTGTTTTGGACAGCACTTATATAAAACTTCGGGCCCTGAGTCTGTCGAAGGGCAAATTGACTTTAATTCCTATCTTGAAAATTATTCCTTTGACACTGAAGATGAAACTGCCAAAGAAGAACTCATAGATCTTTGGAATGAAAAATTCAGCGAAAAAATAAATCTTAATACTGCCACAAGAGAGCAGCTGGAAGAATTTAGTTTTCTAAGTTCAAAACAAATAGAAAATTTACTTGAATATAGATTTGATTACAAAGAATTTTTAAGCATTTATGAACTAACATTAATAGATGGGTGGGATAGTAAAACTGTGGAAATGTTTTCCCCATTTGTAGAGGCAAAACCAGCAGATGATGATAAATTTTCTTTTAAAAAATCATTTAAAAATGCTAAGTATCAATTAATTAATAGGGTAGATTATACACTTCAAGAAAAGAAAGGTTTCATAGAAAATAAATATTTAGGCAAGCCATGGGCCGGTTATTTAAAATATAAAATGACTGATAAAAATATTTCTATGGGTATTACTATGGAAAAAGATGCTGGTGAACCATTTGATTTTAAAAATAATCAAGGTTTCGATTTTTATTCAGCCCATTTTATGATTAATGATTTATGGAAATTTAAAACTATTATAATAGGTGATTATAAACTAAATTTTGGTCAAGGTTTGGTTTTTAATTCAAGTGCATTCTATGGGAGTGCTGGGAACATTGAACAATTTATTCAACGAACAGACAAAATAAATAAATATACTTCTAATACAGAAACCAACTTTTTTAGAGGGATTGCCAGTACTTTAGAATTTAACAACTTAAATATCTCATTATTTGCCTCTTATAATTATTTAGATAGTGCAAATGGTTATCATAGAACAGAAAATGAAATAAAAAAGAAGTTTTCTGGATATAAATTTTCTACTGGGGGAAATATAAATTATAGGTTTAAATTTGGTAAAATAGGATTATCTGCAGTGTATGATTCTACAAATTTAAACTTTGGTATTGATTATAGATTTTATTATAAAAATTATGGTTGGGCAGGGGAATGTGCCATTGATAAAAAAGGAAATATTGCCACGCTTCACAATTTTTATTTAAATACTGAGTATAATATTTCTACTAATCTTATGATAAGATATTATGATAAAAATTATAGTAGTAGTTTTGCTAATGCTTATTCGATGAAGGAAAATAGTGGTGAAACAGGTTTTTTATGGGCATTTAATTGGAATATAAATGAAAAATTCAAATGGTATAATAGTGCAGATATTTGTTTCTTTTTGGAAGAAAAATATTTAATAAGTAAACCTTCTGTAGGGTATAAAATAAATACTCTTTTTTCTTATAATGTAGCTGAAAATCATTTACTTAATATTAAATATAGTTTTGATAGTAAAGAAAAAGATGATGTAGATTCTAAAGAACATATAAGGCCAACACTTCCATATTTTAAACATTCTGTTTCTGTAATTTATAATGGTAATTTTATAAATGGAGCTGTATTTAAGTCGGGTGTAATGTATAATTATTATAAATACGCAAATGAAAAGGGTAGTAGTGGTTATCTCCTTTATCAAGATTTGGGGTGGAAATGGGAGAAAATCAATTTTATATTAAGGCTTGCATTTTTTAATGCATCTGAATATGAAAATAGGTTTTATAGTTATGAAAATGATGTTCTATATGCATTTTCATCTAATCAATATAACGGAAAAGGTATTAGATTCTTTTTCAACTTCAACTATAAGATATTCAAAAACTTACAGCTTTGTTTTAAAGTATCTAATACCTTCTTTGTAGATAGAAATGTAATTGGTAGTGGAAATGAAGAAATATTAGGATCTAATAAAACTGATTTTCATTTACTACTCAATTGGAAATGGTAATTAATTACTCATTTCAAGCATTTTAATAATAGGGCGTACTGCCTTTTCTGCCACTTCCTTATCTACTATAATTTCTGGAGATTCATTTTTAAGACAATTATATAGTTTCTCCATGGTATTCATACGCATATAATTACATTCATTACATGCACAATTTCCTGTTTCTGGAGGCACTGGTATAAATGTTTTTTCTGGGTAATCTTTCTTCATTTGATGAAGAATACCGCTTTCTGTAGCTACTATAAATTGTGTTTTATCAGATTTACCAGAATATGAAAGTAAAGCAGCTGTAGAACCAATAAAATCTGCCAAATCTAATAGTTCTTTTTTACATTCTGGGTGTGCCAAAACTTCTGCTTCTGGGTACTCAGCCTTCAATTCTTTAAGTTTTTCTATAGAAAATTGGCTATGTACATGGCAACAACCATTCCAAAGTATCATATTTCTGCCTGTAACAGCATTGATATAACCACCTAAGTTTTTATCTGGACCAAAGATTATTTTTGCATCTTGTGGAAAACTATCTACTATTTTTTTAGCATTTGTAGATGTTACTACCACATCTGTATGAGCTTTTACAGCAGCTGTGGTATTCACATATGAAATCACTGTATGGTCTGGATATTGTTTTACAAACTCAGCAAACTCATCTGCAGGACAACTATCAGCTAGAGAACAACCAGCGGCCATATCTGGAACTAATACTTTTTTCTCTGGAGAAAGGATTTTTGCAGTTTCCCCCATAAAATGCACACCACACATTACTATAATGTCTGCATTTGTTTTTGCTGCCCACTGAGCAAGTGCCAAACTATCTCCTATATAATCTGCTATATCTTGAATATCGGCTGACTGATAATAGTGAGCCATAATCACAGCATTTTTTTCTGCCTTTAGTTTTTTAATTTCCTCAACGTAATTCATGTTTTCAACATTTTTGGGTTTCTATGTCTTTATTCTTTAAAATCAAAATTAAATTAAGATAAAAAAATAGGAAGAATAAGTATTGTTAATATGTTAGTAAAAAATCCCCTAAAAATTTGTTTTTTAAGTTATTAAGATAAAACTCAACGTTATTAACAATGGATTTCTCACTTAAATTTCTAATAATCTTATATTTATGATAGTTATCAACAACCTGTTAATAACTACAAATGTAGATAATTTTTTTCTTACAAACTGCATTTTTATGTAAATATTTATGTTTAATAGTTTATCTAAAATAAATGGCTTAAAATTTTTAGATATGGAAATCTTATATATACCAGCGCTTAAATGATATTTCCAAATTTATTTTTCATTTTTTATACTTCAGTTTTCAACAGGTTTTTGATAACTTGTTAATAATATAAATTTAGGCTAAAAATCATATTTTTTCTCTCATAAATAAAATTTGTAACAGCATTGTAATAATGCAAACGATTACACTCTAAAAATTTTTTAATTTAGATAAATAATTGTCTAATAATATGTTTGGTAACAAAAATACATTTACATTTGCATTGTGATTTTTTCATAGTATTTGATTTTAAGGTTAGCAAGTAGGTGTTCAAGAGTGAACACCTTTTGTTTTTTTATATCACGTGATATAAAAATACTCTCGTTTATTATTTAACTTCTAATTAATATAACATATATTGATTTCCAGGTATACTTTTCACAACATTTTTGAATTCCAAATTTAGTAAAAGGGCAGAGAGTTCTGATATTTTTATACCCGAAAGTTCTGAAATATTATCAACATGAATTGTTCCTTTTTCTCTTATAATATCTACTATAAGTGTTTCTTTATCTGAAAGAACAGGAAATAATTCTAATCCCAATTCTAATGTATTATCATGTTCCCAGCACATAACTCGTTCTATATCTTTGGCATTTTCCACAAGCGCAGCTTTATTGGATTTTATTAAGCTATTACAACCCATAGATACTGAATCACAAATTTTGCCTGGCACAGCCATTACATCTTTGTTGTACGAATAAGCAAGTTCTGCAGTAATTAAACTACCTCCTTTTGCTGCACTTTCCACTACAAGTACACCATCACTCATACCAGCAATAATTCTATTTCTTTGTACAAAATTAAAGCCTTCTGGATGTGTATCGTGAGTAAATTCTGTGATGACAGCACCTCTTTTTTGCATTTCTAGCGATGTATTGTAATGTGCTTTAGGATAAAAATAATCGTAACCACCTCCGATAACTCCAATAGTGGGGATATTACTTTCTAATGCAGCTTTGTGAGAGGCAATATCTATTCCGTAGGCTAGACCACTAATTATACATAATTTAGGCTGACTTTTTGCTAATTCGGAGATTAATTTAAAGCAAGTGTTTCTGCCATATTCTGTAGCTTTTCTTGTACCTACAACCCCTAAATATTTATGTTTATTGAAATCTGCTACGCCTTTACTATAAATTAATTTTGGGCAATCTTGACATTCTAGAAGACGTTTTGGAAAGGTTTTGTCTGTGAAAAAATGAATTTGAATATTATTTTTTTCTACATATTCGAGTTCTCTTTTAGCTTTTTCAATACAAATAGGGATTTGTGCTTTATATTCTTCTAAAAATGGAGAATTAATATTTGGAATTTCATTTAATATAGTTTCATCCAAATGAAAAAATTCCTCCACAGAGTCTAGATAATTAAAAATGTATTGAAGATTTGAGAAGTTTATTTTCTTAAATAAACTTATAGCAATACGATGAAGTTTTTCTGTTTCTGTCATAAAATAAAACATACATTTAATACATATTCTGTATGGGGCAGAATATGTGTGGTTAATAATAAAAAATGTAGCTTTATTCTCGTTGCAAATATAACTAAAATTTTCTATGGAGTTGAATAAAAAGATGTAATTCAAGGCTTGCGAAGTCTGAGAAACCGGAGTTTACTAGAGGTAAATGAGGATTTCGAAGGCAAGCGTAACGCAGAAGTACGCTTTTTATTCAACTTCAAACATTAATTCTCGCATTATATAGTCCGAAATAAATATGCCAGAGTGGGTGAGTATGGCTCTATTTTCGTTTGTAATTTTAAGGTGATTTTCTTTTACAAACTTTTCTGATTCTCTTTGGAAGTGTTTTAGATATTTTCCTTCAATCAGGTTTATATCCAATCCCCATTTGGTTCTTAGCTGTGTGATAATAAGGTCGTTGTATTTATCTTCCGAAGTTAGGATTTCGTTTTCTGAGTATTCAGATTCGCTTAAAACACCATTTATATAATCGTTCAGTGAGGAGAAATTCCATCTTCTTTCATTTAGATTGTATGAATGTGCTCCTGCACCAATGCCAAGGTATGGTTTGTTTTGCCAGTAGGCACTATTATGTTTTGAGTATTTTCCGTCTTTTGCCCAATTGGAAATTTCGTAGTGTTCAAAGCCTTTTTCTGCTGTTTTTTCACTTAGAAGTTCAAAGAATTCAAGACTTTTTTCTTCGTCAAATGCCAAATTTCTTAGTTTATAAAGGGGAGTATCTTCTTCATAACTAAGATGATATGCAGAAATATGTGAAATAGGCAAACTAAGTGCGATATTTAGGTTTTCTTCCCAGGTAGATAGAGATTGGCCAGGAAGGGCATACATTAGGTCTATGCTAATATTTTTTATTCCACTATTATATACATTTTCTACTGCTTTAATGGCATTTTTGGCATTGTGTCTTCTACCTAAAACTTTTAGTTCTTCTTCATTGAAGGTTTGAATACCCATACTCAGCCTATTAATAGGCAGGCTTTTAAGTCCTTTAACGTAGTCTATATTAATGTCGTCTGGATTACATTCTATAGTAACTTCTTCTACATTCGACAGATTAAAATTTTTGTCAAGTGAGGTAAAAATCTTTTCTAGAAGCTCTATAGGCAGAGTAGAGGGAGTGCCACCACCTAGGTAAATAGTGCTAGGATTTGTGATATAATTTTTTCTAAGTTCTATTTCTTTAAGCAAGATATTTACATACTCCTCTTGTTTTTCAAGCAGTGTAGTGGAAAAGAAATTACAATATGTGCAACGTTTTTTGCAGAATGGAATATGCAAATATATACTGCTCATATTATTTCAAAACAAATCCTGTGGTACCAATTAAGTTGCCATCAGCAAAAATTGCAATAGAGTAAGATCCTGTTTGTAGTGGGTCTATAATTTTATAATACATACAAACAGGGGTGTTTTCGCCGTTGTATTCTATTTCTTTTTTTGCTGAATAAACAAGCTCTTTGTCTTCAAATTCAAATGTATTTCCGCTTACAGTAAGTACTTCGCCATTTGCGTCTGCAATGCGTATGTAAATAGTTTTGTAACCTCTTTCTGCAGTGATATTTCTTAAAACTTGGAAGCAGATTTCTATATTGGTAATTTTTTTAAGCGATCTGGTTACTTTACCTTTTTTATTAAGGGTTTTAATTTGAATTTCACTTGCTTCTAGGATAGATGCAAGGTTTATTTTTGCATCCAATTCGTTTGTTTTTTCTTCTAAAAGGCGAGCCACTTCATTGGCTTCTTCTATTTGTTTTTTTACCTGATAGTTTTCTTTTTTAAGGTTGTCGTTTACTGTGTTTAGTGAATCTACCTTGTAAATATAAGATTTCAGAACATTACGAACAGTGCCAAGTTCTTTTTGTAATTCCTTGATTCTACGCGCGTTAGTTGCTTTTACAGTTTTAAGTTCTTGTAGGAGTTGTTGAACTTTTTGTTTTTCTTCATCAAAAAGTTTTAGTAGTGAATCGTTGCTTGTTTCAATATAGAATTCTTCGTACTCCATAGCAAGTTTTTCAAATTCTTCTATGGATTGTTGTTTTTCAAATTCCATTACTTGAGTAAGTTCATTTAACTGATTTTCTGTTTCTGAAAGTTTAGAAAATTGAAAATAAATGAATCCCCCAAGGGCTAAAATAAGTACGATTGATATGCTAAGTATTATTTTTGAAGTCTTATCCATGTAAATATATTCGCTATATATACGGCAAAAGTAGTTATTTTTTAGTACTTTTGCCACTAAATTAATAAAAATTATAGTTTATGGCATTACAATGCGGTATAGTAGGCCTTCCTAATGTTGGAAAATCTACTCTTTTTAATTGTTTATCTAACGCAAAAGCTCAAGCAGCTAATTTCCCTTTCTGTACTATCGAACCAAACGTGGGTGTGATAACTGTGCCTGACGAACGTTTGAATGAACTTGCAAATCTTATCAATCCTCAACGTATAGTTCCTACCACTGTAGAAATTGTGGATATTGCGGGTCTTGTAAAAGGTGCTAGTAAAGGTGAAGGTTTGGGTAATAAATTCTTGGCTAATATTCGTGAAACTGATGCAATTCTTCACGTTTTACGTTGTTTTGATAATGAAAATGTAACTCACGTAGATGGTAGTGTTGACCCTGTTCGTGACAAAGAAATCATCGATATGGAGCTTCAACTTAAAGACCTTGAAACTATCGATTCACGTATCCAAAAAGTATACAAACAAGCTAATGCAGGCGACAAAAATGCTAAAGCACTTTATACTATTTATGCTATGTATAAAGAAGCTCTTGAACAAGGCAAATCTGCTCGTACTGTAGAACTAGACAAAGAACAACGCAAACTTGTTCGCGACCTTTGTCTTCTTACAGACAAACCAGTGATGTATGTATGTAATGTGGATGAGGCTTCTGCAGTAAATGGTAATGCATATGTAGATGCTGTGCGTGAGGCAGTTAAGGATGAAAATGCAGAAATTCTTATTGTTGCGGCAGCTACAGAAGCAGATATTGCAGAGTTAGAAACATATGAAGAACGTCAAATGTTCCTTGAAGAAGTTGGTCTTAAAGAATCTGGTGTTGCTCGCTTAATTAAAGCTGCTTACAAACTTCTAGACCTTCAAACTTACATTACTGCAGGTGTGCAAGAAGTGCGTGCTTGGACATTCCACCGTGGTTGGAAAGCACCTCAATGTGCTGGTGTTATCCACACCGACTTTGAAAAAGGCTTTATCCGTGCCGAAGTAATCAAATACGAAGACTTTATCGCTCTTGGCTCAGAAGCTGCATGTAAAGAGGCTGGCAAGATGAGTGTAGAAGGTAAGGAGTATATAGTACAAGACGGAGATATTATGCACTTTAGATTTAATGTTTAAAAGTAAGTTTAAGTGATATAAATGATATAGTATAGGCTGGTTCGTTTTACTGCGAGCCAGCCTTTTTAGTCTCAACTTACCGAACAAAATCGTCACAATTCACCGAACGAAATCATCTCAACTTACCGAATGAAACCGTCACAATTCACCGAAAATTATAAAAAAGTTTGCTTAATTGATTTATAATCATTACTTTTGCTTTGTAGATGTAGTGATTATGAGAAATTATAAGAAACGTATATTTGATAGGATTCTAAAACGTAAGGTTTTAGGAAAATGTGCAGTATTAATTGAAGGTTCTAAATGGTGTGGTAAAACAACAACAGCTAAGCAATTAGCAAAAAGTTTACTAGATTTAGGAGACTCAGCTGTGCTTCAACAAAGTAAACAACTTATAGAAATAAGTCCAAAAACATTATTGGAAGGTAGTACTCCACGATTAGTTGATGAATGGCAAACCCTTCCATCTTTATGGGATTCTATACGTAGTGAAGTTGATAGACGTGGAGAACCTTCTTAATTTATTTTAACAGGTTCTTCCGTATTACCAGATGCAGAGGATACTATTCATAGTGGTACAGGAAGATTTGCGTTTATAAAAATGCGTCCTATGAGTCTTTATGAATCTGAGGAATCTAGTTGAACTGTTAGTTTAGGAGATTTATTTGATGAAAAACCTTTTGAGGTAACAAAGAATCAACTCAATATAGAGGATATTGCTTATTTAACGTGCCGTGGTGGATGGCCATGGGCATCTCTAATCAACAAAGAATTAGCTTTAGACCAAGCTTTTGATTATGTAGATTCTGTGGTAAATAAAGACATTCAGCGTGTAGATAATACTAAACGAAGTCCTGAACGAGCAAGACAAATATTGCGTTCCTACGCAAGATATATTTCACAACAAATACCTTATTCTACAATTAGAAAAGATTTACTTTCTAATGATTTAAGTACTCTTGATGAGGATACTATTGCAGATTATATAAAAGCATTAAAAAAACTATATGTTATAGAGGATTTAGAAGCATGGAATCCAAATATTCGTAGTAAAGCGGCAATTAGAACTACAGATACTCGCCATTTTGTTGACCCAAGTATAGGAACAGCATCGCTTGGTCTTGGTCCAAGAGACCTAATAAAGGACATCAAATCATTTGGTTTCTTCTTTGAGGATATGGTAGTGCGAGATTTACGCGTTTATGCAGAAGCTTTAGATGGTAAACTTTACCATTATAGAGATAGTAATGGACTAGAATGTGATGCTGTGCTTCATAGACGTAATGGAACTTATGCTTTGATAGAGGTGAAATTGGGAGGAGATAAAAATATAGACGAAGGTGCTAGTAGTTTAATTAGTCTAGCTAATAATATAGACACAGAAAAAATGTCAGCTCCTTCATTTATGGCAGTTGTAATAGGTGTGGGAGATTATGCTTATAAAAGAAAAGATGGGGTTTATGTGATTCCAATAGGGTGTCTTAAGGATTGATATTCTTATGTTTTTTTAGTATAAATTAAGGAAATGTAAAATATAATTTATACATTTGCAATTATGGCTGGTTTGGGTTGTAGTTATTTGGAGCTTTATTTGAAGTGAAATAACATCATTTATTCAACTTCAATCAATATAGTATATGCTGGTTCGTTTTACTGCGAGCCAGCCTTTTTTAGGCTCAAAAATTATATGTACAATTGAGGTATGCAATGAAATTGTTAGGTTGAAGAGCGTTTTCGGAGATAGTCATTTTAAAGTTTGGGGTGATTGTTAACTTTTCTCTTACTTTGAATTCAAAACCTATAACTGCAGATTTTTCATTTTTAAAGAGTTTTAGTTTTTCCTTGGAATAAAGCCCATCAAATCTGGCATACATATCAGCATTTTTTGAGATTTTCACAGATGCAAAAAGGCTGTATCCAAAGAAATCGCAGCCAAAAGTATAGGCTGAATTTACTATATGATTATATTCTGCTCCGATACAAAATCTCTCACATTTATACCCCAAAAATGCTGCTAAATTTACCATAGTAATCTTTTTCTTTTCCCCACAATCATTCAGTGCAGAATACACTCTCATATGTAACCCTTTGATTGGTGTAAAATTTAGTCCCACTCCGTGATTTACTTTCCCTTTAATATCTCCATTGATAATGATTGCCTCTGCAGAAATCCATTCTGTAAACTGATACGTGATTGTAATACCCAATTCTTCTTTTGTGCCATAAAGAGTTTTCATTACATAACTATAATTCCAAAATTTTTCTTGAGAATTAAATAGTGCGGTTGAGATATTGCCTCCGTTTAATATAATATTTTTCGTTTCATCGTTTGCCCACACTGGAAGGCAGATAAATGTTATAATATCTACGATTATTATTCTTGTATTCATACGTTTTAGATTAGTGTTTCATAAACAAATGTATGAGCAGAACGTTTCATAAATATTTCAAGGCGATTAGTGTTTTGTGAAATGGTTGTTCAGAAATTGTTACATTTTTATTAAATTTTTTATACCCATGTTGTAAACTCAATTTTTCTATATACTTTTACGGGCTAATTATATAATATTACTTAGATGCCAGTAAAACGTATATTAATAGTGGACGATGAGGAAACTCTATGCGAGGTACTCAAGATAAATTTAGAGAATGAGGGATTTGATGTGGATATTGCTTTTAGTGCAGAGCAAGCATTATCGCTAGATTTACCTAGTTATTCTCTTATTCTTTTGGATATAATGTTGGGTGAAACTAGCGGAATTAAAATGGCAAAAATCCTAAAATCTGACGTTAAAACTGCTAATATTCCAATTATTTTTTGCACTGCTAGAGACTCAGAAGATGATATGATAATGGGGCTTGATATAGGTGCAGATGATTATATTGTGAAGCCATATACTATCCGTAATGTGATTGCTCGCGTGAAGAGTGTTTTGCGTCGTTCTTCTGGTAATAAAGAATCGCAACTAGTACCTGAAAAACCACGTTTTCTGCAAGTAAATGGCTTGCAATTAAATCTAGAGTTTAAACGTTGTATAGTGGATGGGGTAGAGGTAAAAATGGCTAAAAAGGAGTTTGAATTGTTAGCTTATCTTATTCTTCAACGTGGTAAGATATGTTCTCGTGAAGAAATTTTGAGTAGAGTTTGGAGTGACGAAGTGGTGGTGCTAGATAGAACTATAGATGTAAATATTACTCGTTTACGTTCAAAAATTGGCCCATACGGTTCATATATAGTAACACGTTCTGGATTTGGTTATGGATTTAGCGATTAAAATTTCTTATCACAAGAAGCTTTATTTAATGGTTCTTTCCTTTATTTGGATTATTACCATTAGTATTATTATTTTCCAATACAAAATACTTTTTTCTGATTGGGTGTCGCTTGCAGTAATACTTTTTATTAGTATTTTGGTTAGTATTATTGCTTTCTTTGACACACGAAGGTTGGTGGATATTATCTCAAATAAACAAAAGAAAGAGAAAAACCGTATTAGAAGAGAACTTACAGATAATCTTAATCATGAGCTTAAAACTCCTGTTGCTTCTATTCAAGTATGTCTTGAAACTCTTCTTTCTGGTATAGATTTAACAGAGGAGAAACGTCAGGAACTTATAGGTAGGTGCTATGTACATAATACAAGACTACGTAAATTATTAGCTTCTATTTCTCTAATTACGCGGATGGAAAGGGGTGCTCACTTAATAGAAAAAGAACCTGTATTAATCAATAGTATAATAGATGAAATAGACGAAGAATTGAAAATAATGCCAGTCAACGAGCGTTTTACCCTACATTCAAACTTCAATGAAGAGGTAGTAATAAATGGTAATATTTCATTAATTGCTTCTATATTTCGTAATCTAACGGAGAATGCTATTTCCTATTCAGGAGGTAAAAATATCTATATTACTTTAGTTAAAAACAATAATAAGTTTTGTAAAATTCGTTTTGAGGATGATGGAAATGGGGTAGATGAAGAGAAATTATCACACCTTTTTGAGAGGTTTTATAGAGTAGATAATGGACGTTCTCGCAAGAAAGGTGGAACAGGATTGGGGCTTACAATTGTGCACCATGCAGTACAATTTCATGGAGGGATGATAGTAGCTTCTAATAGAAAAAATGGTGGTTTGATATTAGAATTTACATTAAAAAAGTGCTGATGTTTTGACATCAGCACTTGTTGTTTTAGAAATATTTTACTTCTTCTTTACTTACTGCAGAGAGGATGTTGTTAGCAAGGCGGCTTGCACCAATGCGGAAGTCTGTAGTGTTTACCCAATCTTCGCCTAGAACGCCTTTTACTATTGTTAGGTATAAAAGTGCATCTTGGGTAGAGACAATGCCACCAGCAGCCTTAAAACCAACTTTAACGCCAGTTTTTTCATTGAAGTCATATATTGCTCTACACATTACGTATGCGTTGTATAGTGAAGCCACAGCATCTTTGCCTGTAGAGGTTTTAATATAGTCTGCTCCAGCTTCCATGGCAAGAATACATGCTTTGTAAAGGTCTTGAGGAGTAGGGTATAGGCCTGCTTCAAGAATAACTTTTAGTTTTACTCCGTGACAAGAAAGTTTGATTTCTTCTATTTCTTCAAACACTTCTTCGTAGTTTCCTTGTAGGAATTTACCTACAGAAATAACCATATCTATTTCATTTGCACCAGCCATAAGTGAAAGACCAGTTTCTGCTACTTTTGCTTCAATAAAGGTTTGAGAAGAAGGGAAACCAATTACGGTGGTAATATTCACGTCTTCTGTTAGGGTGTTCTTCACTGTTTCTACCCAAGCTGGATAAACGCAGATGGCTGCAGGTTTACCCATTTCTGGGAAGTTTTCGTCAAGCGCATTAATTTTTTCCACTAGGCTAACGATTTTTTCTTCGTTGTCTGTGGTGCTAAGTGAAGTAATTTCAATGTGACCAAATAGGTCTTTGATATTACTTGGGCGGTCTGTGTTTTCGTATAAGTTATCGATAAGAGTTTTTACGTTCTCTTTAACTTGACCTTCGGTTAATGTAAAATTATAACCTTTAAAAAGTTCATCAAAATTTTTCATATCTATTTATTCTTTGTTTTTTGAATCGATCCAAATGGTAACAGGTCCGTCGTTGATAAGCGACACTTTCATATCTGCACCAAAAATTCCTTTTTGAATTTCTTTGTTTAATATTGATTTTAATTTTTCGCAAAATTGATTGTATAATGGTTCGGAGATCTCACCTTTTGCTGCTTTGAAGTAAGAAGGTCTGTTTCCTTTTTTTGTCATGGCAAAAAGGGTGAACTGACTAACGCAAAGAATTTCTCCGTCTACTTCCAAAATAGATTTGTTCATCACTCCGTTTTCGTCGTCGAAAATTCTAAGTGCTGAAATTTTGTTGGCAGTCCATGTTAGGTCTTCGTCGGTGTCTGCATTTTCAAAACCAACTAAAAGTAGAAAACCTTGTTTTATCTCGCCTGTAATTTTTTCCTCTACTTTAACGCTCGCCTGTTTTACTCTTTGTATTAAAACTCTCATTTACAGTCTATTTTTTGTGTGTTGTTATACGGTTTTATTTAAATTTTCAATTCTCAGAGGCTTTAGTTGGTGTGAAAATACTCGTAAACTATTGATGCTCTGTGAGTTCCGATAATTTTTTCTAGTTCAGAAATTTCTGCATTCTGGATGCGTTTTACGCTTTTTAGCTCCTTTAGGAGTTTTTCTTTTGTATTTGGGCCTATTCCTGGTATTTCGTCGAGCTCAGATTTGATTTGAGACTTACTTCTCTTGTCTCTGTGAAATTCTATCGCAAATCTGTGAACCTCGTTTTGAATTTGTGTTAGAAAATTAAAACAAACATCGTTGGTCTTCATGCTAATGACTTGATTGTTGAAAATCAAATCGCGTGTTCGGTGTTTGTCGTTTTTTGCAAGACCAGCAATTGGTATGTTTAAATTTAGTTCGTCCTCTACAACCTTTCTTATTGTTTCAATATGACCAACTCCACCGTCGGCAATAATAAGGTCGGGTAGGGGCTGAGCTTCTTCCATTAGTCTGCTATATCTTCTATATACCACTTCGCGCATAGAAGCATAGTCGTCTGGACCAACAACAGATTTTATATTATACTTTCTGTAATCTTTTTTGCTTGGTTTGGCCTTTTTGAAAACCACGCAGGCTGCTACTGCATCTGTTCCAGATATATTTGAGTTGTCGAAACATTCTATATGAATAGGCAGTTTATTAAGTCCAAGTTTTTCTTTTAGGGTGAACAAAATCTGTGTTGATTTTTGTTCGATATTTAGTTCTTCGTTGCGTTTTAGTTTGTCGAGTTTGTACTGTTTTACATTTTGCATAGAAAGGTCGATAAGCTTCTTTTTGTCCCCTTTCATCGGCACTTTTAGGCTTATACCCTCTAGTTCTATGTCTGGCATAAACGGCACTAAAATCACTTTAGAATCGCTCTGAAGTCTGCTCCTAAGTTCTAGTAATCCTAGGGCTAAAATCTCCTCATCTGCTTCGTCTATTCGCTTTTGGTATTCAATTGTAAGACCTTTTACTATGCTACCATTTACTATTTGAAGCATATTGATGTAAACAGACTTTTCGTCCACATCGTATGCCATTACATCTAGGTTTTCATCGGTGGCTGTAGTTACCACAGTTTTATTTTGGAAATTGATAATGGCAAGGTATTTTTGCTTTAGTTCTTCGGCTTCTTCGAAGCGAAGTTCTTCTGCACATTTGTGTATTTCTCCAAGGATTTTCTCTGCAATAAATTTACTGTTGCCTTTTATAATTTCCCTGATTTCACCGATAATTTTTTGGTATTCTTCTTTGGTTTGGTAACCTACACATGGAGCCATACAATTCTTTATATGATACTCCAAACATTCTTTGTGTTTGCCTTGTTTTATACTCTCCTCGTTTATTGGAAAACGACAGGTTCTAATAGGGTAGATTTGCTTGATTAAATCTAGGATAGTATCCAATATCCAAACAGAACTATATGGGCCAAAATACTCGGCTCCACGCATAATAATTCTAGTTTTGAATATACGAGGAAAATCTTCTTTTGTGACGCAAATCCATGGATAGGTTTTGCCGTCTTTAAGGAGAATATTGTATCGTGGTTGATATTGTTTTATCAGGTTGTTCTCAAGAAGTAGAGCGTCATTTTCTGTGTCAACCACTATGTATTTTATATCGGCTATATGTTTTACCAGAGCCTGAACTTTTACAGATTTGTCTGTTTTGTTGAAATAAGACGACACTCTTTTCTTAAGGTCTTTGGCTTTGCCCACATAAATAATCTCACCATCTGCATTAAAATATTGGTACACTCCCGGAGAGTGGGGAAGTGTACTAACTATTTTTTCTATGTGAGAATTCTTTGCCAATTATAGGTGCATTAATACATCAACTTGAACGTCTTCGTCTATCTTGTCTCTACCTTTAAGGAAGTCGATTTCTCCGATGAAACTAACGAAAATTTTCTTTACATTGAACTTTTTGATTAGTTCAATTGCAGCTTTAATTGTGCCGCCTGTTGCAAGAATATCGTCGTGAAGAATTACAACGTCATCTTCTGTTAGCGCGTCTTTATGGATTTGAATAGTATCAACTCCGTATTCTTTTTGGTAAGATACTTCTAGAGTTTCTGCTGGAAGTTTTCCTTTTTTTCTAAGTGGCACGAAGCCTGCTCCAATTCTGTTTGCCAAAATTGTAGAGAAGAAGAAGCCTCTAGATTCTATACCAATTACTTTGGTTACACCTGCGTTTTTATAGGTTTCGTAAAGAGCATCTTCTATTTTTTTCATGCACTCTGCGTTTTTAAACACTGTGGTTAAATCTATAAATACCACTCCTTTTTCAGGAAAATCCTTAATCTTTCTAATGTTTTCTTTTACGGTTTGCATATGGTATAAGTATGTTAATTGTTCCACGTGGAACAATTGAAGCGATGAGAGCAATGATAAGCTCGCTTAAGCATTGCCGAGTCGCGACAATTGTGTGTGTCGAATGACACACAGGCTGATTCAAAATTGCACCATCTTTTTCGAATGTTCCACGTGGAACATTCGAAAAAAAACTAACATCATCTCCCCATCATAACCAACAAGATATTTACATCGCTAGGAGAAACTCCTGGAATGCGGCTTGCTTGTGCTATGGTTTCAGGGTCTGTTTTAATTAGTTTTTGGCGTGCTTCGGTAGAGATAGCAGTGATAGAAGCATAGTCAAATTTGCCTTTTATTTTGATATGTTCTAGGCGGTGTAGCTTCTCTGCTATTTGTTTTTCTCTGTCGATATAGCCAGAATATTTAAATGTTATTTCTACTTCTTCCATGATTTCTTCTTTGCGATTTTCAGGAAGAGCATCTATCGCTTTGCGTAAGACAGGAACACGTTCTGCAAGGAAATTTATATCTACTCCAGGGCGAAGAAGTATTTCACCAAGGCGTTGTTTTTGTTTCAATTCTGTGCTTCCTATTGCAAGTAGGCCTTCGTTTATTTGCTCAGGTTTTGCAGAAGCTTCGCGTAATACTTGGCTTAGTTCATCACAATATTTAATCTTGTCTTGAAGTAAATCCCAACGTCTGTCGTCTGCAAGTCCTATTTCTCTAGACTTAGGAGTTAGGCGTTGGTCTGCGTCGTCTTGACGAAGTAATATGCGGTATTCTGCGCGAGAGGTAAACATTCTGTATGGTTCATCTACGCCTTTTGTTACAAGGTCGTCTATTAAAACACCAATGTATGCTTCGTCTCTGCCTAGGCTGAAGCGGTCTGTTCCGTTTGCTGCAAGGTGAGCATTTATACCTGCTACTAAACCTTGACCGCCTGCTTCTTCATAACCGGTTGTACCGTTTATTTGACCTGCAAAGAATAGGTTCTTCACAAGTTTTGTTTCCAAACTATGTAGTAGTTGGGTAGGGTCGAAGAAGTCGTATTCTATAGCGTAACCTGGGCGGAAAATATGAATGTTTTTAAATGCTGGTATTTTTTGTAGAGCATTCAATTGTACTTCTAGTGGAAGAGAAGAAGAGAATCCATTTAAGTAATATTCGGTAGAATTTTCTCCCTCTGGTTCTAGAAATAGTGGGTGAGAATCTTTCTCGCCAAATGTTACAATTTTAGTTTCAATACTTGGACAATAACGTGGTCCGATACTCTTTATTTGACCATTATAAAGAGGAGAATCTGCAAGTCCATTGCGAAGCACTTCGTGTACTTCCTCGTTTGTGTTTAGAGTAAAACAAGGTAGTTGTTTAAGTGGACGTAGTGGTTCGTCTAGGTATGAGAATTTATGGAAATCTGTTTCTCCTGGTTGTTCTGTGGCAAGAGATAGATCTACGCTTCTAATGTCAATTCTCACAGGAGTACCAGTCTTCATTCTATCTGTAGTGAATCCTAGTTCTTTTAGTTGTTCTGTAATTCCATAGCTGGCAGGTTCGCTACATCTACCACCCGCAAGTTGGGTCTTACCAATATGCATTAAACCATTAAGGAAAGTACCATTTGTAAGTACCACACTTTTTGCGATGAAATCGACATTTAATGCAGTTTTTGCTCCACAAACTGTGTTATTTTTTACTATCAAACCAACGGCTGTATCTTGCCAAATATATAGGTTTTCTGTGTTCTCTAAGACTTGTCTCCAGTTTTGAATAAACTTGATTCTGTCGCATTGAGAACGTGGACTCCACATTGCAGGTCCTTTAGAACGATTTAGCATTCTAAACTGAAGTGAACTTCTGTCTGTAACAAGTCCTGTGAAACCTCCAAGAGCGTCGATTTCTCTTACTATTTGGCCTTTTGCAATACCACCAATAGCAGGGTTACAACTCATTTGAGCAATCTTGTTCATGTCCATTGTGATAAGCAATGTACGCGAACCCATATTGGCTGCTGCAGCTGCTGCCTCGCAACCTGCGTGGCCTGCTCCTACTACTATTACATCATATTCAAATGTCATTTCTTAAGCGGTTTTATAAGTAATTTAATAGCTTCGTCTTCTTGATATGTCATTTCTTCTTTGTCCTTAGGTTCTTTGTCTTTGAAACCACAAAGGTGAAGAATGCCATGTATAATGATTCTTTCAAGTTCGTTATAGTAGTCTTGATTGAAAGCCTCGGCATTTGTTCTTACTGTGTCTAGAGAAATAAAAATATCCCCAGAAATTTTCTTACCTTCACTATAGTCAAATGTGATAACATCTGTGTAATAGTCGTGGTTTAAGAACTTTCTATTTACATCTATTATGTACTCGTCTGAGCAGAAAATATAGGCGATTTCACCGACTATTTTTCCATGTTTTTCTGCCACATCTTTTACCCATTTAGATGTTCTTCTTGTACAAATTTTAGGTTTTTCTACACCTTCTAAATGATAGCTTATCATAACTTTTTATGCAAAGAATAAATATCCAATTAATATAGCAGCAATTACACCGCCAAGGTCTGCTATAAGACCTGCGCTCACTGCGTAACGAGTTTTCTTAATGCCCACAGAGCCGAAGTAAAGAGCTATTATATAAAATGTGGTATCTGCAGCACCTTGGAATAGACAAGATAGTCTGCCCACAAATGAATCTACTCCGTAGGTCTTCATTGCTTCCACCATCATGGCTTTTGCACCGCTACCAGATAGAGGCTTCATAAAGGCTGTTGGAAGTGCTCCAATAAACTCGGTTTCATCGGTAAAAATAGATACTATTTTTTCAATTCCCATTATAAGTAGGTCCATTGCACCAGATGCTCTAAAAACAGCGATTCCAACGAGCATTCCAACCATATAAGGAATAATTTTTATACAAGTGGTGAAACCTTCTTTGGCTCCATCTATAAACGCCTCAAATACATTTACTTTTTTATATAGCGCTCCACCAATAAATGCGATAATAATGGTAAGTAAAAGTACATTACTAAAAATGCTTGAGAATGTCATCATTTCTTCTCTACTCAGAGTAGATACATACCAAACAAGTCCGCCAATTGCTGCTGTAATTCCACCTATCCAAGAGATAAAAATTTTATTTAGCAATCTCAATTTTTGCTTGATTCCAACGTAAAAAATAGCAATTAGTGTAGAGCAATAAGTTGCTATTAAAAGTGGAATAAATATGTCGGTTGGGTTGGCTGCTCCAAGTATAGACCTTTGTGCCATTATGGCAATAGGTATTAGAGTAAGCCCCGATGTGTTTAGCGCCAAGAACATAATTTGTGCATTAGATGCAGTGTCTTTATTTGGATTTAGTTCTTGAAGCGAATTCATTGCCTTAAGACCAAGTGGTGTTGCGGCATTGTCTAGCCCAAGCATATTAGCCGAAAAGTTCATTAGTAATTGCCCATGCACAGGGTGATTTTTTGGAACTTCAGGAAATAGTTGGCTAAAAAATGGTCCTATTATTTTAGAAAGGAATCTCACGCAACCAGCTCTTTCGCCTATGTTCATAAGCCCTAGCCAAAGTGTCATTACACCCACAAGTGGCAATGCAATATCCATAACAGCAAACTTAGACATATCAAAGGTGCTATCTACAATTTTTGCAAATATCATATTGTCTCCAAAAACAAAGCATTGGATGAGTGCCACCACAAAGGCTATTATAAAGAAACCTGCCCAAATATAATTTAGAACCATACAAAAAAGTTTTTACAATTTACAAAGTTAAAAAATATCTACAAAACGAGCAAAATATTTTTTTAGAGTGCCAAAATAAGCTGAGAAACAGAGGGTTTAATCTTCTTTTGGTAGTTAAAATATGTTAACAAAGGGCCGTATAATATTAATATAATAACAGGGCGAGCAAATGCAAATATTTGTTAAAATGCCACAAAATGATTTGAAAAATAGAAAAATATATCGTTACTTTGCACCAGAAACTTACGACCTCAACGTAGGTTTTTAGCTCTTGATTCTTATTGGAATAATCATGTTTGGATTAGAAAAAGTAAGTTGGACTACTTGTCTGATCTTTCTGTCTGTTGCGTTAATTGTATTTAACGTAGCCGTCTTTTTGTATTTTAAATTCTTCAAGAAAGATTCAGCAGATTTAAAAAAATCTAAGGTCCAGAAGTTTAGTGTTTAATCATTAATTTTTTAACCTCATCGTGTATGAAAAGTTTTAAACGTGGGATTGGTGTGTTTTCACTGGTCCTATTGAATTTTACGTCGTTAATGGCTCAAGGTAATGGAGTAGCTGCGCTAGAAAAAGCCAACTCAGAAATCTTATCTTATGTAGAGCCTATTACAAATTTATTTTATGTTCTATGTGCCGTAATAGGTTTTATTGGTGCAGTGAAAGTGTATGGTAAATGGTCTGCTGGAAGTTCTGATACTACTAGAACAGCAGCCTCTTGGTTTGGTTCTTGTGTTTTTGCTATTGTAGCAGTCACTGCTATAAGGGCATTCTTCATAGGATAATTCATAATTGAAAATTAAGATGGCTACATTTCAAGTCAACAGAGGAGTAGGTAAACCTGTAGAATTCTTTGGACTGAAGGCACAATATGTCTTTTACTTAGTCCTGTTAATACTCACCGTATTGTTTTTCAGCTTTATTCTATCACTACTACTTAATGCTATGGGGGCATTATTCATAGGTATTATCACTTTTCTGTTGGCAGTATGTAGTGTGTTTAAATTGAATAACACTTATGGAGAATATGGCCTAATGCAAATACTTGCATCAAAAAAGTTAGTAAAACACATCATTGTAGATAAGAGAGTATTTCAAATAGTAGATGATAGAGATGAAAAAATCTAGTAAAATATTAGATTATCTGCCTATTTTAGCTTGGGAGAATAACTGTTTGGTAAGCAAGTTTGCCGACATAACTATGGCTTTGGAGTTAACGTTGCCAGAGGTTTATTCTCTTGGAATAAATGATTATGAACGCTTTCATCAAGTGTGGGTGCGAGCTTTGCGTGTTTTACCTTCTTATACAATAGTTCACAAACAAGATATATTCTACAATTGTGAATTTAAAGATGAACCAATCTCTGATAGTTTTTTATCTATATCTTCTTCTGAACACTTCAATGGAAGAGAATTTTTAAATCATAAATCATATGTTTTTATAACCTTATCAACAAGGGAAAATCTAAAAACCACAAGCATGTTGTCTATTCTGTGTAGGAATAGAATTATTCCAAATGATATGTTGGACAAGCATAGATGGGAAGATTTCAGTGATAAGGTATCGCAATTTATTAGTATTCTAAATGAGAATGGGATAGGGGTTTCTCATTCTTCTAAGAGAGCGATCTTAGGAGACCTACAGCAGAGCGGGGCTATAGAACAATACTTGACATTAGAGTTTAATGAAGAAAAGAAAGTTATGATGGATGTATATTTAGAGGATACTGATTTCAAAATAGGAGACAATTACGTAAGTTGTTTTTCTATTGGAAATCTTGAGGAGTTACCCTCTACGATATATAATTATGCGAAGGATCCAGCATATTCACATAACAATGTATTTTTTCCTATGTCATTCCCTTCATCTTTAGCATGGGGAATTCCCTTTTCTCATATTTATAATCAATATTTCTTTTTGGATGACTCAAAAGAAATTCTTTCTGATATAGAAAAAAGTGGCAGACAGCAAAAATCACTTTCTGCTGTTTCTCGTGAAAATTCTATCAATAGTAAGTTTAATGAGCAGTTTCTAGATGAGGCAGTATCAAAGAGTTTAAGACCGATTAGAGCTGCAATGAATGTTTTAATTTGGGATAAAAACTATATTTCTTTAGTAAAAAAGAACTCATTAGTGGCTGCTAAATTATCAGAATTGGATATTTGTGTTAGCCAGACCAATGTGATTACTCCTCAAATCTTTTGGGCTGGAATTCCAGGTGGTGAATCTCAATATCCATCTGAGATGACATTCTTAACTTTTTTAGAGCCTGCTACGTGTTTAATTCAAACTGAATCTTGCGCAAAACCTCAGCAGGCAGACTTTGGAATAAAGCTTTGTGATAGACTCAATGGAATTCCTCTTAAAGTGGATATTTCAGATTTGCCAATGAAAAAATCATGGATAAATAACAGAAATAAATTTATCCTTGGTCCTTCTGGTTCTGGGAAATCATTCTTTACAAATCACCTAGTACGTCAATATTATGAACAAGGCTCTCATGTGGTAATAGTGGATGTGGGCGATAGTTATTTGGGGCTTTGCAAAATGATTAATGAGGAAACAGGTGGTAAGGATGGCATTTATTACACCTATACAGAAGAAAATCCTATCAGTTTCAATCCTTTTTTTGTAAAAGATGATATTTATACCATTGAGAAAAAAGAGCAATTATCTTCTTTGGTTTTTTGTCTATGGAAGAGTGAAACAGAGAATATAACCAAGGTTGAGGAGACTCATATTTCCACTGCAATTAATGATTATATAGAGTTAATTGTAAATAAAAAAACAAGTCCGTCGTTTACAAATTTCTATAAGTTTTTAAGGAAAGAGTTTAAAAAGAAATTGCAGGATGCTAAAGTAGAAAGAGAGCATTTTGATATAGAAAATCTGCTTCAAGTATTAAGACCATATAGTGAGGGTGGTATGTATGATTATTTATTAAATGCTACAGAAAATATTGATTTACTCGAGAAGCGATTCATCGTGTTTGAGATTGATAATATAAAAGACCACAAGACCCTATTCCCAGTTGTAACTTTGATATTAATGGATACTTTCATCTCAAAGATGAGACACCCATCACTTGGTCAAACCAGAAAACTTATTCTCATCGAGGAAGCTTGGAAGGCAATTTCTAAAGCTGGGACAGCAGAGTTTATTAAATATCTTTTTAAAACTGTAAGAAAACATTTTGGGGAGGCCATTGTAGTAACACAAGAGATTGAGGACATTATAGGAAATGAAGTAGTGAAAAATTCAATCTTGGGAAATGCTGATTGCAAAATTTTACTTGATCAGAGAAAGTATTCTAATACTTTCGATGAAATCGCCCAAGTTTTGGGGTTAACTGAGAAGGATATTGCCTTGGCATTGTCGCTAAATAGAGTGTTAGATTTTTCTAACAGAAATCCGTACAAAGAGGTGTTTATAACACTAAATGGTAATAATTCTAGGGTGTATGCGTTAGAAGTTTCTAAACAAGAATATTTGGTTTATACCACAGAAAAAACAGAAAAATCAAAACTAATGGAACTTGAGAAACGGGTAGGTTCTATTAGAAATGCTATAAAAGAATATACTAATCTTAATTTTTGATATTATGAATATAAAGTATTTTTTCATATCTGTATTGGTTCTTTTAATGGTGAGCTGCACTCCAATGCCAATGTATGCACAGTTTATGGTAACAGACCCAGCTTCTATTACTCAACGACTCACTCTGTTTTTAGAGGAATTGGCTGAGGCTATGCAAGAGAGGTATAGCATAGAACAACAGACAGATAATACCTCTGAACTAGTGGAGCAAAATAAAGAAACATTAAAGAAACTTCAAAAAATAAGTAATTTCATAAAGTCTGCATTGGTTGTGAAAGAAATAGCAGAAGAGAGTAATGCTGTTGTGCAAAAGGTAAAAAATATAAATGAAAAGTTTTCAGAACTAGATGAACTAACCAAAGAAGAGGTGTATAATGTTCTAAATTTTACTGTGGATTTGGGTGAACAAGTGAGTGAAAAATTAAAGGAATCTAAGAAAATGTCTAGTAGTACCACTTCTTCTTCTGGTGAGATGACAGATTATGAACGCCTTCAGATTCTTAATAATATAAAAGATGAAATAGTAAAAGTAAAGAAGAAATTATCAGATGTAGAGAGTCGTTTTAAGAAAAAGAACTCATACGAGGTGTTTTCAAAACAAGCTAGAGCTTATACTCGTGAGGCTTTGTTTATGGCATTTGAAGCCGATAATGACACAGAGGGAATTAAGAAAACCAAGACAACAAAGTCACCATCTAAGACACAAAGCAAGAAACAAAATACTAAAAAATAATGACATCAACGGCATTAAATAATTGGGGTACTCTGCTTGCCAATGCTTTTAATGAAATATCAGAGAAAGTATTAGAATATTCAGATGTTTTGGTTTATTCGTCACAGATTATATGTGGAATTTTTGCGTTCGCATATATAGGATTTAAACTCTGGAAACAATGGTCAAATGGAGAGGTTATAAATTTTTATTCATATTTAAGACCTTTTGTAATAGGTTTGGTTATAAGTTTTCTTTCTGTTTTTTCTTCTTTGTTTGATGTAATAGTAAAACCAGCAGAATCTGTCGCTTTGAGTATAAACTCAGAAATTATTACGGAATTTCAAGAAAAAGAAACTGAATATTATCAATATTACGATAAACTCAGAGATAAAGTTGCAACATATGAACGGGAAGAAGTAGAATCTGGTTGTCAAGAAATAACTTCAGAAGACT
Organism: Candidatus Enterocola sp.; assembly: GCA_045654205.1. Classification (GTDB taxonomy): domain Bacteria; phylum Bacteroidota; class Bacteroidia; order Bacteroidales; family Paludibacteraceae; genus Enterocola. Next base: position 44,824 of record JAZOMZ010000020.1, on the reverse strand, counting down.
CTAGTATGTCTGCTCCATCAGAGGAAGAAACCAAGGTCAATTTATTCCGGTTAGTTATAGAATTCCTAGACTATCTCCTACAGTATATTCAGATGGCCGTGATATATTTTTTCCCATTATATGTTTCAATAGCAAAAGTAATTCTTCTAATAATAGGTCCATTTATGTTGGCACTTTCTATTATGCCAAGTTTTACAGGAAACTTAAGCCTTTGGATAACCTATTATCTAAGAATAATGATAATACCGACTCTTTCATATTTGATAGGAAGTTTTATGGCTGTTGTAAATATTCATTGTTATTATGGCCCATTAATAGAGATGATTCAGGAGTTAATAAACTCAAGTAATGAATTTCTTTTACCAGAATTGAGTCGTGATTTCCTATTTAATAAAAACATAATAGGAATAGTAATAAGTGTAATAACAATTTGTATTTACATACAGATTCCAAAATTTTCAAATTGGATAATAAAACCAGATAGATATAAAAAATGAATCCATTCAGTAGTTTACAAAACATTCAGAAAGCATTTGCACTCACTCGCATTTACTTGATTTTGATAACATTTTTTGCATTATCAATAGGTGGATATGTTATATATTCCTCATACCAATTTGCAGAGGCTCAAAGAGACAAGATTTATGTTTTGGAAAATGGGCAACCGCTTTTGCTAGCACTTTCACATAATGTTGAGGATAATAGAACCGCAGAAGCAATGTCGCATGTGAGACGTTTTCATGAATATTTTTTTACCATTTCACCGGAGAAAACAGCGATAGAATACAACATAAACAAGGCCTTGTTTTTGTCTGATAATGTAGCTGCAGATTACTATATAAGATTAAAGGAAGAGGGATTTTATGAACGTATAATTTCTGCTGGGATATTATGTGAAATTATGGTGGATAGTGTAAAGATAGATGATACAACATATCCTTATAAGGCTTATACCTACGGCAAAACATCTATAATAAGGTCAACTAGTATTTTATATAGGAATATAGAAACAGAGTGTGATTTGGTAAATAGCACCCGAACAGAGAATAATCCACATGGATTTATTATAGAAAAATGGAAGATTATTGACAATTCAGATATTAAAGAAGTAAAAAGATAAGATGGATATACAACAAAAGAAATTACATATTTTCTCGTTTTTCGTTTTCATTCTTTTGGTTTTTAGCTTCTATATATTAGGAGGTGGAACTAATATAGAAGGTCAGGTGGAGGTTGACACTTTCAATACTTCATTGCCAGAGGCTAATTTAGAGGATTTGTCTGAGAACCGTCTAGATGCTATTTATAGAGCAGAGCAAAGGCTCGAGGAGCAGAAAAGATTGGAAAATCGTCAGAGAAATTCCTTTGCATGGTTAATTGAACAAGACAGTGTGCCCTCTGCACAAGTTGCAGAGGTGTCACCTGTTGAACCTTCTATTGAAGAACCTCATGATGAGATTATAGAAGAGCCAAAACCTAAAAGAAGGAAAAGAGGAATTTCTGATAGAGAAAGATTCGAATTAGAAAAGCAAATGCTTTTGGAACAAAAAAGAAGAGAACTGGAGGAAAAACTGGGATTGGTTACTACTCCAGAAGAAGAAAAAAAGCAAGAAGTTATCAAAAGATCAGAAATAGTGGTTGGAAAACAGAAGAATAATGGCTTTTATGGTTTAACTGAAGAGAAGCCTGAATACAAACCAGATATTCGAGCTTTGGTTCATGGTGAATACAGAAATATAAAAACAGGTGCAATAGTAAAATTTAGAATTATAGATGAGTTTACTATAGATGGAATTTATATTCCCCAAAATACATTTTTATATGGTCAGTTATCATTTAGTTCTTCAAGGGCAATGATAAAAATAGAAAATATTCAGTATAAAAACATGATAATACCATTTAATGCATCTATTTATGACCAAGATGGTTTTGAGGGATTATATACTCCAGACAATATAATAGATGAGGCAAAAAGGGATATGGCAAATGATGTTATTTCATCAACAAACTTAAATATTTCTGGAGGTTTACCTCTTATAACAGGAGCTGTGAATGCAGCTACCTCTGCTATAAAATCTATTTCACAAACGGCGGTAAAGGAAAAGAAATTAAATATTTCATCAAATTATCAAGTAAACATAAGGTATGAATAAAAAGATTTTGTTTTTCATTTGGGCTATTACGATGCCATGGTTGGTCTTTTCAGAGAACTTACCAGATACGTTGTTAGTAAATAATACTCAACAATTGTTATTAAAATTTCCCACTTCAATCCAATATGTAGATTTGGGAAGTAATGATGTTGTGGGTAAAACGTGGTCTCAAAAAATGTATTTGAGTTTAAAAACAAGAAAAGCTAAGATGGAATCTACCACCATTTCTGTGGTTACATCAGATGGTAAATACTATTCTTATGTATTAAAATATAACAAGACCCTTCAAGTGTTGGCATATGATATAAATGAAGGCATAATAAAACATAAAGATGCTGAGGTCTCTATTTCTAAGACAACACACTTTATAGCAAATGAAGATATTGTAGATATCGTGGTAGGGAATGATAGTGTTATAGCTGATAGCGCTTTGGGGATAAAGAATATTGTGAAGATAAAGTCATTAAGTAAAAATATAAATAAGGCTTCTTTTACAATCATAACAAAATCTGGAAGTGTATATCCTTTTAATTTGATATACAATGAGACACCTTCAAATATGTCTATATATTTAGGAGATTCAAGTGAAATGGCAATATTTTCAGAAGCTCCTCTTGATAAAACCAAAATAGAAAATGTATCAAAACATGTAACAAGTCTTTCTCCTAGATATAATTATTTGGGAGACCTTAATCACAAAATGATATTGTCTTTGGACGGGATTTATTCTGTAGATGATTGGTTGTTTTTCCGTCTTCACTTAGAAAACCTTAATAATATAGATTATGGGATAGACTTTATAAAAACATACATAAGGGATAAAAAAGATGATAAATATTTGGCTTTACAAGAACAAGAAATTTATCCTTTCTACATTTATTTCTCCGATGAAAAATATAAAGAAATGATTCCTGCAGGTGAAGAAGTAGAGGTAATTTTATTCTTTAAAAGGTTTACAATTCCTAAATCTAGGATTATGTGTTTTGAACTTTTTGAAAAGAACGGAGGTAGGCATTTGGAGTTTTCAATTTCAAGTAAGGAGATTTTAAAAGCACAGAGAGTTAATAATTTTAAATAGTATAATATGAAAAAGAAGATCTTAATTCTGAGTTTAATGATTCTAGGAATTTCTACTATGGAAGCATCAGACTTACGTCTTATCCATGTTAAAGGAATACATTCTGTTGGAGCTAGAGTGGGAACGGCACTATTTAATACGTGGGATGTGGGAGTAAATTACAATTATTGTTTTCACAGACGATGGTTATTTAACACTGGGGTAGATTATGAGCAAGGCCTTTTCGGCCAATCTGTTTACAGGGGAATAACCTTGTCTCCTGGAGTGGAGTGTGCGGTGTGGCAACCATGCAGTTGGTTGTTTTTAAGTCTAACAGCAAATGCAAATTTAGCATGGGACGAATGGGAGTATAAAACAGTTCCTAATGTAGAAGATGCATTTTCGGTGGGAGGCTCTGTAGGCTTTAACCTAGAGGCTTATGTTTCACAACAAATATCCATACTGCTTTCCGCTGCGCAGAATTTTATGTATAGATGCGAAACTCCTACATTAAACGGAGAATTTTATTGTCGTCCTTTATTTTCATTGGGTGTAAGAGCTCATATTCGTTAAATTTAAGATTTAAATTATGAAGAAAAATATACTTTTATTTTTATGCTTAATTATAAGCACACATATATTTGCTTATAAAATGTGGTCAGAAGAGGGTTATGAATATCCCAAAGGTTACACTTTCTCAGATATAATGAAAGCTGACCCAGAGGTAACATGGAGTGATATAAGATTGAGTAAATCTATTGTTACACTTGATGAAAAAAGTGTAGAACTATCGTATGACATAAATTTTAGTTGGCACAATTTTAATAGAAAGAAATGGATAGATTGGTTATTTAAATATTCTGCATATAGAACCATTACATCTTTTAAATATAGTTTGTGGGTTTCTGTTGGAGGAGTTGTAACTCAGCTGGAAAATGAGAAAATATTAGATGTGTCTAGTATTTCCTTACCTGCTCCAGAGGCTGAATATGGAGAGGAGTATATCACCACTTCATCCACAACATATAGTGGAGCTTTTACAATAGATTTAACTCAATACACTAGTTATAAAATCCCGGTAGATTATGTAGAATTTCATATTACTCCATTGGGACTAAATGAAGGCGGAGAGAATAATGATGAATTAGAAGCATATAAAGAGAAGCAGATCTACAAGATATTAGTAAATCAATCTGGTCAAAAACTTAATATTAGTAGAGTAAATACTACTTCACCAATAATTAATGCGGTTAATAATATGAATCCGCAGTATGATGCTTCTGGTACAGGTTCTCCTAGATATCTAGTTTATAATAATCCCGATGCAACAGTAGCTGTATCTTTATCATCAGCCAATTGTCCTGTAAGTCGTAGTGGGAATATTCTTTATACCGCAAATCTGGGTAGCGTAGGAGTCGCCTCAACGCCAGTTCCAACCTCTTATAACATCGGAGATTTGTCAAATATTACTAGTTGTTGTAACTCATCATGTACTAGTGGTAAGGATAAGCATATTCAATTTGTAGGAGATAATAGTAAACACTCTATTTTTTTGTTAAACAAACTTCCTTATAGAGAATATTGTGCGGCAAGTAGGTCTAGGCATCAATTATTAACATCTATAGATGAAAATTCTACTAAGTTTGAAAAATTTCTCCAATCTGGCGGGGATTTAGATTCTATTTCAAATACCTTAAAAACGTGGATTTATCATCTAAGAGATTTTAATGAGGTAGCATATAATAATGAAAAATTAGAGGTTGGAACTATATTGAGAATTAGGAATTCTGCATTTTATGCAGACAAAAATATATTTGATACTTATCCAGAGTATACTCTTATGGGATATACTGTATCTGGTCCTCCTTTTGCTAGGTATTTAACTACAGAAAAAGGGAATAATTATTTGAAGAGTTATAATACTTTGGATTATCAGATTATCCCCGAAGCAACTATTCCTAACCTGTCAGGTGAACATACAAGTAAAAAGTTTGTTTGTATCTCTTCCGAGATAAATGACATAAATGATGTTTTAATCTTAAAAGGAAATCAAATAGATTGTTCTGGTTATTCTACCACCTTATATTCCCCAGACTATAGATGGGAAATAAGTATAGATGGTGGTGCCCATTGGAATGTAATGACAGATAAAGAATATTCAAGATATTTCTTATCATATGATATGTTATCATTCCCTACCAATACAAATGAAGATACAGACTTAATACTTCGTTCTTCCATATTAAGTTTAGGAAAAGAATTAAGATTTCGTCAATCTTGTATATTAAAAGCATTTAGCTCTACAGTACCTAGTAGTCTTTATACCCATTATGAAGATGGACTATATTATATAAAACTCACTGGAGAAAATTACTATACCTATAGTTATTATTCTAATTTGCTAGACGAGAATTTCTCTTTTATTCCATCAGAATTTCCTCTTACACAAAATATCTGCGAGGGAGAAATGCCGATAAGTAATATAGCGTTTGAATTTGTTCCTTCAAATACTATAAATTCTCAAATGTATAATGCTATGAAGGATATTGTAAGTTATGAGGTGGTAAAAGTAGATGGTGAAAAAGAAGAAATTGTTTCTTATTTGCCAGAATATAAATTTAACTATATAGGTGATAGCTTACACTATAGATGTAGAATAATAGCATGCAAGGATACAATTAGTAGAGATGTTTGGATTCTTCCAATACCTAAAGACACAATAAATCTAGAAAATATATCTTCCTCTGGTCAAGTAAGAAATCTTGACAAAGAAAATAATATTGTCCAAATTATGGTGGAGAAGGGCAAAGATATAGAGATCACAATTAACGATGATAAACTCAATGAAACAGATTTCTTTATTAGAGAAGTAGAGGAATACAAGTCTCCAAATCTATCAAATTTAGACTTCTCTACCATGAATTGGCTAGATATGGTTAACTATGCAGAACGTAATTGTGATTATGCTGGTTGTTTAAATGATTACAGACAATTTGGAGAGCAACAATTAAGGTCTATATGTGAAACTATCCAAACGACAAGAAATCAAAAACTTCTTGAAGCAGCAAAAAATGAATATATAGATGCCAATGCGTGGAATTTATTTACCAAAGAGAATACTACAACATTTAAAACAAAATCAGATACTCTTACTTCTGATATGTTCTTTATAAAGAAACAAAACAAGACATATGGATGTTTCTCAGATAGCGTAAGAGTGAATATTTATTATTTTGAGGGTATAAAAAATAATATTATCAGTTTTTCTGCAGCAGAGGATGCAGATAAAGCTATGATTTATATCCCTGCAGGGTCAAAAAATCCTACCATTTCTGGTATGCTAGTGGAAGGTGGATATGGAGACCCAGATACCTTAAGTAGCATCTCTACTTCTTATGAATATCAATATATATCAAGGTCTGTGGGCGGAGTTTGGCAAAAATTATCTACACCATTTATAGATTATGGTCAACATGTGACTCCGTCCAGAACCAATTTGGCAGCTGGTAGAACCACAATAGACAGAAATATAGAAATAGCCAGAGTTGTTTATTCTAGGTTAAATAACAACATTCATACTCAAGTAACAGATACTAGTAATATTTTAAAGATTTACATAGAATATCCTATTACCGAACAGGAGGTGAAAATAAAAAGAGATAATCTATGTCCCGGAACAGAAATAAAAGTTCTTATAGCAGATAATTTCTCCAATACAGAACAACAATACATAGAATATTTCTGGAATGTATCAGATGCAGATATAAAACTTACTTATTCTGATATTGGTAATAGGATTTGTTATATAAACGGAGCAAAAGAAGATTTTGTGTTGTCTGTTTATAGATACAATAGAAGACTCGATAGTTATACAGAAAGTTATACAGTGGATATTCCTATTTCTGAGGTACAGGCAAAGTTTAATATTGTAACAAGCGATGGGAATGAATTAAATATCTTTAAAGATACAACGCAGATATATGAATTCAATCCAGGAGATAAAATTTATCTACTTAATAAATCAAAAGGTGCAGAGTCTTACCTTTGGACACTCCAGCTTCAATATTTCTTGGGATATGAGGTAGAAGGTACTCAGACAAGCGTAGAGAATCCAAGTTGTTATTTTTATAATGGTGGAATTAATAAGTTGAGATTAACCGCCAAAAATCAAGATGGATGTTCTCATACCATAAGTGCAGGAAATCTATATGTAAATAATGTTGCCACCACTTCAGAAAGGAGATACTCTACATTCTTTACAGCAGAAGAGGAACTTCCATTTATAAATTCAGGTGGAGAGTTTATATCTGCTTACCCAACTTTATTAACTGATGAGGTAGAATATCTAAATGTGAATTCTAATGATGAGAAAGTTCTATATTCAATTTATGATACCTATGGTAATACAATTTTAACTGGTGAAAATTCATATTCATTTAGAATAAAATTACCTTACATGCCAAAAGGAATTTATGTTTTAAAACTTAATGGTAAATACATTAAATTAATAAGATTATGAAAAAGATATATTTTATAATATCACTTGTTCTTCTTATCACATCTTGTGAAACGAGAGAAGATATAAATATGAAGAGAAATACATCTCCACAGGTCTATGTTGGATTTAATGAAAAAGATACAAATCTAACTGAGATTTCAGATACTTTGAAGAAGTCAGACTATTCTGTATACTATTTCAAATCAATTGATGATACTAATACCATTCTTTCACATTCATTGGAAATAGAATTTCTAGGTGAGAACTCTAATATTAAAGATTCTATAAGTGTTGGTATAGATGAGGTAACAGGTGTTGTTTTTGTTCAAAGTAATTTGAGTGAGAAAACTACTAATAATATCTCACATTGTTTCAATATATACGTTGTAGTGGTGGATAATTTTGGTTTGAGTGCCAAAGCAAAAATATCAATCACCTTAATAGAGAATAGAGCAGCAGTCCCTGTTTTTACTTTTAATAAAATATCTGATACAGAATATGAGATTTCTGCAGAAGATTCTTACGACCCAGATAATGATGCTATCGTAGCATACGAATATCTTATAGATGGCAAGATTATTTACAATAAAATAGGTTATGAAGGCGAATACGAAACTGTAGCAAATCCAAATCCGGGTCATGCTGCCACAGGTGGTACTTATATTATTTCGACTCCACTGAGTTCCATTAAACATAATTTCCAAGTAGAAAATGTCAATGATTTTAAAGTGTATATAAGAGTAAAAGATTCACGAGGTCTATGGAGTCAGTGGAGTTTATTTTCGTTGTAATTGAATTAGAGATAAACGTCAGTAGCGACTGACGTATAATGAAAAAGATTAAGAATAAATAAGAAAAACGCGATTCCAAGAGAGGAACCGCGTTTTTTGATTTATGGGGCAATAATCTTATTAGATTAGGTTCATTTCGTAAAGAATAGCGTTTGTTTTACGAACAGCAGCTTCGCTAGCAGCAAGAAGAGCTTTTTCTTCTTCGTTAAGGTCTAGCTCAACTACTTTTTCGATACCATTTTTACCAATGATTACAGGAACACCAATCATGATGTCGTCCATACCATATTCACCTTCTAGGCTAGCTGCGCAAGGAATCATTTTCTTTTGGTCTTTGATAATAGACTCAACAAGGAAAGATGCTGCAGCAGCTGGAGCCATCCATGCAGATGTGCCAAGAAGACCGGTAAGAGTAGCACCACCTACCATAGTATCTTTAGCTACTTTTTCAATTTCTTCTGCGCTTAGGAAGTTGCTTACAGGTACACCTTTGTAAGAAGCAAAACGAGTAAGAGGAATCATAGTTGTGTCACCATGACCACCGATTACCATACCGTCTACTTCGTTAGCGTTGCAACCTAATGCTTGGCTTAAGAAATATTTGAAACGAGAGCTATCTAAAGCACCACCCATACCAATTACTCTATTTTTAGGAAGACCTAAAGATTTAAGAGCAAGATATGCCATTGGGTCCATAGGGTTTGAAACTACTACTAAGATAGCGTTTGGAGAGTACTCAAGAATGCTTTTTGCAACTGATTTAACGATACCAGCGTTAACGCCGATAAGTTCTTCACGAGTCATACCAGGTTTACGAGGAAGACCAGATGTGATAACAACAACATCAGAGTTTGCAGTTTTGCTATAGTCGCTTGTTACGCCAGTAACTACGGTATCAAAGCCCATAAGTTGAGCTGTTTGCATGATATCCATAGCTTTACCTTCTGCAAAACCTTCTTTAATGTCGATTAATACCACTTCGTTTGCAACTTCGTTTACTGCTAATACATTTGCACAGGTAGCACCTACGTTTCCTGCGCCTACTACGGTTACTTTAGACATAAATTTTATTTTTATATAAATAGTTCATTAATATTAATATTGCAAAAATACACTTTTTTCTTAAAAAATAGTACATTTGCATAATCAATTTGAAATGAAAGCAAAAAATATCTACATATTATTACTAATTGTTACGAACATATTATTATTTACACAGTGTTCAACTAAAAATAATAATGCTGCGACAAGAAGCTACCATTACGTAACAGCACGTTACAACGTGTATTTTAATGCCAATAATGCATTCCTTAAAGTAGAAGACGAAATTATCGAAAATCACAAAGATAATTATTCAGAAATTCTACCAGTTTTTCGTTTGAGTAATCCAGAAACTGCTCAGCTAGCAAAGGGTAAAATGGATTATGTTATGGAGAAGTGTCAAAAGACAATAAAACTCCATTCCATAGTGAAAAAACCAAAGAAAGACCCAAAAAGGATGAAAGATCCAAAATACAAAGCTTTCTTGGAAAAAGAGGAGTACAACTCTATGGTGCAAGAGGCTTGGCTTTTGATGGGTAAAGCTCAGTTTTATCAATCAGATTTCCTTGCTGCAATTTCTACGTTTTCATATGTAAAAACACACTTTGATGACAACAAAGATGTGTGTGTAGAAGCTTCACTTTGGGAGGCTAGATCTTTTGCCGAATTAGGATGGTATTATGAGGCAGAAGAAGCACTTAAAAGAATTGATGAAAAAACATTCACGCACAATACTAATGAGATTTTTGTTCTTGTAAAATCAGACCTTTTGTTAAAACAAGGTCTTTATGAAGAAGTTATTCCATTCCTTTCTACAGCGGTGGAACAAGCCGACAGAAAGGACAAAGCCAGAATGTCTTATATATTGGCACAAGTGTATGAAAAAGCTGGTAACTATGCCGAAGCTTATAAATGGTATGAGACTTGTTTAGACAAAAATCCTCTGCACGAGCTAGAGTTCAACGCAATGCTTAGCCAGGCACGTTGCTATCAAGGAGACGATATTGAGTCTTTAAAGAAAAAACTTGAAAAGTTAATTAAAAAACAAAGTAACTCAGAATATCTAGATCAAATTTATTACACCATAGGTGAACTTTATCAAAGAAATGGCAACGAAGAGCTTGCCGTGAAATTCTACGAAAAAGCAATAGACGAAAGTGTTCGTAATGGTATAGATAAGGCAAAAGCGCAAGTGGCATTGGGTGAAATTTATTACGCAAAAGAAAATTATCTTAAAGCGCAACCACTTTATAGTGAGGCAATGCCTGTGCTTCCAACCACATTTGAGAATTATACTGAGTTAAGCAAGAAAAGTCTGCTTCTAAATGATATTGCAAAAAATCAACAAACAATCATTTTAGAAGATAGTCTTCAATATCTTTCTACTCTTACAAAAGAAGAGCAAATAGCTATTATAGAAGAGGTAATCAAGAAAAGACAAGAGGAAGAGGCAGAAATGCAACGTAAGCTAGAGGAGGCAGCTCGCATTCAGTCTATTCGTGACCAAAATGCTGCAATGGGGCAAACCAACCTTTCTCTTGGTGAACTTGCTGACAAATCTTGGTATTTCTACAACCCTTCACTTATAACCAGAGGTAGACTCGACTTCCAAAAAACTTGGGGTAGCCGTGTGTTAGAAGACGATTGGCGTAGGTCTAATAAATCTTCTAGTGCATGGGATTTCTCTGGCGATGAAGACGAAGAAACTTTGGATTCACTTGCTGTAGCCGACACAGTACAAGAGAAACAATATACTCGTGACGATGTGGAATATTATCTACGTTTGATTCCAAAAACAGAAGAACAATTTGCTGCTTCTAATAGCAATATAGAAAACTCTTTGGTTAATTTATTTACTATTTTTGAATCAAAAATGGGAGATTATCCAAAGGCAGAAGATGTTTATGATACATTGGTGGCGCGTTTTCCAAATAGCGGGCAACTAGATTTGGTAAGATACAGACTATACCAAATGTATGAAAGAAATGCAGAAACTGCCAAGGCAGAACAAGTTAAGAATCTTCTTTATGCAGAACATCCAGATAGTAAATACACACGTTATTTACAAGGTGGTATGCCAGAGCCAAGTACTGTAAACGAAAAGGTAGAACTTCTATATAGAGAAACATACGAGGCATTTAAAAAAGGTGATGCAAACACAGTGAAGAAAAATGCTTATATAGCAGAAACCACATATCCAGAGCATGAACTAATGCCTAAATTTATGTTCCTTTCTGCCGTAAGTACAGCAAAAGAAGATGGCAACGAAACCTTTAAGGCAAATCTTCAAAAATTAGTAGAAAAATATCCAAATAATGAGGTTTCCACTGTTTCTAAAAATATTATTGCCCTTATGGAGCAAGGAAAAGAAGTACAATCTTCATTTAGCGTAACAGATATTCAAGAACAAAGAAAGCAAACTATGGTTACCGAAGAAGAATTTGCTACAAATATCCAAAAGGCAGGTTTCTCATACGACCCAGAAAGTGCTCATATTTTCATTTGTATAGTGGAAGGTGAAGAAGACGTGAAGAACCGAGTGCTATATTCTATTGCGCAGTTCAACTTCTCTCGCTTCCTAATTAAAGATTTCGACCTAGCAGTACGCAAGCTAGACGATGGTGGCTACGCAATTGCGGTGAAAGGATTAATGCATCTTAAAGAAGCAAACTGGTATCAAAATATGATACTAACCGATGCAAATATAGCTTCTGTTCTTGCCGAAGTAGAACATAAAGCATTTGTAATTTCAGAAGATAATTTCATTAAGATTTTCGACAAAGAGTCTGTTCAAAAATACCTAGATTTCGTAAACCAAAACCAACTAGAGGTGACTGACTCGGAGGAAATAGAAAAGGAAATCGGCTTCGTAAAATAGTTTGAGTTATGAAGAGAAAAGAATTGATAAATCAGGTAGCGCCTGCTATATTGATGTTTGAGAATAAGCCATTCAATCATAAGCAGCTAGCTGCTGTGGCAGGAATAACAAAGGCGGGAGATAAAGCAAAACTTCCGCATATATTGGACTACTTTGTAGGACAAGGTATTATCCAAGAAGTAGACCGCGGCAAATACAAAGCTATAACGCTCAACAAGTATGTTATTGGCACAATAGACCGCAACAACAACGACAAAACCCACCTAATTCCAGACGACGGTGGCGAAAAAATCTTTATTGCAGAACGCAACCTAAACCACGCTATGAAAAACGATAGAGTGAAGGTGCTTGTTTATGCAAAACGTAATTCACGCCAAACCGAGGGTGAGGTAGTTGAGATAATCGAAAGAAACAAAACCAAGTTTGTGGGTGTAATGAGCATCTGCAACGGTGTAGCATTTGTAATAGTAGACAATAGACTACTTTCAAATGATATTTATGTGCCAAAAGAAAAACTAAATGGAGCTCAGGATGGTCAAAAAGTGATAGTTGAAATGACAGATTGGCCTGAAAAAGCAAAAAATCCTTTTGGACGCATCATTGATGTGCTTGGCGATGCAGGCGAGAACGAAACAGAAATGCACGCTATTTTGGCAGAATACGGACTTCCATATTCATATCCAGATGAGCTAGTGGCAGAAGCAGAAAAGATAGATGTTACTATCAGCAAAAAAGAAATTGATAGCCGCCTAGACTGCAGAAAAACCACTACATTCACCATCGACCCTGTAGATGCAAAAGACTTCGACGACGCACTTTCATACAGAAGACTGCCAAATGGCAATGTAGAAATTGGAGTTCACATAGCAGACGTGAGCCATTATGTAACACCGGGTTCACCAATCGACAAAGAAGCATACGACCGTGCCACATCTGTCTATTTAGTAGATAGAACAGTGCCAATGCTTCCAGAAAAACTATGTAATTTGGTTTGTTCACTACGCCCAAACGAAGATAAACTATGTTTTTCTGTGGTGTTTGAAATGACCGACAAGGCTGAGGTAAAAGACTATAGAATAGTAAAAACAGTTATTTGTTCCGACAGAAGATTTACCTACGAAGAAGCCCAAGAAGTAATTGAAACCGAAAAAGGCGATTTCGCAGAAGAAATCTTGGCTATGAACGCCCTTGCAAAACAATTACGTGCAAATCGTTTCAAACAAGGAGCAATTGCATTTGAGCGTTCGGAAGTGAGATTCAATATAGATGAAACAGGTCGCCCAATTGGAGTTTACATCAAAGAATCGAAAGATGCTCACAAGCTAGTAGAAGAGTTTATGCTTCTTGCCAACAGAACTGTGGCAGCACATATAGGCAAAGTAAAACAAGGTAAAACCCCTAAAACATTTGTGTATCGTGTGCACGATGAACCAAATCCAGAGAAACTTTCTATGTTCTCAGATTTTATTTCAAGATTTGGTTACAAACTAAGAACCACTGGCAAGAAAAGCGAGATTTCATCTAGCATCAACAAACTTCTAGACAATGTAGAAGGCAAACGCGAGCAAAACCTTGTGGAAACCCTTGCCATTAGGTCTATGGCAAAAGCAATTTACACCACAGACAATATTGGCCACTATGGTTTGGCATTTGAATATTACACCCATTTCACATCGCCAATTAGACGTTACCCAGACGTTCTAGTCCATAGATTGCTTACCCTTTACGCCGAAGGCGGAGGTAGTGTAAACGAGGCAAAATATGAAGATATGTGTGAGCACTGTTCTTCTCGCGAACAACTTGCGGCTTCTGCAGAGAGAGCTTCCATCAAGTACAAACAAGTGGAATATATGTCGGAGAGAAAAGGTCAAGTGTTCGATGGAGTTATTTCTGGTGTAACAGAATGGGGTATTTATGTAGAAATTACTTCAAACAAATGCGAGGGTATGGTTGCCCTTAGAGACCTAGATGATGATTTCTACATTTACGATGAAAAAAATTATTGTATTATCGGACGCCAATCTAAAAAGAAATACCAACTAGGCGATGAGGTAAGTATTATGGTTTCTCGTGTAAACTTAGATAAAAAACAGTTGGATTTCATCTTGGTATAAACTAAATTTGTAACGTAAAAAAATAAAGATATGGTAACAATAAAAATAATCAACAAATCTACTAACGACCTACCTCAGTATGCAACCAACCTTTCTGCAGGTATGGACCTTAGAGCAAACCTTACAGAAAGTGTAGTTCTTAAACCATTAGAAAGGAAACTTATCCCAACAGGGCTTTTCATTGAGCTTCCAGAAGGATACGAAGCACAAATTCGTCCACGTAGTGGTTTAGCACTTAAAAAAGGTATTACAGTGCTTAACACTCCCGGTACAATAGACGCAGATTATCGTGGCGAAATAGGCGTGATTTTAATCAACCTTTCTGCGGAAGATTTCGTTATTGAACACGGCGAAAGAATCTGCCAAATGGTTATTGCGCAGCACGCCACCGTAAACTGGGAAGAAGTAGAAGTGTTATCAGAAACCGATAGAGGTGCAGGTGGTTTTGGCCACACAGGAAAAAAATGAGAAAATTCATAACCTTTATATTTTTATGTTTGTGTTTCTTGTGCAATGCAAGAAGCACAAATGTGTTATATAATGCAGTCTTTGATAGCCTGTATATAGAAGGGTTATGTTATAAAACAGCCGATAGTACCGACCTTGCCTTAGAGCGCTTTTTAGAGTGCGAAAAGATAGACTCAAAAAACGCAGCACTTTCATTTGAACTATCAAAAGTTTATCTTGCAAAAGCGGATTCGGTAAATGCACTTTCATATCTTAAAAAGGCATATTCTCTAGACAAAGAAAATTATTTTTATGCCATTGCCCTAGCTGAGTTTTATGACGATTCCAAAGATTATGCCTCAGCAATAAAGATTTATGAGAAGACATATAAACGTTTCCCTATAAAGAAAAATCTTTTATACTTTTTGGCGCGTTGTTATGCCTTGAATGGTGAGATAAATAAGGCAATTAAGGTCCTAGATAAATTAGAAAATAGAGTAGGGCAAAATAAGATGATTTCTGTGGAGAAATCTAGACTTTATATTTATGACAATAAGCATAAAAAAGCAATTAAAGTAATAGACGACCTTATAAAGAAATACCCTATTGATGCCGATTTGTATGTAATAAGAGGTGATATAAAGAGGGAAATAAAGAATAATGATGAGGCTCTAGAAGATTATAATAAGGCACTAGAATTGGATCCAGGTTGTGCAGGAGCACAAATGTCTCTATGCTCATATTACTCAGAAGTATATAATTTGGATCAGATGGAGCATTACGCTCTAATGATATTGGCAAATGAGAGTGTAAGTTTTCAAGAAAAGACAAGATTCATAGATTTTGCACTTAAATTGTACCAAAATAGACCCGATTATATAGAAAAAATAGACCAGATTTTCGATACAGTAATCAAGGCAAATCCAGAATCAACAGAAGCACTTTTAATGTATGCAAATATTCTAAATGAGTTGCATAATACAGAAAAAATGTTGGAGGTGCTGTATTCTGCTGTATTGCTAGATGAGAAATGTTTAACCTGCCATCAGCAATTAATAGCAACTGTAGTTTACACAGAAGAAACTGATGTTTTAAAGGTACAGCAACTTGTAGAACAAGCTCTGCAACACTTCCCAGAAGATGCTTATTTACTTTTTGTTGAAGGTTCTATCTATTTAACAGGCGGAGATGAGTTAAGTGCATTTGAGTATTACAAGAAAGCAGTAGAAAATGTCTCTGCGCAAAGTAAACTCTCTGAGCAAATCTATTTGGCACTTAGCGGAATGCATATTCCAGAGGCAATGATGTTCACAAGAGAAGGCATTCATCTTTATCCACAAAACCTAATGCTACTAAACAATTACGCCTATAATGTGGCTGTTTATTGGGCGAAAAACAAGGAATATATGTCTGAGGCGAAATTATCAGAATTTCAAGGTATATTGGATGAAGCAGAAAAAATAAGTGAATCTACAGTAAAAGCAGACGCAATAAATCCATATTATCTAGATACATACGCATATATCCTATTTTTGCAAGGAAAATATAATCTAGCAAAGTTTTATCTAGAGCAAGCTCTAAACTATGATAAAGAGGCAAATTACGAGGTGTTAGAACACTATGGAGATGTCTTAAATGCATTGGGAGAAAAAGAAATAGCAGTTAAGTATTGGGAGGCTGCATATTTATTAAATCAAACAGAAGAATTATCAAATAAAATTAAACAATATGAGAAATAAGTATTTCTATTTTATCGTCTTATTATTATCTGTGTTAGTGGGTTGTAAAACACAAAAACAAGTAACTCAAGTAAATGAACTTTCTGAGCCGGTAGAAGAGGTTGTTATACCAAAGATAGATACAGTAAAAATGATAAGTAGTTACCAATCTGGCATTAATACTGTTACAGCTCAATATCAAATTTACCTTACTGGTAACAAAAATATGAGCATTAAAGGTATGATATCTTCAAGACATAACGAATCACTTACAGTGTCAATCCAAATGCTTTTAGGCATAGAAATAGCACGTATCCACTGTACTCCAGATAGTATTTGGGCACTAGATAAACTAAGCCAAAAATATTACGAAGCAGATTTCGCTACATTCCAAAAAGAATTAGGTACAGATTTCTATGGCCTTCAAGCGCTTCTTACCAACAGAACATTCGACCCTGAGCGTTTAAACTTTGAAAATTTTACAGTAGATTTGGTAGAAGAAAATTATGTTCTGGCACTAAACAAAGATATGTACACAGAGTTTATCGTAGAAGGTGGTAAATATCTTACACGTAGTTTGCTTAGAAAAAACAATTCAGGCAGTTACCTTATGACTTCATATTCTTCTTTCCTTCCTGTAGGTGAATTTGTATTTCCATCAAAGGTAGAATGTATTTTCCAATCAAAAGAAAAGGCAAATACTGTAACACTAAATTATAGCAATATATCAATTAATGGTAGTTCAAATCTAACATTCAGCATTCCAACTAGCTACCGAAAAGCAGATATGAGTCAACTTATTACATTAGTGAACCAACTATAATATATGAAAAAAATATTAGGAGTTTTTATATTCATTCTATTGTCGTCTACGGTGATGATGTCTCAGACTGTGTCTGAACTTCAAGCAAAAAAGAAAAAAGCACTAGAAGACCTTGAACTAACAAGCAGTTTAATAGAAAAAACATCAAAGAGTAAGACTCAATCTCTTACTCAGCTAAACCTATTGAATGCAGAGATCAAACAACGTCAAAGTGTTATTAATACCCTTAATGCAGAAATTAGGAGTATTAACAAAGACCTAAATAAACTCCGTAACGAAACCAATAAACTCCAACAACAACTAGATACTCTCAAAAAGGAATACGCAAAATTGATGTATCATACTTATTATAAAAAAAGTAAGTATGACGAACTTATGTTTGTGCTTTCGGCAAAAGACTTTGCTGAGAGTTTCCGTCGTTATCGTTATATAAAGCAATACTCAGAATATTGTCAAAAAAAGACTCAAGAGATTAATGAGACAAAAGCTGCTTTAAACGAGAAATTAAAACAAACAGAAAAAGTTAGAGCAGAAAGACTTTCTGTTCTTAACGAAAGAAAAAAGGAAAATACAAAGCTTCAAAACGAAAAGAATAAGCAAAACAAGCTAATTAAAGACCTAAAGAAGAAAGAAAAACAACTTAAGGCAGAGCTTAAGAAGCAACAAAAAATAGCAAACAAACTAAACGAGCAAATCGAGAAAAAGATTGCAGAGGAAGCTAAGAAATCATCTAAGCCATCGTCATCTGGCAAGGGTAAAACATACGCACTTACCAAAGAAGAAAAACTCCTTTCTGGCAATTTCGAGAAAAACCAAGGACGTCTTCCATGGCCTGTGCTCAAAGGTATTGTAGTGGGTCATTTTGGCATTCATCCACACCCAGTCCTTAAGCATGTTACCACAAACAACAAGGGTATCTATATCCAATGTCCAAAAGGCTCACAAGCACGTGCTGTATTCGATGGAGAAGTTACACAGGTCTTTTCTATAGCAGGTAGTAACAAAACTGTTATTATCAAGCATGGTCTTTACAGAACTGTATATTCAAATCTAACAAAAGTAAATGTAAAAGTAGGTCAAAAGGTAAAAACCAAAGACAATATTGGTACTATCTACTCAGACCCAGAAGACGGCGACAAGACCGAACTTTACTTCCAAGTTTGGAAAGACCGCAATATCCACAATCCAGAAAACTGGTTGGCGAAATAGACTTTTAGTTAGCGAAAAAATTAGAAACGGCAGAAAGGTAGGTTCTAGAAACAGGTATCTCACATGGAGTTTCGGTATCTAGTTCTAGGACTAAACCATCTTTAGACTTTCTTAGAAGTTTTACATTCACAGAGTTTACCATATAAAATCTGTGACATCTAATTAGATTTGCATACGTAGACTGCTCCTCTATGTTTTTCAAAGTATTACGAAGCAGATAGTTGATTATCTCTCCCTTATTATTTTGATAATAAACGTATACGTAATTATCGGCAGATTTTATGTAAAGCAAATCCTCTTCTCTTAATGATAGGCGTAAAACACCCTTCTCATCAGGAAAATTTATTAATCCCTTTTTATTCTCGATAGAATAATCTTCATATTCTGCCAATGCCTCTTGTAGTTGACTTTCCTTCTCTTTCAACGAGAAATATAGCCATGAAACAAGATATGGTATAAATAAAACAGAGAATACAGATATAGTGGTATTTTCTAAAATGGTGAGGTATGGTTTAGTATCAGGTTCGTTTATACTCCATGCAAAAACAGAAAGAACTAGGATTATAGATAAAATTTCTAGTATAATCCAAGTATAAAAATCTTTAAATGTAAGAGTTTTACGTTTATTTCTCTTGTAAAATAATACTCTACTAGTAATTAATGTTATAAGGCCTAAAATAATCAATGAGACTAGGTAATATAGGCTTTCGTTAGAGACAATAATTAAGTCTCTAAGTGCTACTTGAGGACGATAAACGAACATCAATCCTATAGCTCCTAGTAGAACAATAACGAAGAAACGGATAATATCCAATTTCTCTGTCATAAATTTAGGTACTCTTCTTTCCATTTTATTATTTGAGACACAAAGATACTAAAAAAAAGTGATTCGCGTTAGCGAATCACTTTTTTTAATCTTTCGATGAAGTCTTGGGCTTCTTCCATTGATAGGGCAAGAGGTGGGAGAAGGCGGATGGTGTGGGTGCCTGCAACGCCTGTGAAGACTTTTTCTTCAAATAGGAGTTTGCGGCGAATTTCCTTGATTTCATCGTTAAATTCCATACCAATCATAAGTCCACGACCACGCACTTCTTTTATTTCTGGAAATTTTTTAAGTTCTTCTATTAAGTATTCACCCACTTTAGCAGCGTTTTCAATCAAGTTTTCAGTTTTGATGATGTCAAGCACTGCAAGAGCACCAGCACAAGCAAGGTGGTTGCCACCAAATGTGGTACCAAGTTGACCATAAATAGCAGTGAACTCTGGGCTGATAAGCATACCAGACATTGGGAAACCATTACAAATACCTTTGGCAACAGTAATAATATCTGCTTTAATGCCTGTGTATTGGTGAGCAAAGAATTTACCGCTACGACCATAACCAGATTGGATTTCGTCTAGGATAAGCACGGTTTTGGTTTCGGTACAAACTTTGCGAAGCTCAACCATAAAGTTGTCTTCTGGCACCATAATGCCACCGATACCTTGAATACCTTCTATAATCACAGCAGAATATTCTCCAGTGCTTAGTTCTTTGCGTACGGTTTCAATATCGTTAAGTTCCACGAATGTTACGTCTAGTCCTGCATTGATAGGAGCCACATATTTAGGTATGTCGGTTACTCTCACTGCAGCTGAGGTTCTACCGTGGAAAGACTTTTTGAAACTTAAAATTTTGTTCTTACCATTGTGGAAAGAAGCAAGTTTAAGAGCATTTTCGTTTGCCTCTGCACCAGAGTTCACTAGGAACAAACTGTAATCCTCATATCCGCAAATTTTGCCCAATTCATCGGCAAATTTTGTTTGTAGAGAGTTTAAAACAGAGTTTGAATAAAAGCCCAATTTAGCCACTTGTTCGCTAATAGCTTTTACGTAAACAGGGTGGGCGTGACCAATAGAAATTACAGCGTGACCGCCATAAAGATCTAAGTATTCTTGACCTTCACTATCATACACTTTGCAACTTTTGCCGCTAGTGATTTCGATAGGAAACAATGGATATACATCAAATAAATTCATATCTTAAAATGCTACAGATTTAAGTTTTAAACCACAAGTTTCTTCAAGACCAAACATTAGGTTCATGTTTTGCACTGCTTGACCAGAAGCACCTTTTAGAAGGTTGTCTATCACGGTAAGGATAAGTACTTTATCGCCGTGTTTGTTTACTTGAATAATCACTTTGTTGGTGTTTACCACTTGTTT
Organism: Candidatus Enterocola sp.; assembly: GCA_045654205.1. Lineage (GTDB taxonomy): Bacteria > Bacteroidota > Bacteroidia > Bacteroidales > Paludibacteraceae > Enterocola. Next base: position 23,890 of record JAZOMZ010000020.1, on the reverse strand, counting down.
AAGGTCTGGATTTGCCTCAGTCATAAATGTAAACGCTGCGTCAGCATAGAAATCTTCGTAAATCTTTCTAAGTTCGCTAAGTTCTAGGTCACATTTAATATATGAGCTAACAAAAATACCTCTAGAGAAGTTGCCACGCACAGGGATAAAGTTGATGTCCTTGTCGAAATCGCTTTGAAGTTGAACAAGCGATTGGCGAATTTCTTTCAAGTGTTGGTGGTTAAATGCCTTATACACAGAGATATTGTTGTTTCTCCAGCTAAAGTGAGATGTTGGACCAGGTTTCACGCCAGCACCAGTAGAACCAGTGATGCCGTTTACATGGATTTCATCTTTTAAAAGACCTTTGGCTGCAAGTGGAAGTAGTCCAAGTTGGATGCCAGTGGCAAAACAACCAGGGTTTGCTACTTTGTTTGCTTTTTTAATGCGTTCACGGTTTAGTTCTGGAAGACCATAAACGAAACTATTGCTTTCATCGCGAAAATCTTGAGCAAGGTCGATGATTTTTACGTTTTCTGGAAGGGTGTGATCAGCAAGGAATTTGCTACTGTCGCCGTGACCAGAACAGATGAATAAAACGTCGATTTCATCGAAAGGTAATAGGTCTGTGAACACCATTTCGGTTTCACCGTAAAGACCTTCGTGAACGTCGTATAATTTGTTACCAGCGTTACTTGTGCTGTTTACAAATGAAATTTCTACTTCTGGGTGGTTTAATAATATACGAAGCAGTTCGCCTGCTGTATATCCTGCACCACCTACGATACCTACTTTTATCATAATTAGTTGTTTTTTTAATTGTTTAGTCGGGCACTTCGACAGGCTCAGTGACCGACTATATGTTTTGTAAACGGTCCCTGAGCTTGTCGAAGGGACCGTTTTATATTACTTACGTTCCTCTGGGTGAGCTAGGTAGTATGCACGAAGTGCAGTTGCTGATACTTTGATGAAGCCTTTAGCATCGTCAGAAGACCAAGCTTTTGCAGTTTCGCCATATTCACCAAGTTTGTTTTTAACAAGGTCGTTTGGAGAATCCACACCAATAGTTTGGAACATAAGAGGACGAAGTTCTAGAGTCACTTCACCAGTAACGTTGCGTTGGCTGCTTTCTAGCATTGCTTCGATATCTGGCATCACTGGTTCTAGATATTGGCTTTCGTGAAGGAACATACCGTACCAGTTTGATACTTGGTCTTTCCAGTATTGTTGCCATTTACTCAATGTGTATTTTTCTAGGAAGCGGTGAGCACCAATGATAAGCATAGGAGCAGCAGCTTCAAAACCTACACGACCTTTGATACCGATAATGGTGTCGCCCACGTGGCAGTCACGACCAATGCCGTATGCAGCACCAATTTCTTCTACCACTTGGATAGCTTCGATTGGGTCTTCGTATTTTTTACCGTTTACAGATTTAAGTTCACCTTTTTCAAAACCAAGTTTTAGTAGTTCTGGACCTTCTTTTGTAGCGTGTTTTAGGTATGCGCATTCTGGAAGACCTTGAGTAGAGTCCAAGATTTCGCCACCGCAGATAGAAGTACCCCAAAGACCTACGTTGTAAGAGTATTTAAGTTTGGTGAAGTCTGCAAAATAACCGTTTTTGTTTAAGTAATCAACTTCTTCTTGGCGAGTAAGGTTGCCATCACGAGTAAGGGTGATGATTTCCACGCCAGGAGCCATTACAAGGAATGTCATGTCGAAACGAATTTGGTCGTTACCAGCACCAGTAGAACCGTGTGCAATAGCAGAAGCGCCAATTTCATTTGCATAACGAGCTATAGCCATAGCTTGGAAAATACGTTCTGAGGACACAGAAATAGGGTAGCAGTTGTTACGTAGTACGTTGCCGTAAACCATGTAACGGATGCTTTTGTCGTAATATTCACGTGTTACGTCTAGTGTAACATATTCTTTTGCACCTAGTTTGTAGGCGTTTTCCTCGTTTTGTTTTAGTTGTTCTGCAGAGAAACCACCTGTGTTTGCACAAGCAGCATACACTTCATAACCTTTTTCTTTAGCTAAATACATAACGGTGTATGAAGTATCCAAACCACCGCTAAATGCTACTACTACTTTTTTCTTTTCCATATTGTTGTTTTTTAATTTATTTTCCCAATATTTTTTTCCAAAAACTTTTTTTCTCGCTTTTTAATTCGCGTTTTGCTGCGTCGGTGCACATTTTTTGTTTTGGGTCGAAAAGCATACCTGTGCAAATGCAGTAGCGGCGTCCTGTACGTTGAAGCACGTCGTAGTTTACACAACCTTGGCAACCTTTCCAGAAATCTTCGTCGTCTGTTAGGTCGGCAAATGTAACAGGAAGGTAACCTAGCGCAGTGTTTAGCTTCATTACGGCAGCACCAGATGTTAAACTAAAGATTTTAGCCTCTGGCCAACGTTCTCTAGCAAGCGAGAATGTTTTATGTTTAATACGTCTTGCCAGACCTAGTCCTCTGAACTTTTCAGGAACAATCAGACCCGACGTGGTCACGTATTTCTTATTTCCCCATGTTTCAATGTAACTAAACCCAGCAAACTCGTCTCCATAAAGAGCAATAACAGCCTTGCCCTCCAAAATTTTCTTCTTTACGTATTCAGGGTCACGTTTAGCAATACCAGTGCCACGCACTTTCGCTGCCGCCTCAATGGTAGACAAAATAGTGTCAACGTAGCCAATGTGGCTCTCGTCTGCGACAATAATTTTAACGTCTTCCGATTTCATCTTTTAAATATTTTCAATAACGTTAGATAAGATTTTAGTTATTTCTGCGCGAGAGTATCCCTCGCGTGGTATAATCAATATAGTGTCGTCACCTGCAATGGTGCCCAATATAGCTTCTGTAGCTCTGTTGTCTATTTCTGCTGCAATACCCCCAGCATAGCCAGAACGGGTTTTAAGTACAGCTAGTTGACCAGAAAACTCCAAAGAATTACTACCTATAATTTTACTTTCTCCTTTTTTGCTAGAATGTATAGCATTATTTATGCTATAGCAATATTCTCCAGTTTCGGTAGGAGTTTTTGTTATTTTTAGTTTCTTTAAGTCGCGTGAAAGTGTGGCCTGTGTTAATTCAAACCCCTTGTCTTTCAAGATTTTAAGTAAATCATCTTGATTGCAAATGAGATTTTCAGAGACCACCTCTTTTATGACTTTTAATCTATCAGTTTTATTCTTCATAGTGCATAATGAATGAATATTATTCAAATTTGTTGCAAAAATATGCAAAATTTATGAATATTCACGCATTTTTATGCAAAAAAGTGTTACTTAAACGAAAAATAAGGCGCCACTCGCAATATGTCTTCCTCTTTTAAATCTTCGTCAACTACCATATCGTACAAGCAGTTGTATCTCATTTCTGAAGCCAAATCCCTATTTTCTACTATAGAAAGTGCCTGATAATATGAAATATACGGATGCTGTTTCAGCTCTTTCACCGTGGCTGTGTTCACATTTATTTTTCTTATCAGAGTGGTATCCACCGATAGCTGATTTTTAATCTTCTCGTATGTTTCTACAGGGAACTTATACACCTCTAGCAATTGTTCTTTAGAATAAAACCCACCCAGTTTTTCTCTATAATTCACAATCATTCTTGCATAACCGCTGCCAATGCCCCTTAGTTTTTTGAAAGTAGTGGTGTCAGCAGAGTTAATTTCCACGATTTCATCTGTCTTTTCGTGCTTTCTTGACGCTCTATCGCTTCGCTTAAAAGTTTTTTTGCTAGCATCGAAATTTCTGCCTTCAGCATTTCCATTTATACTCGCCGAGGCATTCTCCGAAATGTTTATAGACGAGATAGAGGACTCTTCTGCATATTCTACAGAAGAATCCTCTAATTTATTTGCGAGTAAAACTCTAATCAATAAAAATAATGACGCAACAATAAGAAGTGCTATCACACCTCTTCTTTCTCCTTTTGTAAAGAAGAAATAAGCTTTCCAGTTCATAAGAAAATGTTTTTAAGCGATGGTTAGTAATATTTTTTATTAAATAAATGATCCAATAAACACAACCAATATACAAACAGGTGCTATGTATTTAAGTGCAAATGCATATGCCTTAAACAGCCACATTGCATATTTATTGTTTCTAGCAAATTCAACATAAAGGATTTTTTCTTCTAGTATCCAACCAGCATATATTGAAATAGCCATACCACCTAGTGGAAGTAGAATTACAGCTGAAATATAGTCGAATATGTCGAATATGCTTTTACCAAACAGTGCAAGTTCTGGTATTGCTCCGCAAGAAAGAGAAGCAAATACTGCCATAAATATTACAAGAATTGTAATAATAACTGCTGAAAGTGTACGATTAAGTTTAAATGTTTCGTGTACGTATGCTGTAACTACTTCAAGCAATGAAATCATAGATGTTAGCGCTGCAATAAATAGTAATGCATAGAACATAATTGCAAAGATTTGACCACCTACCATTTGTTGGAATACGTTAGGTAACACCACGTACACTAAACCCGCTCCTTGTGATGGTTCTAGACCAAATGAGAACACTGCTGGGAAAATCATTAAACCTGCAAGCACTGCCACAAGTGTATCGATACTAATAATTTGAATTGCTGTTTTAGGTAAGTTTACATCTTTTTTAAAGTATGATGCGTATGTGGTTAAGCAACCCATACCTAAACTTAATGAGAAGAAACATTGACCCATAGCGTCTAGAATTGTTCTAGAGGTAACTTCTGAAAAGTCTGGATAGAATAAGAATTTAAGACCTTCTGCTGCTCCATCTAGTGTTAAAGAATAACCTACTAGACCCAACATCAGGATGAAAAGAAGTGGCATTAGGTAGCGTGAAACGCCTTCGATACCAGACTGTACGCCGCGGCTAATAATAAAGCAAGTAACACCCATCACTATTACCACAAGCAAAATTGGGTAGAATGTACCCCCAGAAAGGTCGGCAAACATTTGTTGATATGCCTCTGGAGAATGTCCTTGTAGGTTGCCTACTATTGCTTGAAAAAGATATTCTGCAGTCCAACCAAGAACAACAGAATAGTAACCCATGATAAGGAAACCTGCCAATACTCCAAGGTAACCTATTTTGCTCCAAAATTTATTGTTTGTGAATTTTTTGTATGCTTGTACCGCGTTAGCTTGAGCACGTCTGCCCACTGTAAACTCTGCTAGCACTACTGGAAGACCTAAAAATACTAAACAGAAGAAGTAGATTAAAAGGAAAGCACCGCCTCCATTATTTCCAAGAATAAATGGGAAACGCCATATATTTCCTAAGCCCACAGCAGTACCTACTGTAGCTAATATAACTCCAAGTTTAGATGTAAATCCGTTTCTATTTTCTGACATAATATCTGATTTTTAATCAATAAGTTGCAAAGATAATAAAAAAATATCATTTAATAAAATTCAATTTCAATTCGGCGGTTTTTGGCACGATTTCGCTCCGAATTGTTAGGAAGTAGAGGAGTAGAACTGCCAAAACCGTTGCAATTCATTCTCCTAGAGTCGATACCTTTAATTTCTAAGTACTCAGCTACAGAAATTGCCCGTTTCATCGAAAGATTTTGGTTATATTCTGCAGAGCCGATAGAGTCTGTATGACCACTAATTGTAATATTTAGTTCTGGAGATTCAATCAATATTTTTGCAAGTTTATCAAGTTCTTTTTTCGAACTTTCAAGTAGGCTAGATTCGTTGAAATCGAATAGAATATTGTTAAGAACTACTTTCTCGCCAACCTTAATAGCTGAAAACTCACTATCGTTTACAAGCAGAGTAGGCAGTGGACGCACCTGTTTGGGCATATTTACCTCGTAGATAACCATATTTGAAGATGTTCCATCATTTTTAGGAGCAGAAATATAACCCTTTTCACCACTCAAATTTGTGCAGAAACCAATGTCGTCTCTTACAGTGTTTAGTGGATAACCCATATTTTTTGGCTTGCTCCAAGGACCAGTAGAGTCCATCCTACTATAAAAAACATCAAGGCCACCCATACTGCCATCGCCGTCAGACGAAAAGTAAAGAGTTCTACCATCGGCATGTATAAAAGGTGCGGTTTCATCGTAAGAACTATTGATACTATCGCCCAAATTTTTTACGTTGTAAAACTCCAGGTATCCGTTTGGAAGAATGCCAATTTCTGCCTTGAAAATATCCTTTCCGCCTTTGTTTGGCTTTTGATTACTAGAAAAGTATAGGGTAGTGAAGTCTGCACTCAAGGCAGGAGTACTTTCCCATGCACGAGTATTAATTACTTTACCTGCATTTATTGGTCTAGACCAAGAGTTTCCTATCTTTATGCAATAATAGATATCGCAGCTTCCATATCCGTCTCTTTGATTACATCGCACAAGGAACATATACTTTCCGTCGGCAGAAAAACATTGAGAACCCTCGTTTTCATTGCTATTAAGTGGAGCAGGAAGAGGTTTTGCAGGGGTCCAAGCATTGCCTTCTATAGGCAGGCTATAATAAATATCTTCTTGAGGAAAATTGTTGCCACTTACCACCACTGTAGTGAAAAGAATATCCTCTTTTGGAGTAAGGCTAGGCCAGATATTATCATAAACTGTATTTAGACTATCTCCCATATACTTAGGAGAGTATGGAAGTGGATTGCGAGTAAGGCTATCAGCCATAATGCAATTGTTTAGCAGACGCACCACGTCCTTTGATTGTGGTAGTTTTGAAAGTGTTTCTTTGGCTAGATCATAATCTCCTTGTATTAGGTAGGCCTGAGAGAGTAGATAGGGCCAAGCAAGGTTTTCTTTATTTTTCTTGATTTGCTTTTTGCAAAGTTTTATAGCATCGGCTGTTTGGCCAATGTTTATCTTATAATGTATCTCGTTATATAATTGTAGTTCCTTATCAGGCGAAGCCCAACAAGAAAGAGAAATGAAAAATATAAAGAAAAATAAAATAAAATTTCTCATTTCTCCTTTATTCCCTACGGTCATCAACATGTCTCAACTCTCATTTTATATCCCTCTTCTCTACACAATACCGTTTATCACTATATTTCTAATTTCTTCAATCTGCTCCTCTCTGTGGTCTTGGTCTTCGTGAAGCAAAATAGGTTTGTGGATTTTCATTGAAAGTTTACCAGGGATTGGGTATTTGCGAGTAGTAGGCCAAACATTGAATGCTCCAGAAATACTTACAGGTACGATAGGTAGATTCATATCTGTAGCAATTTTAAATGCGCCACGTTTAAAATTGTTTGTTTCGCCAGTTTTGGTGCGTGTACCTTCTGGGAAAATCACTACAGAAACACCGTTGGTAAGTGTTTTTTTCGCTTCTTCCACACTATGAAGAGCTTGTTTCATTGCTTTTCTATTGATGAAAATAAATCCTGCAGCCTTGCAAGCGGCACCCACAAATGGTATTTTACGGATTTCTTCTTTCATTACCCATTTAAACGATCTGCCGATGAAACCATAGATAATGAAAATATCGTACAAACTAGTGTGATTTGCGGCAAACACGTATGATTGACCTTTTTCAAGGTTTTCCTTTCCTTCTACTTTCACCGTGCTGAAAATGAGAGCGCACATGAGTCTTGACCATATCATACCAGGATAGTATCCCCATTTCTTGTGGTCGCCCAATGTACATCCAATAAGGGTAGAAATGGCTGTAAGAAATGTGAATAAAATTCCTAATGGTAAAGCGATAAATATAAGGTAAATTAACCAGAAAATTTTAAGGATAGGATTCATAATATTGCTATTGAGTTGTTACACAATATGCAAATATATGGATTTTTTTCTATAGTCTAGTTTTTAATTATAGAAAAAAGTATTAATTTAGCACAAATATTACTCGTTATATGTCTCAAAAACAATTACAAATACAAAAACAGAGTCTAAATATCTCGCCACAACAGCTTATGGTGGTGGGAATGATTTCTTGTAATGTAGAAGAGATAGAAGAGAAAATCAAGAAAGAACTAGAAGAAAATCCAGCTCTTGAAAAAATAGAAAGAGCAGATGAAATGCGAGATACTCCAGATGCAGATTCATATAATTCAGAAGACGAATATTATGGCTCTGAATACTCATCAAACACAGATTATAAAGGCGAAGAAAATACCGATGAAATGGGAGATTTTTCAAATTATAATTCAGATGATTATGATGAATATTCTTCTAATGGTCAGGTTTCTGACGGAGGGTATGTTTTTGGTTCAAATTTAACAGAAGAAACTTCATTTACAGATGCACTACTAGAGCAAATAGAATTTCAAAATCTGCCTAAGACACACAAAGCACTTTGTACTTACATAATAGGCAGTTTGGACGAAAATGGGTATCTTACTCAAGATATTCCACAAATGACAGAGGAACTTAATATTAAACTAGGTCTAGAAATTACAGATTTACAGATGTATGAGGCGCTACTTACGGTTCAGAGTTTGGATCCTGCTGGAGTAGGAGCAAGAGACTTAGCCGAATGTCTTATTATTCAACTTCAAAGAAAAGATGAGTCTGAAAGTCTAGATAATGCTATAATGATAGTTGAAGAGGCTCTAGAAGACTTCAAAAGCAGGCATATTGACAAAATTATTAAGAAAACAGGGCTTTCAAAAGGGCAAGTTAAGGATGCGATTGAACTTATCTCCCATCTAAATCCTAAACCTGCAAATGGTTATGCCTCTGGTGGAATTGTGAAAAATGAAACTGTAATTCCAGATTTCTTCTACGATAACGAAACAGACCAATTGACCCTAAATAATAGAGAAATTCCAGCTCTCAAGGTCTCAAAAGAGTATCTTAATATGCTTGAGGACTTCAAGGGTAATGCCAAAAATCGTACCAAAAGCATAAGAGAATCCATCCAGTTTACAAAACAGAAACTAGATAGGGCGCAAAAATTTATTGATGCCATACGCCAAAGAGAAAATACTCTGCTTATGGTGATGAAGACAATTATAGACTTCCAAAAATATTTCTTCAAGGAAGAAAATGAGGCAAATATTAAGCCACTTACCATGAGAGAAGTTTCTGAAAAGGCTGGTTGTGATATATCTACTGTATCTAGGGTGGTTTCTAGTAAATATATCCAAACCAATGCAGGAATTTACTCCCTTAAGGAGTTCTTTTCTGTCCGTTTTATCGGAGATTCTGGCGAGGATATCTCAAGCAGAAAGATTAAAACTATAATAAGAGAGATTATAGAAGCGGAAGATAAAATGAAGCCACTTTCTGATGGTGCAATCTCAAAGAAGCTTTCAGAAAAAGGTATGAATGTGGCGCGCAGGACTGTGGCAAAATATAGGGAACAAATGTCTATTCCAGTAGCAAGAATAAGAAAAGATATATGATAAAAGTTTTAATTTCACATAGTTTATATCCAGAGTCTTTCTGCGGTTTCCCTGCAGATTTTCAGGTGATAAAACCACAAGAGGGAAGTTTTACTTATGAAGAACTTCTAGAAAAAATAGCAGATGTAGATGCTTTTATACCTATGTTCGACCTTAAAGTGCCTGCAGAACTAATCAAAGCAGGTAAAAACCTTAAGATAATATCAAATGTAGGGGTAGGATACAACAATATTGATATTAAAGCTGCTAAAGAACATAACACAATCGTTTGCAATACTCCCACTCCAGTGACCGAACCAACAGCTGAACTTGCTATGACGCTTATGGGATGCGTTGCCAGAGGCATAGTTCTTTCTGATAGAAAAGTGCGAAATTCTTCGGTGAAATGGGGCGTTTTAGAAAATATTGGCAATGGACTTTGTGGAAAGGTACTTGGCATAGTAGGATTTGGTAGAATAGGACAAGCCACAGCAAGACGTGCCGTTGCTTCTGGTATGAAAATAGTGTATTATAGCAGAAATAGAGTGTCAGAGGAAATAGAAAAACTTTATAATGCAGAGTATAGAAGCCTAGATGAACTTCTAGCTGAGTCTGACTTTATATCCCTACACACTCCACTCACAGAAGAGACTCATCATTTGATTAATGCAGATAAGCTATCTTTGTGCAAATCAACAGCCTTTGTTATCAATACTGCACGAGGTGCTGTGATAGATGAAAAAGCACTGATTTCTGCGATGAAATCGGGAAAAATTAAGGGTGCGGCACTAGATGTGTATGAATATGAGCCAAAGATAAGTGAAGAACTTCTAGATATGGAAAATGTGGTACTAGTTCCACATATTGGCACCGCCACCCGTGAGGCGCGAAACGAAATGGCTTTGCAGACCTCTGAAAATATAATTAACTTCTTTCGGGGAGGACCAATATATAGAGTCGTATAGGATAAATAAAAAAGGTAGTTTGAGTGTTCAAACTACCTTTTTTTTATTTCAGTGAGAGACTTACTTACAAACTCCATTCGAAGCCGTCTTTGGTGTCTTTTATTGAGAATCCAAGGGCTGTAAGCTCGTTGCGGATTTTGTCTGAGGTACCCCAGTCTTTGTTGCGTTTTGCTTCTAGGCGGATGTTTAATAATAAATCTATAGCTTTTTTGTATGCATCTGTGCCTGCGTCAGACTTAGCGTCGGTTTTTAGACCAAAGATGTCTTCAATGTATAGTTTGAAGACAGATTTTAGTTCTTCTAGGTCTTCGGCAGAGATAGTTGCTTTGCCGTCACTTATGCTGTTGATTGCTTTGCAGGCATCAAATAGATGCGAAATAGCAATTGGTGAGTTAAGGTCGTCGTTCATCGCTGCATCACATTTCTCTCTTAAGCCTTTTACGTCCACTGTGCTCGCGTTAGATGCTGTTAGCTTAGTCAAACGTTCATAAGCTTCCATTAAACGTTGTAGGCCTTTTTCTGAGGCTTGTAGGGCTTCGTTGCTAAAGTCTACTGTGCTGCGGTAGTGAGCTTGCAAGATGAAGAAACGAATAGTCATTGGACTATATGCTTGTGCAAGCAACTTGTGGTTACCTGTAAATAGTTCTTCAAGAGTGATGAAGTTGCCTAGCGATTTACCCATCTTTTGACCATTGATGGTAATCATATTGTTGTGCATCCAATAATGAACAGACTCTTTGCCTAGGGCTGCGGTAGATTGTGCAATCTCGCATTCGTGGTGAGGGAACATTAGGTCCATACCGCCACCGTGAATATCAAATTCTTCGCCTAGGTATTTGCAACCCATTGCTGAACATTCCATGTGCCAACCTGGGAAACCATCGCTCCAAGGAGATGGCCAACGCATAATGTGCTCTGGTTGAGCTTTTTTCCAAAGGGCAAAGTCCATACTACGACGTTTTTCGCTTTGTCCGTCTAGCTCACGAGTGGTTTCTAGAAGCTCTTCGATATTGCGTCCAGAAAGTTTACCATAGTTGTAGTCTTTGTTGTATTTTTCTACGTCGAAATACACACTTCCTTCGCTCACGTATGCATAGCCGGCATCAAGAATTTTTTGTGTAAACTCAATTTGCTCAATAATGTGACCAGAAGCGTGTGGCTCAATGCTAGGAGGAAGCACATTTAGGTCTTCCATATTTTTGTGGTAGCGGTTCAAGAAATATTGTACCACTTCCATAGGTTCTTTTTGCTCAAGACGTGCTTTTTTTGCAATCTTGTCTTCGCCTTCGTCTGCGTCGTGTTCCAAGTGACCCACGTCTGTAATGTTGCGCACATAACGCACTTTGTAACCTAGTTTTTGTAGGTAACGGAAAAGTAGGTCAAATGTAATGGCAGGGCGAGCGTGTCCAAGGTGAGCATCGCCATATACTGTAGGTCCACATACATACATACCCACTAAGTTGTTGTGCACTGGTACGAATTGTTCTTTCTTACGGGTTAATGTGTTGTAAATGGTAAGTTTGTGTTCCATAGTTTTTATATATTTTTACCTTTCAATCTGCAAAGATAATAAAATTTACTCACTACCAATGTAGAAAAAAAATAATATTAAGGTAGTAATGCTTGCGCCCAAAGAGGAAGGTCAGATTTGTACTGCTTTATTAATGCTCCTTCACTCAATCTAAACAAAGGCTCAGCATTTGCAATGATGATTAACTCTGGCTTGTGTATTGAATTACTCATAGATTATACTATTTAAGCGTTCTGCAACCCTATCCTTATTAGCATTTATACTTTCATTCATTCTTTCTAGATATTCTCTTTCCACGCGCTCAGAACTCTCACGCACATCCATAGCCACCTCACTCATAATTTGATCCAACATCTCATCAGTAGGTTCTACTCCTTGCCCAAATCTATATGAATTCATTTCTTTTTCACACATAATTGTAATTTTATGATTCATTGCAAATATAAAACAATTAAAACACAATTCCAAACAAAACAACTCAGGACCTGAAGCACGTGGTGTGTGCTAGAGGTCCAGTAGGGTAAGTTCAAAATTATGAATTATAATATTGTAAGGCATACGCGGCGCCCTAAACCCTCAAAAATTCTAAACAGAGTATTAAGTTGAATGTCAGATTTTCCATTTTCAAGACGTGAAATATAAGTCTTTTTTGTTCCAATCTTTTCTGCTAATTCTTCTTGAGTAAGACCAGCACGAATACGTTCCTCCTTAAGAGTTTCTGCCAAGCAAAAAGCCTCAGTTTCCTTGTCAAATTCCTCTCTAGATTTAGTACCTTTCTTGCCGAATTCAATTTCAATTAATTCGTCTAGGTTTCTACTATTTAATATTGCTTTATTCTTTTCCATCTTACCTTCTCGTTTTGTTCAAGATAAAACTCATTAAAATGGTTTTTGTAAAATATTATTTCCCTATTTGACATAAATATTTCTGGTTACAAAGTTAACTAATTAGTTTACTAAATACAAATAAATAATACAGTTTTTATCGTAGGATAACAAAATTGTCTACTACGATATAATATAACAGGGTTTCTAATAAAATAAATTTGACTTTTGCAATATAGATTATAGTTCATCATGTTAAGAATTAAAACGGTTAATAAATGGCTTATTCAACGCAAAAGTAACTTCTTAGTAACAACTCTCTAAAAACGACCTAAGTTCGAGCAAAACCGACCTATGTTAATAAACACCACGGGACCTAGAGCACTTGGTGTGTGCTAAAGGTCCCGTAGGTTGATGTTAACTATTATGGAAACGTATTATGCTTCTTTGCGTTTTCTTCTTACAATGGCATAAACCAATGCAAAAGGAAGAAGTAGTAGTGGCGAGCCTAGGGGAAGGCCACCTAGTGGGTCACCACATTGGTCAATACAAAGACCCCTTTGGAACCAACAATCATAATCTGTAGTGGCACAAGTAAAACTTTGTTCGCAACACTTTACGCAACCACTAGAATCACCTTTCCATTCTTCATAAGTACATGGACCATTATATGATGTTGATGAACTTGCTCCTAGGTAAGATATACCGCGATCTGACACATAACTTAATTCTGCATCCTCAGACCCACTAAAAACAGTGAATGAGCTTGTAGGTAATGTTACAGCCATACAAACAGAGGCTACCACCCAAAACAATACACTTAAAATAAAATATCTATTTTTCATATTTTTGAATTTTTCTATATGATTTAAGAGTTTCTGTTAGGAATGAGAATCACTCCTCACTCCTAACTCCACACTCCTAACTAATTTATTTTAATATCACCTTTCCTACTTTACTTGCTGTTTCACCTATCACTGTTACAGTATAAACACCGCTAGAAACTGGTAATTGTAATTCTACATAATTACCATCTACGTTGTATGAGTCTGTACGACCTGTCATATCACTCACGTAAATAGTTTTTAGAGCAGTGCCAACAGAAGAAACTCTAACAATGCTGTTATCTACAGAATAGATGTTAATTTCAGCCTCTTCGATTGTTTCTTCTTCCACCTCAGTAGAAACATCGTCATCATCTACTATATCGTCTCCACCTGGGTTGTCACCTTCATCTTCAAGGTCTTCATCGCCAGAGATTGTTAAGTTTAGATAGAAACGACCTTCTGTATCACCAGTTGCTAATACATCCGTGGTATAATTACGTTTCAATAGGTTATAGAATTTTTGAGTTTTTGTATCTACCAATACTACTTCGTCATAACCTTCGTTATATACTTTTTCAAATGTTAAGTTCATAGGTTTCATTAAACGTACACCCAATGGGATGCAAACTTTATCCTTTCCTGTGTCTAAACGTGCATATTGACCATTGTCATTAATAATATATGCTTCTGGTGTATCTGCATTTTTAGTAAAGACTTTTGGTGTATTCATAGAAGAGGTCTCATCTCCCAATAATTCGTCATATCTTATTACCACATTACTTGCACCAGGATCTGTAGTATTTGCATTATCCACATTTAGTGAGAATGTTGGCAATGGTATTTCTCCAGCACGAGTACGTGTAGAGCCTTCTGCAAGAATATCGTCATTTAATTCTAAATTGTTTTTTCCTTTTGCAGGGATAAATACGAAACCATTTTGAGATTTGATGTAAACGTTACCTGTTGCTTGAGTAGCATTAGTACTTACAAATGAACCATTTGCATAGTCATATACATTTATAGTACCTAAACCAAGGCTTTCTATTTCTTTAGCATTAAGGTTACATGGATAAACGTTATTCAATAGGTTTTTGCCAGATGTTAGACCATTGTACTCATAGTAATCATTACTATTGCCTTTATCTTCTGCCACGGCAAAACGACCAGTGAATGTATATGGATGAGGAGCATCTCCTTTATAATTTGTTTTATTAAAGTAGTTGTAAACCTCTGCTGGCATCCAACTTGTTCCATACATGCTAGTAACGTTGATAGCATAAACCTCATTAGAAGGAACTGGAATTTCCAAATCTGCGAATGTTTTGCCCCAGGTAATATCATTTCCTTCTACTTGAGCTTGATGCATATATACTTGTGGTAGGTGTTGTAGGTAGTAATCGCCAGACAAACCGGTACGATAGGTTTGTTTTTTTTCGTCCCAAGGTTTAACGATATGACCTACAAGTAGCCATTTGTCACGGTCTGCATCGAAGTGAACAATAGCGTTGTTATAAAGAACATTGCCTTCGCTATCTTTTAGGTTTTCTACACCTCTAAGACCAGCACCATATTCTAGTTCAATTGTGCTTGCAAATTTGCCACTTTCACCAGCAGAAACTTGCTCACCTACAGGAACTCCAGACTCTGTTTTACGGTCGTTGGCATTGAATGAAGCAGGTACTTTTGGCCATTTTCTACCACCAGCCACTTCTACAGTACCAATTTCTTCGATGACTACTTTTAAGTCTTCTGATAGTGTGTTGATACATGACACACGTTGACGAATCATCTTACCAGAAGCATCACGAGTTTCGTACTCCCAGTTGTTGCGGTCGTCCCATTTATCTGAAGTACCAACCCAGTAAATGGTGTTTGTTTTGATTTCACCTTTTGATTGGTATGCTCCGTATGTCCAACCCTTATCATCTTTTGGACGTACTGCAGATAGATAACGATCTGAATACCATTCTTCATCGGTTAGGGTAATGCCTGTGAATGTAATATTTGGTTTAACACCATTATTTAAGGCTTCACCTCTAATCATTAACGAAGCAGGACCAGATGCAGATGTTTCACATACTTGAGATTTCACATTTGTGAATTCGTTTTGTGCGCAACCAAATGCAAATTTTGAAGGGTTATATCCTTTATCTTCGTCATATTGACTCCAGAAGTTGTTAGGGCAGAAGTTACTGTTACTGCTTATGTCAGTGCTTAAGAATGGGTCTGCACTTCTACCTGGTGCATCCTTATCATAACTATAACAGTTATTATATTGGAATTTAATCTTAGCAATGTTAATATCACCTTCACCTCCATCCCTTGTATGTGTCATTTGTAAGAAGTCATAACCAGATACAGATGACGTAACATCATTTTCTGCAAAATAATAGGTGTTATAGAAGAAACCGACATTTTCAATTACATTGCCAAATTGTGTAGCTAGACGCATCGCTGCAGGATACTGTTTTCCAGCAGCTACTACAAACTTATTGGTATTCCAAAATACGTTATTCATTACCAACATATTTTGAACTTCTTGTATCCACATCAAAGTAGCGTGGTCGCCACGGAAGTTGTTCTCAATGAACTTAACATTCTTACAATACAATAGTTTGAATGATGCACCGTAGTCAGTGTCTGTTCCTTCACCTGCAACAATTTCAAAGTCGTTGTTTTTAAAAGTTACACCATCGTAACTAGAGATGTGCGCACCCGTAAAGCCGTCAGAACCAATCATACAGTTTTGTACCAAAATATTGGCATTAGAGAAGAAATGTTGACCAGCGTCAATACCTTCACCAGTACGAGTGTTTAGTTCATGCCAATTTGCACTACCATCAGCGTGGTTAATGTCCATTTCTAAGGCATTGTCGCCTATGGTTTTACCATCATATAATACAGGGTCTGAATAAATACATAGTGAGTCTAACACAATGTTTTTACTGTTACGTAGCACAATGTGGTGAATCCAAGGTTTAGCTGTTTTAGTACCAGCTTTAATGGTAAGGGTATTAGCAGCATTGGTTGCTGTACGGTTGATATCTTCAATTAAGTTAGAGTTTTTAGGCACAGCATCACCTGCACGTTTGCCTACATTGGTAGTACCGCGGTAGATGTATGCAGAGGTATTGTCTAGTGGGGTATCATCGTAGTAAACCACGTTCATTACCACAGGTTGTTTCAAGTTGTAGCTTGAACCCACTTTTTGTACATATTGATAAGCGTCGGTACGCGAAGCACTGTTCTTTAAGTGGTCGATAGCATCTTGAAGTGAGTTAAAGTGTAATTTACATACATTTTCCATAAAATCTGGATCTGCATTGATGGTGTAAACTACTGGTTCACCACAACAAACTTGTTGCACGCATGGGTCTGTACTAATTAAACGAGTTTCTGCTGATAGAACATCCACGTCATTTATTTTTGCGTATGCTCTGTAGTAATAAGAATAACCATCTTCTATCTCTAGTTCTGCACTAAATTCTTGGCCACGAACTAACGCATCGGATTGAGAGACTTGTAGTTTGTAGCTACCTGCTGTAGGTTTACATTTATTGCCATCAATTACACGGCAATAGTAGAATCCATAATCTGTTATAGAATAACACTCTGCATTATTTCTTAAATAACCATAAAGTGTTGCCTTACCTGAGGTTTTGTTTACCACGGCTTGTTTTGAAAGCAATACATCAGTTTGTTCGTTATTGCATTCTAGTGGTTCTGTTAGTGTAATGGTATAGTTTTGACTTCCCCAATGTTCTGCTGCAAATTCGCAATAGTAGCGGTTGCCTGGTTCCATATTTGCAGCATTTGTACAATATGTAGGTTCTGCACAAAAACTAACTGCTATAGGTGTTTTTGTTGTAACTTTCCATGTTGCATATTGATTCCCTTCGTACATTTGTTTTCCTGTAAAAACAGGATTACCAGAACTAACTTTACAGTTCATATCTGTATATGAACCTTTGCCACGAGCC
Source organism: Candidatus Enterocola sp. (assembly GCA_045654205.1). Classification (GTDB taxonomy): domain Bacteria; phylum Bacteroidota; class Bacteroidia; order Bacteroidales; family Paludibacteraceae; genus Enterocola. The sequence continues at coordinate 6,474 of JAZOMZ010000020.1, read as the reverse complement.
CAAATTTCTACGTAGTTACAATCTTCTGGGTCGTCGTCATCATCGCTGCTTCCGCTGCACTCTGCTTTATCTGGACAAGCAGATACTTTCCAAGAACCACCACCATTTGCATCAGTAATAGTGAATTGATTATTAGTTCCGCTTATACTTAAGTCGGTTGTTTGGTTCCATTTTGTTCCATCATTCCAGTTATTCTCTGTTGTAGAACCGTTCATACGAACAAAGATAACGTTGGTATAAGCAGAGTTTGGTACTGCTACCTTAAACAAACCGTTACAGGTAGAACTTTCCATATCTACCCAAGTTTCAGCAGAACCACCACCATAGAAATATGCCGCAAAACGAGCACCACTATGGTTCCAATGAGTTCCTGGCTCTAGGTATAGGGTTTTACAGTCGCCTGTATCGTCGTCATCGTCGTCAGTAGTTGGGTATGTTACAGATAATTTATTTGTATTGGAATTCCATGAAAATGTATAATTTCCAGCTACTGTAGTAGTAATCTTACAGTTATCATTAACTTTTGTTTCAAATGTCCATCCTGTTACACTTGCTGTTATTGTACCAGTATTACCATACCAATCATCTCCTACTTGTATTTTAAACTCATATGTAGTACTGGCACTTAAACTTACAACGCATTCACCATTTGTAAATACATTAGTTCCTTCCCAATTATTAAAGCTACCTTTAAGATATACTGTACTAGAACCTCCTGAACTTCCAGGATCAGAATAAGAAGACCAAACACCAGTGTCATTCCCATCAGCTCCTATAGAATTAGGAGTGAATAGGTTCTTACTTCCGTCCCAAGTTAAGTCTTGCGTTTGATTATACTTTTGTCCCCAATCATTGGTCGCATTGTTTGGATTCATTCTACAGAAAATCACGTTATTATGTGATTCTCCGTTGTCAACTGTAAATTTATATATAGTACCTTCTACTAATGACATTGAATACCATTTAGCAGTTGAACTACCATTACAAACGTAAGCAGCAAATCTAACTCCGTCGTTATTCCAGCCTGCTCCACTTGCATCTAAATATAGTGTTGTTCCACCAGTAATTGCCGCTCCCCACGCACTACTGCTAACGCCCAATAGAACGCAAAGTAAGGCTACAACTCGTAGGGCTTTGCTGAAAGCCCCACTTATTAATGTATTGTTATAAAATCTTTTCATATATTGTATTTTTTTGTTTTTCTTACTAAGGTTCTTAATTATTATCACAATCGTCATTATCCTCATCTTGAAGAATAATGGTAGCGGTTGCACTAGGCAGTTCGCCAGAAGTACCACATTGATTATTGGCATCACCAATTTGCAATGTTGCTTTAATACCATAATTAATATCTTCACGTTCGCCTTCTACAGCCTCATTACCAGTGCCCCAAGCAGCAGGACGTGGAATGTGGTATTTATAAGTGTCGCCACTTCTTTCTATAATCAAGTCTTTAACTTGATCCAATGAGCCATCTGTGTAGGTTAGTGTATATTCATAACCAGACTCGTTTTGTACTTGCACTACCACAGGCACCCAAGGAGTGGTTTGGATAGAAGCTGGTTTAATAGCAATATCAAGACCTGTACCTTTTAAATCATCAATAGCTTTGCTTAAACCAGCACGACGTCCAGTGCTTCCACTTGCTGCAGCATCACTAATCCAAGCTGTGATATGTCCTTTTGCAGTTGTATAGGTATCGTCGTAGTAACCTGTAGTGTTACTGCCCCAAGAGCAAGATAAAGTGTTACGAGATTTACCATTCCAGAAATTAGCTTCTCTGGTGCGCACAGCAGAGGTTAATTCATTTTCGTAATTAGTAATTAGTGCTGTTAACGATGCGTTGCTCAATGCACCAGATTTGTGAGCTTCCCAACGATTTTTTACCATTTGCACAAAGCAAGGGTCGTTTAATAAAGCACCTGTAAAGGTTTTAGCAGCTAGTTTTTCTGTACCTTTACCTCCTGCCAATTTGCCTGTAAACCAGAATGGAGCAGCAAAGCTATCGCTATAAACTCTGTCATTTTTAATTAACAGACCAGTTACATTCTCACATCCTTTGTTATTATCATCGCCAGGGTATCTGTTAGCATGTACAGATTGGTTGTTGAAGCTTAATTCTTGGTCCCAAAGTGGAGTAGCTTTTAGTTTAGTGCCATCATATACAAACATACAACTTGCACGGAATGCATCCACGTTTTTGGTATATTCGCTTAAGATAAACCAGTCTGCCCAGCTTTCGTAGTCGATAATTTGTTGTACTTTTTGGTATTCGCCTGCTGATAGAGCAGTTTCAAAGTTGTTTATCATACCTTGTATAAAGTTGATAACATCGTACCAGTTGCCACCGTCGTCTTCTATATCTCCTTTTTCTGGATATTCAATTTCGAATGCTTGGTCGTTTGTGGCATCGTATGTACCAATATCGTGTTTGCCAGAATATTTAGACAAGAATGTTTTTTCGTCGCCATCTGGATAATCTTTAGAGCGGTCTGCTACGTCTGTTTTATCAAATTTAAGGATAAAGCCACGTTTGGTTTCGTCTTTTACATCCCATTCTACATTAACACGTTTTTTGTTTTGGGTGATTTTATCCATCATCAAGTAAACACCTTTGTATTCACCATTGATGATTAGCTCTACATAACGGCTTTTTACACCCCATTCGCCAGGACGCATTGCTTGGTAAGTTTCAAATACCATGCGGTTACGTAGCATAGATGGGTCGGCAGCAGCTGCGTAAAGCACCCAATCTTTATCGGCAGCATCGCCAATGCCAAGCATATTTAGTTTAGCAGTTTTTACGTAGTCTGGACCTTTATCGGCATCGCCACAGTTGGCATCACCAGGACAGAATGCGTACGATTTCTTTTGGAAGTTTAGTGATGAAGAACCACGGTAAGCCATACGTGCTTTGCGGTCGTAAACAATCTTGCCGTCAGAAAGAATCCTAACATCTACAGAAAGCTTTTTCTTCATCTTATCGGCATGTTTAGATGCAGTTTCGTTCGCTACAGGACAACTTGGGAAGTCTTTACTACCGGTGTTTACCATAATAACTGGCAGATTTGATTGGAAATCTGTATAAACAGTTCCGCTAGTTGCAGTTACAGCAAATGCAGCAGAAGTTGCAGATGTACCACCTTTGTAGGTTACTTTACAAGTATAGTTACCTTCTGCTTTAGGACGAATGTTGTTGGTTGTACCAGCATCGCCAGTTACCACGCCATCTTTGGTGGTGTATTCGCATTTTGATGCATATTCATCACCATCTTTGTACCATTGATAAGATTCAATTTCCTTACCAGAACAATCGGTTACATAAAGTGCTGCAAAATCTGCAAAGTTGTTTTTGTTAAAGCTAGCGTCGGTAGATTTAATTACAGGACCACCATTGCCATTTACAGTGAATGTTTCTGTATTAGACTCACATCCGCCAGTACCTACTACAAACACAGTATAAGTACCTGCTTCGCTCACTTCAATGCTATTTGATGTTTTGCCTGCGATAACATCGCCATTTTTAGCCCAACTGTATGTGCCTTGGCCCGCAGTTACCGAAAGTGTAACAGCAGCATCGCCAGGACAGAAACTAAATGAAGTGTTAGATGTAGCAGAGATGCTTGGTTTTGGACCGCAATTGATAGTTTTACCAGTGCTTTGGTCTGTTAATGCACACAAACCAGTACCAGACACATCGTATTTAATAGCGTTGCTATTGATAGTAGTAGTGCTGTTGTAAGTAATGGTTACTGTGCCAGAATTACTGCCGTCGCCAGTAACTTTAAAGCTACCTGGATTTGTTCCCATTTTAAAGGTCACCTTTGCACCCGCTGCAACAGTATAATTAAAGGTAAGCGAACCTCCTGTACACAATGTAGTGCTGCTAAGGTTAGAGATTGTTACATTGGCTGGGGTGCAAGGGGTATAGGTATAAGAATCGTTCATTTGTGTTTCTGTACAAGATGAACCTGTATATTTTGCTTTTACGGTGTATGTTCCAGCATCAGAAACAGTCCATTCTAGAGCATTGCCTGTTCCTGCTTTTCCTGAATTAGAAACAGCTGTTCCATCTTTATATAGAGTATAAGTATAGTTAGCTTGTGAGTCACTTAATTTTACTATGTTTTCTGCACTACCAACAGTAACATTGTATATGGTAGGTGTAGCACGAACGGCTACGGTAACAGAGCCTTCTACATTGTTAGTACAAGCGTCAGCGTGCGATGCGTAAATTTTATAGGTTGTATTAGCATTTAACACTGGTGTTGTATAGGTGTTGTTACCAGAGGTAAATATAGTAGTACCTGTTGTGCTATTTAGTTTATAAGTAACACCCTCTTGTCTATTAGTCAATGTAAGAGTTGCAGTGCTACCAGCGCAGATAGGTCCATTCGAAGTTACGTTAGGAGCATTGACGGTGGTGCAACAAGCGGTAGAAGAAGCACTTGTAGAACTTACCGCATTTGTAAATATATTAAATGTAATTGTTGTTATTCTACAACCTGACGAAACAGTTTGAGTTTTATTACTAGAAGGCCAACTGTTACTCCATGTACCATCAGTAATCTTGAAAGTCAATGTCATTGACGAAGCTTCATTTGTGATGTATTCTTTGACAAATAAACATTTAGAAGCATCCCAAGTCATTTTATTAGTCGAACCATTAGCTTCCCATCTAGTCCCAAAAACATTATCGGTACCACTTGAATCACCCGCAGTACCACCAGCAACGTAACGATTAGTAGGACGCGTTACTTGAGTTATCGAACTGCCGCCTGAATAAGATAGATACTTATCACTTGATAACGACAAATTATCTATACGAGCCTCAGGACTTCCTCCTGATGGTGTTAAGATGATGCTAACTTTTGAAGGTAAAGTTTCTTTCTTATACCTATAAATATTATTACCTAAAGATTCAAAATATGTAGTATTACTTAAAGCAGGTCTATTATTCCAGTTTCCGCCGGTATAGTTACTTCCTCCTTCTACCCAAATCCATGCTTTAGCGGAACTTGATGTACTATAAATGTACAAATTCGCACTCCACACTGAACCTGCTCCCGCAAGTAGCATGAAGGTCATGATTAATAACCTAATCCATAGTGGATTGGTTTTAAAGTTTTGTTTTGTAAATGTTTTAATCATAATATTTTGTTTTAGTTTATTATCTCTGTTATGGTTCCTTTAAAAATCAAGTCTTATGTATGTTGTAAAATCTTGTAATAGAAAAGTAAACATATCTCCTACGTGCTAGAAGCATTACTAACACGTAAGAGAAATGATTGTTTTCTTGATGTCTTAATCAAAGTTTTGTTGAATTGCTACAACATCACCCATATTAACTTTGCCGTCCTTATTAACGTCCATTGTTTCTATCGCTTTTTTCAATTCTTCTATTACACAACTTAAAATTAAACCATCAGCTTCAGTAACAATATCATTATCCAATATGTCTAATTTCTTACTAAAGTCAGAAGCCGAGTTTAATAATTGTTGTAGTTTGCATACATCTAGCATACCTATACTGCCATCTTGATTGATATCCATGTAATTTTCTTCATCTCTCACACCTGCTATAGCCTCTTGGATTCTAGTTACATCTGCATCATCAAGTTTTCCATTTCTGTCAATATCAGCAAAATCAAATTGAGCTCTCCAAACTTTATAGTCTTCAATATTAACTTCTCCATCACCGTTTACATCACAATTCTTAAATTGTAAAATTAATTTAGCAATGTACTTTTGAACTCTAGTAGCATCTTTTTGATCTACTCTTCCATCTTTGTTTACATCATACTTTTTCATAATACTTAAATTTTAAAGGTTAAAGGTTATTTATTTCAATCTATGTTGTTTTTAATTTGTTTTGTTTACGTTTTTATGTTTTATATCGTGTTGTTATTGTTCCATTTTTATGGATTAAATTGTGCGATATTATTTGTCAACCCCCATCGGGGGTTATTCTTTGTTGTAGGCAGGTCTCAGAGGTGCGAAGCACCGGCGAGGCCTGTGTACGTGTTCCAATATATGTGGCACCCCCGTAGGGCGGTGCGTCTCTGCGCCTTCGTTCCAGACCCACACCCTGCGGGTGTGGTGGGTGGTGGGTGGGGATGCTCTGCACAGGCGTCGTCGTTGCGCCTTCGGCTCCACTATGACACCTGCCTACAATTTGGGACTCACACCCTACGGGCGTGTTTCACGGACAATGCACGCTGTGTCCCTTCGCATCAACTCCTAACTCCTAACTCCACACTCCTAACTGAAACAGCTCCGCTGTTTCAATCAAACGACCGTTAAATTTGAACAGTTTTTTGGGGTGAAAAGAGGGGGTAAAAAAGGGGGAAATGTTAAAATTTAAAGTAGTCAAAAAGAGTGTTTTGTGTTAAAATATTTAACAATTGAAGTAAAAAAGAGAAGACTTTCATTAAGGTTTCCCTACGCACAAAATTCCTCAATTTGCAAATCAAA
>JAZOMZ010000019.1:0-17373 GCA_045654205.1 Candidatus Enterocola sp. | reverse complement strand
CAAATATTATTGTTGTTAATTGTGCTACTGTCATTGTTATAACCTTTCTGTTATTATTTTTCTTTTGTTTTATAACTTATTTGTTATTTTGTCGCTCTTTTTCCTTTTCTACAGCTAAAAAAGCATCTGCCGAAGTATAAGCAGAATTGCACCCTAAACAAGTAAATTCTTTAGGTATATACTGTTTGAAAAATAAAACTGTATTGCAATTAGGGCAAAAATATGTTAATGTGACCTCTCTCATATTACCCCTCCAACAGCTCCGGATTTTCGTAGATATTGCCGATTACATCGCAATCTTCTAAATCGTCTAATAGGTCAAACCAATTATAATCACCCTCACAAGCAAAGCAATATAACTCCTTTATCCAAGAAACCTTACAAAAACATTGAAAAGATTTGCATTTATCGCAATATTGGATTAAAAATTTACCACAAGGGACGTCTATCACATCCCCCTCATAAATCAGCTTGCCGTTTTTGTCTTTTAAGCCTGTGCATTGCATTACAATAGCAGATTTATCAAGCTCTAAGTCTTTGTTATTAATCATAAATTCATCGTTTGATAGAACTTCGCATTCATCATTATTGTCGTCAAATTCCACGTTATAAAGTGGTTGCAGTTTTGCAATATAACCAGTTGCCGTAACCACAAAATCGTTATAGTGCATTTCGCTTCCGTTCCAAATTCTAAATCTAAATCTATCTTGCATTTTCTACCTCTTTTTTAACCAATTCAGAAAGCTTCTGTTTTTCTACTTTTAGCTTTTCGTTTACCGCTTCTAAAAGAAAAACTTTGATTCTATCATCTGTAAATTTAATTTCTGTTTCCCAATAACTTTTTTCTAAACTTGCTTTAACTAAGTTGATATTGTCAATAAACATTGATTGTTCTGTTATTTCACTAGGTTTATTAATAACTGCCATTATTTACCCCTTTCTATACCTCTCACAAGTTGCGTTGAAGAACTCTTCCCAATAAGGGTCAAGTACCCTTTCTCTTAAAACACATTTCAAAGGGTTATGCACATTGCCAGCGCAATATTGAACAAAGTTCCCCCAAATATTTTCTTCTCTATAATTCATACAACTTTTACAGCCTGAATATCTCATTACTCTTTCCTTTCCTAAATCGTCAAAATCGTTTTTAAGCCCATTAAAAAACCCTCAAACGATAGTTTATATCTCTTAAGGGTTAATCTCTCAAAATCGGGCAATCTGGCGCGCCTGAAATTGATTTTTAAAACAAGTTCGTTTGAACATTTTTTGTATCTTTCCATTGAACGTAATCTTTTAACTCTGTTATTGTTAATTCAATTCTTGGGTTGATATTATCGTGATAAACTCTGCTGCCATCGTGGCCGGCTATAATGTCGCGGTTATCGTCCAAGATTAGGCCCGATTTAACCATCGCATCATCAACGGCGTTCAAAAGGTTGGATAAATCAACCTTGCGCCTTGCATCCATGTAGAAAATACATTGTATATTAACGGGGTAATCAACCACTCCGGTTTGTTGCTTCACTCGGTAAAGATACGGTAAACATTCCTTCTCAAAATGCTTATATTGCGTTGAAGGGATTAGAAACGGTCGCCCTGTCCTTGGGTTTGTGATTATCTGCCCTGAATTTTTCTTAGTGACTGGTTTAATTGGTAATGTGAATGTAATCATTTCTTAATCGCTCCCTTAAAAAAAGGAGGGGTTTAACCCTCCTTGTTGTCTACAACTAGATTTAATTTTGTTTGAACTGTCGCCGTGTCGCCGTTTATATAAGCCTTTGCCAATTCGATTGTTTCATGCAATAGTTGTTCATGCTTGCCAGATATACAGAATGTTTTCTCGTCAAAATCATCTTGATAAATCGGCAATAACGGTGTTGATATGTTTAAAACCGCATTGTTTGAATTATTAAAAGCATATTTCACGGAGTAAAGCGCATTTCTGAGTCTGCCGTTATTTTTTCCATAATCAAATTTGATAGCATTCATTGAAATATTTGCGCTGTCTTTGCCTAGCGTTGGAACGCAACCGATGAACCCTTCAACATTCTCTTGAAACTTTTTGTAAAATTCATCGGTAACCTTTTCTTTACCGGTAAAGACTACTTCGCTAGAGGATAAATCCCCCGATTGAACATAACTAATAACGGCTGTTTTGTCGTTATTAACCTTGATTTTGTTAATAGCGGTAATGTTAATCTTTCCTTCTGTTTTCTCTTTTGTCATTTTTACTCCTTTTCTTTTGTATTGCATTGTTTAACTCTAGAATGCGACTTCTTCTTCAGTAACGCTTGCCGGTGCTTGGCTTGCTTGCTTTTGGCAATCCATACAAAGCGGTTGGCCGTATTTGCTTATTGAATAGTCGTTGATTTTTTGACTTATGCCGGCGCCACAACCTGAACATGAATATTCAGCAGTTGCCTTCTTTACGTTTTCCTTAACCTTATCAACTGTCGCCTTTGTTGTTGGTTCTTCCTCTTGTGGAAGGTCGTCAAAATCTTGTGTAAAGATTTCTGATAAACTCGCTACTGATAGAACTGCATCTATTTGCGCTCTTTTCTTAGCCATTTTCAAGATTGTGTTAGCCTTACTATTCGCATCCGCCTCCACTTCGTACTTGTAGAAAGTGCCTTTAGATGTTTCAATCTTTTTCTTTCTTAAAAGGTCCTTATCAATACCTTCTGGCAAATCTTTTTCATAAACGTACTCTAAAGCCCATTTCTTTTCCTTAGAGTTTGCGTGTCCTAAACCTTCTGTAATCTTGATGCCGTTTTTGTTCAAGATACATTTAACGGTATAAGCGAAGAACCCTAACCCATCAAACTTTTCTGTATGTTCTACAAGCTCATAAGTTGAGGTTATTCCCATTGCCATTAGGATTTTCTCCGCCCCTGGCTTTAATAAAGTTGCCTTGTCACCGCATCCAGGAATTTTCCCATAATCGTGTCCATCTGTTAGGATGTTCTTTAATGTACTCTGTAAGGTTCTAACCTTCAAAACTGTTGTTTCAACCGCCTTTACGTCAATGTCTTGAATCAACGTCAATGGGCTTTGACTTGTTACTGCCAATTCTTGCATTGTTATTTCTCCTTTCTCTTTGCAATTCGCATCACACGACTTGCACTCTCTTTTACATATTTTTGTTTCAATTTTGGGCTTTTAATTAATAAATTTAAAATCACTGGATTAACCCGCTTTGAAATTTGCGATTTCCAAGTGATTTTGTATTTATCTGTCAATACTCCAGCTTTGTCCTTTATCAACGTTTTTAATTCAGTTTCAATCTCTCGTTTTTCCTTCGTCATTTCTTCAATATGCATCTTGATTTCTTGCAAATAAGCAACTCTATCATTCATTTCTTGGATTTCGATTAAATCCTCTGTATGTTCTGGATAAAGCTCTGCGAGGGTTTCATCATCCTCAGGCAATATTAAAGGCGGTACTTTGTTTTGAACCATATCCCAAAACTTCAGGGCTTTTTCGAGCATTAAGTCAAAAAGCTCTTGGTCAAAATCAATCGGCTTATAATCGAACTTTTGACCACCGATTAAACAAGCAATCCACCCTCTTTTTCTGCCTGTAATTCCTAAGTACCAAATAACCTGAAGGACATACTCGCGGGGGATTTTATTCTCCCATTCTTCAAGCTTGTAAGCCGAACACGTTTTGCACTCTAGAAGCTCATTCCCGCCTACTATCAAACGGTCAATGTTTGCAACTAAGAAGGGATATTCAGGATGTCGGTACATCTTAGGCGCTCGCCTTACTGTTTTGCCTGTTTTTTCGCTGAAAATATCAGCGACTAACTGCTCTAATCGGTTTCCCATCTCAATAGCTTCGTTGTTAGACAAATCCGGAACCTTAATATTTCCTGTTTTCTCAGCCCATAAACGATATGGGGTTTTCCATCTGCTCTGCCCCATAATGGCAGCAACATCAGAACCCCCGATATATTGCATTCGTTCTTCTTGCGTAAATGCCATTTCTACACCTCAGTTAAATACTCAACCGCAAAATAATACTCATCTTCTGTAACAAGTCCGCGGTTAAAGATTTCCTTTACTTCCTCTAGGTTGAATAATCCGACCTTTATGCAACGCTCCCAGTGAGAACTGTAGTTCTCGGGGTCGTGGTTATCCATGATATATTCGCCCCCGCTCATACTTTACCCTCCATAATGCGAGCATAAAAATCAGGGATTAAACCTACTTTGCGCAAATTGTTTGCGAAGTTCTTTGCCATTTTTAGTTCTCTAAGACACATAAAAGGCGGGATAGGGTTGCCCTTGGTTAATACGTGGAACGCGTGACTTGCAACGACCTTGCATTGATGGTCGAGATATTCTTCTAGTTCTAACATTTCTCTTCCTTTCTATAAAATCACCTATTGCGATAACAATTGAAAAATAAATTGTGAAAAATAAGATTGCCATTATTGGGTTCTCCTTTCTAAAAAAAGAGGCGCTTTTTGCGCCCCGGATATGAGAGTTTTTAAGTTTTAAAAAAAAGAGGGCGATATGGATTTTATTATTTGTGTTTATATACAATATTCAGGAGTTTTTCGCCCTCACACACATGGGATAATCTTAAAAAAACGGGGCTATGCGCGTGTTCTGTACAAAAGGTTATTTAATTCAGCCCCGAAAAATGAAGTATCCAAAATTAAAAAAAGGGTGGTTTGGGAAGTGTATTCCTGTCGGTCTTTTGTGTGTGCCACCCAATGAGAATAAGTAAAAATAAAAAGGGGTATTTAAAGCCCCTGTTGCTCTTTTAGAGGAGAGAGCTATGATTTTTGACATTTAATAAACTTTTGCAACGCATCGTATCTTCTCGAATACAATAGCCTTAATTGTGACTCGTAACTATCTGACGTTTCGTCAACGTCCATCAGTTCAAGGATTTCTTTCATACTCAAATCGTTTAAGTAATGGTATCTAAGAAGGTCTTGATAAACTGAATTACTTGCCCCTTGCGCCGGTTCAGGGAGGTTCGATATACTGTTAATAACCCCCTCTAGGATAGCGCCTTCAGAAGCTGCCTCATCCATTAGCTTATTAAGCCATTTTTCTTTTTCAATTTTTCTTGTAATCAACATCCCTACTTTATCAAAGCGGGTTTGATTTCTTGGCATATCTGTTAATTTAACGCTTCCGGGTGAACTCAATTTACTAGAAATAACGTCAATATCGGCTTGAAGATTTCGTATAGTTCGCACCCGTGATTGTTGCTTATATAATCTTTCAACATCGACTATTTCCATAATTATCATTCATACCCTCTCTAACGTTTCCTGAAGCTTTCGCCTTCAATAGATACATAGTTGCAAATCTCAAAAAGCCTGTCCATAATTGCATGAGCAATTGAAGAGTCGCCTAGTTTTTTTATCAACTCGTCAGCATTGAAATTTGTAGTTATGATTATAGGCTTGTAAGCGTTGTAACGTCTGTCAACGATAGCGTAAATCATTTGTAAAGCCCATTCTGTAGGTTTTTCTTTCCCCAAATCATCTATAATTAACAAGTCGCAATCTTCATAAATTTTTAAGATTTCTTCTTCTGTTTTTTCTCCACCGTTAAATGAGCTTTTAAGTTTCAATAGCAAATCAATCATTGTCATTGCAATGATTGAATGTCCGTTTCTTATCAGATAATTAGCGGTCGCAAAGGCTAAGTGTGACTTTCCAACCCCGCACTCGCCGGTTATAAAAAGACCGTTTCTTTTGTTGAGTAGAGCTTGTTCAAAGCCCTTGGCATAATTTACACAAGCGTTATATGCCGATTTATTTCCGGCGGTCTGTTCATACTCTTTGAATAAACAACTCATGGCCCTTTTGCTCATTCCGCTATTACCGAAAAGCTCCTGTATTTTGCGCTTTTCTTCCTCCGCCAACTTCTGTTGCCGTTCAATTTCTTTTTGCTGTTTTTCTTGTTCAAGTTGCAAGCGTTTAAGCTCTTTTTCTTTTTCGTGTTCCGCTACAGCCTCAGGGCAAGTGCATTTTTTGTAACCCGGAACATATAATTTTTGCCCTTTACATTCAAAAAAACATTGTTCTAGTTCAATACCGCAATGTTTACAAAATTTTTCAACCTTGCCCCTAGTCCTAAAACCATCCGTTTTCTCTGCTGTATTTACTTTCATTAGGGTTTCTCCTACTATCTGTTGAAGTTTCTGCATTATTATCACCACCCTTGTTAAAGTCTTTTCTTTCCCACGTTCTAACTGCTGCCTTCCAATCTTTCATTGGATTTTTACCAATTTGCCAACCCTTTGACTCATAGTAATCAAAGAAGTAATTAGCATCTATTCCGTTATTGCGTTCTGTACAATAAGCTTTGATTTCTTCAATTGTGGGTTTATTGAATTTTTTAGTTTTTTGTTGTTGTGGTTGTTGTTCATCCCCTACAACAATATTAGTAGTATTACTATTATCTATACTAATCTTATCTATACTATCCTTACCTATACTGGGTATACCAACTGGAGTACCACCTAGTGTATAGGCCCCATTTTCGCTAATTTTTAGGTGTTTTTTTTCTTCAAGATATTTTGTTTCAGTGTATCTGTCTTTACGAAGGTAATTGTTAATTCTCCAGTGCTTAATTACGATAACCCCGGTTTCAAAAGCTAAAAGGAATTTCTTTGCTAATAAGATTTTAAAATCATCTTCACAAGCGCCACATTGTCGCATAATTCCTTTAGGCGTATTAACAAATCCATCATCATCAGCAAACATACTTAATGTAAAATACAAGCATCTAGCACTTGCCGGCATATCTAAAAACGCATCTGATAAAACAATGCTTTTTGCGAACATTCTTCTTTCTGCCATATTAAATCCTCATTTGCTTATAAACTCTTATAAATGCCCTGTTTATGCGACAGGGCGGATATAAAAATTTATCAATTCTTATACTTTAATCGCTCCTACTGTTTACAGCCCGTTCTCTCAATAGTTCGTTTGTAAGACTCCGTATCGGGTACTTCAGCATCAATAGGTATAAGGTTTGGTTATTAACCGTCTTTTACCATTGTTTAACCTTATGTTTAGCTATTCAATTGTCAAGGTACTCTCTTTTTCTTGGCCCTGTTTTATAGCGCTAGGCTGTACGCTTAACTTCTTTTTTTATTTGAGTTTGATTTTTTTCTTCATTGTTAGGGTTTTGAAAATATTCATTCACTTGCTCTGCAATGGTTTTTAATAAATCAACTCTTTCTGCATTGGGTATTGTTTCAAAATCAACCATTCCCCAACTAACCTCCTAGTCATTTGAATTGTTTTCAAATAAATAATCTAGCGTGCAACCATTTCCGATTGCTTCTTGGATTGTTTTCATTTCATCAAGCTTAAACTCTGAAATGCCTGATAACTTAGCAGCGAAGGTTCGACTATTCATGTCGATAATCGAAGCAAAATCTGAAAAGTTGTTAATTCCTTTTCTTGCAATCTCTGCTCTTAAATTCTTAAACATTTTTCACCTCTGCATTCTTTTGATACTCTATTTAAAATAATTTGTCTTTCGCGTGTATCTTTTTAATACGTTCAATACAATTTATACTCTACATTATTTTACAAACTATGTCAAGTATGTATTTTTTTAATACGCGTGATACACTTAAAAACTACACTATTGTTGTTTATTGCCCTAATTTATGTTGCAAAATCCGAAAAAATCGGTTAGACTAAAATTAAAAAGGATTAATTACGATGAATAATATTGCGCGTATTGTAAAAATGTACAAAGTACAACTAGATTTAACCAACTCCGATATTGCGGAAAAAACTGGATTGCCTGAAAACACTATCGCAAGAATTTGTTCAGGGAGAACTAGCAACCCTAAACTTAGCACTCTTAGACTTTTAGCACAGGCTTTTGATTGTACTATTGATGATTTGATGGGCTTAGAGGGAGGTGTAGAACCTTATTACCTCGATAAAAAAACTGGTGCATTAGCCCAAGAATTAAAAGAAAATTCTGATTTAAAGATTTTATTAGATGCCTCAAAAGACTTACCCCCTGAAGATTTACAAACATTAATAGGTATGGTCAATATGTTAAAAAGGAAATAATGATGCTAGACAACTATCACACAATTTTTCAACAATTACCCTACAAAATAAAAGGTTTTGTAGTACACAACGCTTGCGAGGATTTTTACACAATAGTGTTAAATTCTCGCTTGTCTTATTCTCAGAATATAAAGACTTATTTGCATGAGCTGAAACATATAACAAATAATGATTTTTACAGCAATCTAACTGCAAACGAACTTGAAACACTCGCACATTAAAAACTAAACAAGTTGTTTAATATTTTAAACATACGGCACCAAACCGTCAATTATAAATCATTTCCAGTGTTAAAACTAATCAAAATTAGATACTATAGTCAACGAGGTGATATTATTGAATAAAGAATTTAAAACATTAAACATAGATGAAATTAATACCATTTTACCAAAGAGGTTAAAGCATTTTCGTGAGAATGCGGGCCTTACCCTTCGCGAGGTGGCTGAGAAAATAGATAAATCCCCAGGCCAAGTTTCTCTTTGGGAAAAAGGTACTAATCCGCCAAGTTGCATAGATTTATTTAAGCTATGCGTAATATATGACATTATGCTGCCGGACTTGTTTCCTGAAATATATAAAGGAACAAGGCCTGTTAAACAAGAAATTGAATTAGTTAAAAAATACCGTGCAGCAGCTCCGGAAGTTAAAAAAACTATTCAAAAAATATTAGAGTACACCGAAAAAGAAAGGAAGTGAAAATGCCGGCATATTTAAGAAAAGCTTTTAGCTTTGGCCCATTTAGATTGAATTTATCTAAATCAGGACTTGGTTTATCTTTTGGAGTTACAGGCTTAAGAATTGGAACTGGGCCAAAAGGGCCATACATACACGCCGGGCGTGGCGGTTTGTATTTTAGAAAATCTTTAAAAGACGTTCAAGACAATCAAAATGAAATTATCGAAGAAGAAATTGTAGAACCTACTGAGCCTCAATCAATATGGAAAAAAATCTATATTTATGGCGCTAACTTTTTTGTCGCAAGTTTTATTATAATGCTAGTTTTAACAATAGTATTTCTTTATTTCTTTATTGATTTTGTATTTACTAGTAAAACAAAGAAAAAAAGACGTTAAATGAAAAAACTATTGTTAACAATTTTACTTTTGAGCTTGCCTGTCGATGTACAGGCTGCTCGTTTATTTAATGAGGCTTATTATCAAAAAAAATGGTGTGCTAATAAAGGAATAACAGAATATAAATTACCTGATAATACACGCGTTGATTGTCTAACTGAAACTCATGCAATCGAATTTGATTTCGCGAAAAAGTGGGCTGAAAGCATCGGGCAAAGCCTACACTATTCAAGAATGACAGGCAAAAAGCCCGGAATTGTTTTAATCATAGAACAACCTAACGATTTTGTTTATTACAACCGCATCAAACCACTATGTGAAAAATATGGCATAACTTTATGGTATGTAAAAGCACTAAATTAGTTTTAAAAAGGGGATAGAAATATCCCCTTATTTTTTGCGCTTAAGTTTATTCAATTGTCAATGTACGATGCTAATGTTATAATTTCTTTTCCCTTTGTTTTGTAGAGGCCAAGTGGGCTATTATGATATGCCCAACCGGACTATTTTTTATTTTTTGATTTTTTGCTAGCAATAAGTCAAAAACTATGCTATTATTGATTTGTACCCTATTAACTTATTATTTTTTAACCCAATTTGAGGATGTGATTTAATGCCAAGTGGTGGCAAAAGGGATGGCGCCGGAAGGAAGTTAGGGAGCAAAACAACCAACAACACAACAACTTTTTATGTTCGCTGTACAGAAAAAGAAAAACAGCTATTAAAAGACTTTTTAACCAAATTAAGAAAATCAACCCCCAAAATATAAAATAGAGAGGAAGTGTTCTATGTGAATAGAGCCGTTATTTATGCGCGATATTCAAGTACAGGACAGACAGAACAATCAATCGAAGGCCAACTAAGGGATTGTTACAGGGCAGCAGAAGAAGCGGGATTAACCGTAGTTAAAGAGTATATTGACCGTGCATTAACCGGTAAAAATGACAATAGACCTCAATTTAGAAAAATGATTAACGACTCTGCTTATGGGACTTTTGATACTGTAATCACTTGGAAAATGGATAGATTTGCGAGAAACCGAACCGACTCCGCGCTTTATAAAAAAATATTAAAAGACAACGGCGTGAAGGTTATTTATGCAGCAGAAAACATTCCTGAAGGTAATGAAGGCGTAATATTAGAGTCTGTGCTTGAAGGATTAGCGGAGTATTATTCATTAGACCTAGCACAAAAAACAATCAGAGGAAAAAAAGAAAGCATTAGAAAAGGGAAATACGCGGGTGGTAAGGTCTTATATGGTTACTATATAGATGAGAATAAATATTACGTTATTGATGAAACCATTGCCCCAATTGTTCGCAAAATATTTAACGACTACATTTCAGGAGTTAGAGCTTTTGATATATCGAATAATTTAAACCTTGCGGGGATAAAAACAAAAGTGGGTGACACTTGGACGAGCAAAAAGGTTACAAAGGTTATTAGAAATAGAAAATACACAGGCTATTATGAATGTTTTGATGTTAAAAGCGAAGAGCAAATACCCGCAATTATTGACAATGAAACATTTGAAATGGCTCAACGGATGCTTGTTAAAAATCAAACAGGCGGTGGGAAAAATAAAGCAAAACATAAATATTTGCTTTCAGGGAAAATTAAATGCGGTGAATGTAAAAGCGCAATGTGTGGTAATTCTACAGGAGTTAGTAAAAAAAATTCTACTTTAAGATGTTACTACACTTGCAACAATTACAGAGAAAAGAAAGGTTGTAATGCTCGTTCTGTAAGAAGAGATTATATTGAAAAAATAGTTCTAGATAACACAATTAAAATTATACTCAAAGATGATTTTATTAATAACATTGCCGATAAAATAATCGAGTTAAATGAGATAGAAGATAATTCAGCAGACCTTATAAGTGTATATGAGTCAGAATTAAAAGATACTACCGTAAAAATTAATAACATAATGACTGCAATAGAAGAAGGTGTTGCCTCGCCTAGAATGATTAACCGAATTGCCGAACTCGAAAAAAGAGAACAAGAAATCAAAGAGCAAATAAAAATGGAGCGTTTAAAAATTTGCAACAATGCCCTATCTAAAGAGCAAATCGTTCGTTGGCTTACCATGTTTAAGGACGGCGATATTAACTCTGAAGATTTTTGTAACAAGCTAATCAAATTATTCATTGATAAAATATTTGTATATCACGATAAAGTAGTTATTAACTACAACTACCTAGATAAAGCGCATCAACAATCGGTGCATTTTTTTAAGCCCGATACTTTGCATACTGGTACCCTACTACACATTAGGGTGGCAAAATGCAAAACATTGCACATCTCAAGAAATAGCTTTTATTTAGAAGTAATGCGCCCTTAATTTGCAATACACACAGGCCCGTTTGTTAAAAATGGGCTTTTATTATTCCAAACTTTATTCCTAGCGATTGCCACGCTTCTGTTGGTGCTTCCGCCTCTTGTTCGTGTTGCTCAAAAGTTTTTATAATGGTTTGTGTTTCTTGCATTCTACGCAAAGCGTTCTTTGTTACAATTTTTTGCTTTTTATACTCACAAATTATCTTCTTTGCACTTCCGGAACTCTTAAGCGTGTTTATATAGGCTTTTACATTTCTTGCTCCGTGCTTTATTGCGTAATCTTCCAGTATGCGGTCTTCTTCACTTTTAAAGGAATATACATTACCCCCCTTATTTACCTCTGTTTGTTCTTTTATTTGTTCCTTTTCTTGTTCTATATATGGAGGTGCAGAATTTTCACTTTGTAATGTGCAATCTTTGCACTTTGCTTCTGAAATTTCTTCAGGTTCTAAAAAACATTTATTCAGAGGCCCCTGATTTAAAATTCTAGCGGTGAATTTATATCTGTTAGTATATTTTCTTTCTGAAATAACTAACCCCTGTCTATGCAGCTCCTGAATAGCTGAAATTACACTTCTCTCTGAAATACCCATTTGCAGCGCAATTGTCTTTTGCTTTGGAAATACATCCGCATGTTTTGGATTGTAGCATCCGGCCAAGTACAAAAGTACAAGTTTTGTTGTTGGTTTTAAGTTAAATTGTTGCAGATTGTTAAGAAGCCAGTTGACGAGTTCAACTTGCTTAATCGCATGGCCCGCATGCGTTTTGGCTGTGTTCATAGTTCCCCTCCCTAATTTTTCTCATCGCCGTTACTTGCCTTCTGTGAGAAACTATGCTTTAATAAAAGTGTCGAATTTTTATTGAAGCTTTGAGTGTTCCTCACCAAGGCTTTTTTTATGTCTTTTTTTATCTGTCATGCATGATACAAACCATGTGTAGGTCATGCAAGGGCATGTAAATTTTTATTTACAATGCGTATCATAATTCTATTGATTTTGCTAAAATATGTCAAGAACAGGTTATTTTACAGACAATTTATTGCGCATAGTTACTGAATAGATAATATAGAGGGGTTAATGTATGGAAAGAAAACTCAAAGTTTCTGAATTTGCCGAGCTTGTAGGCATAACCAGTAAGACAGTATATAAAATGGAAAGTAGAGGAGAGATAACAACGGTTAACGAACGGGTCAATAACCGTCCTACTATGCTTGTTATTACTAATGACGAGCAAATAAGACATTTTAGGTCACAATACAGTAAAGCACCGTTCGCAAGTAATAATTATGAAGAGAATGTTACAATTAATAACGAGTCAATGAGTAATAATAACCCTTCACAATCCACAAATAACAATGAATTTGTTCAAGATATGTTCGATAGAATAATTACATTGAATGAAGAATATAATAACAGGATTGAGAAATTAAACAACGAGTTAATCGACAGTAAGAGTAAGTTACTATTGCTAGAAGATAAGACAGGGCGCGAAGGCTTATTATTCAACGAAATTAACGAGTTAAAGAAAGAAAACGAACAGTTAAAGACCGAGAAAACGAATGTCGCAAACACGTTAGTTGCCGTTATTGTCGTTCTGTTAATGGTTCTTGTGGGTCTGATTACCTATAATGTATCAACAATAAAAAAAGAGCGGACTCAACAAGAAATTACTCAGCCTGTTTCAAAAGAAACTGTTACTGGTAATAAACAAGTTAAATCCGCTCGATTAAGGAATTAAGGAATTTGGTGTATATTTAAGATTGTAACAATATGTTACATTTCGATATATGTCGATAATGATAATTATGTATAAAGAAAAGTTTTTAAACTTTTCCAGTCTTTACCCTATTTAAAAAATTTTACCCGCCTTCTTTACATACATCATTTAGAGGATAAAAAAAATAAACCCTAGAGTAAAATCTAGGGTTTATCGCGTGTTACGTTTTAGAATAAGAAAGAGAGAGTTTTGCCTAAAGGATTAAGAAAAGAGAGTATCAACTAAAGTATTTTTTTATACCTTTATAAATTGCATCAGCAAATAAGTCAGGATTTTCAAGAAGTTGTTTTTCTTCTTCGGGATTTGATAGGAATGCAAGTTCTATTAAAATAGCGGGCGCTGTCGTGCGTTTTAACACGTGTAAATCTGTTCTTGCCTTAATACCCCTATCTTTTAATTTAACTTTGCTTACAAGCTCATTCTGAACGATTTGAGCACATTTTTTTCCTTTTGTAGAACTTGGGTAATAATAAACTTCTATGCCGTTGGCTTTATCATCCGTCCAAGAATTACAATGTATAGAAATAAACAAGTCTGATTTTGAAGTGTTTTCAACTTTTGGAACTTCTGTAAAAGATGTTGTTTGTTGAAAAAATTCAACGCTATAACCTTTTTTTATTAGTTTATAAGCTAAATATGCGCTTACTTTTCTAGTAATATCCGCTTCTTTAGTACCATTTTTTGAAACTGCCCCGGGGTCATTGCCTCCATGGCCCGCGTTTATGAATATTTTATTCATTTAAAATCACCTCTAAGTAAGTTTTTTTATAATTAAATCTTTTATGTGTTCTATGCCTTCATCTAGTTTATCAAAGCGCTTTGAGCTATCTGCTAAGCGCCTATCAATAGTTTCAAAATTCTTCTCCATGCGTTTTTCAAATTCTCTGAATGCAGCTAGAGTTAAGAATTTGCGCTCAACTTCTTCTAAAAGCACTTTGCGCTCTACTTGCATATCTTCTTTAGTTGTATAGTTTTTAAGCTCTTCTTTAGTTACAGTTCTAGCTGTTTCTTTAACAAATAATTTAAGGAACAGTAAAGCACTGCTCCCACCTCCTAAAACCGATATTATAATATTCTGTAAAATTTCCATTTACTCACTCCATCCACAAAATCGCTGAAAGAAATCAACGCTATTTTTCATTAAAAATCTTTTAAAAGCCGGCACTTCTGCGACTTCTAACAAGGCATTAAATACCTTGCTTGAAAACTCCCTGTCATTATCTATGTAATGGTGATTTTCACACAATACATCGTGAATTAATGCGGGGATTAAAAAGCTGTTATCGGTATTAGAACCAATTACTCTCCAAAAGAACTTGGGAATTGTAGCACCATCGTAACAATATCCCTTGGGGATTGTGAAATCATACACTTTATTTTTTTCGTGGTCGAATAACTTAACTTTTAAAGCTGTTTTGCACATGAATGGGTAGCGCTTGATTGACTTTACCTCTTCAGGAGTTGAAGAGGGCAATACATACCTAACACAAACGTGCGGAACGTCACTAAACCCTATTGAAAGTTCATCATTCTCAAACCACATTATATTTTGCTTTTCCATATTTCCCCCTTTTCGCAAACAGGAGGGAGCATTTTAGCATTTTGCTAAGGACATTAATGTCCTTCTCAATTAGGCTTCTCCCCCACTATTTGAACCTAGCCACTTGACTAGGCGAGTACAATTGAAAACTTAATGAGGCGTTCCCTCAAAGGATTTCAAGCCTTTTGGTCGGTGTTGCAACATCACCACTTCCAAGTCATCTTAAATTCCCAACCACCATCAATTTTTGGAATTACCAGAAATCTTGGAAACAAAGAACTCTTTCGCAAACAATTTAATTTGCGCTTTAGCGTTGTCCAAAAACTCATCACCATACATCTCCACAATTTTTAACACTTCTTTTTTGAAAGTAGGAACGTCTTTAATAATGTCTTTTAGCACCCACTTTAGAATTTTCTTTTTAATCCACTTAAACATTCAGAACCTCCTTAATGCTTATGCTGAACCGTTTACAAATCACTCTTATGTATTCCATCCCGTCAACGAATTTATTTTTTACGTTTATAAACTGTCTTAGGTAATCTATTATCATTTGTTTGGTTACAACCTCTAAAAACGGCTTTACGCCTCTGGCATTGTTGGCTTTTCTGTCTGCCAGAAACACGTTTGCAAGATTTAATCTTCCCCCTTGGCTTGCGGGTGTTGCGTGTTCTATAGAAACGTTCTTTTTGCTTATAGGTTTTTTGTATATTCCGAATTTCACTTCGGGCATTAACCCTTTTTTGAAAGCTGTTTTTAGAGGGTGGTTATAACCAAAATTTATGTTATTTACACCCTCTAAACCCATTGTTAAACCTCCTCAGAAGGTTCAACCGTTTCGCCAACCTCTGTGTTAACTTCCTCCTCGGTAGTCGGTTCCTCTACTATCGGAATTAGATGAGTGTAATCCTTAGTATCGAAGAACTTATCTAACTGTTCGGAAGTAATCCCAAGCGCAGCTCCTACGGTATCAATGAGCGGGTTGCCTCGGTAATAGTCGTTTGCATACTCAAACTCAATCAATGCTGCGGGGTCTGTAATCTGCGCTTTGATTTGTTCGGGTGTTATTCCTACGGCTTGATATAACCCAAGGAAAACTTCACGCTTGGTTAATGATAAACGGGCTATGCGCTCGCGTTCTTTTTGTGCTTGTTTTTCTTGATAATAGTTATCATTTAAAACATACTCATCACCATCTAGCACATATTCGTCATCCGTTTCCACGAAACAATCAATGTTATAAAACGCTGTGTCTAGCGGTTGCTCTGTATAGAATTTAATTTTTCCGTTTTGATATCCTAAGTACATTATCGAGCCTCGCTTTCTGAACCAACTGCGTAAACAAATCTAAACCAGTTTAAGGTAGGATAGTTGTAAGCAACTTCAACAACATCCCCCCTTTTAACAGGCGCCCACACACCATTTTGCCAATTGCCTGATGGTGTAAGCATATAACCTTGGAATAACGTAACCAAATTTGTTATACACATAAAATTCGCACCACCACTTGTCATATTTAATACATAATAACCATCTGCGGGGGCGGTGTATCTTGTTCCGCTTGCACCAAGGGTCAAATCAATATATCTGTTTGACGGCATCGCAAAATTAGAAATCAGGCTTGAGTTATCGGGGATTAGACTTGCGACTTTTTCCTCAATTCTGCCGATATTAACCAAGTTAGCGTTTTGAACAGTTTCTCCGACATAGAAATACAATTTGTCGGTCAAACTTTCGGTTGCACTTTCTGTAATGTAACCGCAAGCGCGCCAACGGAAATTACCCGCCATATAAGCATGAGAGGCTCCGCTTGTCCATCCCATTGACGCACGGAATTGACTTGTGCTAACGGTATAAAGCCTTAACCACTGCCCAGCTGCGTCTGATAATGTAGGTATAACCGAACCTGTTAATGTGTAATTAGTATCTGCAAAAGGGATTGGGAAATTAAATGTCGTACCTGTTTGGTTTGCAGTTGTGTTATTAGCTACACCGCCTTGTTCAATCCAGCCGTCAGAATACAAGTTGTACCAAGTCGGGTCATCGGTTGTTGCTTGTTTTGCTTCTACTAAATAACGGTTCATTGTTTTTAATTTTGTCGGACATCTGAATGTGGAGTTTTCGGTGTTTAAGACAAAATCGTAGTCTGTGTAGGCTTCTGTGTGAAGTTTTACGCTTAGACCCCGTTTTGTGTAACCGTTAGAGGTTGTTGTACCGACTTCAATTTCTGCATTGTATTCAACCAATAATGCTTCGTACGCGCTTGGGTGAACCGCGCTTGAGCCTGTAAATCCTGCGTTGGATTGTAACCAAGAAACATTATAAACAGGGCTTTCAAAATACTTTCCTTCAAGTAAGACAAAAGGATTGTTAAACTCGATTTCTCTTGTTATATCAACACTTTCTTCGCTACCAGTAGCTACTTGGATAAAGTAAGGGTATTGGACGGCTTCGGGTTGAACTGTGTTTGAGTTACCGTAAACACTAGATGAACGAGAAGCGTCAAAACTGTAATGTTGGTCGATACTGTAGTTTCCACTACCAGTATTTGCGTTTTGTGAGCCTGTAACAATGGTA
>JAZOMZ010000018.1:0-12043 GCA_045654205.1 Candidatus Enterocola sp. | reverse complement strand
ACAAAGACCAAGGTGGTGCAAATTTCTCTGGTACTCATGCAAACGGTTATCCAACAACGCATACTTATGGAACAGCAACAGAATTAAAAACAGCAACTAAAGCAGGTTATACATTTGGAGGTTGGTTTACAACTTCTGCTTCTACAGGAAGCGCTGTAACATCGCTAGGAGCAACTGCATACTCTGCAAATATTACCCTTTATGCTAAATGGATAGAAGTTTGCGAACCTATTACCAACCTTACTTGGAGTATTACTTCTGGCAGTAAAACCACTTATTGCCCTGGTGACAAAGTACAAGTAACCATGACCTACAATGGTAACACCGCTACAGCTTATAGTAAAGGTGGAAATTACGATGGAAACATTGATTTCAATGCAAGCAGCTTAGCAAGTGGAGTTGTTTATACATTTACCATTAGAAATTCTGGAACCATTAGTTTAACCCTTACAGGTTGCGATGGTAAAAAAGCAACAACTCCAACCCTTACATTTAATGTAATGGCAGATCCTGATACTCCTACTGTGCAGGTTGTCAACAACATTATTAAATGTGGCAACGATTTCACACAATATGGTAAAATCAGAATCACCAATTACAACTCAAATTATTCATATAAAATAGGTGCAAATAACGATCCGCTAGACCCAAGTGCTATTGATGCCAATGGCAATATTTCTGGCTTAACAATAGCAGATCAATTTACACTATACGCTATTAACGGTTGTGGTGTGGCAACTCCTTCTGCAGCATTCACCATTACTGAAACTAATAACAAACCTACTATCACCGGTAACACTTCTTTCCAGCCAAATGGTAGCACAACATTGACATCGGACAAGGGCGCAAGTACTACATGGGTGGCTTTAGATGGTGGAGATCTTAATACCAGAACAGGAGCATCGGTAGTGTTTACTGCTAAAGAAAATGGTACTTACCACGTTCAAGCTACCTACAATGGTTGTTCAACCACTATTACCATTAAAGTACAAGACGACCTTTATGTTTGGGTACGTCGTCCTATTAAGAAAGAAACTGCCTACGATCAATTCTATCATAAAGACCAAAACTCTGATGCGTCAAAAGGTGGTGATTTATTCTACAAAGAATTTGCCTCATTACCTGGCGAATACCAACAATACAACCAAGGTGGTAAAGCTGCAGACAAAACCTGCACCGATAAAGATGGTTATAAATGGTATGGTTTTGTGGTAAGCAAAACTGCTATTGAAAATGACTATTATTTTACCGTACACGCTCCTAACGACAAAGGTTACGGTGGTTTTCATACTCACACCTATGCTACTCAACTAGTGGATATGGACGCTGACCTTTACTTTGTAATGGATGAAACTCCATCAAACGTAAATCGCGGTTGGAACATCAACACTCCTGTGGTGGTGCGTGCTTCGGGCGATGCAATGTTCAATGGCAATAACTTTGCAGACTTTGTACCACTATACGTAAAAGACGCTAACATTTGTGGCAAAGAAGTAGTAAGTTTTGAATGGCAAAAATCTGCTAGCCAAAACGGAGCATACACAACCTACAAATCTGGCGAAGGAATCAACAACATTCGTACTCGCGAAGCAGGTTGGTATCGTTGCGTAGTAACCTACGGCGATGGCAAAGGCACAGCTACTTCAAATGCTATTCAGGTAACCAACTCAGGTGGTACTACTTACTCATTCACCTCAAACCTACCTATCGTAATGGTTAACACCAACGGTGTAGGTTTCCCAGATGAATGTACTGTAACAGGTGGTAAATATCCATCTGCAGTGGCAAGTGATATGAAAGAAAAAATATCTGTTGACGTAATTATTAAGAAAGGAAACCAAATTCTTTACGACAAAAAAGCTCGTATGAACTACCGTGGTTCTTCTTCACTAAACTTTAAGAAAAAATCTTACGCATTCGTTTCTGGTCAAGACTCTTGTGTATTCGACAAGAGCCGTCACGACTACGTGAAAACTAAGAAAGCTAAAATGCTTAATATCCTTGGCGAAACCTACGATGCTAACGACAAAGATTGGGTATTGTACGCTGCATCTGCAGACCCTTCTATGATTCGTAACAGATTGGTATTTGACCTATACCAAAAAATGCGTCCAAATGACTGGGGCGTACACTCTACTTACGTAGAACTAGTAGTGGACGGCGAATACAAAGGTGTTTATGTATTCATGGATAAAATTACAGCCAACGAAAAACGTGTAAACATTGTGGACGGTACTGGCTTTATTGTAAAATTTGATAAAACAGACATTGTAGACCGCTATGTTGATGGTTCTCCAGAAACAGATTCTGACGAAAAGACCTTTAAAACCACTCGCACAGGTAAAAAAGACATTGGTACATACGGCACTACCGTAGACCAATTATTCGAAATTGAATACCCAGAAAAAGAAGAAACTTTAGATAATGGCGGTAGCTGGTCGGCTACAGTAGAAACCATTAAACAACGTTTCGAAGACTTTGAAACTGCATTAGAAGCTAAAAACTACGAACAAGTACGTGCAATTATCGACTACGATAGTTGGGCAGACTGGTTTATACTAAACGAATATACCAAAAACTTAGACGCATACCGTGCTAGTTGTATTTTCACATGCAAAGGTCAAGGTTATAAGATTCAAGCAGTACCTCTTTGGGACCAAGAGTTAAGCTTTAACAATGCGGCAGCTAACATTTCTGGCAAAGGTGCAAATAGCACCTCTGGATTGTTAATTCAAAACTCAGGTGTTTATAGTGATGCTTTCCCTGCTCCATTCTGGTTTACAGGTGGTGGAACAAGCATTACAGGTGGTCTGCTAAATGACCCATGCTTTGTTTCTTTGGTAAAAGAAAAATGGGCTACCTATACTGCAGATGGCGGTGTACTTACCTCTACAAAAGTAAATGCAATGGTAGATGCTTATAAAGCAGACCTAGGAGCAATTGGTACTAATACCACACCTATTTACCGTGAAAATCAAATGATTCCATTTAATAATAATACAAGTGCAGGTCGTGGTGCTACTAGCTCATGTACAGGTTCTCAGGCTATTGGTTACTTTGGTTATGGCGATAATTGCGGTGCTGCCGTTACTCACGATAACTCTATCACCGCTATTAAAAACTGGATTCCATCTCGTATTACAAACCTAAGCACAGCACTAGATGGTTTGAAAGGCGAGGCATTGATATTCCTAGTATCGCCTACTAATCAAGATGTTACTCCTTGGCAAACAGCTCTTGTGAGTGTGCAAGCACCTAGTGGTTATACCTATACCATAGACTATTCGGCTATTACAGCAGCTGGTGGCGAGGTTAAAGAAAGTAACAACACCTATTCTATCAAGCTGCCTCGTCCAAATGGTTGGGCAGTAGGTGGTAATGGCGATAACACATTGAGTATTCCATACCAAATCAGCGCTTCTATTGAAGTTGATGATGAAGGTAATGCTTGCGGCACAACTTCTCCTGGCGGCGAAGATACCAAAACAGCCACCATTACGCTGAAAGATGAACTAGAAGATTGTGACGAACCTGTTGTAAGACAGTAAAAGAACCTTAGTAAGAATAAAATAAAAATACACTATATGAAAAGATTTTATAACAATACATTAATGAGTGGGGCTTTCAGTAAAGCCCTACGAGTGATTGCCTTACTTTGCGTTCTATTGGGCGTAAGCAACACGGCATTTGGTGCTTATGTTATTTCAGTCTATAAGAATGATGGTACTGGCGCTAAAAATACAGAATTTGTTGCTACTGGGAATGGTACACAGCAAAAAGCAACTTTTACCATTGACAACTACACTGGCAATACCAGCGATTATAAGTTTTGGATTGGTAACGGTGGATGGGAAAATAATAAATCAGAAAACGTACAGTTATCTACTTATATATCATCATGTTCATCTGGTACAATGTCCATCTGTATCTGGACAGACTCTGGTGATAAGAACTACTATCCACACGATGGAACATGTATTGATACTCCATCAAGCAACACATATTGTATATCTGTTTGGAAAACATCAGATAGCCAAGAGTATGCACGTGTAAATTTTGAAGAAACTGGCACTGCAAATAAATTAAAAGCCACATTCACTATTAGTAATTATACAGGTAATACAAGTGACTATCAATTCTGGGTTGGTAAGAATAATGCATGGGAAAATGGTAAATCAGCAAACGTACAGTTGTCTAAATATATAACTTCATGTTCATCAGGTACCATGTCTATCTGTATTTACAGTAATAGTAGTGAAACTAATTATAGACCTCAAGAAGGAGAATGTATCGGCGGCTCTGGCGGCGATGACGATGATGATGTAACAGACTGCAACAGCGAAGAAATCCAAATTTGGTGTAAAGGAAAAGAAAGCTACATTGATATGTGGTGTTATGCATGGGAAGACGGTAACGACTCTAACAAACCACTTAGAGATTGGTGTGGTTCCCAAAAGCAAACTACAGGTACATATAATGGAGCTACTTATGCAGTATGGACTGTAAGTGGTATAGATGTATTAAATGTAATCTTCAACAACTGCAATGATGCCCAAACTGCAGACCTTCTAGGATTAGAAAAAGGCTACCGCTATATTTTTGATTTAGCTAAAAAAGCTGACGGAACAAGTATAGACAATTGGCAAAATCAAGTAGTATATTCTCAACGTATTGCTTGTGGTGGTGGTGAAGTAGAAGAAGTACACAATGGTTCACTTTACCTAGATTTAACCAAATTTGCAGATTGGTCTAAAGATGATGCTGTATTGAAAGCCAAAATGATAAAGAGTGACGGCACTTCTGATATCATCAATTTGGTACAATGTACTACAGAACCAAACATTTATTACTTTGAAAGTGTAGTAAACCTTGCAGATTATGTCAAAGTACAAATGCTACGTATCAACCCTGCCGATGGAGCTACTTGGAACTCTTCTGCAGAGCACACATTCTCAAATACACTTGTCTGCGTAAATATTACAGACTGGAACAATAGTTCAAATATCTCTAACTACACTGGTTCTTGTTCTGTAGTTGATAGCAATGTGTTAATTGCTAAACAAGCAGTAGTTTCTCCAGAGGGTGATGCAGTATCACTATATGGTTACTTATCTGGTACATCTTGCAACAATGCTATTACCGAATATGGTTTCGTATACTGCCAAGGTAGTGCTACTCAAGGTTGTATTCCAAAACGTAACAGTCCACGCATTCGCGTACAAGGTGGTGTTACTCACCTGGTTCGTGGCGATGAATTCTCTGTAGAAAATTACGATGGCCTTGTACAAGGTTACACCTATGGTTACAAGGCGTATGTAATGATGGGCGATATGATGATGCTTTCTGACGAAACAGGCTACTTTACATTAGCAGACTGTACAACTCGTCCTGTTAAAGGCAGCCCACTTACCTATACCATTGATGCCTCGTTAGGTGTTACATACGAAAATGCTTGTAACTTAACCTATGGATCTTTAGAAACGGCTATTAAACGTTTAAAAGAATCTTACGAGGATGAAAATGAAGATTATCAATATGTAACCAAAAATGGTGATAGTTACAACTTAAACCAAGATGTTACTATGAATGTTCGTTTCTATGACGATAGTCCTGACGTTACTGGTAGTGCATACGCATACGCGGGTACTAAAAAAGTGACATCAGCAGGTTCTGACAAAGTAGATGGTGGTACAAACCTTGCATTGCTAATTGACTTTATCAACCTTAATGCTACAGATGATTATACTTTAACCATTAAGGCAGACAATCCTAATGCACAACCTTGGGTACACCACCCAATTATCCGTAACTCTCGTAACGTTACGCTCGATGGTTTGGCTATGTACTCAGACCCATCTGGTAAAATCAACGACTGTGCGTTCGAAATTGACGTAAATACCACCAAATGGGACGGCATTCAATTGGGTCAAGTAGCAGATGCAAACATTCTTATTAAAAACTGCTACATTGGTTCAAGTGGTTTCTCTGGTGTGCACGTTTCTGGTTACGATGGTGTAACCTTTGTGAACAACGAATTCGAAGCTACATTCGACAAGGGTACCAGTAACGACAAAGAATGGGGTGCTTCTGCTAAATTCATGACCACCAAAAATGTTAAGTTCATCAACAACAACTTCCGTGGCGACCACTGTACACTTCTTTGGATTCAAGAATGTCAAAACATGTTGTTCATGAACAACGTATTCTGGAATACCAACAAATTTATGGATGAGAACTATACTCCATCTGCTATTCGTTTGGTAACTCAGTTCGGTGGAGACCTACAAAACATCGGTATTTACTACAACACCTCTTACTTTGCGGCTAATACCACCGTATCTAGTTCAAAATATGACTTCTTATCGTTCAAAGTAGGTTCTGGTTCTACCAGCGGTGGTAACGCAGACTTTGTAGTAAGTAAGATGTACTTTATGTACAACAACTGCTATAGTTACGACGTAGACTGTCCTGGACGTTCTTCTAATGCATTCTTAGGAATTACACTTCCAGATGATAACTTCTGTGGCAACAACTTCTGGAGTGAATATGACGTAGCACAAGGAAACGATGTGTCTGCATTTAAATTTGGTTGTGGAGAAAGCAAATTTGTTGATGTTTCTGCCCAAGTTTGTGAAACAACAGCTACTGGTCCTGCATCACTTGTAATTAAAGGTGAAGACCTAAATTTAGGCACACCATTAACAGCAGAAGAAATTCTAGATGCCACAGAAATCACAGTTACAGAAGAAGAAGTAACTTCTGACCGTTACAATGAAGCTATCAGAAAAGAAGAAGATAGATGGACTTTGGGTGCTTACCAACAAGGTGAAAGCAAACTAACTAAAGTGATTATTTGGCAAGGTGTAACCAGCAACAATTGGGACGACCGTAACAACTGGATTGATGCAGAAACAGGTGTTCGCTTAACTTGTTTAAATAATCTTGCAGAAGACTTAAAAGTAATTATTCCTTCTGCTAACTCAGCAGTTTACCCAACACCATCACACGGTGTGTTATATTGGCCAAATATTCCAAGTTCATTTGATGCTGCTACTCGTTTTACAGAAAACAAAATTCCTGCTAGTGAGCAAGTAACAGCCAATAAAACTGAATTTGCTAAAACTATTGAGCTAGAATACGGTGCTGGTATTACAGGTGTTGAACATCTTGTAAATGGTGAAACCCACTATACCAATGCTATTATGGGATTTGAAGCACCTCGTAGCCAGTGGATACTTGTAGGTACTGTAATTAAACCATATGATACTACTCTAGGTGATTATCGTAATATTGTATCTGGAGATTACTTTATAAAAAATCAAACTCCTCACGTTTATATGCACGAGGCTAAATTAGATGCTAACGGCAACGCTTCTTGGGATGAAACATTTGCAGATTTGAATGTAGAAGTTCCTGCTACCAAAGTATTTGCTATTCAAATACCAGACGAATATGGTAATTATAAATTGCCTGCTGCATATTACAACCAATGGAATGGAACTCACTACGATCCTACCGAACCAATTTCTTATACAAACTTTGACGGTAGATTTGTAAATGATGCTGAGCTTCCTGTTTATTCAGGCTTAACAGCTAATACTAACGTGCTATTAAACAACAGCTATCCTGCAAATATTGATGCTCGTAAGATAGAAACTCTTACTGGTGGTACTGTTCAATACTATGATTACAATTCTGGTACATTTATGAACACAGATGCTACCACAAATGCGGTGTTACTACGCCCACAACATGGTTTCATCTTCAAACCTTATACTGGCAAAACTTCTTTAGAAATTACTGAAGATATGCTAGCTGGTGGTGATACCAAGTCACGTTCTGCAAAGGTAACACTTCCAACACTATCACTAAACCTTTACAATGCTAACACAGGTGTTGGCTATAGCAACGTGGTAGTAAAAGTAGACAATATGCTTGCAGAGGGTGAGAAAGCTCCTTCTAATGTAGTGAAGGTCTTCTCTCCAAATGTAGATAGTCCTGAGTTATACATTGTGGCAAATGATGAGATGTATTCTCGTTATAGTGTAGCTAATGAATCTCAAATGATTCCTCTAGGTGTAAGAATTAAAAAGGATATGAACATTAAGTTTGAAAGAGAATATTTCCAAAACTTTAGCGAAGCTACTCTTATCGATACCTACACCGACAAAGAAATCAACCTTCTACGCAATACTTACACTACTGAAACTCTAGTAGCTGGTGAAATTGAAGGTCGTTTCTTCTTGAACTTAGGTGTAGCTGTTGAAGAAGAGGAAGATAATAATGGTGATGACAATGTTTCTACCGAAGTGGAAGACAATGAAATGTCTGATGGTGCAATCAACATCTTCGTAGATAGTGATAATACAATTAGAGTTGTAACCAACCAAGTAGAACTAAAAGCTATTTATGTAAATGATATGGCTGGACGTACTATGAAGTATGATGTGAAAGGATATGCTGCTGCTTTAAAACTTCCTGTTGCTCAAGGTGTTTATACAGTGAGCGTAATAGGTGATACAGCAAGCAGAACAGAGAAAGTGATACTTAAATAAAGATTTACGTAGAAAATTAAGATAATATGAAACATATAATTTTAAGTGTGATGTCATGGGCGATAGCCTCAGTATGTATGGCAATAACCCTACCTTCATCGTCATATAATGCGTACGAAACTACCAATTTGGACGAAAGTTACACCTTGGGTGTTGGTACATCGTTTACTAATACATTTTTAAGCTCTGCTGGAGACTATGCTAGAGGTACATGTAGTGTAGATAAACAAGATCCTAATGCTATATACTTATGCGAACAATGTTGTATAGGTACGGTTCTTATGCCATGTGCACAACAAGGTGGTACTGAAGCTACTTGCGGTCCTGCATACAAAGAATGTATCAACGACTGTATGGGTGCTTCCCTTCCTCTAGGCACCCCGCTATTGCTTCTTCCATTCATTGCGGTTTACGCATTGGTAAGAAGAAAGCGCAAGGAAGAAACTCTTTAAGCTATTGAAACAAAATAATAGAACAAATAAAGGAACTTCAATTTACATTGGGGTTCCTTTGTTTGTTTTATGTGTTTATAGTCGTACATAGCACGGTATACTTGTTTATGTGAAAGTTGTGGTAGATATTTGCTATTTCATTAAAAATTAGTACTTTTGCATTGAGTAATAACTTATTAATAAACCTAATTAATTCTTTTGTGATATGAAGAAGAGTAAAAATTTGTATTTGGAAGGCGGACCCATTGAAATTCGTGGGAAAGCTGCAGAACGCTTCTGGCGTCTAATCAAAAATCCTAAAAAGGCGAGTCCTGAGGAAAGAGAGAGAGTGTTTAATGCCCATAAAGAGTTAAACTTAATTAGATGTGATTTATGGTGACAATAAATGCAAATCAAGAATTCCACACGCTTCGCAAGTTAGAAGAAGGAGAAACTCTCAATTCGTTCAACTGTGGTGATGCCGAGTTGGACGAATTTATTTTAAGTAAAGCTTCGGAATACAGAAAAACACTTCTTGCAGTGTCGTATGTATTGGAAGAAAATGGAAATCCCATCGCTTATTTTTCCCTGTCTAATGATAATCTTTCAGCAGAAATATTTGAATCAAAAACCAACTTCAATAGGCAAATGCGTAAGCGATTTGTAAACGAAAAACGTAGGAAGCACTTCCCTGCGGTGAAAATAGGTCGTTTTGCTGTGGATAAATCGTACGAATCTTCTGGTGTAGGTAGATATTTAATTTCATTGATTAAGTCGTCTACCATAACGAATCAGAAATCTGGTTGCAGATTTATTACTGTAGATGCATATAATGATGCTATAGGATTTTATGAGAAAAACGGTTTTGTGATGGTTAATGCTTTTAACCCAGAGAAACGAACTCAACCTATGTTTTTCGACTTAGCTCAATTGCTTTAAATTATTTTAATTCACGGTTATTACTCCCACTGCCCTGCAGGGAATGAGATTATGTTCTCACCCGTGGGGCAGTGGTGTTTTTGAGGGGATGTTGCGGTTTGGGGTTACGGACATAGCACGGTATGCTTCGACAGGCTCAGCACAGTGTCCCTACGCTGCGTATTGGCGGTGGAGTGTTGAGTGTTTCAGGTAGATTTACTATGAAAATTTTATATCAAATATTAGTAACTGTTACTAAATATTGGTATATTTGCAGAAAAAATAATAATGATATGAAAACAACATCAGTGGCTTTAGGGACTTACTTTGAGGATTTTATTAGAGAGAAAATCCAAGAGGGAAGGTATAATAATGCAAGTGAAGTAATTAGAGCTGGGTTGAGACTATTGGAGGAAAATGAGAATAGGCTATATAATTTGAAGAATGCCATTCAAGAGGGGATGGAAAGTGGTATTGTAGCAGATTTTGATCCAGCGGAGCATCTTAAATATTTAAAATCGACTAAGAAGAAATGAAAAAATATCATCTTACGAAGAAAGCATTTGAGGATTTATCAGATATATGGACTTATACATATGATAATTGGTCTGAAGAGCAAGCTGATAAATATTATTCTATTCTAATAAGTACGATTGAAGATATAGTAGCTGACAGGCTTTATGCTTGTAGACCATATCCTCAAATTGGAAAAGATATTTGGGGGTATTCAATCAAACGGCATATCATCTTTTACAAAAAGGATGATGATGATATTTTAGTGATAAGAATCCTACACTGCAGCATGGATTTAAAAAGTCATTTCACCCCTTCTGTGTATATAATTTAATTTTGCAACTGCTTATATATTAGCCGTTTACAATTGGCGAGGTGCGTTTTCCTATAAAATAGAGGGTCAAAAAGGTGCGTTTTCCTATATTTTTAACTTACAAAAAGGTGCGTTTTCCAGAGGGGGGCGAGACCGAGAATAGTGATATTGATATTTTGGTAGATTTTGAGAAGGATGTCGTTCATTAATTAGCGTTATTTAATTTTATTGAAAAATCAATCCCTTACAGTTTTAATATCTGCAAGGGATTATTCGTGTGGGGTAATATATTTAATGTTATTACTTTTTCACATCCACAACTAATTAGATTTATTACATTTTTGACGCTATCTCCATATTCCTTCTCATGTAGACAGCAACGTCTTTTGAGCTCATCGGTGATTTCTTTGATTCTTCTATCTTCCAGATCTTTCTCTCTACCGATTCTTTGTGAAACTGATTTAATATTCCATTGGTCATGCTTAAAATTCGTTTATATATCCTTCAACAGCAGTTTTTAAATCTGTTAAATCATTATTTATTGTTTCCCACAATATTTCTGCATCTATTTGATAATAACCATGAACTATCACGTGTCTCATGTTTATTATAGAACGCCAAGGCACTTCTGTATGAGATTCTATAAATTCTTTTGTCAATTTATATGCAGCCTCACCTATAATTGCTACATTATAAAAAATGGCATATTTTAGAATTTTGTTATCTGAAAAGTCTTCAAATGATATATCCTTTTTAAATTCATTGATATTATCAATAGCTTCAAGGATATGTAATAATCTGGTTTTGTCTTTGCTAGTTTCTCTCATAAATCAAGATTTTATCGTGGTTTGCACTTTCAATAGCGAATGATTTTAATGTTCCGTTTTTTACTAAATCTACTTCCTTGCCCAAGATTTCCTTTAAATCACAATGTATTCCTGAATATTTAAACAAACCTACATGGGAATCTTTTCTGAAATCAACCAAAATATCAATATCACTATTCTCGTTTTCTTCTCCTCGAGAATATGAACCAAAAAGCCATGCTTTCTCAATAGGTTGAGTTTTAAAGTATGCTTTAATTTTTGGGATAATGAAATCTTTAGTATAGGCGTTCATAAGTAAAATTTTTATAAAAAACAATTACAACTTACAAATATAACAATTCTGTATTTGATTTGCAAATTGAGGAATTTTGTGCGTAGGGAAACCTTAATGAAAGTCTTCTCTTTTTTACTTCAATTGTTAAATATTTTAACACAAAACACTCTTTTTGACTACTTTAAATTTTAACATTTCCCCCTTTTTTACCC
>JAZOMZ010000017.1:0-71403 GCA_045654205.1 Candidatus Enterocola sp. | reverse complement strand
CAAGTTTAATATTAGAGAAAAAACAAAGCATATTCAATCCACTTATAGATGTCATTAAGTTACTGAATAATAATGTCTATCCAACATTAGAAAATCGAGGTAAAATTTCAGTTGCGTTTGATAATATTAAAGATGAATCTTTTGTTGAAGAGCAAAGTCTACTTAAAATTTCTGAAGATAAAAGTAATTTCTTTAATTACAATAGAAATGCAATTAGTTGTTTAAAGTCTAATTTATTGCAGATTCATTTATTTCATAATGGGATAATTCTAATGACTAAAGATACTTTTGCAATTGTAGATTATAATGATATTACATCTCGTTTTGAAATAATCCATATGAAAACTTTTACTACAGAATCTGATGTAAATGTAATCAGTAACACTTGGATTCATACAAAAGCAGATGGGGATAGGGATATGAGATATAAGGAGAATTATGAAGTCAATTTAGTTGAATATGCCTGTTTGAGATTAGAATTTAGAGAAGATTTTATAATAAATATACTATTTTCTGATATTTTATATGGAAAGAAAATCGCTGAATTATTTAATGTTTCCATTTTGAATATTGATAAAAAAGTAGTAAAACCAAAGAAAAAAAGTAATAGAGAAGAAAGAAATAATTCTAATAAAAATAAACAAGTTCCTATCTCATATAAAAAGGCTGTTCTGACACCACCAGAAGAAAAATTATGTGAACTACTTAAACAATATGGAAAACCACTAAATCAACGTATAGCATACAAAAAACCTCAAATAGGAAGTAGTGTTAAGAGACTTAGCGATAATGCAGTATTACAAGTCATAAACGTATCTGCAGATAAGTTTAAGTGTTTTGATTTTGAGAAAAAAGAATGTTACATATATACTAGGGAAGAATTATTACTTGCCTAATCTTATTGAAAAACTAATATTAGTTTAACAAAAGTATTTGAGTATAAAATAATTAAGAACTTATGAATATTAGAAATTTACCAATATCAATTAAAACAATTTTATTTAGATTATTGATAGTCACTATAATTATCTTAATAATACCATTAATAATAAATAAAGTTATTTTACTGCCAGCTATGTTTGATATAGTTGGAGAAGGAACTGATTGGTTATCTTTTTGGGGAGCTTATCTTGGGTCTATTATAAGTGCTGCAGTTGCTTTTATAATTTTATGTATTCAAAAAAGTGAAAATGAAAAACAAAATAAAACCAATCGTCAATTACAATTTAATATACTCAAATACCAACAAGAACAATCATATTTAAATGACTTTATCATAATATCATCCAAGTTAATAGCAATAATAAATCCATTAGAAATAAAAACTATATGTAAAAATTTACGACCAGACAATGTAAATCAGATAGAGAATGAGATATTAACTTATTTAAATAAGATTACAAGATTAGAGTTAGAGTTTTATTTAAATATATCTGAAACTGATAATAAACAGGAAAAACTAGGTTCTAATGTGAAAGAAATTGTTAGTAAATTCGCTAGTGCATTAATTGAAATCCAGCATTTTCTAACTATTATTGCAGCTAGTCCCATTCCTGTAAATTATGATATATTGAAGAAAATAGTACTAGAACCTAAGAATTCTAGAATATCAGAATATTTTAAAGAGTGTATAATAAATTATGAACCTAACGAAACTGATAATCTAAGACTTGAATATCTATGGGAAGGTATTATATCATCAATATTGGACACAGTTGCTAAAGAATCTGATCAATTATATACAGTAATAGATGACTTTGTATCAGATGAACGTAATAGAATTAATAATATATTAATTAAAGAAATAATATAATAATCTAATTTTCTCCCAACCTGTAGCATTTTTTTGATACACCCTTGGTTTTATCTTTGTGGCAAGAAACCAATTAAAAAGATAAAGTCATGGAAGCTATTCAAGATTTAAGGAAGTTCTTATTGAACTGTAACATTGCTGGATTCACCTATGGTGAAGGTTGTATAGTGATGGAAGAACTAAAGGTAGGTACTGAACTTACATTGGTTCGCGACAAGTATAACAAATTTGACCCTCTGGCTATTGCGGTGTATTACAAAAACAGTAAACTGGGGTACATTCCGCAAAAAAAGAATGAAGCTCTTTGTGTGTTCCTTGATATGGGCTATGATGATATTTTTGAAACTCGCATCAGTGGCATAAACAAAGAAACTCATCCAGAAAAACAAGTTTTCATAAATGTTTATTTAAGAAGAAAACAGTAACACACATTAAAACAGAACCATTTGCAATTTTATGCAGGTGGTTTTGTTTTTTTTTTTTTATTATTTCAACGTTATCGTTGAATTATATTTCTTATTACTTGCTTATTTCAACTATTTACTTTATCTTTGCAGTAGTTTAAAACCATTGATATGACTACAAAAGAAGACGTAGAAAGATTCTTAAATCAATTTCACGAGAAATTAAAGATTTATAATATTTTTTTTAGAGATGATAGAGAAAAAAATCTCCAAACATTGACAGAGTTAGAAATAACATCAAATGATAGGATAGAGATTATAAAAACTATTAAAGTAGAAGATTATTCTTCAGGACCTATTGTTGATACTTTAAATAAAATGGGCGATTTGTGGGTGTTTGGCAAAGATGTAAAAGGGAATGAAGTTTATATAAAAATATCATTAGGAGTTCCTAATAGTAGAACCATCTGCATATCATTTCATAAAGCAGAACATAAAATGAGTTATCCATTTAAAACTATACAACCATGAACACAATGATTAGTCCGTTTACAGGGGGTGAACTTAGGTTTTCTCACGAGAGGAGAGAACTTACTTATCGTAAGGAGAAGTTTGAATATACTGCTCTGTTTTATGTTTGTGTGGATAGTGGGGAGAAACTTACCACCACAGAGTTGGATACTATAAATGTGAATCAAGTTTATAATCAGTATCGCAGTAAATATGGCATTCCGTTTCCTGATGAAATAAAGTCTATTAGAGAAATGTATGGTTTGTCCGCTTCTAAAATGTCTGTAATTCTGGGTCTTGGAGCAAATCAATATCGTTTATACGAAAACGGAGAAGTACCTAGTGAGGCAATAGGGAAAACTCTTAGAAGCATTATGAATCCGTCTGTTTTCATTACTTACGTGCAAAATTCTGAGAGCCAATTTACTCAACAAGAGCTTTCTAAAATATATGACAAGATAGAGGGAGCAATGAAAAAGACTGCGTGTGTTAGTTCTGCTTATAAGATGCCTAAAAGGTCTATTATAAATGGTTATGCTCCTGTTTCTATTAGCCAGGTAAAGAATATTATTCTGTTTTACATCAATAAATTGGGTGGGGTGTTTAACACTAAAATGAACAAATTGTTGTTCTATACAGACTTTTATTCTTATAAGACATTGGGATATGGCATGACTGGGCTTGCGTACAAAGCTATTCAGTATGGACCTGTACCATTTAATTGGAATGTACTATATGGAAGTATGGAAGATGTTGAAAGTGAGATTATTTCTTTCCCTTCTGGTAACTCTGGCGAACAATTGGTTTCTGCAATACAACCAGATATGAGTACTTTTTCGGCAGAAGAACTTAATATTTTAAATGATATTGTGAGTAAATTTGGTTCGCTTACTGCAAATCAACTATCAGAATTAAGTCACTCCGAAGATGCATGGCTTCACTATGTTGGAACATCTTTTCCTATAGACTACACCGAAGCATTCACCTTAAAAGCATTGTAAAAATACATTTTGAATATATGAAACTAACAAAGATTTGGTTTGAAGGTGATTTTATTTGTGCATCAAAGACCTGGGTGCAGAGTTGATGAATTCGTTTAAGTAGTATATAAAAACTCGATGACCTCCCTGGGTGCGCTGTTCTATATGGGAAGCGTGGGAGGTCTATGGGAGCAAAGATAATAATATTTTTTACATATCCTCTATAGAAAATCCTTTATATACAATTTCATAATTGTTGAAATTGCCAACTTGTTTCATAAAGCATTGGACTTTTGCTTTTAATGAGTCTTCGTCGAAGTTTTTTGATTGTCGCTTCACTTCAATAAACTCGATTTTGTTTTCTAATTCATCCTCTGCTACAATATCTATCTCGTTTTCACCTTTTCTGTCGTGCCAATAACCCAAACGAGTGTATTCTCCAGACTCTTTAAGAAGTTCGTTAAAATAATTTTCTAAAGATTTTCCACTTACAGTAGTAAAATCGCGGCTTACTATTGTCTTTAGTTTTTCATTCCCACCAGCTTCTACTATATGATTGTATTTATATACAAATCTGAACCAAAATTTTAGAAACTGGTCATTTATGCTATAATGCACATTTTTATTGGTAGATTTCTCAAAAATTGGTTGCATCTTACTTATTAAGCCATACTCTTCTATAAGATTTTTTAGGTAGCCTGATAACTCTTTTGTCTTAAGAGAGTTTTCTAAATCACTGCGTGTATTTTTCCCTTGAGCAATAAGTGTTAGTATAGAAAAATAAACTCCATAATCTTTGCCAAATTCATCTACAAGCATATTTTTACCTTCAGGTAGAAAATAAGAGTCTGGTTCAAAAAACATATCCAACATTTTTTGCTCAGTAAACTTCTTTTTATCTATAAACAACTCTACATACTTAGCCACACCGCCGGTTAAAGTATAAAGTGCTAATAAATCAGACTTTTTATATCCAGGACAATATTCTGACATTATTTCTTTTAAAACCGAAGGTCTAAATGGTCTAATATGCATAGTACCTGTTTGTCTTCCAAACAATGGTTCTTTTTTATTCTTGAAGATTTTATTCATTAGAGTATGCACAGAACCTGCCACAATAAGATTAATTTGTGCCTTGTTTTTGTAACTATCCCAAATATTTTGCATATCTGAATAAATAGAAGGATTTACTCTAAAAAAATCTTGAAACTCATCTATAAAAAGGGTAATATGCCTATTTAGAGAAAGTTCCATGATATATTTAAATATAGATGCAAAATTCATACCTTTACCTGAGAGGGTCGGAACGTCTAATTTTTCACTTATTTCTTCAGCAAATATTTCACATAAATCCGATTCTGCCTTACGAGCTACAAAAAAGTAAAGCATAGTCTTATTCTCGTAAAACTTCTTTACCATTTCTGTTTTACCTATGCGACGTCGTCCAGTAATAATGGTAAATTGTGCAACCTCATGAGATAGATTATCTATTTCATTAAGTTTTTCAAACTCTATTTCTCTATCAAAAAATCTCATAAATATAACTACTATCGTAATGACTATTACCGTAATGACGGTTACGATACTGCAAAGATAAAAATAATATTGTGATTTACAAAATATTAGAGTGATTTTCTTCTAAAACCTCTGCATCCACTCGTCAAATTGGTCTATGTAGAGCGGGTCATGTTTGGCAAGTGAAGCTTTTATACGTTCTATTGGTTTTTCCTCTCCAAGATGAGTTTTTGAGAAGAATTTGTCGGCAAAGCAGATGATTTGTTCTTCTATAGAGATAGGATATAGTACTCTGTCTTGTGGTAGGGGCAAATTTCTATCCTTGATAGAGGTAGGGGTAAGACCACAACCTGTGTGTCGCTCTGCTATTTTGGCGTGTTCTTCCATGCCTTCTGCACGCAAAATCTCCGCTCCTAATATGCCATGGCAGATATATGGTTCTGTGCCATAGCAGTGAATGCCGGGAGCGTTACAACGCACTACACCTATATCGTGCAGCATTGCTGCTTCCTCCAAGAAATTTAAGTTGATATTCCACTCAGGGTGGCGCATAGCAATTTCTTTGGCTTTGCCAGCTACACTTTCGCCGTGGCTTATTAAAATATTTAATAAGTCGTCGTTGTCTGCACAATATTTTTTTAATAAACTTTTCATATAATTACTCGCTTTGCTCGGTTGCACCCATCACCTGCAGCGCTTTAGTGATAGTTTCGTCTTTGGAGTTGAGGATAGGGTAGAAAGCAGTGTCGCCAATTATGTTGCGGCAGATGTAGGCTTTAAGGATATTGTTGATTACATCAGCTGCCTCTAATTGGCCTGTTGTCTCTGGACTCACTCCTTTGCTCTCTGCAAATTTATAGAACTGAATGTTGATGTTTTCCTTGTCTAGATAAGCACAAAGTTCGTTGTAATCTTTAAACTCTTTAAGTGTACTTCTGTTTTTGTCTGCATATTGGAAGGCAAAACTATAGGTATAACCCTTGTTTTGTACTTCGGTGTAGTAAGGTGTGTGACCTGTAGTGTCTTGTGCTACAAAATAATCTGGTGTAATGCCACCACCACCATACACCACGCGACCATTCTTGGTGTAATACTTAATGCTATCACCAGCGGCGATGCTGTCTGATGAGAAAAACTCGCCATGCTCGTAACGGTTTAGAATATCTTTTTCATATTCTTCCAGATTGCCACCCTCGTATGGCTTTTGAATGCTTCTACCAGAAGGGGTGTAATAGTGTGCAATGGTAATTCTTACCTCTGAACCATCAAAAATAGGCACTTGTTGTTGTACAAGACCTTTTCCAAATGAGCGGCGACCAATAATAGTGCCACGGTCTTGGTCTTGTATTGCTCCCGCAAAAATTTCACTAGCAGAGGCAGACCATTCGTTTATAAGCACACAAATACGGTTGTTTTTAAACATACCTTTGCCGTTGGCAAGTGCATCTTCTCTTGGGGAATTTCTACCTTCTGTATAAACAATAAGTTCGTCTTTTTCAAGAAACTCATTTATCATCTTGATAGCTGCGTGTAGATAACCACCAGAGTTGTATCTAAGGTCTATCATAAACTCCTCGCAACCTTGTTTTTTTAGTTTTGTAAGCTCTGTGACAAACTCATTGTAGGTGTTTGCTCCAAAACGGCTCACTTTTATATAACCAATTTTTGGTGTAATTGCGTAGGCAATATCCACACTATTCACAGGAATATCACCACGTGTAATTGTAAAATAAAGGGTCTCTGCACTAGAGTTACGTTTTATTCCCACTTTTACTTTTGTATCTTTTTCTCCACGTAGTGTTTTAAGCACCTTGTTGTTATTGATGTCTTTTCCTACAAAAGCACTGTCATTTACCTCTATGATGCGGTCTCCAGGCATAATACCAATTTTTTCAGAAGGACCACCAGCAATTACATCCACCACTATTATGGTGTCGTTTTGTATGTTAAATTGTACACCGATGCCACTAAAACTACCTTCCAAATCGCTGTTGACCATTTCCACTTCGTCTTTTGGTACGTATGTGCTATGTGGATCTAATTCTTCTAGGATTCTAGGAATAATTTTTTCGGTAAGTTCGTCTGTCTTAATAGAATCTACATACATAGATTTAAGCAGATATAGCACATAGTTTAGTTTGTTAAAATTGCTACTACCCACAGGCATTGTAACAGTTTGAGTTCCACCTTCTGAAACATTAGGGTTATTGCTTGCCTGGTTCTCTCTAGGAAGCATTACGCCCATAATTATGCCTATGGCCATTGCCAACGACGCTATAATAGGTAATTTATTTTTCATTTTCTTTTAGTGGTAAATGACAAACTTCTACACCTGCTCTTCTAAGCAAATCTAGTCCATCGGTAACATGATATTCTTCTGAATAAACAACACGTACAATGCCCGCTTGAATAATAAGTTTTGAGCACTCAATGCAAGGCGATGTGGTTACATAAATAGTTGCACCCTCGCTGTTGTTATGTGAGCGAGCCACTTTTGTAATAGCATTTGCCTCTGCGTGCAACACATAAGGTTTTGTCTTGAAATTGTCGTCTTCACACACATTTTCAAATCCACAAGGTGTGCCGTTGAAACCATCAGAAATTATCATTCTGTCTTTTACCAAAATGGCACCCACCTGACGGCGTTCACAGTATGAGTTTTCTGCCCACACGTATGCCATTCTCATGTATCGTCTGTCTATTTTCTCTTGTTTTTCTTCCATTAGTTCAATAAAAGTATTACGTAAACTGCGTATGCAGCAATTAAAAAGAAACCTTCAAATCTGGTTACTATTGAGTACATTTTCTCGTCTTTTATTTTCTTTGCTATTCTCTCAAATGGTATCACTGTAAGAGCAAGGAAGGCAGCGAAAATTATCATCCAGTAGAAATCGAAACTAAATGCTGTGAAGTCAAAGTTTTCGATAGGGGTGATAAGTGCAGAGCAACCAATTACAAAAAGTATATTGAAAATGTTTGAACCCACCACGTTGCCTATGGCAATGTCGTTTTCTTTTCTAATGGCGGCCATAA
Organism: Candidatus Enterocola sp.; assembly: GCA_045654205.1. Lineage (GTDB taxonomy): Bacteria > Bacteroidota > Bacteroidia > Bacteroidales > Paludibacteraceae > Enterocola. The sequence continues at coordinate 63,148 of JAZOMZ010000017.1, read as the reverse complement.
TAGATGTAGCAAGCTCTGGTACACTAGTGCCAATTGCTACTACTGTTACTGAGATAACTCTTTCTGAAATACCGAAGTTTTGTGCTATAGTAATGGCAGAGTCAATAAGCAGATTTGCACCTAATGTTAGTGCCAAACATGATGCCACAATCATAATAATAGCAGCAATTATATTCAAATCTTTTTGTTTTGGAGTCTCTTCCTTGGCAGTCTCAGCCTGTTGTGGTTGTAGTGAGTTTTTCTTTTCTTCCTTCTTTCCTTTGTATATAGAAAGTGCTACGAATAGTATTATTAATATTACAAATAATAGCCCTTCGCAACGTTCTATAAGGTTATCTTGAGCAATTACATAAAATAGTAATGTACAGAAAATCATAAACGGAACATCTATCTTAACTGATGTTCTATTTACTGCCATTGGGAGTATAAGTGCAGTGACCCCAAGTATAATACCTATGTTCACAATGTTTGAACCCACCACATTACCGAGGCTTATTTCTGGGTGGCCTTGTAGTGCTGATTGTAGTGATACGATGAACTCTGGTGACGATGTGCCGAATGCCACAATGGTCATACCGATAATAAGCGATGGAACTTTGAAGCGTTTGGCTACTGCCACGCCACCTTTAACTAGATAGTCTCCACCTAAAATTAGTAGAGCTAGTCCTGCGATTAAGTATAAATACGTTAACATGTCCTTTATATAATATCTTGCAAATTTAATTAAATTTTGTGTACCTTTGCATAAAATTTTCACAAAAATGAAGAACATACTTGTAACTCTACTATTGGCATTTGCCCTTATTTCATGTAATAATAAAACTCCTGAATACCGCAAATCTGTAGGCAAAATTTTTGGCACTTATTATGCCATTACGTATCAGTCTAACGAAGACCTTTCGCTTGGTATGCTCGAGGTGATGAATGGGGTGAATAATTCGCTTTCTACATTTAATAAGAATTCTGTTATATCAAAGATAAACGCTAATGAGGAAGTGGTTTTGGATACCTTGTTTACCAATATGTTCACCAAAGCAATGGAAATTTCTCGCATTACAGATGGTGCGTTTGATATTACTGTGGCTCCGCTGGTGAATGCTTGGGGATTTGGTTTCGATCCTTCTAGCGACAAAAAATGGCTTTCTGAAGCAGAAATTGATAGCATTAAGCAGTTTGTGGGTTACGAAAAGGTTTGGATTGAAGATGGTAAGGTGGTGAAATCAGACCCTCGTGTGATGTTGGATGCTTCTGCTATTGCCAAAGGCTATGGTTGCGACCTTGTGGCAGAATATCTGCGCTCTATGGGATGTGAAAACTTTATGGTAGATATAGGTGGAGAGTTGGTCGTAGGTGGTGTGAATCCAAATGGAACAAAGTGGAGAATAGGGGTGAGCACACCTCAAAGCGAAGCTGGCAATGCTATGGCAGAGATATTGGAAGTAACAGATTGTGCAGTGGCCACATCTGGCAACTATAGACAAAACTATCAAACAGAAGAAGGTATGGTAGGCCACACAATAGACCCTCGCACCGGTCGCCCTGCCGTAAACAATATAGTGAGTGCCACCATCATTGCACCAACCTGCATGGTAGCCGATGCCTTTGCTACAGCCGCCATGGTAATCTCTGACTCTACAGTAATCAATAAGTGGGGTGTAGAAACCTATTTGCAGTATAAATAGAAATTTATAAAAAAATAATATGCTTATGAAAAAGTTTACTTTGTTATTAATGTCTTTGCTAGTGGTATCGTTATTTGCTATAGCACAGAAGAAATTGTGTGTTCATAAATTGGATGGAACGCGAATTGAGGTTTTAGCTTCAGAAGTATCATATATCGATTTTGAAGATGTAGCTACAGACCCAGATGATGACCCTGTTGTTCCGCCTGTAAAACCAGATGACGGTACAGACTCTTCTGGTGTCGCAAATGGTCATGATTGGGTTGATTTAGGTCTTCCTAGTGGTACTAAATGGGCTACTATGAATGTGGGTGCAGACTCTCCTAAAGATTACGGTGATTACTTTGCTTGGGGAGAAACTTCTAGAAAATCTACATACAATTGGAGCACCTATAAATGGATGAACGATGGAATGTCTTCATGGATTGATGTTAATAAATATACATTTGCTGATCGTCAAACTGATGCTGTTTGGTATAATGAATATGGTGAGTTTATTGGTGATGGTAAAATTACACTAGATTTAACAGACGATGCGGCATATGTAAACTGGGGTTCTTCTTGGCGTATGCCAACAAAAGCTGAACAAGATGAGTTAAGAAATTCTTCTTATACAACTTGGATATGGACCACACATACTGGTGTAAAAGGTTATAAAGTGACCTCAAAAATAAACGGTAACAGCATATTCTTGCCTGCTGCTGGCTATCTCAGTGATTCGAGTAGGATCAATGCGGGTTTTTACGGCGGTTACTGGAGTAGTTCGCTTGGTGGGGAATACTCGGACCAAGCGTATGAGCTTTACTTCGGTTCGGGCAACTTCGATTCGGACGGCTATCCTCGCCTCTGTGGTCTATCTGTGCGTGCAGTATTGCGTTAGAAAATAGTGCGAGTCGAGAGCAGAGGTAAATTTATTTAGCAATGCCGAGACGAAGCCTGTTTCATGAGCGTAGCGAATAATTTACCTATAGTTCGCAGATGTCGGTGGGTGCGTTTCACACGTGAAGCGCACCCAGCACCTACAGAGTACTGCGAGAATTTTTAATACCAGCGAGTATGGATTGATAAATTTTAAGCATCACTTCTGTTATATTCCATAAAATTACTATCTTTGTATTGTGTTAATTAATCGGTGCTCCTCACACCAAAATGTCTAATTCTAATGTTTTTCAATTTATGGAAGAAACTAAAATTGCTACATTACAAAACATTATTTTACCAGAATTTATAGAAGGTATCCCAACTAGAAAAGATGCAATCAATGAAAGAAGAGAATTAGTGATTGCGTATTATAATGAATTGTGGAGACGCTTACAGAGAGAAGTTAATAGTAATTATATCTTTAATGATTTTTGGCAAGCAAAGATTCATATTGTTAAAAATGAGAGCGATAAGAAAACAAAAAATGCAGCTGTAAAGAAATGGCAATCTGTTTACGCTGTAAAGTATTTGTACGATGTGGTGAAAAATGCAAGATCAATAGACAATAATATAGAATTTGATTTTCCTAAAAATGGGACCCAGAAGAAGAATGGTTATAAGCAAATGCTTATACTATACTATAAATTTGAGAATGATGAATATGAATATCTTAATTTCATGGTTAAATTAACTATTGGTATCAAAACTAATAATAAACATGTGCAATACTCTGTTAATAGTATAGATATAAAATAAACAAGATATGAATCGTCTAAGCAAGTATCGCGCTTTCGCTTGAACCACAACGTATTCATATCTTGTTTACACTACAAAAATACAACAAAATGTTGAAAAATCATACGATAAAGGAAAATTTTTGCTAGACGAGTCGGAAAATTAGTGACTAATTTCTTTTGGGATTTTTGGGAAACCAACCTTTTTCTACACGTTTCTTTTGTTCGAAGAGTTCTAGGATGCTCCAAAAAGAAGAAAATCCGAAGACGCCAAGTATAGTAGAAAGTATGATATTTTCTATTAGAATAGATAAAACTATGAAGATAATGCCTGCTAGGGCAAACATCCACCAACATTTAGTGCCTAGATAATATTCTGCTTTTATTACAATAGGATGAAATAGTCCTATTATCAGAAATGTGGCAATACCAATGATTAATCCTGTGAAATTCATAATTTATAAATATGGATTGTATTGTTTTTCAAAGGCGATGGTGGTAGAAGGACCATGACCTGGATAAACAATGGTGTTTTCTGGTAGGGTCATAATTTTCTTGGTAAGCGATGAAATAAGAGTGGCATAATCGCCTCCAGGTAGGTCTGTACGACCAATACTACCTTTAAAAAGGCTGTCGCCAATGATTAAAATACCATCTTTTTCGTTGTAAAAACCAACTCCGCCTGCGCTATGGCCTGGCACAGAAATAACTTTCAGACTAGTTTTTCCAAATGTAATTTCATCACCGTCATTTAGGTAAGAATCAAGCCCTTGCACATCGCCATTGTAAGGGATACCAAACACTTGTGCGTACGATTTAAGCATATTTAGGTTGCTCTCATCTTTTTTATCGGCTTTTGCCTTTAAACCATATTTTTTATAAAGAAAATCGTTGCCAAAACAGTGGTCTAGGTGAAGGTGAGTATTAAGGATACCAACAAGTTCCAAAGCATTATCTGCCAAGTATTTGCTAAATTCTTCTTCTTCGTAGTCAAACAAAAATCCAGCATCTACTACCACACATTTTTTGCTTTCCTCGTCTATTAGCAAATATGTATTTTCTTGAAGCGGGTTGGTTACAAATGTTTTAACTTGCATAACTCCTAACTAACGTAGTGGCAGGTACACTGCTTTTTTGGTTTGGAAATATTCTTCTTTGTAGAACTCTGTAAGTTCGTAAACAGTAGCAAGTTTTTTGTATGGCTTAAGTTCTTCTGTCATTTCGCCGCCTTTTAGGCAGATAAGACCGTTTGGAAGAGCATTTTTGTCAGTTTTGCTAATGTTTTTCTTGCAAACTTTTACAAGGTCTGTCAAGTTCATTGCAGCACGACTTACTGCAAAATCATAAAGTCCTTTTTCGTTTTCCATGCGGTCGTTTACAAAACGAACATTTTTAAGACCAATTGCGTTAGCTACTTCAGAAGCAACTTTTATCTTTTTACCAACAGAATCGAGTAGGGTAAACTCGCAATTTGGGAATAGGATAGCTAATGGAATACCAGGGAAACCACCGCCTGTGCCTATGTCTATGATTTTGCTTCCGTCTTGGAAAGGCAAAATTTTGCCAATCACCATGCTGTGAAGCACGTGATGTAGGTATAGTTTGTCAATGTCTTTGCGTGAAATAACATTGATTTTTGAGTTCCAATCGGTATAAAGAGCTTCCAATTGTTTAAATTGTGAGATTTGCTCCTCGCTCAGCCCTTTGAAATATTTTAATATGTTTTCCATTATAAATATTTGCGAAATTTAATTACGGACACTGCACGCAGTGTCCCTACAATTTATATAAATACGTTACGCTACCCCTGAAAATCCCATAAACGCCATGGCAAGCAGACCAGCTACGATAAGAGCAATTGGTGTGCCTTGCATTGCTTTAGGAAGTGATGAAAAACGAAGTTGTTCACGTAGTCCTGCAAATAGGATAAGAGCAAGTCCAAAACCTATTGAGGTAGAAAGTGCAAAGAATAGACTCTCGATAAGAGAGAAATTCTTTTGAATTACTAAAATTGCAACACCTAAAATAGTACAGTTTGTGGTGATAAGAGGTAGGAACACCCCTAATGCTTGATATAGTGCAGGAGAAATCTTCTTTAAGATGATTTCTATCATTTGCACAAGAGCCGCAATTACAAGGATATATACAATAGTTTGCATAAATCCTATTTCTAGAGGCACTAGCACATAGTTTTGAATAAGGAATGTGCAAAGTGTAGCAAGCACCATAACAAATGCCACTGCCGCACTCATACCCACAGCTGTGTCTAGTTTTTTAGAAACACCAAGGAAAGGGCAAATCCCAAGGAATTGAGATAGCACAATATTATTTACAAAAACTGCAGAAATAAATATTAGAAAGTAACTCATAATTATTTATTTTTAAGGTGTTGAATAGTTGCCATTAATAAACCTAATACTATGAAAGCACCAGGAGCCAAAATGAATATTAGCATACCATAATCTTCTGGGTAAATGCTAATATTGAAGATATGTCCACTGCCTAGGAACTCTCTGATAGCACCAATCACGGTAAGTGAAAGAGTGAAACCAAGTCCCATGCCAAGACCATCTAGGGCAGAGTCTAAAACAGAGTTTTTAGCCGCAAATGCTTCTGCACGACCAAGTACTATACAGTTTACCACAATAAGTGGGATAAACAGACCAAGACTGTCAGAAATGGCTGGAGCCCAAGCTTTTAAGCAAAGTTCCACGATAGTAACGAACGATGCAATAATAACGATGAATGCAGGAATACGTACGCTATCTGGAATAAGTTTTTTCACTAGTGAAATAACTGTGTTTGAGCACAATAGCACACTTGCAGTAGCAAGACCCATACCCATGCCGTTGATAGCAGAGGTGGTTGTTGCTAGTGTTGGACACATACCAAGTAAAAGAATGAACGTTGGGTTCTCTTTTAAAATGCCGTTGAAAAGTATCTTTAATTTATTCATTGGTCACCTCCATTTCTAGTTCTGTTGCTTCTGTAGTACCATCCACTTCAAGCTCTGTAGCAGAAGTTACTGCGTCTGTGTCATCGTCTTCTTCTTGTAGAAGAGTTTCGCTTGCGTTTTCTACTGCGTCAAGGAATGCACGAGAAGATATTGTAGCAGCTGTAATTGCATCCACATCGCCACCATCTTGTTTTACCTTAAAGTCTGTATCTATGCGTTTGCCATTGATTTGATTTTTAAACCAATCCACACATTTTGTACCAAGACCAGGAGTTTCTTTTTGCGAAAGCACTTCGTAGTTTACAATATTGTTAGCCTTGTCTAAACCAACCATAATAATAATTTGGTCAGAGAAGCCCATTGCGCTAGCAATTGTTGCCACACCCACATATTGGTCGTCTTTAAACGCTTTAAACACAGGAGCACCTTCGATACTGTCGGTTTTAATAGTGTCAAACTCAGGAAGCACGCCTTTAAGCGCATTTTCTTGTTTGTTTTGTTCTGCTTTAGCAATATCTGCCTTTGTTAGTTCATAAACACCAGCAAGGAGTCCAGCAGAAACTAGACAAACCATTAGCAGTGACACTAACATATTAATAAATGTAGATTCTATCTTTTTCATTTTGCTCCGAAACGTTTAGGACGAATATAACGATTAATTAATGGTACCACAGCATTCATTATAAGAATAGCAAATGAAATGCCTTCTGGATATGAACCGAAAAGTCTGATAACCATGGTGATAAGACCAATGCCTACACCAAAGATGATTTGACCAGTTTTAGTCATAGGAGAAGTAACATAGTCTGTTGCCATGAAAATACTACCAAGTAGCAGACCACCAGAAGTGATATGAAGTAGTGGAGATGCGTATGTGCATGGGTCTATGCCGTGCATAATGCCTGTGAAAATAAGAACTGTGCCAATGATACTCACAGGTATGTGCCAAGAAATAGTGCGAGTAGCAAGTAGATAAACAAGACCTAGAAGAAGTGCCACACTAGAGGTTTCACCCAAACTACCACCGATTTCACCCATTGCCATTTCTGTATGAGTAAATGTAGTGAAAATACTTTCTTTAATATATGAAAGTGGGGTAGCCGCAGTAAGTGCATCTACAGAACCATCAAATGTAAATGGAGCAGGAATTGGCCAAGTGGTCATTGCCGCTGGGAATGAAATAAGTAGGAATACACGACCTACAAGAGCAGGGTTGAAAAGGTTGTTTCCAAGACCGCCAAAACTCATTTTACCAATGCCTATTGCAATAAGTGAACCAATGACAACCATCCACCATTCAAGTGAAGAAGGTAGGTTCATACCTAGTAAAAGACCAGTTAAAAGTGCAGAAAGGTCGTTGATTTGTGGTTGTTTTTTAAGTAAAAACTTAGAAATTAGCCATTCAAACGCCACACATGAGGCCATTGCTACACATGAAACTACTAATGCTCCCACACCAAAGTACCAAATACCAGCCAAATATGCAGGCATTAGTGCAATGATAACGTTAAGCATATTCTTTTTTACAGAATCGCCACCGTGAACGTGTGGAGCAGGTGCTACAGTATAATTACTCATTTTCTATTACGAATTATTGTTCCAACTTTAAATTTACCATAACGGACATAGTCCAACAAAGGTCTGTGAGAAGGGCAGGTGAATGTACAACAACCACATTCTATACAGTCCATTACATAGTGTTCTTCTAGTTCACTCCAGTCTTCAATTTCTGTAAGTTTTGCTAGAAGATAAGGTTCTAGACCCATAGGGCAAGTGCCCATACATTTTCCACATCTGATGCAATCTAAAACGTCTTCACGAACAGTTTCTTGCTTTTCAAGGCAAAGAATTGCAGAACTTCTTTTGGTAATTGGGGTGTCGATATTTGAAATACAACGTCCCATCATAGGACCACCGCCAATCACTTTTTCTGCGTCAGCAGGAATGCCACCTACCATATCTAGCACCTCTTTCATAGAAGTACCCATGCGCACTCTGAAGTTGCCGCCCTCGGTCATGCTCTTGCCTGTAACGGTCATAAACAGGTCGATAAGAGGTTTGCCATACTGAACAGCCTCATAAACGGCAAACGCTGTGCCTACGTTTTGTACCACTACACCCACAGAAGCAGGAATTGCACCGCTTTTTACTTCTCTGCCTGTTAGGGCTTGAATAAGGTGCTTTTCACTACCTTGAGGATACTTCATTTTTAGTGGCACTACCTCTATAATATGTACGAAATCGCTAAGTTTTTCAGCAGTTTCTCTTAGGGTGTTTACTGCGTCCATCTTGTTGCTTTCGATGCCAATATATGCTTTATCAATGCCAAGAGCCTTCATTATTAGGCGTGTACCAATAATCACTTCGCCTGCTTTTTCTAGCATAAGTCTGTGATTGTGAGTAAGATATGGTTCACATTCTACAGCGTTGATAATAAGACTATCAATTTTGCAATCTGCAGGAGGGGTAAGTTTCACGTGAGTTGGGAAACAAGCTCCGCCAAGACCCACGATACCAGCGTCTGCTATTTTTTTGATAATTTCTTTAGGCTCTAAAGAACAATTTTTTTCAAGTTTATCAGACAAAATAATGCCATCTGCCCATTCGTCTTTCTCTTCTGCTTTTATGTAAATAGCTTGTTTGGTAAAGCCTTGAGTATCTGAGTATTCTGCGATTTTGGTCACTGTGCCAGTAACAGAACTATGTACAGGAGAAGATACAAAACCAGCAGCTTCTGCTATCATTTGACCAGTTTTTACTCTGTCACCTACAGCAACTATAGGTTTTGCAGGTGCTCCAATATGTTGCTCAAGAGGAAAAATAGCTTCCTTTGGCGTAGCCAACGTTACAATTGGCTTGTGAGCAGTAAGTTTATTGTCATTTGGGTGAATACCACCTATCTTAAATGTTTTCATCTTTCTTAATTACTGGGAAGTTTAACGCTTGTATTGCACCTGTAGGGCATGCTACCACACATTTTTTGCACAAACGGCAAAGGTTGTTGTCGATATAAGCAAGGTTGTTTTCAAGTGTAATTGCTCCAAATGGGCATTCTTTCACACATTTTCCACAACCAATACATGCTGCGCTGCAGGCTTTGCGAGCTTTTGCTCCTTTATCTTTGTTGGCGCAAGAAACATAGATTCTTCTGCTCTTTGGACCTTTAAATCTCAATTCTAAAATGCCTTTAGGACAAGCTTTTACACAAGCACCGCAGGCAGTACATTTATCTTCATCGACTTCTGCAAGACCCGTTTCTGGGTTCACTGAAATGGCTCCGAATGAACATGCTTTTGCACAATCGCCAAATCCTATGCACCCGAAAGAGCAGCCTGTTTCGCCGGCGAAAGTGGCAGTGGCAATGGCACAAGATTGCACGCCGTTGTAGTGAGAGGTGCGAGGACGAACAGCGCAGGTACCCGCACAGCGTAGCACTGCCACTTTAGGCTTGGTTTCTGCCACCGTTACTCCCAAAATTTGTGCAATGGCGTTCATTGCTGCATTTCCGCCCGCAGGACATCTCAAGTCGCCCAGTTCGGTGGCAGAAACGCAAGCCGTTGCAAAGTTTTTGCAGCCGGCGAATCCACAACCACCGCAGTTTGCTCCAGGAAGCACACTCTCTATCTCCGAAATTTTTGGGTTTTCTTCCACATAGAACTTCTTAGCCACGAAATACAAAATCACCGCAGCTACAATGCCTATAGAGCCCAATACAATTAGTGAAATTAAAATTATATTCATTGAATTTTACTTATTTTAAATTCTAAACTTTTACTCAATATCTTGTTTATTGCCATCAGAAATACGTAATAAATGGCCACGGCAGCAATGCCAAGTAGGGCAGAGTGTACTTCTGGTAAATTTAACAGCGTTCCCGCACCCACACCTATAAATAATAATATAAGTGGCATAATGTATGCCCAAAGCACAGCAGTGAAAAGTTGTTTTTGTTGAGCAACAATTTGCACCTCTTCGCCAATGCTATATGCACTTGCGTTTGGGTCATATATCTTTATCTCTTTTTCTTTGCTCTCTGCCAACGTGCAAAATTTCTTCCCCTCGCAATGAGCACAAGCCGACAATTGCAATACCTTTACAGTCACGGTGTTGCCGTTGATTTTTGTTATATTTCCCTTATGCTCTTTCATTGCTCGCTTTCGCTCGGTTGCACACCCTAAGGGCGTGCCTTTGTTTGGTTGTTTTATACAGGCGTCGCCGTCGCTTTGCTCCTCTGACACCTGCCTACAATTAAGATAAACCCACTATGTGGGTTAAATTACTCGCAAAACTCCTAATTCCTAACTCCTAACTCCTCATTAAGTGAGTCGCGCACTTGTTTAAATTCTTCCATGTATTTTTCTGGGATAGGAGCAACAGAAGGCGATTCCATTTTAAGAGGGTTGATAGGAGTGCCGTTTTTCCAAACCCTAAAGTCTAAGTGCGGACCAGTAGAAGCACCGGTGCTACCCACATAACCAATCACTTGTCCTTGTTTTACTCTGTCGCCAACCTTCAAACCTTTTGCATAAGCAGAAAGGTGCAGATAACCAGTGCTATACACGCTATTGTGTTTAATATATACGGTATTGCCTCCGCCACCTTTCCATTGACGAAGTGTAACTTTACCATCACCGATAGACATTACAGGAGTGCCTTTAGGAGCAGCATAATCCACACCTGTATGAGGACGAACTACCTTATACACAGGGTGTTTGCGCGCGTATGTAAATCCAGAAGAAATACGAGTAAATTTAAGTGGAGCTTTTAAGAAAGCTTTCTTTAAACTATTACCTTTTTCGTCCCAAAAACCACTTGTTTCACCTTTTTCGTAGTTATAAGCATAATATTGTTGCTTATTGTGTGTAAACACAGCCGCGTGAATTTTACTTATTCCCACAGATGTGCTGTCTACATAATTTTCATCATAATAAACTTTGAATCCGTCGCCTGCTTGAATGCCAAAGAAGTCTATTACCCAAGCATAAATTTCAGAAAGTTCGCCTGCAAGGCCAAGATTTAGATTATTGTCCACAATAGCATTCCACATAGAAGATTCAATTTTCACAGAATCTACTTTAGACACAGTTGTAACAGGCTTTTTATAAAGACTAACATTTAAAGAATCCTTAAAGTCAAATACCACGTGTTCCACAAGTGAACGGTGATAAACAATATAATCTGTCTTTGCTACGCTATCTTTTGTTTGATAAATGGTGTAACTTTTACCTGCTTTTACGCGTTTTGCACTAAAAATGCTATCTGGAGTGAAATTTAGTTGATAAGCAGTTCTAGGATCTACTCCAGCACTAATAAATAGGTTTGAAACAGCCGTGCCAGAAGTAATTTGTTTGTCGATAGCATTATAATTATCAACTATAATGCCCCCATATTCAATATTAAGTTTGTCTTCTGCAATTTCTTGGAATATTTGTTCCTCTTGCTCTTGTTCACTAGGTTTGTTACAACCCACAAAAGCAAGTGTCAAACCGATTATTAGTAGTATATTTGTGAATTTCATTGCTATAGTTATATAATTTATATAATAAGGTGCAAAGTTACAAAATTTAAATAAAATATTATTATTTTTGCATTCAAATTTTAATGAGAATATGACCGAAACACAATTAAAAATAAAAAAACTAGACCAACGCCTTGTAGCTGTGCTGCGCCCTTGGTTTAAAGATAGGGAAGAGTTTTATCACTTTTTCTATCATCTTATTCAAAATGAACATCTTATAGAGATGGAAAAACCAGAAAACTATGAGGAAAAACTCAAAGCAGTGCAATTTTATCGTCGCCTTGCTGTGAAACGTGTGGTGGCAGAAGATGCCGCTTTTGAAGAGCTTATCGACGATATTTTTAGTGATTATCACGAAGATTATGCCAATTTTCAAGAAAATAAGCAGCCTCTTGCGCAAAAACGCTTCCTTGAAATACTAAATAAATTAATGAAATAAAGAAGGAACTGAATAAAAAGTGTACTTCTGCATTTTTTTTTGATAATTTATTTGTTAAATAAAATAATTGCTATAAATTTGCTATCGCAAAAGAAAAAATACTAACAAAGTGAAAAACATTATTATTATACTAAACATAATTATCCTGCTACAAAGTAATAGGAAGTAAGTTTGGTATATATAATTCAAAAATATGAGCCTCTCTTGCTTCCTATAGCAAAAGAGGCTTAATTTTTTATCGGGGGCTTCGACAGGCTCAGCCACCGTCTAAACAACTAAACAAAAAAACGGTCACTGAACTTGTCGAAGTGCCCGATTGATAAAAGAAAAAACTATGTCTAACAAGATTTTTATTTTCGATACAACTCTTCGCGACGGAGAGCAAGTGCCGGGCTGTCAGTTGAACACAGTGGAGAAAATTCAGGTGGCAAAAGCACTTGAAGCACTTGGTGTGGATATTATTGAGGCTGGTTTCCCAGTGTCTTCTCCTGGCGATTTCAACTCAGTTGTAGAAATTTCTAAGGCTGTTACTTGGCCTACTATTTGCGCGCTTACACGCGGAGTTCAAAAAGACATCGACATTGCCGTTGAGGCACTCAAATATGCAAAAAACAAGCGTATTCACACAGGTATTGGCACATCGGATTATCACATTCAATATAAATTCAACTCAAATAGAGATGAAATATTGGAGCGTGCCATTGCAGCTACAAAATATGCAAAAAAATACGTTGAAGATGTAGAATTTTACTGTGAAGATGCTGGCAGAACAGACAATGAGTACCTTGCACGCGTGGTGGAGGCTGTTATTAATGCTGGCGCAACAGTTGTAAATATTCCAGATACCACAGGATATTGTCTTCCAGACGAATTTGGTGCAAAAATCAAGTACCTAATGGAAAATGTGTCAAACATCGACAAAGCAATTATTTCTACCCACTGTCACAACGATTTGGGTATGGCCACTGCAAATACTATGGCTGGTGTGCTTAACGGTGCACGTCAAGTGGAAGTGACAATAAACGGGATAGGCGAGCGTGCTGGTAATACCTCTTTGGAAGAGATTGCTATGATTTTAAAATGTCATAAAAATCTAGGTCTTGACACCAATATTAATACGCAAAAGATTGTTTCAACTAGTCGTTTGGTTTCAAACCTTATGAATATGCCTATTCAGGCAAACAAAGCTATCGTTGGTCGCAATGCTTTTGCGCATTCATCTGGTATTCACCAAGATGGCGTGCTTAAAAATATTCAAACCTACGAAATTATCGACCCAAAAGACGTGGGTATCGACGACAATTCTATCGTTCTTACTGCTCGTAGTGGTCGCGCTGCGCTAAAACATCGTTTAAACGTGCTTGGAGTGGAGGCAGAAGGTGAAAAACTAGACGAACTTTATCAAAAGTTCCTTGCTTTAGCCGATAAAAAGAAAAATATTAACGATGCAGATATTCTTCTTCTTGCAGGACAAGAAGCTTCAAAAGCAAAACGTATTCAGCTTGATTTTCTGAAAGTTACATCTGGTAAAGGAGTAAAATCTGAGGCGCAAATTTCACTAATCATCTCTGGCGAAAAATTTGAGGCTTCTTCATTCGGTAATGGTCCAGTCGATGCTGCCATTACAGCGGTAAAACAAATTATAAAACGAGAAATGGTGCTTCAAGAATTTACCATTCAAGCTATCGACCGTGGTAGCGACGATATGGGTAAAGTGCACATGCAAGTATTACATAATAATAAGGTGTATTATGGCTTCGGAGCAGATACTGATATAGTTGTTGCTTCGGTAGAGGCGTATATAGACGCAATAAACAAATTTTGAAAAAATCGAATTTAAAGGGTGATTTTGTCGCCTTGCTTGCCCTCACAATCCTCATTTAGGTTAACTAAACTCCGGTTGTTCAGGCTACGCAAGTCTAAAACTCCCTCCTTTAAATTCAATTTTTAGGGAAGATAATTTTAAAAATATTGGAAAAGGAAGTTTAACTCCTAACTCCTAATTCCTAACTCCTAACTCCTAACTCCTAACTATTTAAAAATATGTACACATTATTTGACAAACTTTGGGATGCTCACGTAGTAAGTCAGGTTCCTGACGGACCTACACAACTTTATATAGACCGCATGTATTGTCATGAGGTGACAAGTCCACAAGCATTTGACGGACTTAGAAAAAGAGGACTAAAAGTGTTTCGTCCGCAGCAAATTACTTGTATCCCAGACCACAATATTCCAACGCTCAATCAAGACAAACCGATTACAGACCCAGTGTCTAAAAATCAGGTAGAAACGCTTGACAAAAACGCTAAGGAATTTGGCACTGAATATTTCCCAATGGGGCACCCTAAAAATGGTGTAATTCACGTGGTAGGACCAGAAAATGGTCTTTCACTACCTGGTATGACTATAGTTTGTGGCGACTCACACACATCCACACACGGAGCAATGGGGGCCGTGGCATTTGGTATTGGCACATCAGAGGTGGAAATGGTGCTTGCTACACAATGTGTGTTCCAATCTCGACCAAAAACTATGAGAATTAACTTCGAAGGTTCGCTAAAAGAAGGCGTTACACCAAAAGATGTGGCACTTTATATGATGATGAAGCTTACCACAGGCGGTGCAACAGGTTATTTTGTGGAATATGCGGGTGAAGTGGTAAGAAATATGAGTATGGAAGGTCGTTTGACACTTTGTAATCTTTCTATTGAAATGGGTGCTCGTGGTGGAATGATTGCTCCAGACGAAACCACATTTAATTATATAAAAGGTACAGATTTTGCTCCAAAAGGTGAGGCGTGGGACAAAGCTCTTGAATATTGGAAAACCTTAAAAAGCGATGATGATGCAGTCTTTGACCGTGAGATTACATTCTACGCAGATGATATTGAGCCAATGATTACCTACGGTACAAATCCAGGTATGGCAATGCCAATAACTGGCAATATTCCAACGCTTGAAAGCATAGACGAAGCGGGTAGGGCGTCGTTCCTTAAATCTCTTGATTATATGGGATTTAAACCAGGAGAAAGCCTAATCGGCAAACAAATTGACTATGTTTTCTTGGGAAGTTGTACCAACGGTAGAATAGAAGATTTTAGAGTGTTTGCAAATTATGTAAAAGGCAAAAAGAAAGCAGACAATATCACTGCTTGGCTTGTGCCAGGTTCGTGGAAGGTGCGTCAGCAAATAATAGATGAGGGTATATTGGATATCCTTACAGAAGCAGGATTCGAGCTTCGTCAACCAGGCTGTTCTGCTTGTCTTGCAATGAATGAGGATAAAATTCCTGCAGGAAAATACTCTGTTTCCACAAGTAATCGTAACTTTGAGGGGCGTCAAGGTCCTGGTGCGCGCACCATCCTTGCATCACCACTCACCGCCGCAAGAGTTGCGATTGATGGTAAATTAGGTGTATAAACCACGCCCGAAGTTAGTAAAGTGTAGGGACGCCCATAGGGTGTGCATCCGAGCGTAGCGAGTTTTTCTATCAAAAAAATATAAAAATGGAAAAAATAAACAACATAACATCAACCTGCATTCCACTTCCTTTGGAAAATGTGGATACAGACCAAATAGTACCAGCGCGTTTCCTTAAAGCAACCTCAAAAGAGGGCTTTGGCGACAATTTGTTTCGAGATTGGCGTTTCGACAAAGAGGGAAACCCTATTAATTCGTTTGTACTAAACAATCCAAACTATTCTGGCACTATTTTAGTGGCAGGAAAGAACTTTGGTAGTGGCTCTTCTCGTGAACATGCAGCTTGGGCTGTGGCAGGATATGGTTTTAAAGTGGTGATTTCTAGTTTCTTTGCCGATATTTTCAAAAACAATGCCATGAACAACGGCGTTTTGCCAATCGTGGTAAGCGAAAATTTCCTTGCGGAACTATTTTCAAGCATTGAAAACAACAATAAAACCACTGTTTCTGTATGCCTAGAGGCTCAAACCGTAACCAACGATGCCACTGGCACCACCGAACACTTTGAAATCAACGCCTACAAAAAGGAATGTTTCCTTAATGGCTACGATGACATAGATTATTTGTTAGCAAATAGAAACAAAATAGAAGAATTTGAGAATGATAAAAATACTTGATACAACATTGCGTGACGGTGAACAGACATCGGGAGTGTCGTTTGCATCGGAAGAAAAACTATCATTGGCGCGTCTTCTGCTAGAGGACCTGTGCTTAGATAGAATTGAAGTAGCGTCAGCCCTTGTTTCTGAGGGTGAATTCACTACAGTGCAAAAAATTGCCCGTTGGGCAGACAGTAAAGGTTTGCTTGACAAGGTAGAGGTGCTAGGTTTTGTGGATGGCGATAAATCTGTAGATTGGATTCGTTCAGCAGGTATAAGAGTGATGAACTTGCTTTGCAAAGGTTCGCTTAAACACTGCGCTATGCAACTTGGCAAAAAGCCAGAGGAGCACATTGCAGATATTAGACGCACTCTAGAGTATGCAAACGAGGCAGGTATTGCTGTGAATGTCTATTTAGAAGACTGGAGCAACGGCATGAAAAACTCTCCAGAATACGTTTTTGCCCTAATGGATGCCTTAAGCGTCACAAAAGTTCGTCGTTTTATGCTTCCAGATACACTTGGCATCCTAAACCCTGCAGAAACTGCTAAATATTGCACTCAAATGCTAACTCGTTATCCAAATCTTGAGTTCGATTTTCACGCTCATAACGATTACGATTTGGCCGTGGCTAACGTGTTTGCGGCAGTGCAAGCTGGCATAAATTGTGTTCACGTTACTGTAAATGGGCTAGGGGAACGTGCTGGAAATGCTCCAATTTCTAGTGTTCTTGCCGTGCTTCACGACCAATTGGGCCTTTCAACCAATATAAAAGAGCATGAAATCAACAGTGTAAGTAAGATAGTTGAAACCTATTCTGGCGTTCGTATTCCTGCCAATAAGCCTATCGTGGGTAATTATGTTTTCACGCAAGTAGCTGGTGTTCACGCAGATGGCGATATGAAAAACAATCTTTATTGCAACGACCTTATCCCAGAACGCTTTGGCCGTACACGTGAATATGCCCTTGGCAAAACATCAGGCAAAGCAAATATTAAGAAAAATCTTTTGGCACTTGGTATAGACCTAGACGAAGAATCAATGAAAAAAGTAACAGCGCGTATTGTGGAACTTGGCGACAAAAAGCAAATGGTTACTCCCGAAGACCTACCTTATATTGTGTCAGACGTGCTCAAAACAGCCAATGTGGAAGAAAAAGTGAAGATTATCAATTATTCTCTGTCTTCTACACGTGGACTTAAGCCTGTGGCAAACGTGTCTATCGAAATAGAAGGTACTCCTTATCAAGCTTCTTCTATGGGTGAAGGTCAGTACGATGCCTTTATGAAGGCTCTTTGGCAAATTTACGATAAACTAAATATGCCGCACCCTATACTTGTGGATTATACCGTTACCATTCCTCCTGGCGGCCGCACCGATGCATTCGTGCAAACCGTCATTACATGGAATATGAATGGCAGAATCCTGAAAACAAACGGCTTGGATGCTGACCAAACAGAAGCAGCAATACAAGCAACAAGCAAAATGCTTAATATAATTTAAATTGATTTTAGAGGTGCTTTAAAATCAATTTAATACGTGAAATTTAAAATTTAATTTAATTATGAAAATAGCAGTTTTACCTGGCGATGGAATAGGGCCAGAAGTGATAAATGAAGCCGTAAAGGTATTGAAACGAGTTTGTGAGATAAAAGGTCATGAACTTGAGTTGGAATATGGCATGGTGGGTGCTTGTGCGATAGACGAGTGTGGCGACCCATACCCAGAAAAGACCCACAAGCTATGTATGGAGTCGGATGCGGTGCTTTTTGGTGCGCTTGGCGACCCAAAATACGACAACGACCCAAATGCAAAGGTGCGTCCAGAACAAGGCTTACTTAAAATGCGTAAAAGCCTAGGGCTTTATGCAAATATTCGTCCTGTAAATACTTATAAATCATTACTTTACAAATCACCACTACGTGCAGATTTGGTAGATGGTGCAGACTTTGTTTGTGTGCGCGAACTTACAGGTGGTCTTTACTTTGGTAGACCACAAGGCAGATCTGAAGATGGCAATACCGCATACGATACTTGTGTTTATACCCGTGAAGAGATAGAAAGAATCGTAAAATTGTCGTATCTTTACGCCCAAAAGCGCAAAAAGAAGCTTACATTGGTGGATAAAGCAAATATTTTAGCCACATCACGTCTTTGGCGTCAGGTTACAAAGGAGATTTCAGTAAATTTTCCAGACGTAGAAACCGAATATCTTTATGTGGACAACGCAGCTATGCGTATGATTCAAAATCCTAGAGATTTCGACGTGATAGTAACAGAAAATATGTTTGGCGATATTCTTACCGACGAGGCTTCGGTGATTTCTGGTTCTATGGGACTACTTCCAAGTGCTTCTGTAGGTACTTATACATCACTTTTTGAGCCAATTCATGGTTCTTATCCACAAGCAGCAGGTAAAAATATTGCAAACCCTATGGCTGCAATTCTTTCTGTGGCAATGATGTTTGAAACTGCTTTCAATATGATGGAAGAGGGTAAGATGATTCGTAATGCAGTAGAAAAAGCCATTGCCGACGGCATCGTAACAGTGGATTTGTGCGCAGAAAAGTCTTATTCTACCTCAGAAGTAGGTGCTTATATAGTAAATGAATTAGGTGCTAATTCCTAATTCATCATTCCTAATTCCTAATTCCTAATTCCTAATTAGATGAATAAACTAGGACATATTTTAGCCCGTTACGTGGCAATAATGGTGGCGAGCGGTACACATAGCTCGCGTATCAATCGTAGTGCTAAGCGAATTGCTGAGGCATTTGGTTACGACTTGCGCATAAATCTTTCGCTTAGAAATATAAGCATTATGCTTTGCAATCCAAATAATCTTTCTGAGCAATATCATGAGATTATCACTGCGCCAGTTGCACCAATTAGTCTTTCAAACAATGCCGATTTAAGTCGCTTAAGTTGGGAAGTTTACGACAAAAAAATGTCAATTGAAGATTTTGAGGCGAAATTCAACAAAATAACATCTACTCCACGCTACAAACATCTAGTGGTGGCACTTATGGCGTCGCTTGCTAGTTTTGGACTTTGTTACCTTTTCAATGGCACAATTTGGGCTATGTTGATGGTTTTTGTTTCTACTTTTATTAGTTTCAATCTAAAGCATTTCCTAACAATAAAACACGTAAACAATCACTTGACCATACTTTTAACCGCATCTGTTGCTTCTATTATAGCTAGTTTGGGAGCGTTTATCGACGAACAAACAGCCACCGTGGCAGTGGCAACTAGTGTGCTATACCTTGTGCCTGGCGTAGTATTTATTAGTGGTTTGATAGACATTCTTGAAGGTTTTGTGCTAATAGGTTCGTCACGCCTTATAAATGCCACTCTGCATACCATTTCACTAGCTATCGGCCTACTTATTTCTGTTAACATTATTAATCTTATATGGTCATGACCTTTTTATATATCTTGTCAAAAGCGGTTTTTGCGTCTATCACAGCATTGGGTTTCGGACTTATATCAAATCCTCCTCGCAGGGCAATACCAGCTGTTCTCTTAACTGCTTTTTTAGGCTATTTAACACGTGCCACAATGATAGATGTTGCTGGTCTTCACATATTTATCACTTGTTTTACTAGTGCTTTGGTTATGGGTTGTAGTGGTTTGCTTTTTGGTAGACTTACTCGTACTCCTGCCACTGTGATTTATATTCCTGCTTTGTTGCCAATGATTCCTGGTATGTATGCCTACAAAGCAATTTTTGCAATCATGAGTTATATGAGTCATATTGAGCTTGCAGACAAAGCTATTTATATCGACCAATTTGTTACAAATATTGTTTATGTCGTGGGAATATTGCTTTCGCTTGCAATAGGTAGTATCATGCCGATGTTTGTGTTTACTCGCACCGCAAACTCATTGACAAGGAACTAAATATTATGTACACAACCTATCCTCAATATATGAAGCAATTCTTTTCTGAGCGAATTCAGAAGATTGCGGTGACTGCTGGTTTTTCATGTCCAAACAGAGATGGAAAAGTAGGGGTAGGAGGTTGTATATTTTGCAATAATAAGTCCTTTACTCCAGACTATTGTTTGCACGGCGAGAGCATTACAGAGCAAATAGAAAAGGGGCTTAAGTTCTTTGCTCACAAGCCAGAATACAAAAAGTTTATAGTATATTTTCAAGCATTTAGTAATACATACGGCACGCTAGACGAGATAAAGTCGCGTTACGAAGAAGCATTGAGTCACCCAAATGTAGTGGGGCTTTCTATTGGTACACGCCCCGATTGTCTTCCAGACGAAATGCTAGATTATATTGCTGAACTGAGTAAAAAGTACTTTATTTTGCTAGAGATTGGGGTGGAAAGTTCTCACGACAAAACTCTGAAACTTATCAATCGCGGACACGACTTTAAAACTGCCGAAGATGCAATATTAAGAGCACAAAAACGTGGCATTCGCACCGCTGCGCACTTTATTTTAGGCTTGCCTGGCGAAACAAAAGAAGATATACTAGAAACTGCACATAAAATAGCATCACTTCCTATAGACGTGGTGAAACTGCATCAACTTCAAATCATAAAAAACACAGCGCTGGCAGGCCTTTACGAAAAAGATCCATCTGCTGTGCCACTTTTCACTCTAGACGAATATCTCGACCTTTGTGCAGAGATTGTAAAGATTATTCCAAAGCGCATTTGCATTGAGCGTTTCGTTTCTCAATCTCCTCCCGAACTCCGCATTGCACCAAATTGGGGTGTGAAGAACTACGAATTCGTGGATAAATTGAAAAAAAAGTTAGGAATTAGGAGTTAGGAGTTAGGAGTTTTCAAAAAAAATGTATAAATTTGTAAGCCTTTATGTAAGGTTTACAGATTTATATGGCAAAAAATAAAGAAAATAAGACAGAAAAGAAAGGTGGTTGGCTAAAATATCTATGGATATTGTTTGCATTAGGCGTCACCTCTGTTGCCTTATTATTTATACTTATTGCTAATGGCGTAATAGGCTATTTGCCTGAAATAGAAGAACTTCAAAATCCTAAAAATAAATTTGCTTCAGAAGTATACACTGCAGATGGTGAAATTATAGGTCGTTATTATTACGGAAAAGACAACCGTGTAGCTGTTACATACGACCAAATATCTCCAAATGTTATCAATGCACTTATTTCTACAGAAGACGTACGTTTTTATGAACATTCAGGTATAGATTTCCGTGCTTTGTTCCGTTCTATTGTTAAACGTGGCGTTTTAGGCCAAAAAGGAGCAGGTGGTGGTAGTACTATTACCCAACAACTTGCCAAGCTTCTTTATTCTCCAACTGCGGAAAATGTATTTCAACGTGCACTTCAAAAACCAATAGAGTGGGTTATTGCTGTGCAACTAGAAAAATACTACACCAAGGAAGAAATTATTACAATGTATCTAAATCAGTTCGACTTCCTAAACAATGCCGTGGGCATTAAGTCGGCTGCTACTATATACTTTAATACTACACCAGCAGAGTTAAACGTAGAACAATCTGCAATGCTGGTTGGTATGCTACAAAACCCTTCTTATTACAACCCACGTCGTTTTGCAGAACGTACACAAGTGCGTAGAAATGTGGTTTTCTCTCAAATGGAGAAAAATAATAAACTTACAGCAGCAGAGGTAGATTCGCTTTCTCAGCTTCCAATTAAACTAGAATATCGTTCTTCAGACCACAAGGCTGGTATTGCACCATATTTCCGTGAATATCTTCGTCAGATGATGATGGCAAGTAAGCCAGATAGAAAAAAATATGCTTCATGGCAAGATCAAAAATTCTATGAAGACTCTCTAGCATGGGAAACCAATCCACTTTATGGTTGGTGTAAAAAGAACGAAAAACCAAATGGCGACAACTACAATATCTATACAGATGGTCTTAAAATTTATACCACTATAGATTCTCGTATGCAAAAATATGCAGAAGAAGCCGTGAGTGAACATGTTTCTGGATATCTACAAACAGCTTTCTTCAAAGAAAAACGCAAAAAATCATACGCACCATTCTCAAGAGATCTAACCAAGTCAGAGATTAATGATATTTTGGAAAGAAGCAAACGTCAATCTGAACGTTATATAAAAATGAAGCGTAACAACTTTACTAAAGCTCAGATAGACAGCGCATTCAATACCAAAACAGAAATGACCGTGTTCAACGGCAAACAATATGTTGATACACTTCTTTCACCAATAGACTCTATTCGTTGGGATAAATACTTCCTTCGTTGCGGATTTATGTCTATGAATCCTTTCAATGGACATGTAAAAGCATACGTAGGAGGACCAAATTTCTCTGCCTTCCAATATGATATGGTAAGTGTGGGCAAACGTCAAGTAGGTTCTACTATTAAACCATTCCTATATACACTAGCTATGGAAGAAGGAATGACACCATGTACACGTGTGCCAAATGTGCAACCAACATTTGTTTTGGGTGATGGAAAAGAATGGGCTCCACGCAACGATTCAAAAAATAAAGTAGGTGAGATGGTAACCCTTCGTTGGGCACTTTCACAATCTAATAACTGGATTTCTGCATATCTTATTCGTGAATATAGTCCACAAGCACTTGTAAAACTTATGCATTCATTCGGTATTTTAAGTCACCTAGATCCTGTGGTTTCACTATGTTTAGGTCCTGCCGAAGTAAGTGTAAAAGAAATGGTAGATGCTTACACCGCATTTGTGAACAAAGGTATCAAGGTAGATCCATTGTACGTTACCCGTATAGAAGATAATAAAGGTAACGTGATTGCCACATTCACCCCTCAATATACCGAAATTATTCGCGAAGAAACATCTCACAAAATGTTAGAAATGCTCAAAGCTGTTGTCAATGAAGGTACAGGTGTGCGTCTTCGTTATCGTTATCAATTCAAGGGTGATATTGGCGGTAAAACAGGTACTACACAAAACAACTCAGACGGTTGGTTTATTGGCGTAACACCTGAACTTGTATCTGGTACATGGGTTGGAGGCGAAGACCGTTCTATTCACTTTGATAATTTACGTGAAGGTCAAGGTGCTTCAATGGCGCTTCCTGTGTGGGCTCTTTACATGCAAAAAGTGTATGCCGACGAAACATTAGGATATTCAGATACTCTTAAATTCGACATTCCAGAACACCTACATAAAGAATATAAGGAATGCGTTTCAAACGAAGTAGTAGAAGATTTGCTTTTTAATTAAATAACATATTTAAAATCAATATTATGAGAATTAATTTTAGTATTAAGTATTTCACACATTGGGGTCAAAACATGGCTATATCTGGTTCTCTTCCACAACTTGGCGAAGACAATCCAGCAAAAGCAGTATTCATGAACTTCCAATGGAAAGAAAATTGGTCATATACCATAGAGGTAGATGCTCAAGAGCCATTTGAATTTACTTATCGTTATCTTTTAAAAGACTCTAATGGTTTAGATAACTTTGAGTGGGGTACAGATAGAGTAATAAAAGTTGACCCAAAAACACAACAAGAAATTTTCTTAGTTGATACTTGGAACAACCCAGGTGCAGTAGAAAACGTGTTCATGACAGCACCTTTCCAAGAAGTATTATTCAAAGAAAATTATATTCCTGTTAAAACTCCTAACAAAATTAAATATACACACGTGCTACGCGTGAAAGCTCCACTTATCAAAAAAGGTGAAGCAATTTGCGTGGTGGGTAATGTTAAAGCATTAGGTAAATGGGATACTTCTAAAGCAGTACTTCTGAACAACCAAGACGGTCCATGGTGGTCTGTTAAACTAGACCTTTCAAAAGAAGAAGCTACAGGTGTTAGCTACAAATATGCTATCTACGACCTAGAAGACAAAACATTCCGTTATTTCGAAAATGGTCCAGACCGTTATGCTCCAATCAACCCAGGTAAATCTACCACAATTGTATCAGACGGCTTTGCAAACTTCTACAACCAACAATTCCACGGTGCAGGTGTAGGTATTCCAGTGTTCTCTATCCGTACTAGAAATAGCTTTGGTGTAGGTGACTTTGCAGATATTCCAATGCTTGTAGATTGGGCAGCAAAAGTAGGTTTAAAACTTATCCAATTCCTACCACTAAACGATACAAATGGTACACACACCATTGCAGACGTGCTTCCATACGCAGCTATCTCTGCATTCGGTCTTAACCCATTGTTCCTATGCTTACCTAAAATGGGTAAACTACACGAAGACAATGAGTTAATGAAACAATACGCAGAAAAACAAGCTGCGCTAAATGCTTCTCCACTTGTAGAATTTATGGATATTATTGGTTATAAATATGCATACGCAAATGCGCTTTATTACCAAGAAAAAGAAAACTTCCTAAACAACCCAGACTACATTAAATATTTTGAAGAAAACAAATATTGGTTGGTATCTTACGCAGCATTCTGTGCTCTACGCGACCAATTTGGTACTTCAGACTACAATAAATGGGGTGATTACGCAGTTTATAACCAAGGCAAAATCGAAGAATATGTAAACAACAACTTCGATGCAGTGGCAGTAAACTACTTTATACAATATCACCTACACCTACAACTTAAGGAAGCTGTAGATTACGCTCACTCAAAAGGTATTATCATTAAAGGTGACATTCCAATTGGTGTAAACCGCAACAGTGTTGACACTTGGGAATCTCCAGAACTTTACAATATGAACATGGCTGCAGGTGCTCCACCTGATATGTTCGCAATCAAAGGTCAAAACTGGGAACTTCCTACCTACAACTGGGAAAAAATGGAAGAAACAGGCTTTGAATGGTGGAAAAATCGTTTCTCACAAATGAGTAACTATTTCGATACCTTCCGTGTAGACCACATTTTAGGATTCTTCCGTATTTGGCAAATCCCTACAGAACAAGAAGAAGGTATCATGGGTTATCTAAATCCTTCTATCCCAGTTCACATCAATGAATTCGCAGAAAAAGGCGTATACTTCGACTATAACCGTTTCTGTATGCCATTCATTACAGACTCAGTTCTTTGGGAAATCTTTGGAGACGATGCTCCATGGGTGAAACTAAACTGCATCGATATCTTCGACGGTTGGATTCTACGTCTAAAACCTATGTGCGACACACAAAACAAGATTCAAAAACTATTTGAAAGAGGCATGTTCTCAGAAAAAATCAAATGGGGATTATTCGACCTTGTTTCTAACGTTTTATTCTTTGAAGTTAAAGGTTCAAACGGCACACAATTCTATCCACGTTACGGAATGCAAGCACAAACAACCTTCCGTTATCTAGATAGCAATATCCAACGTAAGATTGAAGAACTATACGTAGACTACTTCTATCGTCGTCAAGATGGTCACTGGAAATACTCAGCTCTACGCAAACTTCCAGCACTAAAACGCAGCACAAACATGATGGTTTGTGGTGAAGACCTTGGTATGATGGCAGACTGTGTAACATCAGTTATGAATGAACTAGGTATCTTAAGCCTTGAAATTCAACGTGCTCCAAAAATTGATACTATCGAATTCTTCCATCCAGCAGACGCTAAATATCTATCAGTTGTAACACCTTCTACACACGATATGAGTACTATCCGTGGTTGGTGGGAAGAAAAACCAGACGTAACCCAACGTTTCTACAACCAACAACTTGGTCACTGGGGTCAAGCTCCATACTTTGCAGAATGGTGGGTATGTCGTGATATTCTAGTTCAACACCTATATTCTCCAGCTATGTGGGCTATCTTCCAAATTCAAGACTTATTCAGCATCAACCCTGACTTACGTCGCGAAAACCCTAACGACGAACGTATCAACGTGCCATCAAATACCAAAAACAGCTGGCGTTATAGAATGCACGTTTATCTAGAAGACCTTCTAGAAAATGATTCATTCAATGCGGAATTGAAGAATTATATAACTCAAGCAGGTAGATAATAGTTAGGAGTGAGGAATTAGGAGTTAGGAGTTGCCTATATTAAATGACGCCTAAAAATCCCTCCTTTAAAAACACTCTCACTAAAATCTCAGATAAAAAATTTTACAAAAAATCGGGATTCGTAAGAATCTCGATTTTTTATTTTCTCTCAATTATCTAAATGTTTATAACTTTATTTAAAGAATTATTGTTTATATACATTTAAATCTTTATATTTGCAAAGTTATAGATGTAACGTTTGTGAAGCCCTTAAAATTAAATATTATACTATTGATGACTCTGCTTGTGGCGTCGTGTGTGACTCCACGCAAGACTCATTATCTGCAAGAGCCAGATAAGTATGTGCCAAACTATCCAGAATACCATACTCCTGCAGATTATAATATCCAAATAAGCGATGAACTTCATATTCGTGTTATAACACTAGATCCTGAGTCTCAAAAACTATTCAATGCATCTTCTGGAACTTCTACTACATTAAGTTCTGCATACAAAGGTTTATATACATACACTGTATACGATGATGGTACAATAGATTTTCCATATATAGGTGCTATTGAGGTGGCAGGCTTGACCACACGTGAGATTAAGCATAAAATAGAAGCTGCCCTTAAGGATTATGTAAAAGACTGCTCTGTAGAGGTGCGTTTGGTGAATAATTACTTCAATTTGATTACCGAGAGAAGTGCTAGCCGTCATAAGCTTAACAAAGAAAAGATGAATATCTTTGAAGCACTAGCAGTAGGTGGTGATTTAGGTAAATATTCTGATAGAAAGCACGTTAAGGTGTTGCGTCAACTTCCTTCTGGCGATACAGAAATCAAAGAATTTGATATTAGAAGTAAAGAAATCTTGGAATCTGAATATTATTACATTCAGCCAAATGATATTATCTACGTGAAAGCATTTGATGGTCAGTTCTTTAGAGTAGATTCATTCCTTACTGCTATAGGTATTACCAGCTCAACCATAAGTTTTGGCTTGTTGGTATATCAAATTGTAAAACTATGTATTCCAAAAACAGAAACAGCACAATGATAAGATTAAAATTACATATTAAGAATATATTACTGGCTGTTGTTCTGATAATGGTAGGAACTTCATGTATTACAAACAAGGATAATACATATTTCCAAGAGAGTGACAAACTACCACAATATCCAAAGGCTGAGTACGAATATTATAAAATTATACCAAATGACCAATTGGTTATCCGTTTGTTGACCCTAAATGAAGAAGCAGCTATGATTTTCAATTTTGAAAGTGGCTCTTCTACAACTACAACAGAATTTACTTATAGGGTATATGACGACGGAACAATTGATATTCCATTTGTAAATTCTATTCCTGTGGCAGGGTTAACATTAAGAGAAGCTTCTAAAGTAATAGAAGAAAGACTTAAAGATTTTGTACCAGACGCAATGATAAAAGTGGCACTTGCCAACGATATGTTTTATATAATAGGAGAGGGAGGCAAAGGTGCATTCAATTTGTATAAAGAAAAACTAAATATTTTCCAAGCATTGGCACTTGCTGGTGGTCCTGCAACCAATGCAGATAAAAAAAGAGTGCGTTTGGTACGTCCAAATCCAGAAGGCGGTCGCCCAATAGTAAAAGAATTTGACTTAAGAACTGTATCTATCATAAATTCAGAACATTATTATGTATATCCAAATGATGTGATATATTTGAGTTCTATCAAAGGAAATTTCTGGAAAATAGAAGATTATAGTTCTGCGCTGGGAACAATTACCACAAGTATAGGTTTCTTAGTATCAGTATTTAATTTAGGTGTGACAATGGGTCTATATTAATTATGAACGAAAATAAAAACTACACATATCCAAATAACGAAAGTTATAATGAAGCTGCTGAGTCATCTTCATTTGACTACAAAATGTGGATTATCCGCATTGTAAAATCTTGGTATCTTTTTGCTATATCTTTAGTTCTTTTTATGTCTTTTGCATATCTAAAGAATAGAAGTTGGCGCCCAAGTTACAAATCATCTGCACTTGTTATTATCGAGGATAGTAAAGGTTATTTAGGTGCACAAGCTACTCTGCTTCAAGGATTTGGTGCAGAAAAAGCTTATCGTAACGTAAATAACCAGGTAATTATGTTTGGTTCTTATGACTTGGTTAAACGTACTATCGAAAAACTTCCAGACCTACACGTAGATTATTACACACAAGGTCGTTTCCGTACTACAAACTTATACAAACAATCTCCAATTAAGATTACATCATCATATGTTTCTCCAATGGCATATTCTAGACCATTTATGTTTACAGACTTGGGAAACAATGAATATACTATTACAGCAGAAGAAACAGATGTTCTTCCAGAATATTATTATAAAGGTACATACGGTGTGCCATTTGAAAATTCTGAATTCTTCCTTCAAATAGACAAAACTGACTATTTCAGAGATGGTATAAACATCTATTTTAAATTAAATTCTCTAGATAATCTTGTTACACTATACTCTTCACGTTTGGCATTTGAATTCCTAATGAAAGGTGCTTCTGTGGTAGAAGCTTCAATTATTGGTGATGTTCCACAACGTGACTGTGACTTCCTAGATGCGCTTTGCGAAGAATTCTTGGCAGACAACTTAGCTCGTAAAAATGATGCTGCTATCAAAACAGTTAATTTCATCGACGAACAATTGGCAGGACTTTCAGATTCATTAAAAGTATCTGAAAATAAACTTAAAGATTACAAAGCAAATAACTTTATAGTAGCTTCTAGTGGTGGTACATCACTTATGAGTGAATATGCAAAACTAGATGCTATCCGCACAGAACTTAGACTTAAAGAATCATATTTAAATTATCTTACTCAATATCTGCAAAGCAATGTAGAAAATGAAAGCATTATAGCACCATCAAACCTAGGTGTCACAGATGCATCTTTAACTACACTAGTAACTGGCTTTACAGAACTACAACTAAAACGTGAGGAGTTGGGCGAGAAGAGTCCACTTTACTCAAAATACACACGTGAATTAGAGGCTATTAAGCAACAAATGAATGAGGCACTTGCCAACAACAAGGTAGCTCTAGAAATTCAAAAGAAAGACTTACAAGAACGCACAGATGCTCTTACAGAAGAGATGCGTGCACTTCCATACAAGGAACAACAATTCCTTAATATTCAACGTGAGTTTAAGATGAATGATGACTATTATTCATTCCTTATCCAAAAACGTCTTGATGCTCAAATCCAAAAAGCATCAAACTCTCCAGACAATATTATCCTAGATAAAGCTCGTGTTTCTTCTATGACTAATGCGGGAACCAAGAATAAAACTTATTCTACATTCCTAATGATTGCATTAGCTATACCATTAACTTTCATAGTATTAAAAGAACTTCTTTATCCTAGTGTTAGAACAGAAGAAGAAATTAATAAACTATCTGGCGGTGTATATCCAGTTATAGCAATGCTACGCAAAACCTACAAAAAGGTGCCAGTGATTGTAGACAAAATGCCTCGTTCTTCTATTGCAGAAGCATTCCGTATTATTAGAACTCGTTTGGGTCTATTGCTTCCATACGATGCAAAACAAACCATTTTGGTATCTTCTACACAGTCTGGTGATGGTAAATCATATGTAGCAGTGAAC
This sequence comes from Candidatus Enterocola sp., assembly GCA_045654205.1. GTDB lineage: Bacteria > Bacteroidota > Bacteroidia > Bacteroidales > Paludibacteraceae > Enterocola. The sequence goes on along the minus strand of JAZOMZ010000017.1, from coordinate 33,280 downwards.
CTAGCTGGTATTTATGGTATGACAGAGAGAAAAACTCTTCTTATCGACTTCGACCTTCGTAAACCTTCTATCTTAGCTTATCTAGAACTTAGAGGCAATAAAGGCTTGGTCAACTACTTGGCTGGTCATATATCGCTAGAAGAGGCTATTATCAAATCTCCAGACTATAAATTTGATGTTCTTCCAGTAGGTATTATTCCTCCAAATCCAGCAGAACTTATGGCTTCTGACGGACTTAAGAATATGCTAGATACTCTTAAAGAACAATACGATTACATTATCATAGATACATCTCCAGTAGGTCTTGTTGGTGATATTTATTCACTATTCAAACAAGTAGATCATAGTGTATTTGTGGTATCTTGTGAAAAAACAAATAAAAACTTCTTCAAAAATACAATTAAGCAACTTAAAGAACACAACGTTCACAACGTTAATATAGTGTTCAACAATGTAAATATGAAGAAGATGGAATACTCATCATACTACTACAATAGTTATGGCTATTATGGTGGTAACTATGGCAAAGGTTACTATGGTTACGGTCTATATGTAGGCAACAAAGACCAGTACTTTGATGATGTTGAGGAGGACAATCCCGATAAGTGAGAGCAATGATAAGCTCGCTTAAGCATTGCCGAGCGTGAGGGATTGCACGAGGGCTTGTCCCTCGTAATAAACCTTAAAATAAAAATATTATTAAATCAAATATATTAAAAATGAATACTAAAAAAATCGCAGTTATTGGTCAAGGATATGTAGGCCTGCCATTAGCAATTGAATTCGGAAAAAAATATAGAACATTAGGTTTCGACATTAATGCTGCACGTATTGCAGAATTGGAAAAAGGTGAAGACCACACCAAAGAAGCAGACCTTGTAGCAATGAAAGAAGCAACGGACCTTTACAAAAACAATACAGGTATTGGTCTTAGTTTTGCATGTTATCCAGAAAAATTAAAAGATTTCAACGTATTTATCGTAAGTGTGCCAACACCAATCGATGAATTTAATAATCCAGACCTTACCCCGCTATTAAAGGCTTCTGCCATGTTAGGTGGAGTGCTAAAGAAAGGCGACATTGTAATATACGAAAGTACGGTATATCCTGGCTGTACAGAAGAAGATTGTGTGCCTGTGCTAGAAAAATTCTCTGGTCTAAAATATAATGAGGATTTCTACTGTGGTTATTCACCGGAACGTATTAATCCAGGAGATAAAGTTAATACATTAACCACGATTAAAAAAATCACTTCTGGTTCAACACCAGAGATTGCTAATGTGGTAGATGACCTTTATAACAGTATTCTTAAAAATGGTACACACCGTGCACCAAATATGAAGGTAGCAGAAGCTGCTAAAGTTATTGAGAATACCCAACGCGACATCAATATCTCATTTATGAATGAGTTAGCACTTATTTTTGACCGCGTTGGCATTGATACAAATGATGTTATTGAAGCAGCGGGTAGTAAATGGAACTTCTTGAAATATCGTCCAGGTCTTGTAGGCGGTCACTGTATCTCTGTAGACCCATACTACTTGGCTCACAAGGCTAATGCTCTTGGCTATCACCCACAAGTTATCTTAAGTGGTCGTCGTGTAAACAATAGCATTGCAAACTTCATAGCACAAAAAACTATGAAACTTATGATTCAAGCAGACCATAAGATCAAAAATGCAAATATCCTTCTTCTTGGTATCACATTTAAAGAAGATTGTCCAGATATGCGCAACTCTAAAGTTATCGACATTTACAACGAACTTAAAGACTTTGGTGTAAATGTAGATGTTTACGATCCATGGGCAGACCCAGAAGAAGTAAAAGAAGAATTTGGTATTGAGTTATTACAAAAAGTAAATAAAGGTAAACATTATCAAGCAGTTATCGCAGCTGTTTCTCACCGTGAATTCTATGATTTCGACTTTGCTCACTTCAAAGAAAACGGTGCTGTTATCTTCGACGTTAAAAACTTTGTTCCACGAGATGTAGTTGATGCTAGATTGTAATTTATGAAAATCGTTATCATCGGTACAGGTTACGTAGGTCTTGTCTCTGGCACTTGCTTTGCAGAGGTAGGTACAGATGTTACTTGTGTGGATAATAACATAGAAAAGATAAATCAAATTAAAGCTGGAGAAATACCTATCTACGAGCCAGGACTTTCTGAAATGATAAAGAGAAATGTTATGGCTGGTAGGTTGCACTTCAGTACGGATTTGAGAGAAGTTCTAGACGAGGCAGAGGTTGTCTTTTGTGCAGTAGGCACACCGCCAGATGAAGACGGTAGCGCAGACCTTAAATATGTACTAGAAGTAGCTAAAACAGTAGGTGAAAATATCAATCACTATACACTACTTGTTACTAAAAGTACAGTACCTGTAGGTACAGCACAAAAAGTAAAAGCAACTATTCAGGCAGAACTAGATAAACGCGGTGTAAATGTTCCATTCGATGTAGCATCAAACCCAGAATTCCTAAAAGAAGGAGCCGCTATCAAAGACTTTATGAGTCCAGATAGAGTAGTAATTGGCGTAGAAAGTGAAAAGGCCAAGGAACTTATGACCACACTTTACCGCCCATTTCTTCTAAACAACTTTAGGGTGCTATTTATGGACATTCCTTCTGCAGAAATGACCAAATATGCAGCAAATAGTATGCTTGCAACTCGCATTAGTTTTATGAACGACATAGCAAATCTATGCGAAATAGTTGGTGCAGACATAGATATGGTACGCAAGGGCATTGGTACAGATGCTCGCATTGGTAACAAATTCCTTTACGCTGGTTGTGGATATGGAGGTTCTTGCTTCCCAAAGGATGTTAAGGCACTTATACACACTGCACAAGAAAATGGTTACACAATGCAACTTCTAGATGCAGTAGAGAGCATCAACAATGCACAAAAAGAAGTTCTTTACAATAAGCTTTATAAGCAGTTTAAAGGCGACCTTCGTGGCAAAACCATCGCAGTATGGGGTTTAGCATTTAAACCAAATACAGATGATATGCGCGAAGCTCCTTCATTGGTATTGATAAGTAAGTTGTTAGATCGTGATGTAGAAGTGAGAGTTTACGACCCTATTGTAAAATCTTTAAACATAGAAAACGACAATATAGAAAACTTATACTTTGCCAATGACGCCTATGATGCAGCAAAGGATGCTGATGCAATCTGCCTTGTAACAGAATGGCAAGAATTTCGTCTTCCAAATTGGGAATTTATAAAACAAAATATGAACACACCGCTCGTTATCGACGGTCGCAACATATACGACAAAAAAGAATTAATTAACCTTGGATTTAAATACTTGGGTATAGGAAAATAAATCGGTGGCTGAGCTTGTCGACGTATTGATGAGCGTAGCGAATAACGCCCCCCCCCACTAATATAGAAAAATTATGAAAAAAGCACTTATCACTGGCGTAACCGGCCAAGACGGTTCTTACTTAGCCGAATTTTTATTAGAAAAAGGCTATGATGTACACGGCATTATCCGCCGTTCATCTGTAGATTACCGTGAACGTATAGCACATCTAGAAGGCCACAAAAACTTCCACCTTCACTATGGAGATATGGGAGATTCAATGAGTCTTCTTCAAGTGATTGGCAAAGTTCGCCCAGATGAAATATACAACCTTGCAGCACAAAGCCATGTGCAAGTAAGTTTTGATGCACCAGAGTTTACTGCAGACGTAGATGCCACAGGTGTGCTTCGTGTTTTGGAAGCAGTACGCCAATGTGGACTTACAGACACTTGCCGTATATATCAAGCTTCTACATCGGAACTTTATGGCAAGGTAGAAGAAGTGCCTCAAAACGAAAATACTCCTTTCCACCCATATAGTCCATACGCAGTGGCAAAACTTTATGGTTTTTGGATTGTGAAAGAATACCGCGAAGCATATAATATGTTCTGTTGCTCTGGTATTTTGTTCAATCACGAGTCTGAACGCCGTGGTGAAACTTTCGTAACACGTAAGATTACACTTGCTGCAGCACGTATTGCACAAGGCAAACAAGATAAATTATATCTAGGAAATCTATCTTCACTTCGCGACTGGGGTTATGCCAAAGACTATGTTGAGTGTATGTGGCTTATCCTTCAACACGACAAACCAGAAGATTTCGTTATCGCTACAGGCGAACAACACTCTGTGCGTGAGTTCTGCTACCTTGCATTCAAACACGCTGGTATTGAATTAGAATTTGTTGGAGAAGAAGAAAACGAAAAAGGTATTGATAAGGCTACAGGTCGTGTGCTTGTAGAAGTTTCACCAGATTTCTATCGTCCAACAGACGTAGTAAATCTATGGGGCGATCCTTCAAAAGCTAAACGCGAACTAGGTTGGGATCCAACCAAACGCACTTCTTTCAGCGAACTTGTAGAGCTAATGGTAAAACACGACATGGAAAAAGTAGCCGTTGAGAGAGCTTCAGAGCACGTAAGAACAAACCTTGCAGAATATTTAGAAAAAGGTATCGTTAAATAATTTATCGGTGACTGAGCCTGTCGACGTACTGATGAGCGTAGCGAATAACGGGCCCGATTATATTTGAACTCATAGACCTTTTAGCATATTTATTATGAATAAAACATCAAAAATATACGTAGCCGGTCATCGTGGTATGGTGGGGAGTGCCATAGTACGTGAATTAAAGCGTCAAGGCTATACCAACATCATTACCCGTACACATGCTGAACTTGATTTAATCAACCAACAAGCGGTAAACGACTTTTTTGCGACTGAAAAACCAGAATATGTGTTCCTTGCAGCTGCAAAAGTTGGAGGAATTATAGCAAACTCACAAGGTTTGGCAGACTTTATGTATCACAACATGATGCTAGAAATGAATGTGATACATGCAGCATGGCAAAATGGAGTGAAGAAACTAGAATTTTTAGGTTCTTCTTGCATCTATCCACGCCTTGCTCCACAACCAATGCCAGAGTCTTGCTTACTTACTTCTGCACTAGAACCAACCAACGAGGCATACGCATTAGCAAAAATCTCTGGTTTAAAATATTGTGAATACCTAAATCGTCAATACGGTACAGACTATATCAGTTTGATGCCAACAAACCTATACGGTCCAAACGATAATTATCATCCAGAGCACTCTCACGTGCTTCCTGCACTAATTCGCCGTTTTCACGAAGCCAAAGAGGCAGGATTAGAATCTGTTACTTGCTGGGGCGATGGCAGCCCGCTACGCGAATTTTTGTACGTGGACGACTTGGCCAATCTATGCGTGTTCTTAATGAACAACTATAGCGGCAATGAAACTGTAAATGCCGGTACAGGCAAAGAAATTAGCATTAAGGATTTAACCACACTAGTGGCAGAAACAGTAGGCTATGAGGGCAAAATAGAGTGGGATACCACCCGCCCAAACGGCACCCCCCGCAAACTATTAGACGTAAGCAAAGCCACCGCCCTAGGCTGGACCTATAAAACAGAGTTAAAAGAAGGAATAAAATTAGCGTACCAGGATTTTCTAAATAATCCTATGCGTGCAGAAAGATAAAAAGAACTTATAGCAAAAATACCAACCGACCCTATTGAATTCAAATTTGATGATCTATAGGGTCGGTTGGTATTTATTAAGATTCTTAGTCTATGTTATTTATGTAATATTCCTAAGGAATCTAAATCATGAGCAAGTTGTGTAGAAAATAAAATAGAACCTTTTTTATTTAGGTGTGTGGCATTATAAAAATTGGTAGAGTCGCAACTAATTGGGTGATAGTTGTAGTCTAAAATAGGGATGTTATATTTATTAGCAATAGTTTGGTATGCTTCGTACATATCATTTTTATTAACTAATTTATTTGTTGCTTCTATATATACAGGGGCATATACAAAGCACATTTCAATGCTGTCAGATTTAATATCTGCACAGAATTTACTAAATTCGATTAGCATAGTACGATTAATATCTGCAACTATTGTATCCATTTTTCTCAATTCTGAACCATCATATTCAATATCCCTACCATAATAACCTTTATAAAGTGGTTCTGGATATTCTGTATGTAAATTTATTGCTTTTTTAACTTCTTCTGGATAACTGACATATCTGTAACAAGGTAGGTATAACTCTAAAAGATTAAAATCTTCGTATGATTGATATGAATTTACTACTTCTCTATCTAATATGAAATATGGGAAGAATTGTTCTCTTTCATATCCATATGTAATGTCCATAGTTCCTAAATCTATATTTTGTATAATTAGTTTAGGTTTGCTATTTGTAATTCTACAATAGTTTTTATATTTTATCATTTGTCGATTAATAGCACTACCATCTATACCATTAACAAATGAGTTGGTATGAAGAATAGAATCTAAAATCGCAGGATTATATTGTGTCCATGCTCTAGAGGAACCTAAAACAACAACTTCGGCATAAAGTGAATCTTTGTATAATCCACTCCATTGTTGGTACATTCTTTCATTACTTTTTGTTAGTCTATGTGAAATAAAGACATCTAGTAAAGTTGCTAATATAAGGGTAATAATAAGAAAATATGATAATCTTTTAAGAAATCGTTTCATAGTAATTAGAATTGGAAATATATAAAATCTGCCGCAGGACTAGAATTTATAAATAGTAAAAATAACATAATAAAATAGATTAACCACTTAATCCATACAAATTTAATTTGTGATAATGTGAAATTATGATGGTGATGCCTATAAATCCATTCTGCACATAACATTATTAATATGCCTAAAAATGTTATCACATAATAATCTCTATTAATTAAGTAAGGTACACTCACCAAATTACTATCAAACATACCTCCCAAATACGCAAATGCATCGGTTATGGTCTCGGCACGGAAGAATACCCAACCGATTACTACTAGGACAAATGTTGTGAATATTTGGAATATTTCTCTTATGTTTGGCAAAATCCTACCAGTTGCAACGGTATCGGTAAAGCGTTTGTTTTTGCCTAAAAGGATTAGTGGGATGAAGAGTAGGGCATGATATGCACCCCATGCAACGAATGTCCAGTTTGCACCATGCCAAAGTCCGCTTGTTAGAAAAATTGCAAAGGTATTGCGTATTACTTTTGCTTTCTTGGTTAGTTCTGGATGTTTGCAATCAGGAGAAACGTATGGTCTTGAACCACCCAATGGAATATATAAATAATCTACAAACCATGTGTTTAGTGATATGTGCCAACGACGCCAAAACTCTGCAATGTCGCGCGAAAAATAAGGTACGTTGAAGTTTCTCAATAATTTTATTCCGAATAATTTAGCTGTACCAATGGCGATATCTGAATAACCAGAGAAATCACCGTAAATTTGGAATGCAAAGAATATTGCTCCTAAAAGTAAAGTACTACCACTTTGGTTGGTGTAGTCTGCAAAAACTTCGTTTACATAAATTGCACAGTTGTCTGCCACCACAATCTTTTTAAATAACCCCCAAAGGATTTGACGCATACCATCTACAGCTGTGTTGTAATCAAACTTACGAGAAGTGTAGAATTGTGGGAGTAGGTTAGTTGCACGTTCAATAGGTCCAGCCACAAGTTGTGGGAAGAAACTTACGAATGCGAAAAATGCCACGATGTTTCTGGTAGGTTCTATTTTTCTACGATAAACATCGATACTATAACTCAATGCTTGGAAAGTATAGAAACTAATGCCTACGGGTAGGATAATGCTTAGTGTGCTAGACTGTAATGTTATTCCGAAAAGTGCGAATAAATCTATGAAACTATCAACGAAGAAATTATAGTATTTAAAGAAGCCTAATATGGCTAAATTAAGTGTTATATTGCTGATTAGTAGTGTTTTAGCAGAAAACCAGGTGGGGGGGGGTAGAACGTTCTCTTACCTTTTCTATAAGCACACCACTAAGCCAACTGCAGAATGAAGTAAGAGCAATAAGGAATAAGAAACGATAGTCCCACCATCCGTAAAAGATGTAGGAAACTACAACAATAAATAGGTTTTGTAGTTTGAGATTCTTTTGCAACACAAACCAATAGATGATAAATACTATTGGCAGAAATATCGCAAATTCTAGTGAGTTGAATAACATTTTATTGTAATTTGTTGTGTCTGGTTAAAAGGTTGTGCAAAGATAAGAAAAAAAAGAGAAATTTATAAATTTTCATATTGTTAATAAATTTAATGCTAAAAACGTTTGAAAGTCAAGTATTATTTATATATTTGTTCGTTTAATATTAAAAATAGAATAAGAAATATATACAAATAGAATAAACAGCAGTGGCATCTATAAAGCAACAAGCTCTTAGTGGTATAAAGTGGAATAGCGTGGCCAAAATTACTACTGATCTACTTAGTGTGGTACAATTAATGATTGTAGCACGCTACATTGATAAGGCTGATTTTGGTACTATGTCTATTATACACGTTGTTTTGGGTATGGTTGGGATGTTTACCGATTTAGGTATGTATGCTGCTATGATGCACAAACAGGATATAACCAATGATCAATATAATAGTATCTATTGGTTTAACTGGATACTTAATGGTGCAATTTTTGTATTAATCTGTATAGCTGCCTATCCAATTGCTATATTTTACAATGATGTAAATCTTACTCATCTTATTTGTTTAGCAGCTTTTGGAGTTTTGTTAGCGCCTTTTGGTAAAATTTTTTACACTATAAAACAGAAGAATCTAGAGTTCTCATTTATATCTAAAGTTGGAATTATAGGAAATGCATTAGTGTTTATATCGACTGTGCTATTCTGTTTATTAGGTTTTGGTATATATGCTTTGATTTTACCTGTGTTAATTAGAGGTGCATTTACAGCAATTGTATTTTCTATTGCAGGTAGAAAACAATTTAGGATTGCTTGGCATTTTAATATGGCCGAAATAAAAGATTTCTTCAAAATAGGAATCTACGATACAGGTGCCCAACTAATGGATTACATATCATATAAAATAGATGTGTTATTAATAGGAAGGTTGTTTGGGTTAGAAGTGCTTGGTTTGTACAATATGGGCAAAGAATTGGCTCTAAAGGTAATGAAAATGCTAAATCCTATTGTTAGTTCTGTTGCAACTCCTATTCTGTCAAAATTACAAAATGAACCAGATAAGATTAAATTAAACTATAGTAGAATTTTATCGTTTTTAACGACTATTAATTTCCCTGTATTGTTTGCCCTTTTTGTTTTTGCAGAACCAGTTGTAAATATTTTCTTTAGTGATAAATATGCAGATGCTGCAGTCTTTGTAAGAATTCTTTCTATATGGGGAATGTTTGCAACAATTGGTAATCCTGCTGGAAATTTAGTGATAGCTAAAGGAAGAACAGATTTGAGTTTTAAATGGACTATTATACGTTTTTGTTGCGCTCCTATTGCTATTTATTTGGCAAGCTTCTTTAACGTGGAAGCAGTGGCCTATTCGCAAGTTATTTTACAATTTATATTCTTTTTCATTTATTGGAAAATGATGATATATCCACTCTCAGATTTAAATCTATGGGAATATATTGGCTCGTTCTTCAAACCATTTTTATGTGGTTTAATTGCTATTATTCCTGCATTAATATATGCATATTATGTAACATTACCAGTAGAGTTAGTCTACTTAATAGTAGGGTGTGTTATTTTCTCAGTAATATATTTAGTAAGTACGTGGTTTATCAATAAACCAATAGTAACATTTTTAAAGTCTCTTCTAAAAAAATAATATATGCCAGGATTTATTGCTCATATAGGAAAATCTTCTTTACGTTTTGCGGAAGAAAAACGTAAAAAGTTAGTTGTGAATAATCACACTACAAAAGAGTTTCAGATTGAACGTAGAGTGATAAATAAATTTATGAATGACCGTATTTTTCAAGATACAGATGAGTATTTTGTATTAGTAGAAGGGGTTGTTCTTAATAATCATGAATTAATTGAACAATATCAAACCGCATCATGGGTTGATTGTGTTATTAAGATGTATCAAACTTGTGGTGACGCTTTCTTTAAAGATTTTAGAGGTAGTTTTTCTGGACTATTTTACGATAAAAAGCAAGATAAATGGTTAATTTATACAAATCATATAGGTGATAAGCAAGTTTTCTTGTATAAGTTAGCAGATAATGATTTCTTATTTGCTTCTGAAATAGGATTTATAGTTGATACGTTAAAAGCAAATTCAATAGCTGTAAATCTAGATAAAACTGGAGCATATTTAGCGCTAACACATGGTTTTGTAATAGAAGACAAAACGTTGGTAGAAGGAGTCTCTAAATTAATTGCTGGTACATATTATAAGATAGAAAAAGGTGAACTTACAGAAATTACCTATCACCGTTTTTCTAATAAGCCTAAAGAAATGTCTGCTCAAGAGGCTATCGAAGGTATAGAAAAATACTTTACCAAAGCAGTTAGATTGCAATTTGAAAAAGACAAAGAATATGGATACAAACATATTACCTGTTTAAGTGGAGGATTGGATAGTAGAATGACTGTAATGGTGGCTCATGAACTTGGTTACACCAAGCAATTGAACACAACGTTTTCTCAGTCAAATTATTTAGATTTTACAGTACCACAACAAATTGCAACTGATTTGCATCACGATTTTATCTTTAAAACACTAGATGGTGGAGATTTTATGGATAAAATAGATGAAATTACTCCTATCACATACGGTAGTACTTGTTATTTTGGAATATCACATGGTAAGAGTTTATATGACAACATAAACTTTGAACCATACGGACTTATTCATACAGGTATGATTGGTGATGCCATTATTGGTACTTTTTTTAGGAAAAATGAGTATAATAAAGAATATAAATTAGGACAAGGAGCCTATTCGCTAGAAGTAATAGAAAGATTACAAAACTATTCTTTTAAAGAAAAGTATGAAAATGAGGAGATGTTTTGTTTATATACACGTGCCTTTACAGGTGCAAATCAAGGCCAAACCTATTTTCAAGAAGTAACAGAATCAGTTTCACCATTTTGTGATGTTGATTTTATTGAATTTTGTTATTCTATACCTTTAAATTTACGTTATAACCATAAAATTTATTTTGATTGGATATTTGCCAAACATCCTAAAGCTGCCGATTATATTTGGGAAAAAATAAAGAAAAAAATAGAACCAATAGAAAACGTTAAACCAAAAACCATGAAATTATTTGGTAATCAGATACCTGCCATCACTGATAAAAACTTTTCTAAATGGTTGTATGGCTCAATGATGCGTAGATTAGGTTTACGTAAAAAGGACAGTGCAAAAAAAACAATGGTAATTTCAACCAAGGATCACATGAACCCTGTTGATTATTGGTATCAAACCAATCATTATATTAAATCATTTATGAATACATATTGGGATGATAATCAACATTATATTACCGATGAACAATTAAGTAAAGATATGCAACATTTGTTCAAGGATTGTGTGTTGTTGGATAAATTACAAGCATTATCAGTATTAAGTACTATTAAATTGATTAAATCTTGAAAACACTTGCCATAATAGGAGCTTCGTATTTACAACGTCCTTTGGTTGAAAAAGCCAAAGAGATGGGAGTGTATACACTTTGTTTTGCATGGGCAGAAGGTGCTGTATGTAAAGATTGGGTAGATGAATTTTACCCTATATCTATTGTTGATAAGGATGAAATCTTAAAAGTATGCAAGGAAAAACAAATTGACGGTATATGCACAATCGCTAGTGATGTTGCAGCTCCAACTGTAGCATACGTGGCTGAAAAGATGGGTTTGGTTGGTAATTCGCATCAAGCATCTGTTACTGCCAATAATAAATATGCAATGCGTCAGGCATTTATGAACGCAGGTGTTCCATGTCCAAAATTCTTATGTGTAGAAGATTGTACAGATGCTACTATTGATGAAATAAAACAATCAATGAGATTGCCACTTATTGTAAAACCAGCAGACCGTTCTGGTAGTTTGGGAGTTACAAAAGTGGAAAATCTTGATACTTTAAAAGATGCAATAGAAAATGCACTTGCTTGCTCTTTTAAAAAGCAAGCAATGGTTGAAGAATTTGTTGGTGGGAGGGAAATAAGTGTAGAGTTTATTTCATATCAAGGTAAGCATTATCCTTTGCAGATAACTGATAAAGTTACTACAGGTGCGCCACATTTTGTTGAATTAGAACACCATCAACCTAGCACATTAAGTGCAGAAATGTATGCTAAAATATATGATATAACAGAAAATGCTTTAAATGCACTTGGCATTACTAATGGTGCAAGTCACTCAGAATATAAAATTACTGATGATGGAAAAATCTATGTAATAGAAATTGGTGGTCGTATGGGCGGTGATTTTATTGGTAGCGATTTGGTAAAATTGAGTACTGGTTATGATTTTGTAAAAGGGGTAATTGAAGTAGCTTTAGGTGAGTTTACTGAACCTCAGATTACAGAGTCTAACTATAGTGGTGTGTATTTTTTATGCAAAGAAACAGAATATTTACTTTCCTTTTTTGCGAATGCAAATGATATAAATGGAGTAGTGATGTACGAACAAACAGATACAGAACTACGAAATATTACTTGTAGTGCAGATAGAAGTGGATATATTATATACCAAGGAGAAAAGAAATTGATTTTATAAGGTGAGATTAATAGAAGAAAATAGAGCGTGTAAGATTATATATAACTTTATAAAATCTAATAATATAACAGGCAAGGCTCTTTTGCCTGCAAATGTGTGCCATGATGTAGTAGATACTCTATTGTATGCAGGATTATCTGTTCAATTTATTGATATATCTATGGATACATATTGTGTGGATGAAGAACAGATATGTCAATACATTGATGACGCAAGAGTCCTTCTTTATGTACATACTTATGGAATAGAAAAAAACTATACACAAAAATTTAATAAATTTTGTGAATTAAACCCAAATTTAATTATTATAGACGATAAATGTTTGTGTTTGCCATGTTTTCATAATAATGAAATATGTGTGGATTTAGAATTGTATAGTACAGGTGAAAAGAAACAAGTAGATTTAGGCGTAGGTGGATTTGCTTATATAGCTGATAAGTGGAATTATTTTGATTGCCTAGAAGGGAAACATCATATACTGTTTGATGATAATATTTATAAATATTCAAGTGATTTAACTACAGAAATTATAAAGATTAAATCACACAAGGAAAAATTAAATAAAATATATAGAGAATCATTACCAAAAGAGATTCAATTACCTGATGAATATCAAAATTGGAGATTTAATATATTCGTGGAGAATAAAGAGCTAATATTAAAGACTCTATTTGAAAATAGATTGTTTGCTAGTAATCATTATAAATCATATATAAGTAAATGTTCAAATGCTAATTTATTGCATGATAAAATCATAAATTTATTTAATGATCTTTATTACACAGAACAACAAGCAATTGAGACATGTGAGATAATAAAAAAAATAATTAATACTAATGATAAGAACACAAAAAACAAATAGTTTATTCATGCAATCTTGCTTAACTGAAGAGAATCCTTTTAACTCAACAGAAGATGCTTTGAATTGGATAACACAACAAAACAAAGAAATCTTAGTTGATGTTAAACAGATCCCTTTTTCTGAAATGAAAGATTGGTATTTTGATGAAAATAAAAATCTAAGACATAAATCAGGTAAATTTTTTTCAATAGAGGGTTTGTCAGTTTCTACGAATTATGGGAATGTAAAATCTTGGGCACAACCTATAATTAATCAACCAGAAATAGGTTATTTGGGTATTCTTACAAAAGAAATTAATGGTATTCTTTATTTTTTATTACAAGCTAAAGTAGAACCTGGTAATGTTAATAATGTACAATTATCACCAACTTTACAAGCAACAAAAAGTAATTATAGTCAAGTACATGGAGGGAATAAACCTGCATATTTAGAGTATTTCCAAAATGCAACAAAAGACCAAATCTTATTAGACCAATTACAAAGCGAACAAGGAGCACGATTCCTAAAGAAAAGAAATCGTAATATTATAATTAAAGTTCATGATGACATACCTGTGCTAAGTAACTTTATATGGTTGACTTTAGGTCAAATAAAGAAATTAGCATTAATAGATAATATTGTTAATATGGATACTAGAACTGTTATCTCTGGTATTCCGTTTGAAATTGAGAATTGTGAATTGATTAAAGGTATAGATTCTATAAGTATAGGAAGTAAATTATTGAAAAAAGGGGAGTCATTAAATACTATTACTGAAATTCTAAGTTGGATGACCTCTCTAAAATGTCAGTATGAGTTAGAAGTAAAATCTGTTCCATTAAAAGAAGTTTATGAATGGTCAATTTCTGAAAATGAAATATACAATAATAGAGGTAAGTATTTTAAGGTTATTGCAACAGAAGTTTCAATCAATAATAGAGAAGTAAAGACATGGACACAACCACTAGTTAAACCTTTACAAAAAGGTTTAACAGCTTTTGTTATAAAAAAAATTAATGGGGTATATCATTTCTTAGTACAAGCAAAGGTTGAATTAGGCAATTTTGATATAGTAGAAATGGCTCCTACTGTACAATGTATAACTGATAGTTACGAAGGGAATAATTTACAACCATTTGTTGATTATGTATTAAATGTACCTAAAGAAAATATTATTATTGATACTTATCAATCAGAAGAAGGTGGCCGTTTTTATCATGAACAGAACAGAAATATGATTATTCTTGATAATGATGGTATCGGTGTTAATGATATCCCACATAATTATATGTGGATTACATTTGAACAATTGCTAATGTTTTTGCACTTTAATAACTATTTGAATATTCAAGCTAGAAGTTTAATCTCTTTAATAAGTTTCTTATAAATTATGAAAGTTCCTTTTAATAAAGTATATATAACAGGTGCAGAAGATGCATATGTTTTAGACGCAATTCATTCTGGTTTACAATGTGGAAATCATAAGTATTGTAATAAAGTAATAGAATTAATGAAATCTGTTTATGGATTTCAACAAGTCTATTTGACACCATCTGGTACTGCTGCTCTAGAAATGGGTGCCGTATTAGCAGGTATCCAACCTGGAGATGAAGTTATTCTTCCTTCTTACACATTTTCTTCAACAGTAAATTCTGTTGTATTATTTGGTGCAAAGCCTATTTTCTGTGAAGTAGATCCGAAAACAATGAATATTGATGTAACAAAAATTGAAAGTTTAATTACATCAAAAACAAAAATGATTGTTCCTATTGATTATGCAGGGTTAAGTTGTGACATAGATGCAATTATGGAGATAGCATCAAAGTATAATTTAATTGTAATGCAAGATTGTGCACAATCGTATGGTACAAAATATAAAGGGAAACCTTGTGGTACAGTGCCACATTTGGCAACTTTCTCATTTCACGAGACTAAAAATTTTTCAGCTGGAGAAGGTGGGGCTTTGATTTGTAATGTTCCAGAATGGGAATTACGTGCACATTTTTTACAAGAGAAAGGTACAGATAGAAGACTTGTATTAAATGGGATGAAGAATAAATATAGTTGGGTTGATAAAGGTAGTAGTTATTTGTTGTCTGATGTTCTTGCTGCGATGTTATATGCGCAACTTGAAAATGAATCAATAATAAAAGATAAACGTAGACAAGTTACAGAGATGTATAGTGAATTGTTTATGCCTTATTTTGAGAAAGGATGTGTCGGTATAATGCAACCTTCTTCTTATGATGAATTGAATCATCATGCATATTGGGCACTATTTGATTCTTCTGAGAATAGACAGCGTTTTATGGAAGAATGTAGAAAGTATGATATCTATGTTTATATTGGATATATGCCTTTACATTCTGCTCCATATGGATTACAACTAGGATACAAACCAGAAGATTTGCCAATAACAGAATCAATAGGTTCTCGTATTGTCCGATTACCTTATTATGCAGGTATGGCAGATGAATGTTTGGAATATGTATCAACAAATATGAAAAATGTTTTAAAAGAAATGTATGGTTTCTAAAATGAAATTTATTGTTGTTGGATGTGGAAACATAGCACAAAGATGTGCTATCCCCGCTATACTTAATTCAGGTGTAACAGAATTGGTTTGTATCGTAGATACAGATTCTTCAAAAGAAGCTATTGTTAGAGAAAAATTTAGAGTGCCTTTTGAAACAGATTTACAATATGTACTAGATAATTATGAATTTGAATCTGTATATATTTCCACTCCAAATGCAATTCATGTATCAATAATAGAGCAGGTAGCAGAGTATCATAAGAATATCCTTTGTGAAAAGCCTTTGGCAAGTTCGTATGATGATGCAGTTCGTATTGCTAATATTGGTAAAAAATACAACGTACCTATTTTTGAGGGTTATATGTATCAGTTTCATAAACAACATAAAGTCAAAAATGAATTAATAGAAAAAGGGGAGATTGGTACACCTCAGTTGTTTCAAGGATGGTTTGGTTTCCCTCCTTTAGATGATAAAGATTTCCGCTATAATAAAAAACTAGGTGGAGGATGTGTTTTAGATGCTTGTGCTTATTTGGTACATTCAGCAAGGCATTTTTATAAATGTGAACCACAAAATGTATATGCAGTATTAAGTGCAGAAGAAGGAAGGGAAGTGGAAACACATGCTACTATATTATTAGATTTCGGAGAAGGTAGAGTTGCAAACTTAGTAACTGGTTTTAATAATAAATATAAAAGTCAACAAGTTATTTGGGGGAGTAAAGGTGTATTGACATTAGAAAGAGCTTATGCATTACCTCCAGATTTTTCCTCAACTTTAACAATAGAAAC
Organism: Candidatus Enterocola sp.; assembly: GCA_045654205.1. Taxonomy (GTDB): domain Bacteria; phylum Bacteroidota; class Bacteroidia; order Bacteroidales; family Paludibacteraceae; genus Enterocola. The sequence goes on along the minus strand of JAZOMZ010000017.1, from coordinate 16,510 downwards.
TCAAAATGAAATTATAAAACATAATATGCCTTTATGTAATCATTTCGAAGAAGAAATGAGATACTTTGTTGAAAATTATCAAGTGAAGGCTGAAGAATGGAGAGAAGAATTTTTGAATCAGAGTAAAGTGTTAGCGTTAATTAAATCAGTAAACAAATAATAAATATCTATAATACACCAAACAAAATAATTATGTTGTTACATTACGTATTTGATGATAAATTTGCAGATTATGCAATAGAACAGTTCTCAAACAAGAGAATAGAATCTAAGTTTATATTAGTTTCCGATACAACAACTATCAAATATGTAAGAAATATTGATAAGGTATTATTATTGAGTCCAGATGAAATTGTAAGTTTGACAATAACAGATTTATATACTAATGTAACAGGGGTGATATTCCATGGTTTATTCACACAATGGCAAGAAATCATTTTAAAGAAGATACCTAATAATATTAAGGTCGCATGGATGTTCTGGGGGGCAGAAATATATGGTGTAGAAAAAATAAAAAAGACGTTTTTAGCACCATATACAAAGTTTGTTTATTATTTAAGAAAATTATATCAAAGAATAAAATTTAAGAAAACTAATAAATATTGTGTGCCATTTGAAGTATTTAAACGTATTGATTATTGCTTAACAGATGTAGATTTTGAATATAATTATGCAAAATGCATATTAAATAATAAAATGCAAATGATTTGGTATAATTACTATTCAATAGAGGAAACTGTAGGTAAACTGATAAATAGTGTAGTTTCTGGGAATAATGTTTTTTTAGGAAATTCTAGTACGATAGAAAATAATTATATAGATGCTTTAATAAAATTAAAAAAGGTATTGAATCCAGATCAGTCTATCACTATTCCATTAAGTTATGGGGATAAATGGGTAAGGAATTTGGTTGTTAGAATAGGGAATACATTATTTAAAAAAAGATTTAAACCACTTATAAAATTTATGCCACTTAATGAATATAATACTAGGTTATTAGACTGTGGTATAATGGTTATGAATCATTTTAGACCAAATGCTCAAGGAAATATTATTACAGGTTTATGGTTGGGGATGCGTGTATTTCTAAGTAAAAAAAGTATGGTGTATAAATATTTTAAAAGATTAAATATTATTATATTTTCAATAGAAGATGATTTAAATAAAGATAATTTAAAATTAGGAAAATTAACTGAAGTAGAGATACAGCATAACAGAACTATTTTAAATCAGTTATATAGTAATAATTCAATAAATTTAGCTGTAAATGAAATTATTCATAATCTAAGTTAAATATATTAATGTCAATAATAAATAAAATATTACGAACTAAAGGAATAAAAAAAGTATTTCGCTTTTTGTATTATCCAATTTTACGTAAAAAAGTAATGTGTGACATTCGTGAAATGTCTCAACACGAGGGTATTGCTAAAAAGTATACAGATTCCAATAATGTATATTATTTCAGAACAGATATGTGGGCTGGAAATAATAATGCAAGTGGAGCAGTAGCACATACTAAAGGAGTTATAGAGGCTTTAGCAAAAAAATATCGTGTTACATTGGTTTCGCCTGTCAAGTTTAATTATATTGAAAGCGATGTAAATTATCAGCTATTCTCAATTAACAAATTGTTATCTGCAGGTATTAATGAATTAGCTGAACTTGAATACAATCAGCAACTTAAATCTATTATACCTGCTATAAAAGAAGATAAACCGAGATTTATTTATCAACGTTACGGATTGGATAATTATGCAGGGGCTTATTTGTCTAGGTTGTTGAATATACCATTTATTTTAGAATACAATGGTTCTGAAATATGGATGAGTAAGAATTGGGGAAAGAAATTTCATTTTGAACAAATTGCAGATGAAATTGAATTGGCAGATTTTCGCTATGCAGATTTAATAGTAGGTAATGCAGAACCTATGAAAGATGAGTTAATGCAGTGTGGTGTAGATGAAAATAAAATTTTAATTGTTCCCAATGGTGTGGATCCGGTTCGCTTTTCACCCTCAATTGATGGAACGAATATTAGAGAAAAGTATAAAATTTCAGAGGATGAAATCCTGGTTACTTTTGTTGGAACTTTTGGACCATGGCACGGAACCGAAGTCCTGGCAAAGACAATTAAGGAAGTTTGTTCTACAAATAAAAACATAAAGTATATGTTTGTAGGTAATGGGGCCAATTATAATTTGGTTTCAGATGTAGTGAATCAATCCGGTTTTTCTGATAAAGTGATATTTACAGGATTGATTCCACAATTAGAAACGCCTGAATATTTAGCAGCAAGCGATATCTTGGTTTCTCCACAAATACCAAATCCAGATGGAACACCATTTTTTGGCTCGCCTACCAAATTATTTGAATATATGGCAATGGGAAAAGCAATTGTAGCTAGTAGTTTGGATCAGATGTCATATTTACTATCTAACAACGAGACGGCATTATTAACCGAACCTGCCAGTGTAACAGATTTAACAAATGCAATACTTAAATTATCAAATGATAAATCATTACGTCAAAGACTTGGAGCAAATGCTCGTAAAGTGGTTCTAGAGAAATACACATGGGATAAACATGTGGATATAATTTTAGAGAAGTTGGAGACAATATATAATTACAATTTATAAAAATATTATCTTTGTAGATTGAAATTTAGAAAAATACTATGAAACACATAACTCTTATTGCGGGTGCGAGACCAAATTTTATGAAGATTGCTCCGCTGATTCATGCAATCATTAAAGCGCGTAAAAGTGGGGTAGATATTGCCTACAGATTGGTGCATACTGGTCAGCACTACGACAAACAAATGTCTGATACATTTTTTGAGGAACTAAATATTCCAACTCCTGATGCAAATTTGGGTTGCGGTGGCGGTTCGCAAGCACAACAAACAGCAGCTATTATGGTGGCATTTGAGAAGGAGTTGATGGAAAATCCGACAGATTTAGTTCTTGTTGTTGGCGACGTAACAAGTACCATGGCATGTAGTATTGTGGCAAAGAAATTGAATATAAAAGTTGCTCATGTGGAAGCAGGTATTCGTTCGTATGATATGACTATGCCAGAGGAAATCAACCGTATGGTGACCGATTCTATCACTGATTATTTCTTTACAACTACTCGTTGGGCAAGTAGCAATCTTGTGAAGGCTGGTATCGACGAAAATCGTATTTATCTTGTTGGTAATGTGATGATCGATACCTTGCTTGCCAATATTGATCGTTTTGTAAAACCTGCTATTTACGATGAATTGAACTTGCAAGAAAAGGGTTATATAATGCTTACCTTGCATCGTCCTGCTAATGTGGATGAAACAAATCACCTTAAAGCGTTGATGACTGAAATAGTGGAAAATGCGAAAGGTCTGCCAATTATTTTCCCAATCCACCCTCGTACTGCTAAACTATTTGCTGAACTTGGCATTGAAGCTCCAAATCTACATATCGTTAGCCCAATGGGATATTTGGAATTTAACTACATGGTAAAACGTGCGTTGGCAGTAGTGACCGACAGTGGTGGTATTACAGAAGAAACCACTGTGATGGGTGTGCCTTGCATTACACTTCGTGACAATACCGAACGCCCAGAAACTTGCGAAATAGGCACAAACGAACTTATCGGCACAAACCCAAACAACATTGCCCCTGCTTTCGCAACTCTTCTTTCTGGCAATTGGAAAAAAGGCGGCATCCCAGAACTTTGGGACGGCAAAGCTGCGGAAAGAATAGTGGAAATTTTGATTGGGTTGTAGTAATAATAAATAGTTTATAAAATGACCCTCTCAATTATAACAATAAACTACAACAATGCTCAAGGACTTGAAAAGACTTTGAAGAGTGTGCTTTCTCAAACTGATACCCAGTTTGAGCATCTAATTGTTGATGGTGCTTCAACTGATAATGCGGTAGAAATTATTCAACAATACGAAAAAGATGCTATCGCGCGCGGAATAAAAGTTACTTGGATATCTGAAAAAGATAAAGGCATTTACAATGCTATGAATAAAGGCATTAAGATGGCGAGTGGGGAATATATTCAGATTCTGAATTCGGGTGATTGTTTGGCTGCTGATACAGTGGTGAATGATATGCTTGCAGCTTTGCAGGAAAAAGAGTTCCCTAAGATTCTTTATGGAAATATGCTTAAAACAGTTGATTGGAAAACTTATCAACGAGATAATTGTGGGGCAAATTCAGAATATACACCAAATTCTTTCTTGTATTTTTACAATGGTACATTGAATCATGATTGTGCATATATTAAACGTTCATTGTTTGAACAATTTGGATATTACAATGAAAATATGAAGATTTGTTCAGATTGGGAGTGGTATGTACGTGCAATAGTATTGAGTAATGTTCAACCTGTTTATATAAACATGGATGTGACCATTTTTGATATGAATGGTGTGAGCGAGAGTGCAGGTAAGAATAAACATATCATTCAACAAGAAAGAAGTGAATATTTAGCATCTGCATTCCCTAAAGCAGTGATTAATGATTATAATAAATATGCTTTTGTATTGTTGCAATATCAACGATTAAAGAAATATCATTTGTGGGGTTTGGTATATTTTGTAGATAGGGTGTTGTTTAAATTGGAAAAGTGGAGAAATAAAGCAAATATAAAAAAACTAAAGAAGCAATATTAATATATGAAGACAATCTTGCTTTTAGGTGGATATGGTTTTATTGGAAGTAATATTTTAAAATTTATTGATAAAAATCTTACTTCATCGTATAAGGTAATAGTTTTTGATAAATTGCCTTCTCATTTTGCTGGACTTACATTTGATTGTGTATGTATGTCTTATTCTGGTGATTTCTCAGATAATGTATTATTAGAAACGATTTTTGAGGAAAACAAAATAGATTTAGTACTACATTCTATTAGTACTACAGTCCCTGCAACATCATTTAATGCAAAATATGATATAGAATCTAACTTGGTTCCAACGGTAGAACTATTGAATTGCATGATAAAGCACTCTGTACATGATATCGTCTATATTTCTTCTGGTGGTGCTATATATGGCAATGGTCAAATAAAACATAGAGAAGATGAAGATGTATATCCTGTTAGTTCTTATGGAGTAGTAAAACTCGCTATAGAGAAATATTTGATGCAATATGCACAATTATATGAACTACGTCCGTTATTATTAAGATTATCAAATCCGTATGGGAAGTATCATTATTCGATGAAACAAGGCGTGATAAATGTAGCCTTATCTTCAGCTATTAATGGACAAGAATTTACAGTATGGGGAGATGGAAATGGGCTGAAAGATTATATCTATATTGATGATTTTGTAGAGATTTTGTTTAAATTGATAGAAAAAGGAGTTCATACAGACGTTTTAAATGTTGCAAGTGGTGAAATTCTGTCTGTAAATACTATATTAGATTCTATTAAATCGAATATTTCTACTTTTAATTGGAAATACAAAGAGTCTTCTAAATTTGATGTTCAAAAATTTGAATTAGATACAACCAAGTTAAAATCTATATTGAGAGATTATTCATTTACATCTTTCGATGAAGGTTTAAAACAAACAATAAATTGGGTTAGAACGATATGATATTAAGTATTGTAGTAAATATGTATAATACGGCAAAGTATATGCCAAAATGTATGGATTCTTTGCTTGAACAAGATATTCTTCCTTCTGATTATGAGATTATTTTAGTTAATGATGGAAGTACGGACAATAGTTTGTCTATGGCTAATGAATATCAAAATAGATCTGAAGAATTAGAGTTGTTTCCTAAAATAAAGATTGTAAATCAAGAAAATAAAGGATTAGCTGCAGCAAGAAATGCTGGTGTTGATGTCGCTGAAGGTAAATATTTATGTTTTGTAGATCCTGATGATTATATTGAGAAAAATTCTCTTAATGAATTACTTTCAATAATGGAAGAGAAAAATCTTGATATACTTCGTTTTAATTATCAAAAAGTGGATGAAGAATATAATAATTTACCTGATTTTCAGTCAGAGGCAGAGTTTGATTATTCTGAGGGTATAATGACAGGAATAGATTTTCTTAAAAATCGTTTGGGAATAGCATGTTATGTATGGCCTTATATTTATAGATTAGATTTAATAAAAAGTAATAATATAAGATTTATAGAAACTTGTTATTTTGATGATACACCTTGGCTTCCAAGAGTTATGCAAAAAGCACAAAGAGTGGAGTGTATACCTGTGAGACATCAATATTATCTTCAACGACAAGGTTCTATGGTTAGAACAAATAATATAGAGAGTATAAAAAGAAAAGTTGATGGTCAAATAAAACTTTTAACTTTATTAAATGAACAAATAAATGTAGCAAATTCTGAAGTATTAGATTGGTATAAAAAAATGTTAGATCATATAGTTATATCAATATTAACAACAGTTTCGGTAAGTTTGTTTTCAGAACGTGATAAATATATAAGACAAATAGAAGCAATGAAATTATTACCATTAGCCAATGGCAATAGATTGAAATGTTTATTGATCAATATTTCGCCTAGTTTGTATAGCTGGATGATTTATATGAAGAATTATAGAAAATAAGAGAGGATGCTAAGTTATTTTCCTAAATGGATAAGCAACAAATCAATACAATTGTTCTTTTTTGTATTGATTTTAACGAATATAGTGTGGAGTCAGTATGCGCTATCGATTAGTTACATTCTGGTTTCATCTATTTCTGTTGTCTTATTCTTTTATGGAACTAATGTTTTAACAAAGAAATGGGGTGTATATTCTCCTGCAGTTTTTGTTAAAAAAGTCTTTCAAGTTGGTTTGATAGTACGGTTAATTTGGTGTGTATTTATTTATTTTTTTAACATAGACCATTATGATTCTCCAGTAGGTTCAATGGAAGATACTGGATTTTATATGATGACAGCTAAAGAATGTGCAGAAAGTTTGGCAAATGGCAGTTTGGAGTTTTTAGATATATGGTTTAATAATTACAACGTTGCTTTGGATGATATTGGTTATCCCATCTTTTTGGGCTTACAATATTTAGTAACGTTTAATATAAGTGATGTAGTAATACCTTTTATTTTTAAATCTGTACTAGGTGCTTTTTCGTGTATACTAATATACAAAGTAGCTAGAAGACACTTTGGTGAAGCAGTTGCGAGGATAACAGGTATAATGTGTATGTTTTATCCGCACATGATTTATTGGTGCGGTAGTATGATGAAAGAAGCAGAAATGGTGTTTTTGTGCTGTTGGTTTGTGGAGCGGATGGATGCAGTCTTTATGTCTAAACAATTTAATTTGAAGGCACTATTATTTGGATCATTATTGGCATTTAGTTTATATTTATTTCGTTCTGCATTGGGCATTGTAGCGTTTGGTGTTGTCTTTATTTCATTATTCTTATCTGAAAATCGATTTATTTCAAGTAGTAAGAAAACTGTTATTGCTATCGTTGTGTCATTGGTATTACTTGTAAGTATTGGAGGACAGATGAAATCTCAATTTGATGTTATGTATAATAAAGTTACAGGAGATGCACAAGCTGAGAATATGGAATGGCGTTCAAATAGAAAGGATGGGAATGAAATGGCTAAGTATGCAGGAGCAGCAGTATTTGCTCCACTAATTGTAACAATACCATTCCCTACAATGGTAGAAGCAAATGCTTTACAGGTAATTCAAATGCAAATGGCTGGAGGAAATTTCATAAAGAATATAACTTCGTTTTTTGTTATTTTTGTGATATTTTCCTTAGTAATAAACAAGGAATGGCGTAAGCATGCTTTTATTTTATTATTTATGCTAGGGTATTTGGCAGTATTAGTGGTGAGTGGTTATGCTCAATCTGGTCGTTTTCACATACCTATTATGCCATTGGAAATGTTGTTTGCTGCGTATGGTATTACTATTTTACCTAAAAATAAACGTCATTGGTTCAATTACGCTTTAATATTTGAATTTGTTGTATGTATTGCATGGAACTGGTTTAAACTTAAAGGTAGAGGAATGATATAATTATGAAAAACATTGATATAATAGCATTTTATTTACCACAATATCATCCTACAAAAGAAAATGATGAGTGGTATGGTAAAGGATTTACTGAATGGACAAATGTTGGTAAATCTAAGTCTTTGTTTAAAGGACATTATCAACCAATTGTGCCTGCAGATTTGGGGTATTATGATTTGCGTTTGCCTGAGATACAAGAGCAACAAGCAGAATTAGCAAAAGAGGCAGGAGTTTCTGCATTTTGTTATTACCATTATTGGTTTGGTAAGGGAAGAATGATGCTAGACATGCCTTTAAAACAGATGCTTAAAAATGATAAAATTGATCTGCCATTCTGTTTATGTTGGGCAAACCATACATGGTACAATAAAACCTGGAATTCTAAAACATCTGTTTTAGAACAAAAAGTTTTGTTAGGCATTGATTATGGTGATAAAGAAGACTGGAAGTTACATTTTGATACAATGTTGCCTGCTTTTCAAGATAAAAGATACTACAGAATAGATAACAGATTAGTTTTTGTTTTGTATCGTATGCAGGATATTCCAAATGTGGAAGAATTTAAAGCTTATTGGAATGAACTTGCTGAAGCTAATGGATTAAATGGTTTTTATTTTATCAATTATGTTGATGATCCTGCAAAATTAAAAGATCCAATTCAAAATAGTTGTGAGAAGAAAATTGTTTTGTTAAAATCAAACATTGAGTCTATAGGAAGTGGTGTTTTTACAAGAAAATTGAGTAGATTTGTAAAGAGTATGATTTCTCAATTGTTTAAAATACCAATGGGAGTGTATAAATACTCAAAAATTAGAAAGAAACTAAATGATTCAATATTTGCAGATGAGTCTATCATACCTACAATATTACCAAATTGGGACAATACACCTCGTAGGGCAGAAGGAGCTTTGGTTTTAGATAATGCTAATCCTAAAGAGTTTTATCTACACTGCAAAGAAGTATTTGATAATTTGAAAAATAAAGAAAATAAGGTTGTTTTCCTTAAATCTTGGAATGAATGGGGCGAAGGGAATTATATGGAACCTTGTTTAAAATATGGCAAAGGCTATATAAAAGCCTTGCGTCAAGCTTTAGATGAATTTAATAAATAAAAATTAATGAGAATACTTGAAGTACATAGCGGAAATGCCGTAGGAGGCGATTCTAATAAATATACCTTTGTTAAAGAACAGGGTAATGCTATAGCTAAATATGGTGCAATAGTAGATTATTATGCGATTGTAGGGAAAGGAGTAATTGGATATCTGAAAAATGTATCTAAATTACGTAAGAAAATAAAAGAACTTAAGCCAGATGTAATTCATGCTCACTTTGGTTTGTGTGGTGTTGTTGCCTTGCTAACAATGAGTGGAGTACCTGTGGTGATAACTTTCCATAATGGTGAGACATTAAATTATGGAGTAAATTTTGTGTGTTCGTTGTTTTCAAAATGGGCTGCTCATGTAGTATATGTAGCACAACATATTTATGATAAATGTATTTTCAAATCTAAAAAGTATACTATTCTGCCTTGTGGGGTAGAAATGCCAGATATGAATATTACTCCTTATCAAGAGGCTAGAGAAAAATTAGGTTGGGAAGCAGATAAAAAATACATTCTGTTTGGTGGAAATTTTAAAAATTTACGAAAGAATTATCCTTTATTGAAAGATGCATTGGAATTATTGAGAAGAAAAGATATAGAAGTTGTTGAAATGAAGGGGTTTTCAAGAGAGGAATGTGTATTAAGAATGTCTGCTTGCGATTTATTTGCTCTTCCTACAAAAAGTGAAGGTTCTCCACAAGCATTGAAAGAGGCTATGGCATGCAATTGCCCAATTATTGCAACAGATGTGGCTGATATCAAACATTTATTGGGAGATTTGGATGGACATTATTTGTGTTCTTTTGACCCTAAGGATGTAGCAGAAAAAGTAGAGAAAGCATTAGCATTCAATTCTCGCACCAAAGGTCGTGAACGCATTATTGAATTGGGATTAACCAATGATTTAGTTGCGAAGAAGTTGGTGGAGATATATACTCAAATATTAAATAGAAAATAATAATTCTATGACTGAAAAAAGATATGCATTAGTAACTGGAGCTAGTAGAGGAATTGGTCGTGCTATAGCGATTAAGTTAGCAACTTGTGGATATTCTGTTATTATAAACTACTCGTCAAATGTAGAGGCAGCACAACAAACTCTTGATGATATAGTTTCTAATGGAGGTAATGCTGAATTGTTGCCATTTGATGTTAGTAATTATCAATCAACATCAAATGCGTTAAAACAATGGTCTTCTGAGCATACAAATGATTATATTTCTGTAGTTGTAAATAATGCAGGTATTTGTAAAGATAATCTGATGGTATGGATGCCAGACAATGATTGGAATAGTGTAATAGGCACTTCACTAAATGGTTTTTTTAATGTAACAAAACCTATTTTGGAAGATATGTTGATGAATAAATGGGGAAGAATTATAAATGTAGCATCATTTTCTGGTCTAAAAGGATTACCTGGACAGACTAACTATTCTGCAGCGAAGGGTGGACTTATTGCTGCGACAAAAGCATTAGCTCAAGAAGTTGCAAAAAAACGTATCACTGTGAATGCAATTGCACCAGGTTTTATTAAGAGTGATATGACAGCCGATTTAGATGAAGCGGAATTAAAAAAACAAATTCCAATGGGTCGTTTAGGAAAACCAGAAGAAATTGCAGAGCTAGTTGCATTTTTGGTTTCTGACAATGCAGCATACATTACTGGTGAAGTGATCTCAATTAATGGTGGTATATATACCTAATAATTATTTAGATGGCAAAAACAATAGAATCGGAACAATGGGAAGTAAGACAAGAGATGTCGATTCCTTATTATGAAGAAACACAAAAGCGCACATTTAGGCAAAAGTTGCGTAAAATAAAGAATACTTTGTGTTTTTTATTAGCGTATGCTTGTCCAAATAATAAAATTAGGATAACTTTACATCGATGGCGTGGTGTGCATATTGGAAAAAATGTGTATCTTGGTATGTTTGTTTTTCTAGACAATCTCTATCCAGAATATATTTACATAGAAGATGGTGCGAGTATCAATGCTGGAAGTATGATTCTTACACACTTTAATCCTATGAAACAATATGCACCAATTATGCAAGCACGTGTAGCGCCTGCTGTGATAAGAAAAAATGCTATTGTAACAATTAAAAGTACTATATTGCCAGGTGTTATGATAGGGCAGAATGCGATTGTATCGGCAGGTTCTGTAGTAGAAAAAAGTGTACCTCCTTATACTATTGTTAAGGGAGTGCCTGCAAAAAAAGTAGCTGAATTTGAATCATTAATGAACATTGATTAATGAAACCATATACAATTTTAGAAGAAAAACAAATTCCATATTTTGACCATGGTAAGAAACTTTCTACTACGGTTAAAAATTCTAGTGCTCGTAGAGGGATGAGTCCGCTAGCATTCGCATGGAGAAAGTTTAGAAATATTGTTTTATATCGTTTATCTTATTTATGCCCGTTTAATGGTTTACGCATTAAGATGCATCGTAAACGTGGCATCACAATAGGTGAAAATGTGTATATAGGTCAAATGTGTAATCTTGATAATGCTTATCCTGAATATATTTACATTGAAGATAATGTATCTTTAGCAGGAGAAGTAAGTGTGATAGCACATAGTAATCCATATCCTCATTTTGCAAATATAATAGAATCAAGAGTCGCTCCAATCGTTATAAAAGAGGGTGCATGGGTAGGAGTTAAAGCAACAGTATTGTTAGGTGTAACTATTGGGAAGAATGCAATTGTATCTGCAGGAACAGTTGTTGATAAAAATGTGCCAGATTGTACACTTGTTAAAGGCAATCCTATGAAAAAAATTAGTAACTTTGAAACATTAATTTAAATAAAATAAATATTATGGAAATCAACGAATTTATCAAAAATTTTGCAAATCAATTTGAAGATACTGAATTAAGTGAATTTACAGCGGAAACTAAATTCCGTGAGTTAGATGAATGGGAATCTTTAACTGCACTTGCAATCTTAAATATGATTAGCAAAAAATATGGTGTAGTATTGCCTCACAAAGAAATGCGTGAAACTAATACTATTCAAGAATTATTTGATTTAGTTCAATCTAAACTATAATTGATGAAAGCATACATTCAAGCTATAAGTTATTATTTACCTGAAAAGGTGTTGACTAGTGAGGCTATTGCTCAGAAGTTTCCTGAATGGACTGCTGAGAAAATAGCTTCTAAGGTTGGTATTTCTGAACGTCATATTTCTGCAGAAGACGAAACTGCTTCTGATATGGCAGTGAAAGCAGCAGAGAAATTGTTTGCAGAAAATAATATTGATAAATCAAAAGTTGACTTTGTATTGTTATGTACACAGAGTCCTGATTATTTTTTGCCAAGTTCATCTTGCATAATTCAACATCGTTTGGGTCTGCCTACATCTTGTGGTGCTTTTGATTTTAACCTAGGATGTTCTGGTTATGAATATGGTTTGGCTGTGGCCAAAGGTTTAATTGCTGGTGGTATTGCAAAAAATATCTTATTGCTAACAGCTGAAACTTATACAAAATATATTCATCCAGAAGACAAAGGAAATCAGACAATTTTTGGCGATGCTGCTACGGCTACATTAATTTCAACTGAGGGCTTTGCTGAGATAGGAGATTTCGAGTTAGGTACTGATGGTTCAGGAGCTGATACCTTGATGGTAAAATCGGGAGCTTCTCGTAATCCTCAAAAAATGAATACAGTAGACGAGGATGAGGCAGGAAATCCTATTTGGTCTGATAATCTATACATGAATGGTGGTGCGATTTTCAATTTTACTTCAGATGCCGTGCCTGCAATGGTTGAGGCACTACTGAAAAAGGAACAATTAACAGAAGATGAAATAGACTTGTGGGTATTCCATCAGGCCAACAAATATATGATAAACTACCTACGTAAACTGATGATGATAGACAAAGATAAGTTCTACATCTTCATGGAAAAAGTGGGTAATACAGTGTCTAATACCATTCCTATTGCCTTGTGTGAGGCTCAAAAAGAAGGTCGATTAAAAGGTAATGTTTTGTTAGCTGGATTCGGTGTTGGTTTGAGTTGGGGCGCTACAATAATTAAATGTAAGTAAATGAGAGTTTGTTGTATAACAAATGATTTGGAAGCAACTTCTATTTATGGTGAACCATATAGAAAAGATATAGCAGAGAATGTCTTAAATGAGGCATTACCTGCTGTATTAGCATTATATAAGAAATATAATGTTAGAGCTACTTTTTATTGTTTAGCTTCTTATGTAGAAGATTACCCAGAGTTGGTAAGACAAATAGAAGCAGATGGACATGAAATTGCTAGTCATGGTTTAATACATAATAGTGATAAAGCTTTTGATTTACTTACTTATGATGAACAAGTTGAACATCTAAGAAAATCTAAGGAAATATTAGAGAAAAATTCTAGTCAAAAAGTTGTTTCATTTCGTGCTCCTGCATTACGTGTGAATGATGATACACCTAGAGCATTGGTTGAAACGGGATTTTTATCTGATAGTTCTGTTGCACCGCAACGTCTAGATATTTTTATGTCTTTAGGAAGCAAACATAAGAAAAAATGGTTTAAGGCTCCTAGAAGTATTTATAAAACTCAACAAGATAATCTAGCTAGACGTGGAGATGGAATTATAACAGAAATACCAGTTTCTTCATTTGGAATACCATATATAAGCACTGTAATGAGGTTGAGTGCAATATTAACCTCTTTGACAAGACGATTAATATATTGGGAGACAAAAGGCAATAATAATAAAGTTGTAAATTTCTTGTTTCATCCTAGTGAAGCTATCACAATAGAAAATTCAACAAAAGGAGAAATTCAGAAAAGATCCAAAAATTGGTTATCACACTTCTTTTCTGATGTACTTAGAATGCAACTAAAAAAGAAAAATTTAGGGCCTAATAGTTTACTTCTATTAGAAAAAGAATTGCAATTTTGGCAAAGAAAAGGTTACGAATTTAAAACAATAAAGGAGTGCATTGTATGAACGTAGGTTTATTTGTAGGACATCCTGCTCATTATCACTATTTAAAATTTGTTGCAAAGAATCTTGCTGAACGTGGACATAACGTACACTTTGTAGTAAAGAAAAAAGATATATTAGAGGACCTAATGAAAGAAGCAGGTCTAGATTATACATTGATTAGGGAAAATAGAGGCGATAGCAAATTATCCTTAATCAATTCTGTTTTACAGATGGAAAGAAAAATGTGTCAATTTATAAGAAAACAAAAGATTGACATATTAGTGGGTTCTACATTAACATTTGCATCTAGAGTTATAATGGGAATTCCTGTTTTAGAAACAGGTGAAGACGATGCTGCTGTAGTCCCTCGAATGGCAAAAATAGCATATCCTTTTGCATCAAGCGTTTTATCTCCTGTATCATGTGATAATGGTAAATGGAATAAGAAGTCTATTAAATATCCTTCTTACCAAGAATTAGCTTACTTGCATCCAAATCACTTTACTCCAGATAAAAGTGTGGTGGAAAAGTATTTTTCTGCTGATGAACCTTATTTTATTTTGCGTTTTGCGAAGTTGAATGCGCATCACGATGCTGGTATTCAGGGGATTAATACAGAAATTGCACAAAGTTTGATTGATATTCTTAAACCTCAAGGTAGAATTTATATTACATCGGAACGCGAGTTGGAACCACAGTTTGAGCAATATCGCATCAAGATAAATCCGCTTGATATGCACCATGTAATGGCATTTGCATCGCTTTATATTGGTGATTCGCAAACCATGGCAGCCGAAGCAGCTGTGCTGGGAACTCCTTTTGCTCGCTTCAACGATTTTGTCGGTAGGATAGGGTATCTTCGTGAATTGGAAGACGACTACCAACTTGGCTATGGCATCAAGGCAAGCGAAGAGGGCTCAGTAGAACGCCTTTGCAATGCCGTTTCTGAACTGGCAAACCTTACCCCAGCCGAACGCAAAGCCCGCTACCAAACCCGCCGCGCAAAAATGCTCTCAGAAAAAATAGATTATGCAAAATTCTTGACCTGGTTTATCGAAAATTACCCAACTTCAAAAGAAGAATCAATGAAAGGTGGCAATGAGTTTTGGGAGAGGTTTAAATCAGAATAATAGAATATACTCAATTATCATAAATAATAAAACTATAATGAAATGACAATAGAAGAATTAAACAACTATTATGATTCTCTTTGCGATAAATATAAAAGAGGAAAAACAGAAATTGTTTTAAATGCTGATAGAGCACATAATTCTGTTATAGAGAAATTTATGCTAGATTTTTCAACTAATATTAAGATGTATTGTGGTGAGATGTCTGTATTTAGAGATGGATTCTATACCCATATTGACGAAAATAACAAACATAATGATTGTAAAGATGTATTTATTGGTAAAATATTAAAAGAAAATTTGTGTACTTCTTTAATTAATTTTATAAA
This sequence comes from Candidatus Enterocola sp., assembly GCA_045654205.1. Lineage (GTDB taxonomy): Bacteria > Bacteroidota > Bacteroidia > Bacteroidales > Paludibacteraceae > Enterocola. The sequence goes on along the minus strand of JAZOMZ010000017.1, from coordinate 987 downwards.
TAAACCAGATACAACTCTTCGTATTTTTCTTGATAGATACGAAAAGTCTTTTTTTGATGATTTAATAGAAAAAACTATATTTAGAAGAGGGATTGTAGAAGGTAAAATTTCTTTATATAAATTAAAAGATAATCTATTTAAAAATAATAAAGCCTTTCATATGTCAATTGCAGATGATAAAATAATCAGATTAGAAAGAGATATTGACACTCATGAGGCAATATGTACAATACATGCTTCAGACGATATTGTATCGAGTGTTAATAAAGCCTTTGAATTAATGCCTGAGATATTTGAAGAAGTAAATTTAAAAGAGTAAAATACAGATAATGGAATTTTTAGGATATACTCAAGCATTTGTAGGATTCTTGGCTTCTTTAATGACTGTTTGTATCGTAATTGAATCAAAAAGTAATTTTATACTAAATATATATAGTGAAGTAACTGCTAAGATTAATAAAAGTATAAAAAAATACGACTTAGAAACTAGTTTTAAAGAACAATTTAAAAATTTACAAAATGGTATTAGTTATAAATTATTTGAACGTTATATATATGACTTAAAACGGAATTCTTCATCTAATGCGGAAGAATTAAATGAAGCATTAAAATTAGATTGCATGATATTAAGTAAATTTAATGAAATAACAAATAATCATCATGTGATTTTAAAACCAATAAATGATTATATATTAATAAATAGAAATAATAAGAAAAAAGATTCTCGTTTAATTATAATTGGGCCATTATATGCTATGTTTTATTGTGTAATGCTTTTTTTAGCAGACATGTTAATTAATAATGCCTCAAATATTAATTCTGATGTGATTGTTACTTTCTTTAGTTTATTTCTACTGATTTCAACAATTTTTTGGTTTATGATATGGTTTGATTTTTTATTTAAAAATAATCAACTAGATATATTAAAGAAAATATATTCAAAATTAGTAAATATAAAATTTCCGTTGTTATGCTTGACCTCTTTAT
>JAZOMZ010000016.1:0-1986 GCA_045654205.1 Candidatus Enterocola sp. | reverse complement strand
GGTACAATTGTTTGTAAACAACTTAATACCTGTAACCTTAGGTAACATCGTAGGTGCTGCAGTATTCGTAGCATGCGCAAACTGGTTCGTATACTTACGTGACTAGATATACTATCAGTTCGGGATCTAATATTTTATATTAGTCAAACATTAGATTTTTAAAATCTAAACAGTATCTACTTATTGCAATATTTGAGCCAAACCTAACTTTTTCAAATATTCAATAAGTATTTACCTTTTAAAAAACTATGCTTTTAGAATTTTTTTTTAAAAATTCACTATTCAAATTTTATGCTTATATTGGATTTAATTCCAATCAATTTTTGAAATCTTAGAGATTTCATATCACAGTTCAAGATAATATAATATTATATTATGTAAAAGTACTTTGATATTATTGCCAATTATCTTTTATTGGATTATAACAATAGTCACAATTCACAATACTCGACACAATTCACAATAATCCAGAAAGAATTTAATAAATTATATTATTAAAAAGTTTTCAGTTGTTAGTCAATAATTGATTTTGTCAATATGTAAACTAAACAAATAAAACCTTGATTTTATTATGGAGATTATAAAATGGTTGAGATAAAATATGTACCATCTATTTGTCCTTACTGTGGTACCGGTTGTGGTATTAACTTTGTAGTCAAAGATGGAAAAATCATTGGTGTCGAACCATGGAAAAGACACCCTGTTAATGAAGGAAAAGTATGTCCAAAAGGTAACTTTGGATGGCAATTCATTAACCACCCAGACAGATTAACTACTCCGTTAATCAAAGAAAATGGTGAATTCAGAGAAGCTTCCTGGGATGAAGCTTTAGACTTAGTAGCTAGCACCCTTAAAAAATATGCTGACACTGACCCTAACAAATTAGGTTTCTACGCATGTGCTAGATCTCCTAACGAAAACATTTACATAACTCAAAAATTAGCAAGAGCCGGATGTGGTACTCAAAACGTAGACCACTGTGCACGTATCTGTCACGGTCCTACTGTAGCTGGTCTTGCAACCACCTTCGGTTCAGGTGCATCCACTAACGGTTATGACAGTATTGAAGAAGCTGATTTCATCTTCTGTATTGGTTCTAACAACATGGAAGCACACCCATTATTCGGTCGTAAAATTATCAGAGCTATTAAAAACGGTGCAAAATTAGTAGTAGCAGACCCAAGATACACTCCTACTGCAAAATTAGCACACGAATACATGCAATTCAAAACCGGTACTGACGTAGCTTTAATGAACGGTATGATCAAAATCATCATTGAAAACGGCTTGCAAGATGATGAGTTCATTGCTAACAGAACCAAAGGTTACGAAGAAATGAAAGAAGTTGCACTCAAATACGACCTTGAAAGAGTAGCTGATATTACTGAAGCTGACCCTGAACAAATTAAACGTGTAGCTATCGAATATGCAAAAGCAGAAAACGCAGCTATTGTATACTCCTTAGGTATTACCGAACACTCTCACGGTGCTGACAACGTAATGTCCACTGCTAACTTAGCAATGTTAACCGGTAACTTAGGTAAAATCGGTGGAGGAGTAAACCCATTAAGAGGACAAAACAACGTACAAGGTGCTTGTGATATGGGTGCATTACCTTCTGACTATGTTGGTTACCAAAAAGTTGCAAACCCTGAAATTACCAAAAAATTCTCAGAAGCTTACCAAATGGACTTACCAACCACTCCTGGTTTAACCTTAGTAGAAATGATGAATGCTGCTCACGCTGGTGACTTAAAAGTATTATACATCCACGGGGAAGACCCTGTACTCTCCGATGCAGATATTAAGCACACCAAAGAAGCAATTGCAAACTTAGAAATGTTAATCGTTCAAGAATTGTTCATGACCGATACCGCTGCTGAAGCAGATGTTGTATTACCTGCAGCAGGTTGGGGTGAACAAGAAGGTACCTTCACTTCTGGTGAAAGAAGAGTTCAATGGTTACGTAAAGCTCAAGAACCACCT
>JAZOMZ010000015.1:0-60249 GCA_045654205.1 Candidatus Enterocola sp. | reverse complement strand
GCGTTGGGGTTCCACCTCTTCCCATTCCGAACAGAGAAGTTAAGCCCAATTGCGCCGATGGTACTGCATATTGTGGGAGAGTAGGTAGCTGCCGTTTTTCAGAGAAGCTTGCAACAAATAGTTGCAGGCTTCTTTTTTTGTGTATATAGTTAAAATTTAGTAAATTTGTGACGCTAACTTAAAAATTAAATTTATAATGACTTCAAAAACAAGAAAGCCGTCACTTATAGTGGCAGTAGGTATCATTGTCTTCTTGGTAATGATGCTTTATTTTACTATTAAGACTTTTGGTGTAGATTCTTTAGGGGGTGGTAGCCAAATTTCATTATTGATTACTTCTTTTTTATGTATTTTTATCGGTACAGTTTTTTATAAAAAGCCTTGGGATGAATATGAGGCTGCTATTAAGGAAAGTGTTGGTGGAGTTGCTTCTGCTGTAATAATTTTATTGATAATTGGTGCTTTAGGTGGAGCTTGGATGATTAGTGGAGTAGTACCTACCTTAATTTACTATGGTTTACAGATAGTTCATCCTTCTATATTCTTACTGGCAACTTGTGTTTTATGTGCAGTAGTATCTTTGGTTATAGGTAGTTCTTGGACAACAATTGCTACAGTGGGTGTGGCTCTTATTGGTATAGGTCAGGCACATGATTATAATGCTGCGCTTGTGGCAGGTGCAATTATTTCAGGAGCATATTTTGGTGATAAAATGTCTCCACTTTCAGATACTACAGTTGTAGCTTCATCTTCTTCTGGTACTCCTCTGTTTGAGCACATTAAATACATGACAATCACCACAGTACCTTCTTTATTAATTACTTTAATAATTTTTGCGGTGATTGGTTTCTTGCACGTAGACGAGGGTGGTGTGTCTCCAGAAGAATTAGCAATGAAACTTGATGAGAGATTCTTAATTTCACCATGGCTTCTTTTAGTGCCTGTATTTACTGCAATTTTGATTGCTAAAAAATTTCCTCCAATTATTACATTGTTTTTATCTACTATAGCTGCGATAATAGTTGCTGTAATTTTCCAGCAAGAAGCAATTTATGAAATTGCAGGTTCTGAAGATTTATTTAAAGGAGCAATGATTACATTGTTTGGTTCTACTGCTTTACAATCTGATCATGCATTATTGGCAGACCTTATTTCTACTGGTGGTATGGAAGGTATGCTTCACACTGTTTGGTTAGTATTATGTGCAATGACATTTGGTGCTTGTATGAAGGCTTGTGGCTTGGTAGAAGTAATGACAGATTATTGCAGAAGATTGATTACAAAACGTGGTCCACTTGTAGGAACTACTGTTGCGACAGGATTTTTCTTGAATGTAACTACTGCAGACCAATATTTAAGTATTATTCTTACATCAAACTTGTTTAAAGATGTGTATGAAAAGAATGGATATGAAAGTAGATTGTTGAGCCGTTCACTTGAAGATGGCGCTACTGTAACTTCTCCTCTTGTACCTTGGAGTACTTGTGGAATGACACACTCTACTATTCTAGGTGTATCTACTTTTGCTTATTTTCCATATTGTTTCTTCTGTTACTTAAGTCCTATTATTAGTATTTTAATTACTACAATTGGATATAAGGTATTTAAAAGAAATGAAAAAGGAGAATTTACACCTGTCAGAGGTAAGTAAAATTATTTGCAATAAAAAAACTGCTAATCCGTGAGATTAGCAGTTTTTTGTTTGTTAGTACTATTACTATTAAGCGAATAGTTTATCAATATTTTCTTTGTAGTATTCTATTGCTTTATTACGTTTAACTTTTAGGGTAGGAGTTAAAAGACCGTTCTTTTGTGACCATTCTTCTGGAACGATATCAAATTTCTTGATTTTTTCGTAGTCACCTAGTTCAACGTTGTATTTATTAACTTCTTTTCTGAATCTAGCTATAACTTCTGTGTTTTTAACTAAATCGTCTATTTCTTTAAATTCAATTTTGTGAATTTTAGCCCATGATTTTAGATATTGTGCGTTTGGAGAAATTATAGCCGCAGCAAATTTTTGGTTTTCACCTACTACCATTATATTATCAATGAAAGGTGATTGAGCCATTTTTTCTTCAATTAGGAATGGGTTGATATATTTACCCATAGATGTTTTGAAGATACTCTTAATACGACCTGTGATAATTACGTGTCCGTTTTCATCAATTTTTGCAGTGTCACCAGTGTGGAACCAACCATCTGCATCTATAGCTTCTGCTGTTAGTTCTGGAGCTTTGTAGTAACCTTTCATAATGTTGTGGCCACGGCAAAGAAGTTCGTTGTTTTCTGGATTTACTTTTACTTCAATACCTGCTAGTGGACGACCTACAGTACCAATTTTTCTACCTTTAGGTTCACGATTGTGTACACTAATTACAGGAGATGTTTCTGTAAGACCATATCCTTCGAATACTGGCATGCCAATAGCAGAGAAGAATGATGCGATTTCTGGACGAATAGCTGATCCACCAGAGATAACAATATCCCAAGTACCACCAATTGCTTCGCGCCATTTTTTATAGATAAGTTTATCTGCTATTTTTAGTTTTGCATTATATATAGCACTTCTACCTTCTATTTGATATTTTAGAGCTAAATTTAGTGCCCAATAATAGATAACTTTTTGCATATAAGGTAATTTTTTGCCAGATGCATAAAGTTTATCATATATTTTTTCTAATAAACGTGGCACACATGTCATAATATTTGGGTTAACTTCTTTGATGTTATCTACGATAGTACCCATATTTTCTGCGTAGTAGATAGAAATTCCTCTATATTGATATAGATATAGAAGCATTTTTTCGTATGCGTGACACATAGGTAAGAAGCTTAATGCTCTGTGACATTTGTCTGAAGGAATGTGGTATGCAGCCATGATTTGGCTAACAATATTGCAGTGTCTGTGCATAACGCCTTTTGGTAGCCCTGTTGTACCAGATGTATAAATGATGCAACAAACATCTTCTGGTGAAACGGTGTCGCTAATTTCCTTGATTTTTGCTAAGTCTAGATTTGCTTTGCCTTCTTCTAGCAATTGAGAAAGATAGTGGTGGCGACCGCGGTCAACGAATGTATAAATACCTTTTAATGTAGGTACAGTTGGAAGAATGTGTTCAATTTTTCTAAGTAGTTCTTCACCTTCTGAGAATACGTATTTTACTTCTGCGTGGTTTAGAATGTAGTTGTAGTCCGCTTCGCTAATAGTAGGGTAGATAGGTACTGTGATTGCACCAATTTGCATAATACCCATATCTAGGATATTATATTCTGGGCGGTTTGAACTAATAATAGCTATTTTATCGTCTTTCTTAACACCTAATTTTAATAATGCAGAACTTACGTAGTTTGCTTGTTCTACATATTGGTTTACTGAATAATTAATCCATTTACCCTCTCTTTTACAAGATAGGGCTACTTCCTTATTAGGGAAAGTTTCTTTGTAGTGCCCTAAAAGGTCGAAAAGTCTTGTTACTTCCATAATATAAATTTAAATTAGACTTACAAAGATACGAATATTTATCTAAAAATAAACAAAAATTGCACATTTTTTTGAAAAATGTGCAATTTTCTGTATTGATTGTAGTGTTTGTTTAATTTCTTAATGCTTCTGCACCGCCAACAATGTCTAATAGTTCGTTTGTAATTACTTCTTGACGAGCTCTGTTGTATTGTTGAGTGATGCTTTCAAGCATTTTGTTTGCATTATCTGATGCTATTTGCATAGCTGTGGTACGTGCCCCGTGTTCTGCTGTATTTGAATCTATCACAGCAGCATAGAATTTCATACGCACTACCATTGGAACTAATGTATTAATAAAGGTATCAATATCTGGTTCTGTGAAGTACAGATATGATTTGTTATTAGATTTAGTTTCTATTGTTTCTAGTGGTAGGTATACTTCTGATGTTGGTATTTGAGAAGCCGCGTTTTTGTGATGATTGTATAAAAGAATAATTTTATCAATCTCCTTATTCAAGAATTTATCTACAAGCGGTGAGATAAATGCTATAGCATCCTCGTATGTAGGTTTTGCAGAAAGTTCATCTGCACTACATTGACAAACGCGATTTGTTTTCTTGATATAATCAGAAATCTTTTTACCAATAGGGTATAGCAGAATATTTTCTTCTGGTAGGAATGAATATTCTTTTATTGTCTTTTCTAATAACTTATTAATATTAGAGTTGAATGTGCCACACAAACCTGTGCAAGAAGAAATACAGATGATAGCTACCTTTTTAACTTCACGTTTTTCTGCTAATTTAATATTTACCTTTTCTGCATCCACAGATGATAAATATTGTGAAAGCATATCACTTAATTTGTTCTTGTATGGAACAAATTTAAGTGTAGCTTCTTCAGATTTGTGAAGTTTTGCAGCTGACACCATTTTCATGGCTGATGTTAGTTTCTGTGTAGAACTAACAGATGAAATTCTAGCTCGTATTTCTTTTAAAGAAGCCATAATTAGTTCTTATATTGGTTTGCTAATACTTTTGCCTCTTCGGTAATGATATTTGTAATTTCATCATTGATGATACCATCTCTTAGAGGATTAAGTACAGTTTCTTTGTGTTTAAGTTCTAATATTTCTAGGAATCTCTTTTCAAATTCAGCAACTTTGTCTGTAGGAACGTCTGCAAGTAAACCTTTTGTACCGCAGTAGATAATTGCAACTTGATGCTCTGTTGGGAGTGGCGAATATCTGCCTTGTTTAAGAATTTCTACATTCTTCGCACCCTTATCAAGGATGAATTTTGTAGCAGCGTCCATTTCTGCGCCGAATTTTGAGAATGCCTCTAGTTCGCGGTATTGTGCTTGGTCTAGTTTAAGTGTACCTGCCACTTTTTTCATAGACTTAGTTTGTGCAGAACCACCTACACGAGATACAGAAATACCTACGTTGATAGCTGGACGAATACCAGAGTTGAATAGGTTTGATTCCAAGAAAATTTGACCGTCTGTAATAGAAATTACGTTGGTAGGGATATATGCTGATACGTCGCCCGCTTGAGTTTCAATAATAGGTAGAGCTGTAATTGAACCACCACCTTTAACTTTACCTTTAAGTGATTCTGGTAGGTCGTTCATTTGGCTTGCTACATTGTCGTTATTGATAACTTTTGCAGCACGTTCTAGCAGACGTGAGTGTAGGTAGAAGATATCACCTGGATATGCTTCACGACCTGGTGGACGACGAAGAATAAGTGAGACTTCACGATAAGCTACAGCTTGTTTTGAAAGGTCATCATAGATGATAAGTGCGTGACGACCTGTGTCGCGGAAGTACTCTGCAATAGCAACACCTGCGTATGGAGCATAGAATTGCATAGCTGCAGGGTCTGATGCTGTGGCAGAAATAACTATGGTATAGTCCATAGCTCCGTTTTCTTCTAGTGTTTGAACAAGGTTTGCTATAGTTGAGCCTTTTTGACCAATACCTACATAGATACAGTAGATAGGTTCACCTTTTTTGAAGTTTTCTTTTTGGTTGATAATGGTGTCTATAGCAATAGCTGTTTTACCTGTTTGACGGTCACCAATAATAAGCTCACGTTGGCCACGGCCAATAGGAATCATAGCGTCGATAGCTTTAATACCTGTTTGAAGTGGCTCTTTTACTGGTTGACGGAAAATAACACCAGGAGCTTTTCTTTCTAGTGGCATTTCAAAGGTTTCGCCTTCGATAGGACCTTTGCCGTCTAGAGGTTCGCCTAGCATATTAATTACACGACCTAACATGCCTTCACCTGCATTAATTGAGGCAATACGACCTGTTCTGCGTACTGTAAAACCTTCTTTGATTGATTGAGTAGGGCCTAGAAGCACTACACCAACATTATCTTCTTCAAGGTTTAGCACAACACCCATAACTCCATTTTCAAATTCTACAAGTTCGTTTGATTGAACTTGATTTAATCCGAAAACACGAGCCACACCGTCGCTTACTTGAAGAACTTTGCCTATTTCCTCAAATTCGAGTTTGTTTTTAAACCCGTCTAGTTGCATTTGCAACACGCTTGAGATTTCACTTGCTTTAATGTCCGGCATATTTATAAAGTTTTGATAATTGTCTAATAATACTTGCGTCTAAACGCTTTCCATCTACATCCAAAATATAACCACCTATAATATCTGGATTAATTTCTGTTCTAAGTTCTACCTTAGAATTTTCTTGTTTTTCTACAGAACTAACAATTTTTTTCTTGATAGGTTCGTCTAGTTCTATAGCTGTGGTTAGGTGGGTTACCACTATTTTTTTCTCTTTTCTATACAGTTCTTGGAAGCTAAGAGTAATTCTGTGAAGATACTCTTCTCTGCCTTGTTCTACCACTAGTGCAATGAAACTTTGTGTTAGTTTGCTTGCTTTATTATTAAAGACAGAATTAATTAATTTTATCTTTTCTTCTTTGGTAAGGGTAGGGTTGGTCATAGCTTGCCTTAGTAGCTTGATTTGTGCAAAAGCACTCTCTAGTGTAACCATTTCTGAGTACACATTTTCTTCTACTTTAGCTTCTTTTGCACTGAAAAGCAGAGCTTTAGCATATCGTATAGAAATTTTACCGTCGTTCATCTTTTATACAGACTTTTCTTTTAATAAAGTTTCTATATAAGCATTTTGAGCTTTTTTATCTGAAAGTTCTTTTTTAAGAACTTTTTCTGCAATGCTAATAGATAGTTGTGCTACTTCTTGTCTAATTTCTTTAATAGCACTTTCTTTGTCTTTTTGAATCTTGGCTTGAGCGTCTGCAATGATTTGGTCAGCTTGTTTTTTTGCCTCGATTTTAGCATCTGCAATCATTTTGTCGGTTAAAGCTTTTGTGTCTTTAACCAATGCTATTTGCTGTGCTTGTGCTTGAGCTATGATTTCTTTCCCTTTTAATTCTAGTCCTTCTAAAGCTTTTGTTGCTTCATCAGCTTTTTTTAGTGAGTCTGCTATATGCTCTTCTCTTTCTTTAATAGAAGATAGAATGGTAGGCCATGCATACTTAGCAAGTATAAGGAATACCAATGAGAAGGCGATAAGCATCCATACGACTAGACCGGCGTCTGGGAGGAATAAGTTCATAATTCAAGTTCATTTACAATAGTACAGAATTAAAAGATGTAATTCAAGGCTTGCGTAGCCTGAGAAACCGGAGTGTACATAGGTACTCGAGGATTTCGAGGGCAAGCGTAACGCAGAAGTACGCTTTTAATTCAGTACTATTAAGGTTATTAGAATAAGATTGCTAAAGCACAAATAATAATAGCGAATAGTGTTACACCTTCGATAAGTGCGGCTGCGATAATCATACTTGAACGAATGTCACCTGCAGCTTCTGGTTGACGTGAAATAGCTTCCATAGCAGCTTGACCAATACGGCCAATGCCTAAACCAGCACCTAAAATTGCGATAGCAGCGCCTAAACTTGCACCAAATTTTGCTAATGCTGCACCTTCTAAAGCAGCTTGAAGAATAAGTAATAACATAATATAAAATATTTAAGTGTTAATAATTTGTTTAATTATTCGCTTCGCTCATGATTCTTGGCTGCACTCGGCAATGATTAAGCAAGCTTATCATTGCTCTCATTTGCACAAGAATTCTAATGATGATGTTCAACTTGTGACATTCCAATAAATATTGCTGATAGCATAGTGAATACGTATGCTTGGATAAATGCCACCAACAATTCAAGGAAGTACATAAATACAGAGAACAATATTGATACAACAGAAACTCCAGCACCTACACCTACACCCATTATGCCAGCAAAGATGAAGATTAGAGCCATTAATACCAGAATAATCATGTGACCAGCAAATATGTTCGCAAAAAGACGAATCATAAGAGCAATAGGTTTGGTTAATGTACCTATAATTTCAATTAGTGGCATTAGTGGAAGTGGAGCCTTAAGGAAAACTGGAACTTCTGGCCAGAAAATTTCTTTGTAATATTCTTTTGTACCAAAGATATTGGTTATTAAATATGTAAATAACGCTAATACTAGGGTTGCTGAAATATTACCTGTAAGGTTTGCTCCAAATGGGAATATAGGAATAAGTCCCATTAAGTTGTTTATCAAGATAAAGAAGAATGCTGTTAGCAAATATGGTGAGAATTTAAGATAATTCTTACCTAATGCTGGTTTAATAACATCATCTTCTACGTAATTTATAACAAATTCAAAGATATTATCTTTTGTACAAGGTACTCCTAGTGGTTTCTTTTTGTATCTGTTTGCCATAGGAACGAAAATGGCAACTAGGATAACGCAAGAAAGTAGGAGAGCAAATACGTTTTTGGTAATAGAAAGGTCGAATGGTTTCACTTGCTCACCTTGTGCGTTTAGTTCTACGATTTTACCATCGTAGCTGCCGCCTTCTGCTATAAACCAACCTTCATATTCGTGTCCGTGTGCCACTTTTGATGAAGAGAAGCAGAACCAACCACGTTCGCTACTGTAAACAATAACAGGAAGTGGAACAGAAATAGGGTGTCCGTTGTATTCAGAAATATGGAATTCGTATGAATCTCCAATGTGACCAAATATAAAACTACCTGCGTCGAACTTTTCGCTTGTCTCTTCATGTGCTTCTGTAGCATGTTCTTCTGCAAATAGATTTACAGAAAATGCCATTAGGACACAGATTAATATGTATTTAATTTTTTTCATCTTATTATTTAACCATTTATTTTAGGCTTGCTTCGCAGAGTGTACACCCATAATGGTTTCTATTATTAAGAATATTAAATATGTGATCAATAATCTAACAAAAAATGCTACTCCTACGTTTGGCAATGTAAATAGTACTAATCCGATTAATAGGATTGCAGCTAATAATTTACAGGTTTTATGAATGAAAAACCATAAGTTTGCCATTTTTCCTGTCCATTTAACAGATGACATTCCTACAAACGCTCCTTCTGCTAATAAAAAGAAGACAGGAATAAGGATATATGCATTTATATAAGGCTCTCCCATAACGAATTGGTGTACTATAAAAAATAGTAGTTCCAACGCTATTAGCGTAGAGATGATTATTAATGCTTTTGTTTTCATTTTTGCTCTACGCAAATGGTTATTTCGTTATCGTGAACTTCTATAAACCCGCTAACTATTTCTATTTCAGAAACTTCCTCGTTGTTAGTAACGGTGATTACACCTTTGTCTAATGTGGAAACGATAGGGGCGTGGTTTTCTAAAATAGTAAATGCACCTACTTTTCCAGGAAGATTTACTGATGTAGCAGTTCCTTGGAACAGACTTTTAAGCGGTGAAAGGATAGAAACGTTCATTATTAATTACTTTCTTTTAATAATTGTTCACCTTTAGCAATTGCATCATCTATAGTACCAACTAAGTTGAATGCTGCTTCTGGATATTGGTCACATTCGCCATCCATAATCATATTGAAGCCACGGATGGTTTCTTCAATAGGAACTAATACACCTTTAAGACCTGTAAACTGTTCTGCTACATGGAATGGTTGTGATAAGAAACGTTGAACACGACGTGCACGGTGTACAACAAGTTTATCTGAGTCTGAAAGTTCTTCCATACCAAGAATAGCAATAATGTCTTGAAGTGATTGGTATCTTTGAAGAAGCTCAACAACTCGCATTGCAGTGTTGTAGTGTTTTTCTCCTACAACGTTAGGATCTAGAATGCGTGATGTAGAGTCTAGTGGGTCTACAGCTGGATAAATACCAAGCTCAGCGATTTTACGGTTCAATACTGTTGTGGCGTCTAAGTGGCTGAATGTGGTAGCTGGAGCTGGGTCTGTTAAGTCATCGGCTGGAACGTAGATTGCTTGTACAGAGGTGATTGAACCATTTTTTGTAGATGTAATACGTTCTTGCATTAGACCCATTTCTGAAGCTAGGGTAGGTTGATAACCAACGGCTGATGGCATACGACCAAGTAGCGCTGATACTTCTGAACCTGCTTGGGTGAAACGGAAAATATTGTCGATGAAAAGAAGGATGTCATTACCTGCACCTTCGTTTTTGTTGTTGTCGCGGAATGATTCTGCCACGGTAAGACCAGAAAGAGCCACAGAAGCACGTGCACCTGGAGGTTCGTTCATTTGACCGAATACAAGTGTAGCTTGAGATTTGCTTAGAGCTTCCTTATCTACTTTAGAAAGGTCCCAGTCACCTTTTTCCATGCTTTCTTTAAATTCTTCGCCGTAGTTGATAACGCCTGCTTCTAGCATTTCACGAAGTAAGTCGTTACCTTCACGGGTACGTTCACCAACACCTGCAAACACAGAATAACCATTGTATCCTTTTGCAATATTGTTGATAAGCTCCATGATTAACACGGTTTTACCTACACCTGCACCACCGAATAGACCAATTTTACCACCTTTAAGATATGGTGCTAAAAGGTCGATAACTTTAATACCTGTGTAAAGAATTTCTTTTGAAGTAGCAAGTTCTTCGTATTTTGGAGGCATACGGTGAATAGGGTATTCTTCTGCACGAGATAGGGCTTCCATACCGTCGATAGCATCGCCAGTTACGTTTAGAAGACGACCTTTGATTTGGTCACCAATAGGCACTGAAATAGGTGTGCCTTTTGGAGTTACTTTCATACCACGAACTAGACCATCTGTAGAATCCATAGCGATGGCACGAATAGTGTTTTCACCTGTATGTTGTTGACACTCAATGATTAATTTTTGGCCATTAGGACGTGTAATCTCTAATGCGTCGTGTATTTTTGGAAGATTTTCTCCTCCATCCTCAAAGTAAACATCGACCACAGGTCCAATGACTTGTGTGATAGAACCAATTATTTTAGTCATAACTTTTAATTAAAAACACCCAAAGTTACTAATTATTTTTCTATAAAGGGTCTTAATTTTAATGAAATTTTTGGTTAATAATAAAAAAAGCGACAAATGTCGCTTTTTAATCTTGAAATTCAACAGAGTATTATTTTAAGTAGTCTGAGATATTTTTCTCTATTCTACTTGCAATGTTATCTGTGTTTGCTTTTTCAAATTTTTCGCCAGTGATGTTTTCGTATAATTCGATATAACGATTTGTGATACCTTCTACGATTTCTGGAGTCATTTCTGGAACTTGTTGTCCTTCTTTTCCTTGGAAACCATTTTCCATTAACCATTCACGAACAAATTCTTTTGAAAGTTGTTTTTGAGCTTCGCCTTTTTCAAAACGTTCTTCGTAACCTTCTGCGTAGAAATAACGTGAAGAGTCTGGAGTGTGGATTTCGTCCATTAGGTAGATTTCACCGTTGTATTTACCAAATTCGTATTTGGTGTCTACTAGGATAAGACCACGTTTAGCTGCAATTTCAGAACCGCGTTGGAAAAGTGCTAGAGTGTATTTTTCTAGTTGTTCGTATTCTTCTTTTGAAACTAAACCTTGTGCGATAATTTCTTCTTTAGAAATGTCTTCGTCGTGTTTGCCAATTTCTGCTTTTGTGGTAGGAGTGATGATTGGTGTTTCAAATTTTTGATTTTCGCGCATTCCGTCTGGAATTTTTACACCGCAAATTTCTCTTACACCATTTTTATATGCTCTCCATGCGCTACCGCAAAGATAACCACGTACGATCATTTCTACAGGATAACCTTCGCAACGACGACCGATAGTAACCATTTCGTCTGGTGTTGCAAGTTTCCAGTTTGGAACGATGTCTGCTGTTGCGTCTAGGAATTTAGCTGCAATTTGGTTAAGCATTTGTCCTTTGTAAGGAATGCCTTCTGGTAATACAACGTCGAATGCAGAGATGCGGTCTGTTGCAATCATTACTAAAATATCGTTGCCGATGCTGTAAACGTCACGAACTTTGCCGTGGTAAACGTTTGTTTGTCCTTTAAAATTAAAGTTTGTAGATGTTAATGCGTTCATATGTTTTGGTTGTTTATTGTTTCTGCTCTCGCTTGTCCAACTCATCGTAAGCCTCCACTATCCTTGATACTAGTTTGTGACGGATAATGTCTTTTTTATTGAATTCTATAAAAGAAATTCCTTTGACATTTTTCAAAACTCGCATGGCATGAATAAGACCTGATTGTTGTGATGCTGGCAAGTCTATCTGAGTCATGTCACCAGTGACTATCATTTTTGAGTTAAATCCTAGACGAGTAAGGAACATCTTGATTTGTTGTGGTGTGGTGTTCTGTGCTTCGTCCAAAATAATAACTGCATCACTTAATGTACGACCACGCATAAAAGCAAGAGGAGCTATCTGTATAACGTGAGTTTCTAGGTATTCTCTCAACTTAAATGGTGGTATCATATCTTCTAGTGCATCATATAATGGTTGAAGATATGGGTCTATTTTATCTTTCATGTCGCCTGGTAGGAAACCAAGTTTTTCTCCTGCTTCTACGGCTGGGCGTGAAAGAATTATTTTTCTTACTTGTTTGTTTTTTAGTGCCCTAACTGCCAATGCAATGGCTGTATAGGTCTTTCCTGAACCTGCAGGACCAGTGGCAAACATTAGGTCATTTTTGTCGAAATCTGCTAACAGCTGTTCTTGATTGGCTGTGCGAGCTGTGATGGGTTTGCCGTTTAGTCCGTGTAAGATAAGGTTATTTGGTTTTACTTCTTCTTTTAGTTTGCCTTTGACAATATCTGTGATGACAGTCTCGTTTAAATCATTAAATTCTGTGGCATGTTTTTCCAAAAGTACTATCTTTTCGTCAAAGTCTGCTAATGAAACTTCATCGCCTGTGGCTTTAATGGTATTGCCTCTAGCCATGATTTTAATTTTTGGGAATAGGACTCTGAGTAAACGAATATTTGAATTGTTTACTCCATAAAATACAACAGGGTCTGCAGAATTTAATATATAGGTGTATTCTGTCATTATTCTTGCTCGCTAAGTTCTTTAATGCAATCTTTTAAAGAAGCTTCCCAGTGAGGAATGGTAATATTAAATGTTTGTTTAATTTTTGTTTTGTTTAAAACACTATAGTGTGGACGAGCTGCCTTGGTAGGGTAGTCTTTTGTTTCTATAGGGTTTACTTTGCAAGTGTTGATGCCTGCAATTTCGTGAATTTTGATTGTGAAATCGTACCAGCTACAAACACCTTCGTTGCTGAAGTGATAAACTCCGCCTTTGTCGTGTTCTGTATCTATTGTTTGGTCCATTGCTTTAAGAATAGCGTCAGCTAAATCTAGGGCGTATGTAGGAGTGCCTACTTGGTCGAAGATAACGTTTAGCGATTCTCTTTCTGAACCTAATTTAATCATTGTTTTAACGAAGTTGTTGCCAAATGGTGAATAAAGCCATGCTGTGCGGATAACAATAGCATTTGGACAAATTTTAAGAAGATTTTTTTCTCCTTTAAGTTTGGTTTTGCCATATACTGAACATGGTTTGGTTGGCATCTCTTCTGAATATGGACGGCATGATGTACCATCGAAAACGTAGTCTGTAGATACGTGAATAATTCCTGCTCCTGCTTCAGCGGCTGCTAGGCCAAGGTTTTTTACTGCAGTAGCATTTATCTTTTCGCATAGTTCTGAGTCGTCTTCTGCTTTGTCTACTGCTGTATATGCTGCGCAGTTTATGATATAACGAATGTCGTTGCCTGTAACAAAGTCTATTAATTCGTTTTTATCTGTAATGTCTAGGCTATCTACGTCGGTAAACATGAAATTGTATTCTGGATAGTTTGCAGATAGAATACGAACTTCGTTTCCTAATTGGCCGTAGGCTCCTGTAACAAGAATATTTTTCATAATTTAGAAGTTAGTTATAACGTCTTTAAAAAATGGATGTTTTGTATCTTTTTCTGAGATAATACGTTTTTCTTCTGGTATCATCCAATCGATGTTTAAATCTGGGTCATCTAAACGAATGCCACCTTCTAGTGAGGGGTTGTAAAGGTTGTCACATTTGTAAGTGAAGACTGCTCTTTCGCTTAGTACTGAGAAACCGTGTGCAAATCCTTGTGGAATAAGGAATTGGGTTTTGCTTTCTGCGTCTAGGATTATTCCGTACCATTTACCAAAGGTAGGAGAGTCTTTGCGTAGGTCTACTGCAACGTCGTAAACTTTACCTTCTACTACAGAAACAAGTTTTGATTGGCTTTCTGGGTGTAATTGGTAGTGAAGACCACGAATTACGCCGTATGTTGAACAAGAAAGGTTGTCTTGGCAGAAATTTTGGGTAATGCCAGCTTCTTGATAACGTTTTTTGTTGTATGTCTCACAAAAATATCCGCGACTATCTCCGAAAATTTTAGGTTTAATAATAAGTAAACCTTCTATGCCTGTTTCAATTATTTCCATGTTAATATATAAAAGGTTCGTCTGCAATTTTGATTAGGTATTGTCCGTAATAGTTTTTCTTTAGTGGTTCTGCTAGGGCTAATAGTTGCTCGCGAGTGATATAACCATATTTGTAAACTATTTCTTCAAGACATGCTACTTGAAGTCCTTGACGTCCTTGGATAGTAGCAATGAAGTTTGATGCTTCTAGAAGGCTATCGTGTGTACCTGTATCTAACCATGCCACGCCGCGACCAAGTTGTTTAACATTTAATTTGCCTTCTGCAAGGTAAAGTTTGTTAAGGTCTGTGATTTCTAGTTCGCCACGTGCTGATGGTTTAAGTGATTTTGCTTTTTCTACAACGTCGTTGCCATAGAAATAAAGACCTGTAACTGCATAATTAGATTTTGGTTTAAGTGGTTTTTCTTCAAGAGAAAGAACTTTACCATTTTCGTCGAATTCTGCCACACCGTAACGTTCTGGGTCGTTTACGTAGTAACCGAATACTGTTGCGCCTTCTTTTAGGCTAGCAGCTTCTTTAAGCATAGTTGAAAGGGTATAGCCGTAGAAGATGTTGTCGCCAAGTACCATAGCTACGCTGTCGTTGCCAATAAATTCTTCGCCAATAAGGAATGCTTGAGCAAGACCGTCTGGAGAAGGTTGGATAGCGTATTCAAAGTGTACACCTAGTTGTGAACCATCGCCTAATAAGTTTTCGTAAAGGTGAATATCTTGTGGAGTAGAGATGATAAGTATTTCTTTGATTCCTGCTAGAAGTAGAATAGAAACAGGGTAATAAATCATTGGTTTGTCGTAAACTGGAATGATTTGTTTAGAAATACTCTTGGTGATAGGGTAAAGGCGTGTGCCTGAACCACCTGCTAAAACAATACCTTTCATAAAATTGCAGTTTTTGTGTTAAATTAATTCACAAAGTTAAAAATAAAAAGTTAGAAAACAAAGTTTAGAGGTGATTATTTGCGTGTAGATATAAAAAGAAAAACCTTCAGCGTTTGCTGAAGGTTTCTTTGCTCTTCCTCTTGGACTTGAACCAAGGACCCTCTGATTAACAGTCAGATGCTCTAACCGACTGAGCTAAGGAAGAGTGTTTGTTTCTCAATTGCGATGCAAAGATATGACGTTTTTTTTAATCCTGCAAATTTTTAGAGGGAAAAATTACGCATTTTCTTCACTTTTTTCTTCGCTTTCTAGAGAGAAATCGGTTAAGCCATTCTTTAACAATAGATTATACCATTGAATTAATTTTTTGATATCACTATTGTGAACGCGTTCTCTATCGTATTCTGGAAGGGCTTTTGCCATGAAATCGTGTAATTCTGCTTCAGAAGCCTTTTTGTAATCTACTTCGATAGGATTTTCGCCATAAATTTTTTGGATATTCATGAACACTTCGTTTAAAGGAACTTCAGTTTCTTCTGTGTACATGGCGATGTCTGAAAGTGAAATAACTCGGTCTGTAGTGTAGGCTGGTGTGCGTTTGCCGTCTAATAATGATTCTACTACTACCATTCTTTTGCTACCAGAGATTAATTTGAATAAACCTGGTTTTCCTGAGATTGCTAAAATTTTTTCTAACATGATATTGGGGTTTTATTTATTTACTATATTCAATGCTTTTAGATTTAAATTGATAATTTCTTCGCCTTTTGATGCGAAAAGGTCTTTGATACCTTGTTCTATGTATTCTGCTGGAAGTCCTAGGTATGGTAGAGCTGCACCAAGTAATACCATATTGGCAGTACGTAGTGAACCTGCTTGTTTTGCTAGGGCATCCACATCTATAAGAACGTGGTTTTTATGTTTTTTGATTTCGTTAAGAATTTCCTCTGCGTCTGGATAGTTTGGAATATTAACGAAATTCACACTACTAGTTACAATCCAACCATCTTCTTTAAGGTATGGAAGGTATCTAAGTGCTTCCATTGGCTCAAGAGATAGAATTAGGTCTGCTCCTTTAAGCGGAATAAGGTCTGAGTGAATAGGAGAGTCGCTAATGCGTAGGTTTGACTGAACGTCGCCTCCACGTTGGCTCATGCCGTGAACTTCTGATTGTTTGATGTATAAATCATTGTTTAATGCGGCTTTACCTATAACTGCTGCGATAGATAAAATACCTTGACCGCCTACGCCTGATAATATAATATTTGTATTCATATTCAGTCTTAGTTATTTTATTTCTTTTTACGTTTAAGGGTTTGTAAACATTCACGACGTGGTATGATAACAGATACTCCGTTGTACTCGATTTCTTCACGGATTACTTGTTTCATTTCTTCAAAGTTTTTCTTAAGTGGAACTAGAACTCTAATGTGTTCTGGTTTTACACCTAAGCCTGCGCAAATAGCTTCTAGTTTGCCTGTGCCTGCAGAGTCTTGTCCGCCTGTCATGGCTGTAGTTTCATTGTCAGAAATAACAACAGTAATGTTGGTGTTTTCATTTACTGCATCTAGAAGGCCTGTCATACCAGAGTGGGTGAAGGTAGAGTCGCCGATAACTGCTACTGAAGGGAATAAACCTCCATCGGCTGCACCTTTTGCCATGGTGATAGAAGCGCCCATGTCTAGGCAAGAGTCGATCGCTTTAAATGGAGGAAGTGCTCCAAGTGTGTAGCAACCAATGTCGCTGAATACTTTGCCTTGTGGGTATTCTTCCATTACGGCATTTAGTGCTTCGTACATATCTCTGTGTCCGCAACCCATACATAGTGCAGGTGGACGCATTTGTACCACTTCTGGAATAGTGGTGTCGAATTCTGTTTTTAGTCCTAATGCTTTTGCTACAAGGTCTGGATTTAGTTCGCCTTGGCGGTTTAGTGTGCCGTCTAGACGACCATGTATTTTTAGACCTTTAGAGGTGTAACCTTTAATCAATTCTTCGATTAATGGGTAACCATCTTCTAGCACTAATATCTCTTCACATTCTTCCATAAGTTTGAAAACTTGTTTTGGAGGAAGAGGGTATTGACCTATTTTAAGTACTGGGTATGGGCAACCATTAGGATAGTTTTCCATTAGGTAATTGTATGCGATACCGCAGGCAATAATACCCAATTTTTTATTGTCAGCATCTATATATTTGTTGTATATAGAGTTTTCTGAACTTTCTTTATATAATGCTTGCGAAGCAAGTAAATCTGCGTAACGTTTTTTAGCATTCGCTGGCAGTAGAATAAACTGACGTTCAATGCTTGGGAACTTAAGAGTGTTTTGTGGTTTTGGCTCTCTGCGTGTGATGCTAGAGCGTGAGTGTGCAAGACGTGTGGTGATTCTTAGCATTACTGGACGACCTAGTTTTTCTGAAAGTTCCATGCCTTCGTATGCCATATCGTATGCCTCTTGTTGGTTTGATGGTTCAAGCACTGGGATAAGCGCAAATTTGCCATAGTAACGAGAGTCTTGTTCGTTTTGAGAAGAGTGCATAGAAGGGTCGTCTGCTGCTACTACTAAGATACCGCCGTTAACGCCAGTTACTGCCATATTCATGAAAGCGTCTGCAGCCACGTTCATACCCACGTGCTTCATACAAACCATAGATCTCTTTCCTACAAATGACATACCAACTGCTTCTTCCATAGCAGTTTTTTCGTTTGTTGACCATCTGCTATGAATCTCTTTGTTTGTTTTTTGGATATATTCGGTGATTTCTGTTGAAGGTGTACCAGGGTATGCGTACACTGCAGAAAGTCCTCCGTCTAATGCTCCTTGTGCAATGGCTTCGTCTGCCAATAATAAAATTTTCATACGTATTTAGTTTTAGAATGGATCTCCTGAGTCTGCTTGTGGCATATTGCTACTTGCGTATGTTTCAGGAGTACTTTGATATTGTTCTATTGCGTTATTTTTTCTGGAACCAAAGTCCATGTTATTGTGGTTTGCTGAGAAATCGATATTTGAGAACTTGATAAGTTCTTTTGTAAATCTTAGTCTGACAGTACCAACAGAACCACTACGGTGTTTTGCAATGATGATTTCGGCTACACCTTCATTTGAATTACCATCTTTGTCGGTGGTAATGCCGTAATATTCAGGACGGTGAATGAATACTACCATGTCGGCGTCTTGCTCTATGGCACCAGATTCACGAAGGTCTGAAAGCTGTGGAGTCTTGTCATCGCGAGAGCGTTGTTCTACACCACGGTTTAGCTGTGATAGGGCAATGACAGGAATATTTAATTCTTTTGCAAGACCTTTTAGCGAACGCGAAATGATACTAACTTCTTGCTCACGGCTACCGTAACTCATACCACTAGCATTCATAAGTTGAAGGTAGTCGATGATGATACATTTAATACCACGTTCTGAACTTAATCGTCTAGCTTTTGAACAAAGTTCTGAGATAGACATGTTTGCGGTGTCATCTATATAAATAGGTGCACTTTCTAGGCATTCAATTCTGGTTTGAAGTTGTTTCCATTCTGCATTAGAAAGGTCACCTCTTTTAATTTTTTCGCCAGGAATTTCAGATACGTTAATAACAAGACGTTGAACCAATTCCTGGTTTGACATTTCGAGTGAGAAAATAGCTACTGGCGAATTGTGATCTATCGCCATATTTTTTGCCATAGAAAGCACGAATGCTGTTTTACCCATGGCAGGGCGGGCGGCAATAATATTAAGTGTAGAAGGTTGCCAACCATTGGTATATTCGTCAAGTTTATCGAAACTAGTTCTTAAACCAGTAAAACCACCATCGTTTTGTTTCGCTGCACGGATACGGTCTACAACTTCATTAAGTACGTCTTTTACCTTGGTTACTTCTTTTTTGACGCGTCTTTGGTTAAGCTCAAACATCTGACCTTCGGCATATTCCATAAGGTTTTTAATTTCTGTGCCGTCGTTGAATGCTTGAGTTTCTATAGAAGATGCTATACGTATAAGGTCTCTGGCTAAGAATTTGTCGTAGATAATGTCGGCATATTGCTCTAAACTCACTGCAGAAGTACCGATATCGGCAAGCTCTGCAAGGTATTCATATCCGCCAACTTCTTCAAATTTGCCATTTTTCTTTAGTTGCTCAGCAACTGTGATGCTATCGATAGACTTTTGTGCAAGCGATAGCTCAGAAATGGCTTCGTAGATGTATTGGTGTATTTTTAGGTAAAATACTTCTGGTATTAACTGCTGACAAACTTCGTCGAAAGAGTGTTCGTGAGTTAATAATACGCCAAGTAAACCTCTCTCTGTTTCAACTGCTTGAGGAGGTAGCTTAAGTTGTTCTTTAATGAGCTTTTCAGGGACTTTACCTAGTTCTGGTCCCTTTTTAGAACTATTGTATGAACGTGTATTGTTGTTTTCGTTAGCCATATTCTCAAATTGGGTTTCAAAGATATAAATTATTGAACAAAAATTTGTATATTTGCACTCAAAATAATTAACAAATGTGTAGAACTTGTGAACATATACATAAACATCATAACCATGAACACCATGTAGATGTGATTTGTGGAAACAATGATTATGGTTTTGTTGCTTGTGCTCATGATTGTTGTCACGATGAGTCTGATTGTAGTTCTTCTTTAGATATTATCCCATGCTCTTGCTTAGATTGTAGAGAAGGACATACTTCTTATTTTATTCCATTAATTTTAATTTCTTCATTTGTTGTGGCATATTTAGAACTATATGCTACTCTCATAATTTAGCGGATACATTATTTTCCTGGGCATTGGTGTGCTCATATTAGAACTGTTTCTATCAATAAATAATGTATTACTAAACTTACAAATTATGAAAAAAATATTTTTAATTTTATCTTTATTATTGTGTAATGTGGCTCTTTGGGCTCACGAACATGGACACGACTGCGATGGTCATCATCATCATGAACATACTGAAACTGAGCATCATGACGAAGAATTGGAGTGGTTTTTGGACTCTCTAAGTATTCACATGGAAGGTGAACTAGACGAGGTAAATGTAGGCGGTGTACGTTCTACCGTGGATTCAAAAATGACGGTAGGTCAAGTGCAAAAAATCACTGTAGGTGAGCTATGTAGAGCGGCTTGTTGCAACTTGTCTGAGAGTTTTGAAACCAATGCTTCTGTAGATGTGAATAGCACTGACGCTGCAACTGGTGCAAAACAAATAAAACTTCTAGGGCTTTCTGGTACTTACGTGCAAATGCTTACAGAAAATATGCCAAATTTTAGTGGTTTGGCTACGCTTTATGGACTAAGTTATGTGCCTGGTACTTGGCTTAATGCTATATCTATTTCTAAAGGTACATCTTCTGTGTCTTCTGGTGCAGAGGGTATTGCAGGACAAATAAGTATCGACTATAAAAAACCACAAAATTCTCCTAAGTTTTCTGTAAATTTCATGGGAAATTCTTCTTCTAGAATGGAACTGAATATGGATGGTGCATGGAAAATAAATGATCATCTTTCTACAATGGTGTTGGGCCATGTGGCAAATGAAACTATTAGAAAAGAAGATGGAAATAATGATACATTCCTAGATGGACCACTTATGGAAGAATATCATTTGATGAATAGATGGAACTATGATTCTCATGAGTATAAAGGTCAATGGGGTGTGAATGCTCTATATGAAAAACGTACTGCAGGACAACTTTCTGATGTGCCAAATCGTTATGGCATAGGCATTGATGCTATTCGTGCAGAGGCATTTTCTAAAAATGCTTGGGAAACAGACCACGAGAAAGAGGGTTCTTTGGCATTTGTTTTCCAAGGTATTTATCATAAACACGATAGTTATTATGGCAAGAAAACATACAATGCTCAGCAAGGCAATCTTTATGGAAATTTGATTTATTTGTCAAACCTAACAGAAGATAGCAATATGCACAATATGAAGGCTGGAATAGGGGTGACTGCAGATTTTCTTGATGAAATGATACTTGGCAACCCTGTGAAAACTACAAACATTGTGCCTGGGGCATTTGTGGAATATACACTAAATGTGGATGACAAATATGTGCTTTTGGCTGGTTTGAGAGCAGATTATAGCACAAAATTTGGTTTTTATTACACTCCAAGACTTCACTTTAAATATATGCCAATAGAAGAATTGGTTGTGAGAGTGTCTGCTGGTAAAGGATATAGAACTCCTTATATTTATGCAGAAAACAACAACTTGATGGCTTCTTCTCGCGAAATGGTGGTGGCAGATGATTTGCGTTTGGAAGATGCTTGGAACACTGGTATTAGCATTCAAGGAGATATTCCTATTGGAAATAGAACTTTGAGTTTGAAGGGTGATTATTATTACACTCACTTTATGAACCAAATTGTGGCAGATATGGATGCAGACCCACATAAAGTGTTGTTTTACAACTCAAATGGAGCGCTTAACTATTCTCACAATGCTCAAATTGAGGCAACTATGGAGGCTTTCACTGGCTTTACTATTACTGCAGCCTACAAATATAGCAATGTGATGAACACAACAGGTGGAGTGCTTAGAGAAAAGGCTCTGCTTTCTGCTCACAAAGGGCTGGTTACTGCTTCTTATAAAACTCAAAAATATGATTGGCAGTTTGACTTTACTTGGCAAATAAACGGTGGTGGACGTATGCCACTTGCCGATGAGGAAAATCCTCTTTGGGAAAACTATTATGAGCCACATCATATTTTGCTTGCACAAGTGACCAAAAATTTCAAAAACAATATTTCTCTATATGCAGGTGCAGAGAATATGACAAACTATACTCAAAAAAATCCTATCATCTCTGCCGAAGACCCTTGGTCTAACGACTTCGACGCTACCATGATTTACGGCCCAGTAGCTGGCTGGAAAGTGTATGTGGGCGTGACGTATACGTTGGAATAGTTGTGCAAGTGAGAGCAGAGCCTCAATTTATTGAGGTATTTGTTTCTTTTAACCAGACAAGAGCAAATTTATTTGAGTTTGTTTGGTTAAAAGAAATAAATAAACCTACGATAGTAGGCTATGCCGAACGCAGCCAACTATCACGAGCATAGCGAGTAATTAGGAGTTGGTAATAGTAGGGACGTTGCGTGCAGCATCCTTATTTTTTTTACAGTGCCTCTTGAAATACTCCTTACTTCTATTGTAATATTTTAAAATTAATCTTAAATTTGCAAGATATAAAGCTGAAACCTACTTCTCGGTAAGTAGGTAATATATTTTTACATAAAAAGGCGTTTACAACGCTTTGGTTTTGACACCTTGAAATCCTGAGAAAATTTCAAAAAATCCTGTTAAAAACAAAGCAACGTGAATGCCCCAATGGTGTGTATATTCATACATACGCTCGTTTGTGATGCGAATAACAATTTGCATTATTCTTACGGGTGTAGTGTGTTTACATACGGCGTGGGGTCATCGGCGTTGCTCAATTCTACAGGATGGGCAGTCTCAGGGCCTCAAGGTGTGAAGAGAGCAACAAAGTTGTCTTCACGCTTTTTTTATGTCCATATATGAAAGGTTACAAGAAAAAAATAACTCACTATACACCTATGGCTAAAAAAGAGATAAAAACCGATCTATGGGTTTATGAACTACTTAGGGAAGCAGATATTAATTTAACACCTCAAGGTTGTGATATATTGGAAATAAACGAAGCATTAAAAACTGCCTCTAAATCTCAAACTGGAAATGTTGGATTCCCAGAATACTGTGGTGTTGTTGAAGATTTCATTATTGTAATAGAAGATAAAGCTTCCATAGAAAAGCACTTATATAAAGATAATAAGGGATTAATCTCTCAAGAGATAAAGGCGATTAAGGGCTATGCTGTAAATGGAGCCTTATTTTACGGATTGCACTTAGCTCAAAATACATCTTATCATAAGATATTAGCATTTGGCATTTCTGGAAATGCCAAGAGACACAGAATCACTCCTATCTTCATAAATGAGCGTGGTGACTATCAAGAGTTGCAAGATGTGGAAACTTTCATTTCATTCAATGAAAGAAATATTAATGAATTCTATTTGAAAGAGGTCCTAAAAGAGGAAACGGATATAGAAAAGACAACTGCAGAAATCTTAAAAGATGCAGAGAAATTACATAATGATTTACGAAACTATGGCAATCTTACAACTGAGCAAAAGCCATTGATTGTATCGGGCATAATGTTAGCTCTTCGTGAAATTGAGTTCAAAACATTCTCGATAGAAACTCTTATTGGTGATTCAGTCAATACAGATGGTAATAAAATTTATAATGCTATAAAAACTAATTTATCTCGTGCAAACGTAACTCCTGACACTAAGAGAGATAAATTATTAAGTCAATTCTCTTTAATTAAAAATACTACTAAAATTAATGAGATCGATGAGACATTGGGGAAAACCCCACTTAAGCATTACACTGAATTTCTCTATAAGAGTATTTACAAAAATATAAGATATCAAAACTCTGCAGAAGATTATCTAGGTCGCTTTTATGGAGAGTTTATGTCATACTCAGGTGGTGACGGACAGACACTCGGAATTGTACTTACTCCTAAACATATTACAGAATTATTCTGCGAGTTAGCACAATTGAAACCAACAGATAAAGTTTTAGACCCATGTTGTGGTACAGCAGGGTTTCTTATCGCTGCAATGCACAAAATGGTAAAAGCAACAGATGATGAAGCACAAAGAAGAAGTATCAGACGTGACCAATTGTTTGGTATCGAATTACAATCTTACATGTTTACTATCGCAACCACAAATATGATATTAAGAGGTGATGGTAAAAGCAATTTACATAATTTGGATTTCTTAAAACAAAATACGAGACAATTACAACTGAAAGGCTGTACGGTTGGTATGATGAATCCGCCGTACTCACAAGGTTCTAAAGAAAATCCAAACTTGTATGAGATAAGTTTCACAGAACACCTTCTTGATTCATTAACGGAAGGGGCAAAGGCTATTGTAATCATACCTCAATCTTCTGTCACTGGCAAGAGTAAGGAAGAACAGAATATTAAGAATAATATTTTGAAACATCACACATTAGAGGGCGTTATAACACTTAATAAGAATACCTTCTATCGTGTTGGTACAAATCCATGCATAGCCGTATTTACAGCAGGTGTCCCACACAATAAAGATTATATATGCAAGTTTATCAACTTTGAGGATGATGGTTTTGAAGTAAGTAAACATATCGGATTGGAAGAAACTGCGAGTGCAAAAGATAAACGACAACATTTGCTCGATGTATGGTTTGGAAGAATAGAATCAGAAACTAAATTCTGCGTGGAAACAACTATCGAAGCAGATGATGAATGGTTACACGCTTTCTACTATTTCAACGATGAGATTCCTTCCGAAAAAGATTTTGAAAAAACAATGGCGGATTATCTAACATTTGAGTTCAATATGTTAACACATGGTAGAGGATATTTATTTGAAGAAGGAGAAGGAGATATCAATGCTTAAACTAAACGATAGAAAATATAAATCATTTAAAATTGGCGAAATTTTCAAGGTAACGGGTACTATAACTACCCACCCTTCTAAACTCGTTGAAAATGGGTATACACCTCGAATCACATGTGCTGCTACAAATAATGGTTTAGATGGCACGTACAAGAATGCACCTACAGAAAAGGGTGATGTTTTGACTATAGATAGTGCTACTATTGGATATGTTAGTTATCAATATAAGGATTTTATTGCAACCGACCATGTAGAGAAACTTATATCAAAAGATGGAAGCAAAATTGGTTATCATTGTGGTCTCTTTATAAAAACAATGATAGATAATGCCATTAGTAAGAAATATGGTTATGGTTACAAGTTTTCACAAACTCGCATAAAAAAGCAAACTATCATTTTACCTATAACTTCTGAAGAAGAACCAGATTGGCAGTTCATGGAAGAGTACATGAAACAAGTTGAAAGACAAGTATTAAAACCTACAATTGATATATTATGTAAACAACTGAATACTAATATTTTAGAAAAAAAGGGGGGGGTAAATTAGTTTACTCAAATTGGAAAGAATTTGTTTTTGGTGACGAGTTTTCAATTGAATCAACTCAAAGCGGCATAGACAAAAATAAATTAATAAAAAAACAAGGGAATATTCCTTATGTCACACGTACTGATATGACAAATGGAATAGATATGTTCATTTGTAAGCAACATTCTAAATATACGGAAGATAATGGTAATATAATAACTATAGGTTTGGATACACAAACAGTATTTTATCAGCCCTCATCATTTTATACAGGTCAAAATATACAGGTAATTAGGCATAAGGAACTTGATAGATACAATGCTCAATTTTTAATTGTTGCTATCAAGAAACTTGTAAATAAATTTAGTTGGGGAAGTTATGGGGCAACCTTAACAAGATTAAGAAAAAGTAAGATTTATTTACCTGTTGACTCGAATGGAAATATCGACTTTCAATTTATGTCTTCATTTATGAGGCAAATAGAGACAGATAGTCTCGTTACTACTCTTGAGGTGTTTAGGAATAGATTAAAGAGCAATATTGTATAGGAGTTATCTATATAACCTTTGAAATTTTGATGATTTTTCAACATTTTGTAGTATATTTGCTACCCTAATGATCAGACCTCCTTGTGAGTTAGGATGATTAGGAGCCGAAGTAGAACTGTTTGATTCAATAAAATCAAGCAGTTCTATTTTTATTACCTCAAATGAGTTTGGTTTGTTTGGGTAGTTTACTCGCTTCTCTCGGGTGCGTTATTTCTATAAGTCTGTGTAGTGCGGTTTGTCTTTGCGGACACTGCACGCAGTGTCCCTACATGTTTGTTGTCAAGTTTTGTAAAGTTCTAAATTTTAGAACAAAATGTAGGGTGGTTTGGGGTGAAATGTTCTAGAATTTAGAATCTTCTGAAAATTGCGTCCCAGCCCTCGCTTTTTTTAGATTCTTCAAGCAAAAATTTGCCCTTGTCGTATGATTTTTCAACATTTTGTAGTATATTTGCGATGTTAATGCTTAAACCTCCTTGTGAGTTAGGACCATTAGCTATCGAGATAGAACTGTTTGATTCAACGAAATCAAGCAGTTCTATTTTTATTACTTCAAATGAGTATGGTTTGTTGTATTTTGTAACTTCACGATATTCTTTAATTGTAGTTTTAACTCTATATGAGTAATTAGATGCTAGAATAACACCATAGAAACGATGAATTAATACAGTTCTATCTATTGGATTGTCAATTGTACGTTTGTTTTGTGTTTTAGTATAATCAGCATGTATTTCTACTTCTATACTTTCATCAATGATTTGTGGCAACATCTTTAATGTAGATAAATGAATAGAAATGTTTTCACTTTCTTTACTAGATTGTATATACTTTTTTATAGCCTTTTTACTAATCTTATATTGGAATTGGTCTAACTTTCCAATATGAGAGGTATATGTGCCAACAAGATTCTTTTCTGCCCATTCCTTTGCTTCGCCTAGTGGGTCACTGCTGTTAAAATCGTGTGGTTCTACTTGTAGTATTTCTACGTAGCTGTCGTTTAGATATGGCATGACAATGCCTTTGGTCTCTTCGGCAAGTTTCTGGATGCGGTCAAATTCTTTTTGAGGATTTCTAGCGTAATAACTTACGAATGGTTCACTTACTAATGATGTGTTTAGATCTTTGGGATTGTAATTTTTCATAATAAAAAGATTAATAATTCTTCTGTATTTCTCAGAGTAGTCGGGGATACTCTGGTTTTGTTTTTCTGAATACAAAGATACAAAATTAATTAGGATATGCAAAAAAAGTTGCACACCCTACGGGTGTGCTGGGGAGGGTGGGGATGCTTTTATACAGGCGTCGCCGCAATGCTGGCACTTCGACAAGCTCAGTGACCGCATTTCTATGACACCTGCCTACAACAGTGATAAACCCGCGATGCGGGTAAATCTGTTGAACGTCAATATAAAATTTTTAAAATTCGGTAATTTGGCGTCAATTCGTTCGGTAATTTGGCATGAATTTATTCGGTAATTTGGCACGATTTTGTTCGGTGATTTGGCGCGATTTTATTCGGTAATCCTAACTCCTAACTATTATCTCTAACCCATCGTAGGTGAGGTGCTGGTCGAAGGGAAGTTCTTTTGATACTTCTTCATGGCGGCCGAGGCTGTGGCAGATGTGGGTGAAGTATGTGGTTTTTGGGTGAATTTTTGAGGCAAATTCTTGGGCTTGCTCAAGGCTAAAATGTGAAAAATGTGGTGTTTTTCGCAGAGCATCTACGATAAGAATTTCTAGTCCTTTTAGTTTTTCGAGTTCTTCGTCTTGAATGCTAGAAATGTCTGTGATATAGGCAAAATTTCCTATTCTATAGCCCAAAATAGGTAGGGCAGCATGCATGTATCTGATAGGGATGATTTCTATATCATCTAGTAGAAATGGTTTTTCAGAAATTTCGTGCAGGGTAAGTTTTGGAATGCCAGGGTATTTTACTTCTGCGAAGCAATACGGAAATGTGCGGCGCACAGAGGCACAAACATTGTTTTCTGCATAGATATGCACGTCGCCAAATGGGCGTAGGTCTCCAAGGCCAAATGTGTGGTCGAAGTGTTCGTGAGTGAGAAGAATATAGTCTATTTTGTCTATATTGTTTTGCAAAACTTGACTTCTAAAGTCTGGCCCACAGTCTATTAGGATATTCTTCCCCTTTACTTCTACAAAAATAGAAGCTCTCATCCTTTTGTCTTTTGGGTCTGTAGAAAGACAAGTGTCACATTTGCATGTTACTTCTGGTACTCCTCCAGATGTGCCTGATCCTAAAACGGTAATGCGCATAATTCCTCTGGTATATTCATTCTTATTCTCCACATGTCTTCGTAGAGATTGTTGCATCTGTTTCCTATATTTTTTACCCAACCTAGATTTACTCCATCGTATTTTACCAAAACATATCCGATAGGGGCATCGGCAAGTGTAATGCTTTCGCATTTTAAAAACTTAAGTGCGGTGAGTCTGTCTAGTTCCACGCTTGCCCAATTATTTGTGTTAATATCCTTGCATAGAGCAAGTTGTGTATCTGGAATAAATTGTGTTTTCTTTTTGTTTTCAACCTTTTCGCCTAGTTTTACACCCATTTTCAGTACTCTAAGTTTGCTTGCAAAGTGCAAAATTTCAGCTTCAAAAAGGCGAGGAATGGCAATGATTTCTGAACCTTTTTCAATGATTGCCCAATTTTCAGCATTAAGTAGCAGCTCTTGATATTGGTTATATTTGCTAGGTTTTGATTTTAAATTTTTAAAATTTGGAGCAGATGAGGTTTTTCTCATTGAGGCAATGAAAAATCCTTCGCTCATATCGGTATGGAAGTAAAAATGCTTGCTTTCAATAAGTTCTGCGCCCAATTCTTCGCACACCCATTGCACGTTTTCTTCGTTTTCTTTGCGATTGAACGTACATGTGCTGTAGATGAAAATGCCGTCTTCTTTTAGCGCATCCCACACATCTGAAACAATTTCGCGTTGGCGCTCTGCGCAATGGTCAACAGCCTCTAGTGACCAATCTTTTACAGCTTGCTCGTCTTTTCTAAACATACCTTCGCCGGAGCAGGGTAGGTCTGCCACAATTATGTCTGCAAAAGCACCAAGTTTTCCAAAGTCTTTAGCGCTATTGTTACAAACCATTACTTCGCTTTTGCCCCATTTGCACATATTTTCGTGAAGGATGTTTGCTCTTGCTGGCATAGCCTCGTTGCAAATAAGCAAACTGTCTTTGCTGATGAGGTTGGCAAGGTGAGTAGATTTGCCTCCAGGAGCGGCACAAAGGTCTACCACGATTTGATTGCTTTTAATGTGCTCAGCGATTACTTTTTCTAAATACATAGAGCCTGCTTCTTGCACATAATATGCTCCTGCATGGAATCTTGGGTCTAGTGTGAAAACTGGACGAGAATCCAAATAATAACCTGATTTACAATGTGGTACAATATTGCTAGAAGGACATAGTTCAACCTTGTCGTTTGTTCTTACACTAGTGGGAATCTCTTTGTTTAGAGCCTCGAAAAACGCTTCCCACTCATCAGGTAAAATCTCTTTTATTATGTTTTTAAAGTCTTCGATAATATTTTTATATTTTTTTACAAAAGTAATGATTTTTTTGTATATCTTTACAAGATAATTTTGAAATTTTATACTATTAATCATAGGATTTATGTCTAATAAAGCATTAAATTTTATTACACAGCTGACAAGAGATATTGTAAACTTGTTAGTATCATTTTTTTTGGTCATTTGGATTGCTCCGCTGCATACTCAGGAGCCTATTGAGAAATATTTTCTGCCATATCTAGGGTTTACGCTAGCTTGGATATTAGTGGCTATAATTATGGGCAGATATAAAGTGCCTATTAAAGACCAAGGTTACATTCCTTCTGTAAACAAGGCATTTAATACTACTGTGCTTGTTTATGCTATTACATTTTCTCTTATTTATTTTTTAGAGGCTAATTATTCAGTATTGGTATTTCTGATAATAAGTTTGTGTATTTTTGGATGTATTTTCATTGCTCAAAGTTTGTATTTTGCAATTCTTTATGCTTCAGACCCAGAAGATGATGTTACTCCAATAGAAAAACGTGAACCAAAATCTTTGGTAACAAAACCAGAAGTGATTTCTGACGATGCTTATAAAAGCAGAAAAGAGGCAATGGTGAAATGGATGGGCGAGCGTGCTTTTGAGTTTATGGAAGAAAAAGTGGGTATAAATATGAGTACCACAAAAGTGCTTGCTACTACCGAAATTTTCAATATAGAAGAAACTACTCCTTATAAATACGATACAATTATAAATGTTCGTAGTTTGAATAATATTAGAGGCATTAATAAAATGTTCTCTGCTATAAATGAAAAACTTCCAGATAATGGAATTTATATTGGTTGTTTTAAACAAAAAAGTGTTACCAAAAAAGAAATTCTTAGCAAATATCCAAAAGGTATCAATTGGATTGTTTATACTTTCTATTATATTGTTAAACGTATTATTCCTAAACTGTTTATTACCAAACGTTTATATTATGATATAACAAAAGGTAAAAAAAGAGTTTTGTCTAAAACAGAGGTTTATGGACGACTTTACTATTGTGGTTTTGAAATAGTTGACGAAAAGAAAATAGACAGATATACATACTTTAAGGCTCGCAGAATTAAGGAACCACCTATGAACAAAAAGCGTCGTTATGGTCCTATAATTTCGCTAAATCGTGTGGGTAAGAATAATCGTGTGTTTAAATTTTACAAAATGCGTACTATGTATCCATATTCTGAGTTCCTACAAGAATACATTTACAAAAAATGTGGACTTCAAGAAGGTGGTAAATTTACTCACGATATACGTGTGAGCACAGCAGGACGTTTAATGAGAAAATATTGGATAGACGAATTCCCTATGTTTATCAACTTATTTAAAGGTGATATGAAACTTGTTGGTGTGCGTCCTCTTAGTAAGCATTATTTTAGTCTATATTGTGAAGAACTTCAACAACTTCGTGTACAGTTTAAGCCAGGTCTTCTGCCTCCTTTCTATGCAGATATGCCTAAAACTTTAGACGAAATTCAAGAATCAGAACTTAGATACTTGAAGATGTGTCAAAAGAGAGGAGTGTTTGTAACTGACGTAATTTATATATGGAAGATATTTGTAAACATTATCTTTAAAAGAGCAAGAAGTCATTAATGAGAAAATTATACATTATATTATTGTTATTGTCGTGTGTAGGTGTTGTTTTTGGTCAAAACATACCAGAGAATTTGTCGTATTACAGAATTTACGACTTTTTAGATGAACTAGCTACAGATGGTGTGATAGATGTAAATTCTGCTATTAAGCCTTATAATAGAAATGCTATAGCGTCTGCACTAAAGGAGGCAAAAAGCAAAGATAGTCTTTTGCATAAAAGACAAATTGCAGATTTAGAGTTCTTTATGAGCGACTATGCAAATGAACTTGATACCATGCCAAAGGCGTATGTGCATTGGACAGATAAGAAGACTTTCGACCTTTCGCTGCTACAACCACAATTTATTTATCAAAGCAAATATTTTAAATTCCAACTTAGACCTATTATTGGTATGGATTTAATCTATAACAAAAAAGGTTTGATTATGAAACGTTGGTATGGTGGTGATATACAAATGGATGTGGTGAAACACGTTTCACTTTGGGGAAGTTTGAGAGACTATTCATACAATGGTAATTATTTGAGTGATGAATATTTCCCAAATAGCGCAGCCAAAATGTATGGAGCACGTATTACACAACCAGGATTTTTGAATAACCTGCCAGGTGTGCAATATAAAGAGGCTAGTTATGGTGGTGACTTTAGCGACTTTAGAGGTGGTATTAAGGTGTATGATTGGTGGGGTAGCATTGGAGTGGTGAAAGATGAACTTCAATGGGGAGAAACATATAATTGCTCAAATATTATCTCAGGTAGAGCACCTTCGTTCCCAATGATTACTTTAAACCTTACTCCATGCAAATGGTTTGAATTTAACTACATTCATGGATGGATGGTGAGCAACCTTGTGGATAGTACATATTATTATACCGAAGAAACATATACCACAGAAACTTCTAAGACTCATTACAGACCAATGAATAAGTTTATTGCGGCAAATATGTTTACCTTTAAACCTATTCCAGGTCTGAATCTTTCATTTGGTAACTCTATAGTTTATGCAGAAAGAAATGTGCAACTTATGTATTTTATACCTTTTGCATTCTTTAAATCGCTTGACCACTTAATGACAAAAGGTCTTTCTGTAGAGAACCAAAACTCTCAAATGTTTATAAGTTTAAGTTCTAGAAATATTAAGCATCTGCATCTTTATGCTACGTTCTTTATAGATGAGTTTAATACCAAACGACTATCCAACGAAGAACATAATCTTATTTCATATAAAGCAGGCTTTAACGTATCAAACTGGCCACTTAAAAATTTAAGTTATGGCTTTGAATATACTAGAACCAATACTTTAAATTATAAACACTCTATTCAAGCAATTACTTGGGCTTCAAATTCATATAATTTAGGACATTATTTGGGCGATAACTCGCAACAATTTTATGCGTATATTGCTTATAAACCAATACGTAAAGTAGATATTAAACTTTCATATACCAAAGACCAAAAAGGCAATGATTATGACTATGTTCGTAGAAATGCAAGACAAATTATAGCACAGCCAATTCTAAAGGATATAGTTTGGGAGAATGATTTGGTAAACCTACGTGCCACATACGAGGTGTTCCCTAATGCATACGCAGTAGTAAACCTTGAATACAACAATGCTCGTGGTCACAACATTACCTCTCAGCCAATAGAGGGTGAAAACAGACTCGATGCTCAAGGGTATTTGGATAAGTATACGCCGAAGTTTTATCAGGGAGAGAATTTTACGATAACAGCGGGATTTAGTATCGGCTTCTAGCGAGATTGTTTAAAGGGTGCTTTCGTTGTTGCCCTCGTCCTCAAAATCCTCGAGTACTACGTGTACACTCCGGTTTTTCGGACTTCGGGACGCCTAGAAATCCCTCCTTTAAACAAACTCTTAAATTTGGAGGATGTGTAGAAATCCCTCCTCTAAAATCACTCACATAGTGGTGGTTTAAATTTGTTGAAAAAAATCCTCATTCTTCATTCCTCATTCCTAATTAATTGCTATATTTGTAGGATTGAAATAAATTTTAAATAACAAAGCCCCCAAGGGGCAAATTAAATACCAAACGTATAAACAAAATTTTATGAAAAAAATTCAAATGGTTGACTTAAAAAGTCAATACGAAAAAATCCGCGAAGATGTAAATGCTGGTATTCAAGAAGTAATTGATACCACTACCTTTATTAAAGGTGGCAAAGTAAACGAATTTCAAAAGAACCTAGAAGCATATTTAGGTGTGAAACACGTTATTCCAACAGGAAACGGTACAGACGCACTTCAAATTGCTCTTATGGCACTTGGTCTAAAACCTGGTGACGAAGTTATTACTCCTACCTTTACTTTCATTGCTACTGCAGAAGTTGTTGCTCTTCTTGGTCTAACTCCAGTGGTTGTTGACGTAGAAGAAGATACATTCAACATCGACATTGAAGCAGTACGCAGAGCTATTACTCCAAAAACTAAAGCTATTGTTCCTGTGCACCTATTCGGTCAAAACGCAAATATGGAAGCACTTCTACAATTAGCAAAAGAAAATAACCTTTACATTGTAGAAGACGCTTGCCAATCTATTGGTGCTGATTATACATTCTCAGACGGTAGCAAAGCAAAATCTGGTTGTATCGGTAACATTGGTTGTACTTCATTCTTCCCTTCTAAAAACTTAGGTTGCTATGGCGACGGTGGTGCAATCTTTACAAACGACGACGAACTTGCTGCAAAAATGCGTGCTATTGCAAACCACGGTATGGTGGTTCGTTACTATCACGATATGATTGGTGTAAACAGCCGTTTAGACAGTATCCAAGCTGCTGTTCTTGACGTGAAACTTCGTCACTTAGATGAATATATTGCTGCTCGTCAGGCTGCTGCTGCATATTATAACAATGCATTCGCTTCTTGCGACAAATTGGTTACTCCAATTAAATCAGACTTTACTACTCACGTATTCCACCAATATACTCTAAAACTTCAAGGTGTAGATAGAAATGGTCTTCAAGAATACTTAAAAGAAAAAGGTATTCCAGCAATGATTTATTATCCAGTGCCATTGCACCTTCAAAAAGCATATCAAGACCCTCGCTACAAAAAAGGCGACTTCCCTGTGGCAGAAAAATTAATGGAATGTGTTCTTTCACTTCCAATGCACACAGAACTTGATGAAGAACAACTAGAGTATATCACAACTTCAGTTCTTGAATTTGTAAATAAATAATATGGAATACTTCAAACACGAATCATCATACGTAGATGAAGGTTGCCAAATAGGCAACGGTACAAAAATCTGGCACTTCAGCCACATTATGAGTAATTGTACCATCGGTGAAAACTGTAATATAGGTCAAAACGTAGTGATCTCTCCAAAAGTGGTGTTGGGCAACAACGTGAAAATCCAAAACAACGTATCTGTTTACGAAGGCGTAATTGCAGAAGACGATGTGTTTATGGGTCCTTCAATGGTGTTCACCAACGTTCTTAACCCTCGTAGCCACGTTAGCCGCAAAGACGAATACCGTGCAACAATCCTTCGTAAAGGTTGTAGTATCGGTGCTAACGCAACTATAGTTTGTGGTCACGAGATAGGTGAGTATGCACTAATTGGTGCTGGTACAGTAGTAACTAAAAATGTAAAACCATACGCTTTAATGGTAGGAAATCCTGCTCGCCAACTTGGTTGGGTAAGCGAAAACGGTCAAAAACTTCATTTCGACGAAGAAGGTTTTGCAACATGCCCAGCAACAGGACAAAAATATCAACTTAAAGACGGCAACGTAACGGAGGTAAAATAATGATAAATTTTGCAGTAGTAGGTCTAGGACACATTGGCAAACGCCATGCAGAAATGATTCGCAGAAACCCAGGTGCAAACCTTGTAGCAGTATGCGATGTGCTTCCAAAAGATAAAATAGACCCAGAAATAAAAGAAGATTATTACAACGACTATGACGAACTTCTAAAACGCGAAGACATCGACGTAGTAAATATTTGTAACTTAAACGGTTTTCACGCAGAATATGCTATTAAAGCATTGGAAGCTAAAAAACACGTAGTACTAGAAAAACCAATCGCGCTAAACAAAGCTGACGCAGAAAAAATCGTGTTCAAATCACTTGAAATGTCACGTTCAGTATTCTGTGTAATGCAAAACCGTTATTCTCCACCAATGGCGTGGTTGAAACAACTTGTTAGCGAAAAACGTCTAGGTGAAATCTATTTTGTAAAAGTAGATGCATTCTGGAACCGTGACGAACGTTACTATCAACGTGGTAGCTGGCACGGCACCAACAAACTAGACGGTGGTACACTTTACACCCAATTCTCTCACTACGTGGATATGCTTTACTGGCTATTTGGTGACATCACCAATATCCGTGGTAAATTTGCAAACTGCTCACACGGCGACTTAATTGAGTTTGAAGATACCGGTTGTGTAGATTTCGACTTTATCAATGGTGGTATGGGTTCACTAAACTATTCAACATCAGTTTGGGACAAAAACTTAGAAAGTTCTGTTACAATCATTGGTTCTAAAGGTACTGTGAAAGTAGCTGGTCAATATATGGATACTGTAGTTCACTGCCACATCCAAGACTACGAAATGCCAGAACTTACCGAACCAACTCACGAAAATGACTTTGGTGCATACAAAGGTGCTGCTCAAAACCACGGTTTCGTAATCAAAAACGTAATAGACACCCTAAAAGCAGGTTCTGCTATCGCAACCAACCTTCTAGAAGGTATGAAGGTGGTAGATATTATTGAAAGAATCTACAATGAGAGAGATAGAGTAATGGGATAAAAATCCCACCTTTAAAATTCATTTTTAGAATATATTTAGAGACTCACTGAATCTTCAGTGAGTCTTTTTTTGTATCCTCATTTTAGTTCTATATTAATCATTAATCAAACGTTTGTAAAATATTTGTAACATAAGATTCTACCTAATAAGCCCTCTCTAAATACTCTGTGATAACATGTAATAATTTTGCAACAAAATTTTAATAAAAACGCAATTATCTAATTTTTATTTTGAAATTATATTTGAACCGAAATCAATGACCAAAGAAACATTGATTAAATAATTTTTAAAAACAGTTTAAATTATAATTATCATGGAGAACACTCTTTATCAATTTTTTAAAACCCCTAGGGTTATAGTAGGGATACTAGCGTGGATGTTATCTAGTAGCATAGATGCTAGTGAAGTGAATAGTATAGTTGCTATATCTGCAGATGATGAGGCAACAAGTTTTCTTCTTTCTGATGTTCAGCGAATCGATGTTTTGGCAAACGAGACCGATGGTACTATGACTGTTGTTACAAAGGATGGTTATAGTCAAGGAGAATATCAAAAAATCATTTTTGCATCTGAAACCACATCTGTAGGCGATGTAGAAGTGCCAAATGTGTATGTTTATCCAAATCCTGTTTTAAATACCATTCATGTAAGTGGTGTAGATGAGGAGGAAACAGATTTAATTGTTTTTGACCTTA
This sequence comes from Candidatus Enterocola sp., assembly GCA_045654205.1. Classification (GTDB taxonomy): domain Bacteria; phylum Bacteroidota; class Bacteroidia; order Bacteroidales; family Paludibacteraceae; genus Enterocola. The sequence continues at coordinate 23,898 of JAZOMZ010000015.1, read as the reverse complement.
CAGGGAAGTGTCTCTTGTGTGAAAAGGGGGATGAATTGGATGTAACATCTTTAAGTAAAGGTACTTATATTTTATTTGTGGATAATCTAAGTGTTAAGTTTATAAAAAAATAAAAACTATGAAAAAATTATTATCTCTTTTAATTTTAATGTTATGTGTTATTTCTGTTTGTATAGCTCAATTAAATCTTTGCGTTTATACAGAGAATGGCAAGGCTACTAGCTTTGTGGCATCAAATGTGGATAGTATTTCATTCACTTGTCCAGACACTTCTTCTGTTGTTCCATCAGATGCAGATTTAAAATATGAGTTTGTAGATATGGGACTCTCTGTGAGATGGGGTACTTGCAATGTAGGTGCCGCTACTCCTGAGGAATATGGATATTATTTTGCTTGGGGAGAAGTAGAAACTAAAGATTATTACCAACTCAACAATTATCGATGGGCAGCGAGTGTTTCTGGTATGATTCTTAAATATTGCACCAATAGTTTTATAGGTAATGTAGATAATAAAACACAACTAGAACCAGAAGACGATGCGGCACGTGTAATATGTGAAGACAGGTGGAGAATCCCTACAGAATACGAGTTTAATGAATTGATAAATAATTGTTCTATTACCTGGACAAGTAGCAATGGAGTGTATGGTTTAGAGTTTGTATCAAATAAAAATGGCAATTCAATATTCATACCTGCAGCAGGCTATTATTATGATGTTGAAAAGGATGCAAGTTCTTTTGGATATTATTGGACATCTACATTAGATATAAATGATTCTACCAAAGCAAAACAATTTGCATTCAACGAAGATGGTCAAAGACTAGATTCCAGTACACGTTATTTTGGTCAAACAATACGTCCTGTATTGCCTTGAGTTTTTTTGATCTATTGTTTTAGTTGCTTTGTATAATATTGATATACAATTAATTAGTTAATAGTTGATAATTTTTAAATTTTAGACATTATGGCAGTAAAATTTTTTAAATGTAATCACTGTGGTAATGTGATTATGAAAGTAGTGGACTCTAAAGTACCAACAATGTGCTGCGGAGCAAGAATGGTAGAACTAATACCTAATATAGAAAATGCGAATATTTTAAAACACATGCCTGTGGTATATAGGCTAGATAGTTGTAAAATAAAAGTGGAAGTGGGTAGTGTGCCTCATCCAATGACACCTGAACATCACGTGGCATTCATCTACGTGGAATGCGAAAAGGGTGGCATTATGGTGAACCTTACCGACAAATCTGAAGCAATAGTCTGCACCTGCAAGGACGACCCAATAGCAGTGTATGAATATTGCAATCTACACGGACTTTGGAAAGCTGAGTTGTAAAGCATATAGGTTTGTTTATAGTTGTTTAATTAGTTATGAGGGCAGCTTCTGTTATAGGACCTAAAAACAGAATCTTTGAACTTAATTTAAAAGAAATCTGGCTTTATCGCGATTTAATATTGATGTTTGTTAAACGTGACATAATTACACTCTATAAACAAACTATTTTAGGACCATTGTGGAATGTAATACAACCTGCAATTACAGTGGTAATGTATATGGTAGTTTTTGGTGGCATTGCGGGAATTCCCACAGAGGGAATTCCACAACCACTATTCTATCTATCAGGAGTGTGTCTGTGGCAATATTTTGCAGATTGTTTAACCAAAACTTCAAATAGTTTTGCTACAAATGTAAATCTTTTTAGTAAAGTATATTTCCCTCGACTGATATGTCCAATTTCTGCAGTTTTTAGCAATTTATTTCGTTTTTGCATTCAGTTTTTCTTATTTGTCATAGTCTATCTCTGTTATGTATTTTTTGGAACAGATTTATATCCAAACTGGTATATATTGTTGATGCCTTTGTTGGTTTTAATACTAGCAGGAATAGCGTTAGGAATAGGAACTATTATATCAACAATAACAATAAAGTATCGTGATATGCAAGTATTCTTTTCTTTTATTGTGCAAATATGGATGTATGCCACACCAATAGTTTATCCTTTAACACAGGTAAATGGAGAGTTTTTGGGCATAAACTTAAATACAATAATTAGTTTAAATCCTATAACTCCTATTGTAAGAATATTTAGGTATAGCTGTTTTGGAGTTGGAGAATTTGCAGGGTGGAGTTGGCTATGTTATAGTTTCTTCTTTATGGTGATAATATTGATCTTTGGCATTGTTGTATTTCATCAAAAAGAAAGAAATTTTATGGATACTGTTTAATGATAAAAATATGTGTACAGCTATAGAATTTAATAATATTAGTAAAAAATATCAACTTGGTGTAGTTTCAACCAAAACACTAGGTAAAGATATCTGTCATTGGTGGATGGTGAATGTTTTAGGGAGGCGAAATTTGTATGCTGATGATATAGATTGTTATTGGGCATTGCGTGATATCGATTTCAAGATAGAAGAAGGTGATGTTGTAGGAATAGTTGGAAAAAATGGTGCAGGAAAGAGTACGTTGCTCAAGTTGTTGTCAAAGATTGTAGTTCCAACTACAGGTTATATCTATGTGAATGGCAGAATAGGTTCGTTGCTAGAAATAGGAACAGGTTTTCATTATGAATTGACTGGTCGTGAGAATATTTTCATGAATGGTGCCATTTTGGGTATGACTAAAAATGAGATAAAACATAAGCTTGATGAGATTATAGATTTCTCTGGGTGTGAACTTTACATAGACACTCCCGTGAAACGTTATTCTCAAGGTATGATGGTGCGTTTGGGTTTTGCTGTGGCAGCACATTTAAATCCTGATATACTAGTAGTAGATGAAGTTTTGTCTATTGGTGACAGCGAGTTTCCACGTAAAGCTGTGAATAAACTCAAAGAGATAAACAAACACGGCGTAACAATACTTTTTGTAAGTCACAATATGGAAACAGTAAGTTCGCTATGTAAAACAGGTTTTCTTCTTGAAAACGGAAAAATAAAATCAACTGGTGATATAAACGAAATTGTATCGCAATATAAACAAATTAAATATTAGAGTTATGAAACAAATTAGAATTTTTAGATTGATAGGAGGGGGAGAGTTATGGAAAAGATTAGACCTCTTCTTATAGTAATGACTCCAGTGCGCAACGAAGCATGGGTATTACACGCATTTTTAAAAACTACTTCCACTTGGGCAGACTTTATAATTATTGCCGACCAAATGTCTACAGACGGTAGCAGAGATATTTATAAGCAATATGACAAAGTCGTTCTCATAGAAAACAACAATCCAGATTTTAACGAAGCAGAACGTCAGTCGATGCTTGTGGCAAAGGCTCGCGAGGTGGCAAACAAAAGAGATTGCGTTCTTTTTGGTTTAGACGCCGACGAAATTTTTACTGCAAATTACACCAATACAGATGATTGGAAAAGTATATTAAACTCAAATCCTGGTGCTGTATTTTGGTTTAAATGGGCAGAGATTTCTCCAAACAAAAAGCACTACGGAGACTCAGTTTACTATCCTTGGATGTTTCACGACGATGGCAAAGAGCCTCACGGCAACTATGTTCGCAATATGCATTCAATGCGCATTCCTTATCCTATAGAGGCGCCGCAAACACATTATGTAAATGATTTCAGAATACTGCACCTTGCATATTTAAATATGAATAGGGTAGCAAGTAAATGTAGATTTTACAGTTTTGTAGACTACGAAATGAATAAACGTTCTGTAATTAGTTTGTCTAGAAATTATCGATACATAAAAAAGCTGGAAGAGTTTACAATAAAGGACAATTTCTTTGATTACAACGAAAATATAAGTGTACTAAATGAAGTAGATACCACTTCAAAGAAATTTTGGTTTGACGAATACATTTTGGAAAGATGTGCTACAAATCTTAGCGCAATTGCCAAACTTGATATTTGGGACAACGAATTTCTTGAAACTTACCTTCTGCAAGACCCACGAAAATGGTATCACAAACTTCTCCACTTTTACCTTCACAAAACCCAACAATACAAATCAACCTTCATAGTACGAGCCATAGATAAGATATTGAAGATGGTTGTGTGATATTGATATTGGGAAATATAGTAGAATAGAGTCTCGCATTTATAACTATTTTGATATAAAAGTGAGACTCTACTTGTTTAAATAAGTTAAATTTACTACTTTTGGAGAGTGAATAGTATCATTTGCGATACTGAAAGTATAGAATTTTATGAAAATAGCATATTTACTTGGGAGTTTAAGTAGAGGGGGAACTGAGACTCTACTTTTAGATGTTTTTAAGTCTGCAGAGAAGGCACAATATGAATTTATTGGTGTGCATAGAAAGGATGGTCCTTATAAGGATGATTTTTATGCAACAGAGCCCAAGTTTTTGCAATGTGCACCTAAAAAAGGACGTTTTTTGTCGTATTTTAAACGTCTTCGTGGCATTTTTAAGGAAAATGGTATTACAATTGCGCATGCTCAACAATGGATTGACGCAGTTTATGCTTGCATTGCAACAATTGGTACAAAAACAAAAGTGGTGCAAACTTTTCATGGTTATGATTTTGGTATAAAGGGGCTTAATAAATGGCTACTTAAGAAGAGTATTCTATGGTGCGATGCTTCTTATTTTGTAAGTGAGGCGCAAAAACAATACTACATTAAGAAATATAACCTAAAATGTTTAGACAAACTTCATGTAGTATATAATGGAATCAATTTTTCTAAATTTGATATTGAGAAACAGCCATTGGAACTGCCTGAAAATAAAATTGACCGCCCACAGGGCGGGACGCTGAAATTGGTTATGGTCGGGAACTTTGTGCCCGGACGGGCACAAAGTTCCGTGTGTCAATTTCTCAAAGGTCTAAAAGACAAAGGTGTAAACTTTGATTTTTATTTTGTGGGTAGAAAGTCTGATGCAGAGCCTTGGCGTTATGATAATTGCGTGAGATATTGCGAAGAAAATGGATTGCAAAACTGTGTACACTTTTTAGGCGCGAGAGCAGATGTTCCTCAGATCTTGAAACACGTAGACGCATTTGTATATGCCACAGATCATGATACTTTTGGTATAGCAGTGATAGAAGCGGTGGCTGCAGGACTTCCTACTTTTGTAAATGATTGGGAGGTAATGACAGAGGTAACTCAAAATGGTAAATTGGCTACACTTTATAAGACAAATGATACAGAAGACTTCTGTGAGAAGTTTATGTGTTTTGTAAATAATCTAGAATCTTATAAAGTTAAGGCAGTAGAAAATGCTAAAATAGTAAGAGATATTTACTCAATAGAAAAGCATATTGAAAGGCTTAATGAGTTGTATAAGTCGTTATAACAAAAAAACATCACTTATGTGATGTTTTTTTGTTACTCCTCATCTCCTTCAAAGAAATTCTCATCGAGGAATGTATCTATATCCCTGCGTTCTTTTTTCGTTGGGCGGCCGGTACCACGGTCGCGTTCGCCAGACATAGACATGCGAGTGAGTTCAAGGAGTTTGTATTGGTCGGCAGGGGTGATGTTCATCATGTAGTCGGAAACTAGTTTTGCGCCTACGCGGTTTTCGGTAATCTGAATAATGCGGTAGGTGTAGACTATTGGCGACTTTTTTATCTGCACAGTCATGCCTTCCGATACGCAAAACGATGGTTTCACTGGCATGTTGTTTACCAAAATACGACCTGCTTTACAAGCATCTGTGGCTATACTTCTGGTTTTGTAAAGCCTCATGGTCCAAAGCCATTTGTCTATTCTAATCAACTTCATTTTGAGTTAAATTGATTCATTGTCCTTTCTACACCTGCAAGGCAAAAACTTTTGATTATCTCACCGCACGTTTCTAGTTTTCCTGCCATCAAAGACATTTGTTCGTCAGAAAATTTGCCAAGTACATAATCTACTTGTTTGCCTTTTGGAAAATCGTTGCCAATGCCAAATCTTAGGCGAGAGTATTTTTCTGTGCCAATAAGGTTTTGAATATTTGTAAGACCATTGTGTCCAGCGCTGCTACCTTTTGGTTTTAAGCGCAATGAGCCAAAGGGTAGGGCAAGGTCGTCCACTAGCACAAGTAGGTTTTCTACTGGTATTTTTTCTTCGGCAAGCCAATATCTTACGGCATTGCCACTCAGGTTCATAAATGTATTTGGTTTGAGCAATATAAGTTCAGCATTTTTTACCCTGCATTTTGCCACAGCCCCGTAACGCTTCTCGGTAAAAAAAACATTAGACGCCTTAGCGAAGGCGTCTAATATCATAAATCCTATATTGTGGCGGGTTTCGTGGTATTCAGGACCAATGTTGCCCAAACCGACAATTAAGTATTTCATTTTGGATTATTTTTTATTAGCAGCAGCTTGAGCACCACGTGCAGCACGTGTCAATTGAACAGCTACAACTACGTTATCCTTGTTGTTCATAATTTGTAAGCCTTCGTATGAAAGTTCACCAGCTTTAATAGTTTTACCTAGTTCTAGGTTTTCTACGTTTACTACTAAGATTTCTGGGATTTGAGTGTAAATAGCTTTAACTTTTAGTTTACGAAGAACTAATGAAAGTTTACCACCGGCACGTACACCAACTGCAAGACCTTCTGTTTTAACTGGAACGCTGAATACGATTGGTTTTTCTTCGTTTACTTCTAGGAAGTCTAGGTGAAGAATTTTGTCGTTTACTGGGTGATATTGAGCGTCTTTAAGTACTGCGTTGTAAACTTTACCGTCGATAGTAAGTTTTACAGCGTAGATGTTTGGAGAATAGATAAGTTTACGAACTGCAGATTGAGTTACAGTAAAGTTAACGTTTTCTTTTCCACCGTAAAGTACGCATGGGATAGCTTCTGAAGAACGTAAAGCTTTAGCAGCTTTTTTTCCTAGGTCTGCTCTTAGAGCGCCTTCTAATTCAAATGTTTTCATTGTTTAAATAAATTTGTGTTACTCAAATTCGGACCAATTATTAGTGCTTTTAGGTGTTGGCGTCCGATTCCCATCACACGATATTTTAAAAGCGGTGCAAAGGTAAGCATTTTTTTGCGAAATCGCAAAAAAATATTACCCCATTTTTCCTGTAAGGTACGCTTTTGTGCGTTCATCTTTTGGGTTGGTAAACATGGTTTCGGTGTCGTCGTACTCAACAAGTTCGCCCAAATACATAAACATTGATTTTGAAGACACACGTTTGGCTTGCCCCATATTGTGTGTTACAATGAGTATAGTAACTTCTTTTTTCAGTTCTAATATCAATTCTTCTATGTGTTTGGTAGCAATTGGGTCTAAGGCTGAAGTAGGTTCGTCCATAAGCAGCACGTCTGGCTTCATGGCAAGTGCACGTGCAATGCAAAGGCGTTGTTGTTGACCACCAGAAAGGAAAGTTCCTTTTTTATTAAGCACGTCTTTTACTTCGTCCCAAAGGGCAACGCTTTTTAAACAACGTTCTACGGTGGCATCTTTTTCTGCTTTTGAAAGTTTTATGCCGTTCAGTGCAAATCCAGACAAAACATTGTCGTAAATACTCATGGTAGGGAATGGTGTAGGGCGTTGAAATACCATGCCTACTTTGCGACGCACATCAATAGGCTCCATAGATAGAATATTTTCTCCGTTTAGCAAAATTTCTCCATCAACACGAATGTTTTGATACAAGTTGTGCATCAGGTTTACAGAACGAAGCAATGTAGATTTTCCACAACCAGAAGGCCCCATAATAGCGGTAATGGTGTTTTTCTCAATTGCGGCAGACACATATTTCACTGCCATGGTTTGTGGAGTATATGAAACACAAGTCTTTTTAAATTCTAATATAGGTGTTATTGATTCCATCTTTTTACAAGGTATTTAGATAAAATATTTAATGTTAGTACAAATAATAATAGGAATAATGAAGCGCCCCAAATAAGTTCTTGCAAGATAGGGTCGTTGAAAAATTCCCAAATAAGAAGAGGTACTGCAGATATTGGTTTGTCTATTGCAAAACGTACAAGTGAACATCCAAGTGCAGTAAACATTAGAGGTGCTGTTTCGCCAATTACTCTGGAAATAGCAAGTAATACACCTGTGAAAATGCCTCCGAAGGCAGCCGGAAGTTGTACTTTAAGCATTACGCGTGCACGATTGCCTCCAAGTGCCAAGCCTGCTTCTTTGAGCGATGCTGGTAGTATTTTCAAGGTTTCTTCAGTAGAACGAATAATAAGCGGAAGCATCATAATGCAAAGTGCCACACTACCTGCTATGGCAGAATATCCTTTCATTGGAACTACCACCCAAATATAAGTGATAATACCTATTATAACAGAAGGTGTACCTTGAAGTAGGTCGGTAAGATAACTCACAAACTTGGCAAAACGAGTTTTGCTGTTTTCGGCTAAAAATGCTCCGCAAAGAATGCCCAATGGCACTGCAACAACCACTGCCATGCCTAGCATAATCATACTACCTACAATACCATTGGCAATGCCTCCGGGTATAGGTTCGCCTGCTTTTATGGCTTTCATTGCTTTGTATGCAGTGGGAGTAGGTTCTGTAAAGAATGACCATGAAAATTGGTCGTAGCCACGTAGCAATACTTCTCCTAAAATGGCAATTAACGGCACTGCGGTGAGCGCTGCCAAGATGCAGACGCCCCAAAGCATCAATTTATCTTTAACTAAACGATTTTTTGTTTTCAAATTATTCATAATCAAGATATTCTGGCACGTTTTATCATTATTTTACCAATCATATTAATACCTGCTGTAATCAAAAATAGTATAAGTCCTATTGCTATTAGTGACGAAAGTCTTAGGCCGTCAGCTTCGCCAAACTGATTTGCAATAATCGACGCCATAGAATTGCCCGTAGAGGTAATGGAACTTGGAATATTGTTTGTGTTACCAATGAGCATGGTCACAGTCATGGTTTCGCCTAGTGCTCGTCCTATCGCTAAAACGTAAGAAGAAAAAATACCCGAACCTGCTACTGGGAAAACTATTTTTCTGATTACTTCGGCGCGTGTTGCACCTAAACTATAAGCCCCTTCTTTTAGGTCGTTTGGTACCATTTTTATAAATTCGGAACTAAGTGATGATGCGTATGGAATAATCATAATAGCTAAAACCAACGATGCTGTGAGCACGCTAGAACCTTGTGGAGAAATTTCCAATGCCATAATGATAGGGCGTAGGGTGTAAAATCCCCACAAACCATAAATAATAGATGGAATACCTGCCAATAAATCGGTAATTGTGCTCAACACAGAAGCTATTTTTGTGCCTTTAAAGTATTCTCCCACAAACAATGCCACAGGTAGAGAAAATGGGATACAAAATATAAGAGCAAGTAGAGTAGTCATTAAAGTACCTGTAATAAAAGGTAGAGCTCCGTATTGCTCATTGCCTTCTGTGTAACTCCATTCTGATGAAGTAAGAAAGTTTAAGAAGCCAAAATGCTCGAATGCATCGTATGCGTCAGTGACGAGGGCAAATACAATGCCCCCGCACACTATTGGCATAATCAATGCAGTAACGAACAATATTATTTTATACAATTTATCGTTCATATTTTACTTGTCTCCTAATATAGAGATATTGTCGTAAGTGATTGATTTGATGTTTGTTAAACTAAGTTCTTTTGCTTTTTCAGGAAGCGGAGCATAGTTTACTTCACTTGTGATGGCTTGTGCCTCATCTGAAAGTATGTATTTCAATAAATCCAATGTTGCCATAGCTTGCTCCTTGCTACGATTTGAATAATTTTGTTCTTTATAAACGATTAACCATGTAAAGGTAGAAATAGGGTAAGCACCTTTTGCATCTGAATTTGTGATTGAAGTACGGGTGTCTGCAGGAATATTTCCTGATGCAGCAGCTGAAATACTAGATGCTGTAGGTTCGATAAATTCACCTTGAGCGTTTTGTATTTTTGCGTATGAAATTTGTTGTGCAAATGCATATTCAGAACCTACATATCCGATAGAATTTTTTGTTTGAGAGATAACTCCTGCCACTCCTGGATTGCCTTTAGCAGCTTGACCTGTAGGGAAGTTTACCGCTTTGCCTGCTCCATATTTACTTGCCCAATTTGCACTTACCTTACTTAAATAATCGGTAAACACAAAGGTTGTACCAGAACCATCTGAACGAAATACTGGAATAATTTCTGCATCTGGAAGACTTACACCAGGATTTAGCGCTGCTATGCGTGCGTCATTCCACATCTTTATTTCGCCTGCAAAAATATCTGCTACTGTTTCGCCAGAAAGTTTTAAATCGGTTACTCCATCAAGATTGTATGCAACCACTACAGCACCCATACAGGTAGGAATGTGCACCACAGGGGCTATTTCTTGCATTTCTTTGTCTGAAAGAAACGCGTCGCTTGCTGCAAAATCTACAATTTTATCGCGCAAATTGCGCACGCCACCGCCAGAACCAATGCCACCGTATGCAACTACATCACCGTTTACTGCAGAAAACTCCTCAAATACCACATTGTAGAAAGGCAGTGGGAATGTTGCGCCTGCACCTGCAAGTTCTTGAGCGTCACGGCTTTCGCCTTTTGAATTGCCACCACATGAAACCATACCCATGGCTAGTGATAGTGAAATAATTGATAAGAAAAACTTTTTCATAACCTTTAAATTTTATTTAATTAAAAACCAAAGTAACAATTTACGTATGCAGCATAGCCTATATTTTCTCCCTCTGCTTTAGGAATGTACATTCTAAAGTTTGGAGCAAGTTTCACATATTTTCCTAGTTTAAATTCTGCTCCAAGTATTGCTGCTTGTTTGTCTTTTGATATATTCCAGTTGTCTTTTGAGTATAAATCGTCCCATCTTGCGTACAATGAAATTTGTTTAGGCAAGTTTACAGAGGCGAAAACAGAATATCCAAATTGGTCGTTGCCTTTTTTGTTTGAAGCGTTTAACATGTGGTTGTATTCTGCCCCAATGGTAAATTTTTCGTTTTTGTAGCCTATAAATCCTGCCATATTTACAATGTCTTCTTTGCCGTCTTCACCGCTTTGGTTAAGTCCTCCATAAAGTCGCATTTGAAGACCTTTAACAGGGGTAAGTGTAACACCTAAACCATAGTTGAAACCTGTGCCTTTTTGGATTTTTTTGTAACCTTCACCGTTTACTATAATCGCATCTGCAGAAATCCAATCGGCAAATTTGTAAGAAGCCGAAATACCTAAATCGGCACTGCTACCAAATTTGTATTCGTCTTGGAATGACTTCATTACGTAGCGATAACCCCAAAATTTTTCTTGAAAATTGAATTGTGTGGTAGAAATAAGACCACCGTTTAGTGTAAGCCCGCCTTTTTTCCAAGAAAGCATAGCATTTTTAATGTAAACGATGCGATGATAGTCTGTTACGTCTGAAGATTTGCCAATGTCTAATACCCCTTTTACAGATAGACCTTTGCCAAAGTTGTACTCATAACCAATGTAACTTCTGTCCAACTCAAATCCACAATTGATTTTGTCTCCTTCAAATTGAGCATTGAAGTTTGCAAAGATTTGTACAATCGCTTTCCCTTTTGGTTGTTTTGCTTCTTCTGTTTTTGCAACCTCAGTTTCTGATTTTGCAATCTCTGTTTTAACAACCTGTTCACCAACTTCTTCCTTTTTGGTATCTTGAGCTTGTGCTGTGATACCGATGCAAGCAACTAAACTTGCTAAAATAAATTTCATTTTCATTGTCTGTTTTGTTTAAAAATTTTGACAATGCAAATAAACTAAGTTATTGTTTCATAAAAGTTTCAAAAAAATTAATCTTTGGTTAAACAGAATTTTTGACAAATTATTAAATTTTTATTAAATCTTTTGTTCAGAGGTGTTTTGTATATATTAAATCTGTAAATTTGTAGTGTTATAATATAGTAATAATGGCAGCAAATATTTTAATAGTAGATGATGAAATCACATTGTGTAAGGTTTTGAAGATGAACCTTGAAAACGAAGGCTACAATGTGGATATAGCATTGAGTGCAGAACAAGCTTTAACATATGATTTGAAGTCTTATTCACTTATTTTACTAGATATTATGATGGGAGAGATAAGTGGTATTAAGATGGCAAAAATGCTCAAGGCAGATGTTGAAACATCTAATATTCCTATTATTTTTTGCACTGCTCGTGACACAGAAGACGATATGATAATGGGGCTGAATATTGGTGCTGATGATTATATTATGAAACCTTATACCGTGAGAAATGTGATTGCTCGTGTAAAAACTGTGTTGAGAAGAACCTCTGGTGGTGCTCCTGGCTGTAATTCACTTGGTGGCACAACAGAAGGGTCTAACATTCTTAAAGTGGAAGGTTTGGAACTTAATTTGGAATTTAAGATTTGTACAGTAGATGGTGAAGAGGTGAAACTAGTGCGTAAGGAGTTTGAATTACTTGCATATTTGATTAAACATAGGGGTAAGATTTGTTCGCGTGAGCAAATTTTAAATAGAGTGTGGAGTAATGAAGTGGTAGTTTTAGGTCGTACTATTGATGTAAATATCACTAGATTGCGTTCAAAAATAGGTAAATATGGCTCTTATATTATAACACGTTCAGGTTTTGGTTATGGATTCCGTGGTTAAATATTCTTATCATAAACGATTATTTTTTCTGCTTCTTGTATTTCTGTGGACGGTAATTATATCTTTCATATGTTTTCAATATATACGTGAGAGGCAGTATAAATCGGATTTTATAAATGCTCAACTTCAAATGTACAATCAGCACATAATTGAAGCTGTTGATGCTGGCGGATTTAATAATGAATATATTGTAAAGCATAACATCCCATTTGAAAACATTCGTGTGTCTATTATAGATTTTTCGGGCATAGTTCATTACGACAATACTATTTCTATAGATTCTTTAGACAATCATAGTAATAGATCAGAATTTATCACAGCACTAAAAAAAGGACAGGGTTATAACATAAGTAGGCGTTCTTTTAGTGATGGAAATAGGTATTTTTATTCGGCAACAAAAGCGGATAAATTTGTTGTTCGTTCTGCGATACCTTATACTTCTACATTAATTGATTTATTGAAAACAGAAGGTTCGTTTTATCTTGTAATCTTAACTATAAGTTTAATAATCAGTGCAATAGCATTTTTTGTAACTAGACGTATCGGTAAAACAATAGAAGAGCTAAACCAGTTTTCAGAAATGCGTTTGAAGCGTCAGTTAACAAATAATATTAACCATGAACTCAAAACTCCTGTGGCGTCGATACAGGTGTGTTTGGAAACACTTCTTTCTGGAATGGATTTGAATGATGAGAGAAGTCAGGAATTATTGGAGTTGTGTTATATTAACAATGAACGTTTAAGACGCTTGCTTGAAGATGTTTCTCTTATTACTCGCATGGAAGATGGAAGTGCTTTAATTGCTAAAGAAGAAATTGTTTTAAACGATATTCTTGATGATTTGGCTAATGAACTAGAAATAATGCCAGAAAATGAATCGATGTCACTTTGTACAGACTTCAAAGAGAGAGTTGTTATCAATGGAAATTTGTCGCTTATAAGTTCTATTTTTAGAAACCTAACGGAAAATGCAATGGCTTATTCAGAAGGTAAAAATATCTATATTTCTCTCGTTTATAATAATGCAACAGAATGTAAGATACGCTTTGAAGATGATGGTTGTGGAGTGGAAGATAGCCAGTTGAGTAGATTGTTTGAAAGATTTTATAGGGTAGATAAGGGGCGTTCACGTGAGAAAGGAGGCACAGGACTTGGGCTAGCCATTGTAAAACATGCTGTGCAATTTCACGGAGGCACAATTTCTGTGACCAATCGTCTCAATGGTGGTTTGAGGTTTGAATTCTCGCTTAGAAAAGAATAAGTTTAGAAATTTATTCTTATCTTTGTACTTTATTCGGACATTGCACGCAATGTCCCTACACGTATAATTTAAATAGTATAAATTATGGCAAGAAAATTGAATACAATCTGTGTACAAGGTGGTTGGCAACCTAAAAAAGGTGAGCCACGTGTGTTACCTATTTACCAAAGTACAACATTTAAATATGAAACTAGCGAACAAATGGCAGATTTGTTCGACCTAAAAGCAAGTGGATATTTCTACACACGTCTTCAAAACCCAACAAACGACGCTGTGGCAAATAAAATAGCAGAACTAGAAGGTGGGGTAGCAGCAATGCTTACTTCTTCTGGTCAGGCAGCTTCTTTCTATTCTATTTTTAATATTTGCGAAGCTGGCGACCACTTTATTAGTTCTTCGTCTATTTATGGTGGCACATTCAACTTGTTTGCTGTGACCATGAAAAAACTTGGTATTGAGTGTACTTTTATCGATGCTGATGCTTCTGAAGAAGAAATTCAAGCAGCATTTTGTCCAAATACCAAAGCGCTTTTTGGCGAAACTATTGCAAACCCAGCTCTTAGTGTGCTAGATATAGAAAAATTTGCTCGTATTGCGCACAAAAATGGTGTTCCATTAATTGTTGACAATACTTTCCCAACACCTATCAACTGTCGTCCTATTGAGTTTGGTGCTGATATTGTGATTCACTCTACAACCAAATACATGGATGGACATGCTACTGCTGTGGGTGGTTGCATCGTGGATAGTGGCAATTTTGATTGGGAAGCTCATGCAGACAAATATCCAGGTTTGACCGAACCAGACCCTTCTTACCACGGACTTGCTTATAGCAAAGCTTTTGGTAAAGGTGCTTATATTACTAAAGCTACTGCGCAATTGATGAGAGACCTTGGTTCTATTCAGTCTCCTGAAAATGCGTTCTTGTTGAATTTAGGACTTGAAACCCTACACTTACGTGTGCCTCGTCACTGCGAAAATGCTCAAAAAGTGGCAGAATACCTAGAAAACAATCCTAAAGTTGCTTGGGTAAACTATAGTGGCTTGAAGTCTAGCAAATATTATGAACTAGCTCAAAAACAATTCAATAAAGGTATGTCTTGTGGGGTAGTGACATTTGGTCTAAAAGGTGGTCGTGAGGAGTCTATTCGCTTCATGGACAACTTAAAACTTGCTTGCATTGTAACTCATGTGGCAGATGCTCGCACTTGTGTGCTTCACCCAGCTAGTCACACTCACCGTCAGCTTTCTGACGAACAGCTTATTGCAGCAGGTGTGCAACCAGACCTTATCCGTTTCTCTGTAGGTATCGAAGATGCCGACGATATTATTGCAGATATTGAACAAGCTTTAAACTCATAATATGCCTCTTAATTTACCAAAGAGATTACCAGCGATAGAGCTTTTAAAAAAAGAAAGCATATTCGTGATAGACAATGAGCGAGCATCCACACAGGATATTCGCCCATTGAAAATTGCTGTGGTCAATCTTATGCCAATAAAAATTACCACAGAAACAGACTTAATACGTTTATTATCAAATAGTCCACTACAAATAGAACTAGATTTTATTAAACTAAAAAGTCATACGTCGAAAAACACACCTATAGAACACTTACAAATGTTTTATAAGGACTTTGATAGCATCAAAAATACAAAGTACGACGGTATGATTATTACAGGTGCTCCTGTAGAAAAGTTCAATTTTGAGGATGTTACATATTGGGACGAGATTACTAGCATTTTCGACTGGGCTCGTCACAATGTTACTTCTACTCTTTATATTTGTTGGGCTGCACAAGCTGGACTTTATCATTTTTATGGTGTGCCAAAATATGAGCTAAGCGAGAAGATGTTTGGCGTGTTTAAACATACAGTTTCAGACAAGACAAATGCTATCTTCCGTGGTTTCGACGATGAGTTTTTTGTGCCACATAGCCGTCATACAGAGGTGCGTCGTGAAGATATAGAAAAGGTGCCAGATATTAAGATTATTTCTGAATCTGAGGATGCTGGTGTGTATATGGTAATGGCTCGCGGTGGTAGAGAATTTTTTATCACAGGTCACTCTGAGTATGCTCCAAACACCCTAGACGACGAATACAAACGCGACGTAAACAAAGGTTTATACATTCACGTGCCAGACAACTATTACAAAAACGACGACCCAGCATTAGGTCCTGTAGTGCGTTGGCGCAGCCATGCCAACCTACTATTCACCAACTGGCTGAATTACTTCGTTTACCAGGAAACACCATACGATATAAATCGTATTCAGTGAATCCTCCTTTAAAATCACTGAATAATATATATAAAGGTGCAAATCACACGATTTGCACCTTTATTGTTTTACAAAAGATAAAATTTCTTATATTTGTAAACAGATGCGGAAAATTGTTTTACATATTATTTTTCTTTTGTGTTTTGCTGGGGCGGTGCAGGCGCAGAATGCATTTGATATGAAGTTGCTGCAAACTGTGACGGTGGGGGATTTTAATGGGGTGAATACTGTGCTTTGTGCAGATTTGGATGGTGATGGATTGCCAGAGATGGCAACTGTGCAAAACGACTATAGAGACAATGAGGGTAGGATAGTGATAATAAAAGGTGGTGCTATAGGTAGGCAAAATGTGATAGGTTTTGGAGAGAAATATGGCACACCTGGTAGTTCTTTTGGTTATTCAGCTTGCCCATTTGCTATGACTACTACGCGTGATGGAGCAGGTCGCCTGCAAGGAAATATCTATATTGTGGCAGGCACGACAGAAGCAAAAAATATCTATCTATATAGGTACAATTCTATTGATAATATAGTAGAAATAGCATCTTCACCACTTCAAAATAACCTTTATGGTATCCCTCGCATTGCGGATTTTAACAACGACGGCAGAGATGAAGTGTATGTAGGCACAGAAGTTTTTGATGCAAATTCTCTCACGTTTATAGGTTTTGGTGGTGGCGAAGCTAATACAGGGCGACATTTGCAGCACGACGGGGCTAATTTTTCGTACAGCACTGTTTATGCGCCTTCAAATAAAACCGATCTAGACTCAGAAAAATATCTTCTTTGTGGAAATCAACTTTTTACAGTAAACCCAAAGGCAGCGCCCAACGGTGTAATGCTTTATAAAACACTTGGTGAAACTCAAAAGGATGGCAGTGCTTTGGTGGCAGATCTAGATGGCGACGGAACAAACGAAGTGGTGGTGCGTGATGTGCAAAAAAGACTTTCTGTCTTTAGTGTAAAGGACAATACTGCACTTATTTTAAATTCATCTATGCCAATGTCTTCTCTTCCTGCTGTGGGCGATATAGATGGCGACGGACGCGATGAAATTATTGGTCTAAAGGACAAAACCAATCTTTCTGCTTATAAATATTCGCCAGAAAGGAATATCTTATATGAATTTTGGAGTATTCGTCATACCGACGTTTCTGCACAAACAGGCATTACTTTGTTTGACTTTAATGCTGATGGAATAAATGAGATTGTTTATCGTGACGAGTCGCTCTTACGTGTGATTAACGGTAGTGGTAAAAGCCATATTACAGGAAATGATACCATAAAAAATGCTCAACGAATAGCCTATAACCTTGCTTCTGTAGGGTTAAAATCTCCAACAAAAAGTGAACGCCCTGTCGTGTGTCAAGCATTGGGTGGGGGCGAAACGCAAATTGTTATTGGCGGTGTTCTATATGGAGATTATAAACCAGGCACAGCCAAAATATGCATCTTTGGAGCCAATACCGTTCCGTGGGCATTAGCTCCAAAAGCAATAAAAAATTATTAGATTTTCTACTTAAGTGAGTTTAAAAGTCCCTCACAAGCATCTTCTAGAAGTTCAATAACATGGAAGAAACCATCTCTGCCACCATAATATGGGTCTGGAACATAATCTTCTGTGTGGCGAGTGCAATAATCTGTCATTTTATGAATTTTGTGTGTAGATTCCACGTCTGGAGCACGGTCATATAGGTCGTCAATATTGGTGTTGTCCATACCTATAATTAGGTCAAATTTTTCAAAATCATCAGTTTTGACAGGACGAGAAATGCTATCTACATTATAACCACGTTGAAACCCAGCCTCACGCATTCTATAGTCGGCTCTTTCGCCCTCATGATACGAAAGAATACCGGCAGAATCTATAAAAAAGTCTTTTTCAAGCCCAGCTTCTTGCACTTTCTTTTTCATTACAGCCTCCGCACAAGCAGATCTGCAGATATTACCCAAACAGACAAAGAGTATATTGGTTTTGTTGTTTTTCATATTTTAATTTTTAATATTTACAAAGTTATTGAATTTATTTCTAATAGCCCTCTCGGGCAATAATTATTTTTTAAATCAATTAAAAATTAGGCAAGGTGGCAGAAAAGTATTAATTTTGGCATTCAAAAAAATAAAAAATAAAAAAACAATAATATGAAAGAATTTCTTAAAAATCGCGGTAGTGTACGCGATTATCTAGACAAAGAAGTGTCTGAAGAACTTTTGGAAGATTTGCTTTCGCAAGCAGCTCAGTCTTCAAATACTGGCAATATGCAGACTTATAGTGTGGTGGTAACTCGAGAAGAGGAAATGAAAAAACGCCTTGCTCCACTGCATTTTAATCAACGTATGATAACAGGTGCTCCAGTGGTGCTTACTTTTTGTGCGGACTATAATCTATTTACTCGTTGGTGCAAAGAGCGTAATGCCGAACCAGGATATGATAATTTTCTTTCTTTCTACTGTGCTACCATAGATGCAACTATCTGGGCACAAACATTTTGTGTTGCTGCAGAGGCAGTTGGTTTGGGAATATGTTATTTGGGAACAGTAAGTTATAATGCAACAGAAATTGCCGAAGTATTAGGCTTGCCAGAGTTGGTGATTCCAGTTGTTACCATTACAGTGGGGTATCCAAAAGAAGAGCCAAAAGTATCAGACCGTTTGCCTATTAAGTCACTTATTCATAACGAAAAATACGAAGAAAAAAATGTAGATGAGGCATTTTCTTATAAAGAATCATTGCCAGAGATGCAAGCATATGTAAAAGAAAACAATAAAGAAACACTTGCGCAAGTCTTTACAGATATTCGTTATACCAAAAAGAATAATGAGTTCTTCTCAGAAAAACTACTAGATTTAGTAAAAAACAATTGGTCTAAATAAAACAACAACTCCCGCTTCTTATCAAGGCGGGAGTTTTACTATTTTGACATTGTTTTAATCTTCTTGCCTTCGCGACTATAAATGTACAGCCATGAACCTTTTTCCACGGTAAAAGTATTGCTCGATACAGAAATTACCTTGCCAATAGAATTGCTCAAAGTTGATATCTTTTTACCATACATATCGTAGATATAATACCACGAACCACTATCAACAATAAAAAAATCGCTGCCCCAACCAATTAATTCCCTTTGGCTAGAAGACATTGTAGTAACCTTTTTTCCACTTTCGTTATATACATAATACCAAGAACCAGTATCTTTGATATACGAAATACTCTCTTTGGCATTCAGACCCAGGCCAAACGCCATCAACATTATTAGTGTGATAAAAGTTTTTTTCATGAGTGAATTAATCTTGTTTGTTTCTGTCCACTAAGATAGTAAAAATTTAATCGGTGACAAAAGATTTTTCGGTGGAAAAAGTGTATTAAAATTCAAATATTCCCTTGAAAAAGTGTACGAAAGCTCAAGTATTCCCTTGAAAAAGTGTAACGAAGTGTTGATTTTTCGGTGGAAAAAGTGTAAATTTGCTTTGTGATTAAAAATTAATACTATGCTAAGAAGAAAAATAGAGGATGTCTTAACCGAATGGAAAAACTCTAAATCAAAGAAACCACTTGTGATTAAGGGTATTCGTCAATGTGGTAAAACGTATATTGTAAAGAATTTTGCAAAGGAAAATTACGAGAGTGTAATTTATATGAATTTTATTCTTGAACCAGATAAAAAATCTGCATTTACTGGTAATATTGATGTTGATACTATTATACTTAACTTGTCTGCATTGATTCCAGGAAGTCGTTTTATAGATGGTAAAACCTGTATTATACTTGATGAAATTCAAGACTGCAAGGAAGCAAGAACTTCATTAAAATCGTTTCAAATAGATGGCCGTTTTGATGTTATTGCTACAGGATCTTTATTGGGAGTAAAAGGATATGGTAGTAGTGAAAAGAATATTGATGAAGGACAAGATTCTGTTCCTGTTGGATATAAAAATGTGGTTGAAATGTATCCTTTAGATTTTGAAGAATTTTTATGGGCCAATGGTATAAATGAAAAGGTTATAGAAACAGTAAAGTCGTGTTTTGAGAATGAAACAGTCGTTCCTGATGGAATACATAATGTTATGATGGAATTGTTGTATAGATATGTTATTGTTGGTGGATTGCCAGATGTAGTAAATACTTTTCTTGAAACAAAAAATATAGAACAAACATATAATGTTCAACGTAGTCTTATTGCTGAATATGAAGATGATATGGTTAAATATGCAGCAGACGAAGACAAACCACGTATTCGTGAATGCTTTGAGTCTATTCCTAAACAGTTGGCAAAGGAAAATAAGAAGTTCCAATATTCAATAGTGAGAAAAGGTGGTCGTTCTAAACATTATATAGGAAGTATTCAGTGGCTTGAAGATGCAGGCATTGCTAAAAGGTGTTACAATACAAGAATTACAGAGTTGCCGCTAGAGGGAAATGCACTTTCAGATAGTTTTAAGTTGTATACAACTGATATTGGTTTACTTATTTCTATGTTGGACTATGGTACACAGGCTGATATATTAAAAGGAAATCTTTTAGGTTATAAAGGAGCTATATATGAAAATCTTATGGCTGATTTTTTATGTAAATCTGGACAAAAATTATACTATTTTCAAAAGGATAGTGGTTTAGAGTTAGATTTTTTAGTCAGATATAAGAGTGAATGTGTGGTAGTTGAAGTAAAGGCAAAATCTAGTAAAAC
The DNA here is from genome assembly GCA_045654205.1 of Candidatus Enterocola sp. GTDB lineage: Bacteria > Bacteroidota > Bacteroidia > Bacteroidales > Paludibacteraceae > Enterocola. The sequence continues at coordinate 3,147 of JAZOMZ010000015.1, read as the reverse complement.
AAAAAGTTTAAAAACAGTTTTGAAAAACAAAGATGTATATCACCTAAATAATGCAATAAAATTAGGTAAATATAATGTAGGTCGTGAAGGTGAAGTTCTTACAATTCCACTTTATATGGGTTTCCTTATAAAAGAAAAATTGGCAGATATTATAGTTCCTGATATTGATTTGAGTATTTTAGAAGAAGTATAATGAAATTAAAACTTTTATTATGAAACAAATATCACTTACACCAGATTTTTCTATATCTCAAGTGGTGCATGGACAGATGCGTATAAACGATTGGCATTTGACAAGTGAGCAGTTGCTTGCACAAATGAAAACAATTGCTCAGATGGGCATTGATACCTTTGACAATGCAGATATTTATGGAAACTATACTTGCGAGACACTAGTAGGTGATGCGTTGGCGTTAGACCCTTCGTTTAGAAACGATATAAAAATTATTACAAAGTGTGGTATTTGTATTCAGAGCGACAAATTTCCAGAAAGAAAAATTCAGTTCTACGATTATAGTTACGATTATATTGTGGGGCAAGTAGAACACTCTTTGAAAAATTTGCGTACAGACCGCATCGATTTACTGCTTCTTCATCGTCCTTCATACTTACTAGACCCTGTGGACGTGGCACGAGCTTTTGATAAACTGCACGCAGAAGGCAAGGTACTTCATTTTGGAGTGTCAAACTTTTATGCGCACGATTTTTCTATGCTTGAGTCGTATTGCAATGTGCCACTTATTACAAATCAGATAGAGGTGTCGCCATATTGTTTGGAACATTTTGAAAATGGCAATTTGAGTTATTTATTGGGGAAACGCATTCGCCCTATGGCATATTCTCCACTGGCGTGGGGCAAACTTGTGCATCCCGATTGCGAAAAATCGCATCGTGTGGTGGCAGAACTAGACAGAGTGGCTCGCGAAATAGGAGTGGATGGCATAGATAAAGTGATATTTGCTTGGATTGCTCAGCACCCTGCAGGCATTGTGCCAATAAACGGTAGCGGAAATATAGATCGCATAAAACGCAGCATAGAAGCACTCGATATTCGCCTTACCGCAGAGCAATGGCAACGCATTTTAGTGGCCTCTAGAGGGGTTAGGTTGCCGTAAAATTTCACTTTATCGTATCCCCTCCTTATTCCCAAAAATCTTTGCTTTTGCCTCCAGTAATGTATTTTAGCACTTCTAGTATTTTTCTTATCATTATTTTTTTATTTATGGTTGACAAATAATAAAAAATATGTATATTTGTCAACTGAAGGATAAAGCTAGAAATTATGAAAAATGTATTTGCAAACAGATTAAAACAAGCACGAATTATGCAAGGTTTTTCTATGGAACAATTATGTAAAAAATTAGATAATATTATAACTAGGCAGTCTGTCTCTAAATATGAAACAGGAAAAATGATGCCAGATAGTACTACTCTAATATCACTTTCTAATGCATTAAGAGTTAGTGTAGATTATTTCTTCCGTCCATTAACTATCACAATAGACAATGTAGAATTTAGAAAAGGTTCACACTTGAGTGCAAAGCAGATAGATTCAATAAAAGAGATAGTAAAGGATAAATTGGAACGATATTTTGAAATAGAATCTATTTTTGATATAAAAACAAAATTTCAGCATAATGGTTTGTCTATCCAGAGCGAAGCTGATATTTATTCAATCGCAAATCAAATTAAAAATGATTGGAAATTAGGTGATGATGGTATTAATAATCTTATAGAGATTTTGGAGGAGAATAATATTAAAGTGATTGAAATTGATGCCTCTAATAGTTTTAAAGGTCTTAGTGGAACTGTTAATGGTGATAGTGCAGTGATTGTTTTTAATCAAAAGTTAGATGCAGAAAGTAAAAGATTTACTGCGTTGCACGAATTGGGTCATCTAATATTAGATTTTGATACGTCAATTAACGAAAAACAGAAAGAGGATTTCTGTAATTTATTTGCTGTAGAAATGCTAATTTCAAGAGATGTATTTATGAATAAATTAGGAATGAACCGTCATGATATTTCATTGAAGGAGTTGCAAGATATTCAAACTCAATATGGAATTTCAATAGATAGTTTGATGTATAAAGCTAAATCTTTAAATATTATAACTCCTAATAGGTATAAAACTTATTTTATTAATAAAAAAAATAAACCATTGTTTAAAGAAAAAGTAGAAGAGAGTAGATATAAAAGAGAGGAATCTAGTCGTTTCGAAAGATTAGTATTTCGTGCATTGGCAAGTGATATCATTTCTATTTCAAAAGCAAGCACGTTACTTAATCTTCCTATCACCGAAGTTCGCAATCAATTAAATTTAGTGTAAGTGGAGATAGTTGTAAATGATACAAATATATTTATTGATTTGTATTCTATAGGATTGTTAGAGTCTTTCTTTAAATTGCCAATAAATGTTCATACTGTTGATTTTGTTTTAAATGAATTAACAGAAAAAGAACAATTTATGGCTGTAAATCAATATGTTAAAGAAGGAAGATTGAAAATTAAAACATTTAATCCTAATGAATTACTGGCAATAGTAGACTTGCAAATTGATGCAAAAGGTAATGTATCATTTACAGATTGTGCGGTGTGGTATTATGCACAAAATAATAATTATACCTTGCTAACAGGAGATTCTCAATTACGTAAAAGAGCAATTGAATCGAATGTCTCGGTAAAAGGAATCATATACATTTTTGATCTTTTAGTTGAATATAATATAATTCCTAGCCAGTTGGCAGCGGTAAAACTACATGAACTTCTAACTATTAATCCAAGATTGCCTCGAAGAATAATCCAAGAACGTATAGAAACATGGAGTAGATAGATATCACTTATATCACTCCCGAGATTTGTCTCCTCCTTATTCCCAAAAATCTATGCTTTTGCATCCAGTAATGTATTTTAGCATTTCTATGATTAACACAAGTTGAGAGCAAAGAAATAATTTATTTTTTCCTTGCCGAGACGCAGCATGATTTATAAAATTTTGTATCTTTGACACATCAGAAACAGTCTTTGATTCACACTTGTGATCCATGCGACGTTGTGAATAGCTTTCATTTTAGTATCTTTGACAAATCAGAAACAGTTCAAGTTCTTTTATTATCCTATGTTGTTAGGTTGTGAATAGCTTTCATT
>JAZOMZ010000014.1:0-3308 GCA_045654205.1 Candidatus Enterocola sp. | reverse complement strand
GTCTCCAGTACGCTGTGAGACACCCTCTGCCATTTCTCCCACTAACTTTACAATCATTTCTGTCTTCATGTCTTTTCTCCTTTTTTTTAATTGTTTGAAACTCTTGATTCCCCACTTTATCTCTCTCTGACCGGCCAGTCCTTGTCGTTGGGTTACGGTGCAAAGGTAGGGCACTTTTTTAAGGCACGAAAAAAAAATGGTGGACTATAGTGGACGTCCACCATTGTCCACCATTGTCCACCGTTGTCCACCAAAAGAGGGGCAACTGGTTGTTTTAATCTACAGTCTTTAGCGTTTTAGGGATTGGATTCATTAAAAGAGATAAAACTTTGGAAGACTCTTTTGTTTTTCTTCCACCATTCTGATGAAATTGGACAGGTCACTTATTTCATCCTGGTATTCTTTTGGGAAACTAGGTATATATTTACGGGGTACAACCAAAGTAAGTTTTGAATCATGCATCTCTTTTAATTGATTCTTTGAAATTCCCTGTTGCAGGGTAAACAAATACTTTCTATCAACACGGTTGGCCTCGGTTAAAACTTGTCTCCAGCGGTCCTTGCAAGTTGTCTTGGCTCCAAGTACTATCAAATTATCAGAGGGGAAATGTAGATTATGATAACATTCTGCATTAGGGAAAAGAAAATCGGGTTTTTTATTGTCTTCTGTGATAGCTTGTTCCTCAAAGACTAAGTCATTCTCTGTGAAAATGTTTGCCAAATGATGTTCTAAAGATTTGCCGGCACGGGATTTACGACGGTTAATAACCTCATTGGCCATTTTGACAAAACTATCAACGCTGTCAAAGGTTTTAGTGATGGCTTTTGCATATAGTTTTTCCTCAACAGATCTAAAAAGCTGATATTCGGTATCTACCCAATTCAGTAGAATCTCATCGGGTTTGCTCTTTAATTCGTTTTTAGAGATGTTGTATGCTTGATTAAAACAATCGCGCGCCCCCTTAGCCATAATCTTGGTTTCAGGGAAACTATTAAAACATTCTACAAGCTTTTTTATAAACTGTGAAATCTTGTCATTTGGTTGTACTATACCGTTTACATCAATAAGTTGGTTTGTCTCGTCTGGAGCAAGATTAAACGCTGCAAAAAAAGCATCTATATCTTCATCGCGGCTTAGTACATATCCAACATAGTCTTCTTCGCTGAATTTAGCAATAATAAGCAGGTCTCCAACATTTTCATCTTGAAGGAAAGGAAAGCCTCTACCAAAACGAGTAATTCTATATTCGTTTCGTGAACCCTTTCCATAATATTTCATACAACTTTCGGTTGTAAAACTATCTTGCCATTTTATTAGTACTGTTTTCTCTTTGTTTTCACCTTTGCAGCCCGGTTTGTCAAAGAGCAAAGTCGATGCACATTTTGGTATATAGAAACCTGCTTGGTGGGAGCCTGTTGTACCAGTGTCGTTTCCAGTAATAAAACGACACCATGCAGCTTTTGATTTTTGAACGCTACTGATTGCTGAATACAATATTTCGCTCATAATTGTTTAAAGTCGTTATAATTTGCTCAGAAACAGCAGAAATCAGTGGTACGACAACTGAATTTCCACATTGTCGATATGCTTGTACGTCAGAGACTTGATTCAACTTATAAGTATCGGGGTAGCCCATCAAACGTGCACATTCGCGAGGAGATAATTTACGAGGATTCTCTCCTTCAGCTTGCGGTATTAATATTTCGGAACCATCTTTATAGTATCTAGCACTAAGGGTGCGGCTAATACCATCGAGGCTGGCCATTCCATAACCAAAGCCATTACCTTTGGCTCGATGCTTTTCGGCATATGCCTGAAGATAGCTCCATAGTTTATCACTAAGTGTATATTTGGGGTCGGGGTTTGAGTCAAGAATGTCCTTTATTGTCTTGGTTGGCGTTGGTTGTTCAGGGAAAGTAAAGTTCTCTTTTCCTTGAAAAACATTCCGGTCAAAACCTACAATCATAATACGTTCGCGGTGTTGTGGAACATAAGGTTGACCATCCATTACCTGATAATGTACTGAATAATTAAGTTCCTCTAATGTTTCACGAATTACACGGAAAGTGTTACCTTTATCGTGAGAAGCCAGATTTTTAACGTTTTCAAGATAAAATGCTTTAGGGCGATGGCGACTTATTATGTCCGCCACATCAAAAAAAAGCGTTCCTTGTGTTTTATCTTTGAAACCAGTCTCGCGCCCTAAACTCTTTTTCTTTGAAACTCCGGCAATAGAAAATGGTTGACAAGGAAACCCAGCACATAGAATGTCAAACTTTTCGGGTATATACTTTTTTGTTGATTCTTTAGTAATATCCCCAAACGGCATTTCACCAAAATTTGCAAAATATGTTTTTTGAGCAAACTTATTCCATTCTGAACTGAAAACACATTTTCCCCCTTGTGCCTGCATTGCCAATCGGAATCCACCCATTCCTGCAAAAAGGTCAATAAATGTAAAACCGGGATTTGCTGGAGTGGGAAACGGTACATTGAAAAAATCAGAGAAAAGAATATATTCGGATGGATTTTCTGCTACTTTCAAAGCGTACTCTTCATCTATTTCCTCTTCATTATCAAGGGCATTCTTTTTTTCTAAAAAATCATGAATTGCCAGTACAATCTCTTTTCTTCGATTATTTTCCTCAATAGAGTTATCTCCAATCCCTTTATTGTGAAGGAATTGGCTCAGCACGGCCATCTGATTCTCTAAAGATGTCTCACCATATATTTTTATACCCTCCTTCGTCACTTCTTCTGGAAAGTCTTGTAGTTTCATCTTTTGTGTTAGGCTTTTGTCTACCATAGTGAATGCAAAGATACGTATTTTTACATAAATGTTCCTGTTTTATTCAGAGAAAAATGACGTTGAGAAAGATTCTCAATCATGTCCGTCATTGATGCAATTATTTAAATGTCTCAGTACTAAGTTAAGTTCATTTTCGGCAAACATAAACTCGCGGTATTATAATAGCCAGACTTGGCTCCGATGCGCTCAATCAGGCCTTTCTGCTTCATCGATGCCAGTATGCGCTCGCATTGGCGCAGCGTAATGCCCAACGACTCGGACAACTCTCGGCCGATTTTGTACCGACATTTGTACCGACATTTGTACCGAATCAGCGGTCAGCGCCCCCCCTACTCCTCCATCATCTTCCGGATAGCCTTGCTTACGGGCGCGGTCTCGCTCTCGTTGAAAGGGAATTCAAGATACCTGTAATAGCCGGACTTGGCCCCAATGCCCGGAAACTCGCCCAAAGCCTGCTGATAGGTGGGCATGGTGATGAGCCCCAGCTGGCTGGCACAGC
>JAZOMZ010000013.1:0-139727 GCA_045654205.1 Candidatus Enterocola sp. | reverse complement strand
CGATATGATGTTCTCCAACGGACCCAGCTACAACCTGCAGCCCAAGCCCGAGGCGTACACGGGCTATACCAACGTAGCTAAGAGCGCAACCATTACCGCTAACGGCGACGAGGGTGAGATTTCCTATCTTACCGACGACCTCGTAACTGCTCACCCGACCTCGAGAGTATTCGAGTACGGCAAGACGGGCGGCAAGATGATCATTACTCTTAAGTGGGATAATCCCGTTACCGTAAAGGCTCTTATGGTTTACAACAGTGGAAGCTACGACTTCGCGTTCAAGGCAATTGATTGCGTACAGTTCAAGCTTGCAGAGAAGCCATCGTGGTACTCGTTAAACGAATACAACGGCTACGTTTACATCGAGAACGTGCTTACCGACAAGGAGGACTTCTTCGATTCCAACGCAGTTATGAGAAAGGGTAGCGCGGCGGTTGCGGAGTTCAACGAGATCAAGGTTACCGAAATGAACATCTGTATCTCGGCAGAGCCCGACAACACCGCTCTTGAGGAGTTCGGCTCCATCAAGGTTTCCGAGCTTTACATCTTCGGAAAGAATGCGTAAGCGGAGGTAACGAATTATGAAAAAGTTCATTAGATACGCTTTATTCGCGCTGCTTGCTCTTGCGTTTGCTATCACCTGCGCCGCTTGTACGGCAGGCGCGGCTACTCCCCCTGCTAAAATCGAGGGCGAGCTTCCCGAGTACAGCTACGGCGATACCGCGGCTTACGGCGAGCTTCCCGACCTTGACAACGTAGTTATCGACGGACGTCTTGAGGACGAGCTCTGGCAGGACAAGAAGTGGTATTCGCAGTACACCACGGTTAACCGTGTTGGAATTAAGTTTACCAGCACCTTCTCCGAGAAGGGCTTGTACATTGCAACCTATTCGAACGACAGATCGGTTTTCTGGAGACTCAGAAACCACTTCGATAAGAAAATCTTTGTTTTTGATTGTGTCCCAACCTGCGTTTGAAGTTAATGCTTCTGGTGGGTCTGGCACAAGGGTCACTTGAGCAGGTTTTACCTCTGTAACAAGATCGATAAAAGACTTGCAAGGGTAACCTTCAATGTTAAATTCAGTTGTTAATAATGGTTTTAACTCACGAACGTCTGCGTATCTAATATGTCTTTCGTCTGGACGTGGATGCACTGTAATACCCTCAGCACCAAACTTTTCGCAGTCTAAAGCTACTTGTAAAAGATTTGGAGTATTACCCCCACGAGCATTACGAATAGTAGCTATTTTATTTATATTTACACTTAATTTTGTCATTTTCGTAAAAAATAGTTTACTTTGCAGTATCGAACTCTATATTATCAACGAGCAAAGATACAAAAATATTACCTTTTTTCTATTAATAAATGTTAGAAAGTTTTACACAAATAAAGAAAGTAGCCATTTTTGGTAGCGTTCGCAAACATGGTTTTGAAAAAGCACTAAGAGATTTATTTGCAGTACTTAACGAAAAGTCTGTAGAGATTTTTTTAGATGCTGAGGTTAATGGCTTTGTAGTAGCAAATTCGCTTCATGATTTGCCTGAGTTTTCTCTGCTTAAAAGGGAAGAATATTCTTCACTTGATTTAGCTCTTAGCTTGGGCGGAGATGGTACATTTTTAAGAACTGCCTACAAAGTGGGTGAGGCTGGTGTGCCTATTTTGGGTATAAATCTTGGCAATTTGGGTTTCTTGGTAGACGTGCCTGGCGACGAAATTAAAACTGCCATTAATGAAATTTTCTCTGCAGGTTTCACTGTGGAGGAACGTTCTTTGTTGTCTCTTAAAAGAAGTGATGAAGAAGGTAACTCTGTGGCACTTAACGAGATAGCAGTGCTTAAACAAGATACTTCGTCTATGATTCGTGTACACACAATCATAAACGGAGAATATCTTTGTACATATAGAGCCGATGGTCTTTTGATTTCTACACCAACAGGTAGTACAGCATACGCACTTAGTGTGGGTGCTTCTATTATGATGCCAGAGAATAAGTCGTTTATGCTATCGCCAGTGGCTCCTCATAGCTTAAACTTAAGACCTGTGATTATTCCAGACAATTGGAAAATAGAATTAGAGGTAGAAAGCAGAACAAATCATTTCTTAGTGTCTCTAGATGGTCGTTCTTCTCTATGCACAAACAATGTGCGTTTAAGCATAGAAAAAGCGCCTTATTCTGTGAAAGTGGCAAAGAGATTGAATCATACATACTTCAATACACTTCGTGAAAAACTAATGTGGGGAGCTGATGCTCGTTTGAGATAAAATATTGTATATGAGTGTGATAAGTATGAGAAATCTGCAACGCAGAGAACAAGTGATTTTAGGTGTCGACCCTGGTACTACCGTGATGGGATATGGGGTGATAAAGACAGTGGGGAACAAAGCAACTCTGCTTACAATGGGTGTAATCGACTTTAAAGATTGCGAAACTCACTACGACAAGCTCAACAAGATTTTTACTCGCGTTACTGAGGTAATAAACGAGTTCGACCCTGAAATACTTTCTATTGAAGCCCCTTTCTTTGGAAAAAATGTGCAGTCGATGCTAAAACTTGGTCGTGCTCAGGGCGTGGCAATCGCTGCATGTATGCAGGCTGGACTTAAAGTGTACGAATATAGCCCTCTTAAAATAAAGATGGCTCTCACCGGTAACGGTGGAGCCTCTAAAGAACAGGTAGCAGACTTGGTTCGCCGATTGCTTTGTATTTCAAAAGAAGATCTTCCTAAAAAACTTGATGCAACCGACGCCGTTGCTGCTGCTTATTGTCATTTCCTACAGCGAGTATAAATTACTCAGCCATATTGTGATATACGTTTTGTACGTCTTCGTCTTCTTCAATCTTATCTAGAAGTTTTTGAACAGAAGCTTTTTGCTCTTCAGTAAGAGTTTTGTAGTCGTTTGGAATACGTTCAAACTCAGCACTGTTGATGTCGAAGTTGTTGTCTTCTAAATATTTTTGAATAGCTGAATAAGATTGGAAGTCACCGTAGAATACTATGTTGCCTTCGTCGTCTTTGTCTAGTTCTTCTACACCGAAGTCGATAAGTTCTAGTTCTAGTTCTTCAAGTTCCATACCTTCTTTTGGCACGATTGAGAACACACATTTGTGGTCGAAAAGGAATTGAAGACAGCCAGATGTGCCTAGAGAACCGCCGTGTTTTGTAAAGTAGCTACGGATGTTTGATACTGTACGGTTGTGGTTGTCGGTAGCAGTTTCTACGAAGATAGCGATGCCGTGAGGACCGTATCCTTCATAGTTTAGTTCCTTGTAATCTGCTTCGTCTTTTGATAATGCTTTTTTGATAGCACGTTCTACGTTTTCCTTAGGCATGTTTTCTTTCTTAGCTTGTTGCATAAGCATTCTAAGACGTGGGTTGCCGTTTGGATCACTACCTGATTCACGTACAGCTATAGTAATTTGTTTACCAATTTTGGTGAAAACGCGGGCCATGTTTCCCCAACGTTTCATTTTGGTCGCTTTGCGATATTCAAATGCTCTTCCCATGATATTATTGTTTAGTTGTTTAGTCGTTTAGTTGAAATCGGTCCCTGAGCTTGTCGAAGGGCCCGATTTTATTTGTATAATTGCGGGCACTTCGACAGGCTCAGTGACCGCAATGTATTTATCTTATCTTCGCGTTAAGTTTTGTTTCGTATGCTTTGATAAGGTTTTGCATTACCTTGTCAATTTGTTTGTCTTGAAGAGTTTTTTCAGCGTCTTGAAGAGTAAAGTTGATAGCGTAAGATTTTTTGCCTTCTTCTAGGTTTTTACCTTCGTAAACGTCGAATAAAACTACATTTTTAAGGAGTTTACGTTCTGTTTCGTAAGCTATTTTTTCTACTTCCTCGAAGTTTACGTTTTTGTCTAGAAGTAGTGCTAAGTCGCGTTTTACTTCTGGGAATTTTGGAATGTCTTGATACTTAACAGCACTATTTTTCAGTTGTTTAAGAATAAGTTTCCAGTTGAAATCTGCGAAGTAAACTTCTGTGTTGATATCGAATGCTTTAAGCAGTTTTTTGCTTACAATACCCATGCTAACAAGTACTTTGCCTCCTCTTGTGCAGATGTTGATGCCTTGGCTGAAGATGTCTTCTTCGTTTTTAGAAGAAACGCAAGTTTCTGCTTTAATGCCAATGCGAGTAAGAGAAGAAACCACATATGCTTTAAGGTCGAAGAATGAGAATTTGCGTTCTTTGTCTGCCCAAGTTGCATTTGTGTGGTTGCCTGCAAGCCACATACCAAGGTGAAGTTCTTCTGAGTATGCAGAAAGCACGTTGTCTTCTTTTTTGTTTTCGCTATTGTAGTGGTAGCATTCGCCAAACTCGTACATGCAAATACGATTTTGACGGTGATTTAAGTTTCTAGAAATGCTTTCAAGACCTCCGAAAAGAAGTGTTTGACGCATTACACTTAAATCTGTACCAAGTGGGTTCATTATTTTTACAGCATTTTCTACTGGATAAGATTTAATGTCGTTGTAATATGAAACCTTTGTTAATGAGTTGTTTAAGATTTCATTAAATCCAGCACCAGAAAGGAAATCAGAAACTTTGTTTTGAAGTTTTGTAGAATCTGGTTGTTTTGAATAGCTGATAGCAGATTGAAGTGAAACGCCTGGGTTTACATTGTTGTATCCGTAAACACGAAGGATGTCTTCAATTACGTCCACGTCGCGTTTAACGTCTGCTCTATATGGAGGAACAAGAAGATTTAGTTCGTCCTCTGTTTCGCTTTCAATTTTAATTTCTAGTCCAGAAAGAATTTCTTTTACTCTGTCTTTAGAAATTTCTGCACCGATAAGTGAGTTTATTTTGTTATAGGTAACACTTACCTTAAAGTCTTCTATTACGTTAGGATAAATGTCGATAACCTCTGATGAAATTTGACCACCAGCTACTTCTTGAATAAGTGTAGCAGCACGTTTTAGTGCATAAAGGGTGATATTTGGGTCGCAACCACGTTCGTAACGGAAAGATGCGTCGGTATTTAAGCCATGGCGACGAGCAGTTTTTCTAATGCTCACTGGGTTGAAATATGCACTTTCGATGAACACTTTAGTAGTGCTTTCTGTTACGCCAGAGTCTAAACCACCAAATACACCTGCAATACACATACCTTCTTCTGCGTTGCAAATCATAAGGTCGTTTTCGCCAAGAGAACGTTCTACGCCGTCTAGAGTGGTAAATTTAGTGCCTTCGGCCAATGTTTTAACAACAATTTTGTTGCCTTTGATTTTGTCGCCGTCGAATGCGTGTAGTGGTTGACCAATTTCGTGAAGAACAAAGTTTGTAACGTCTACCACATTGTTAATAGGGCGAAGACCAATAGCTAAAAGTTTGTTTTTTAACCAGTCTGGAGACTCGGTTACTTTTACATTATTAATAGTAACGCCGCTATAACGAGGACAAGCGTCTGAATTTTCTACAGTTACGTCTACTACGTAGTCGTTGTTTTCTACTTTGAAACCATCAACAGAAGGACGCATTACTGGTAGATTTAAACCAGCAGCAAGGTCGCGAGCCACACCAAAGTGAGAAATAGCGTCGCTACGGTTTGGAGTAATATCTACTTCTATTAGGTAGTCGTCTTCAATATTGTAATATTCTTTTGCAGGTACACCTAGTGCGGTGCCTTCTGGAAGTTCAATAATACCTTCGTGGCTTGTGCCGATACCAATTTCATCTTCTGCGCAAAGCATACCAAATGATTCTACGCCTCTGATTTTAGATTTTTTGATGCTAAAACTTTCGTCGCCAGAATATAGGGTAGTGCCCACAGTAGCAAGAATTGTAGTAAGACCAGCGCGGCAATTTGCAGCACCACATACCACTTGAATAAGTTCGCCATTTCCGGCATCTACTTTAGTAATATGTAAATGGTCTGAGTTTGGATGATCTTCACATTCTACCACTTTAGCAGTAACTAAACCTTCTAAACCACCTTTGATGGTTTGAATTTCTTCAACAGTACCAACTTCTAGACCTAGAGATGTTAGTTTCTTTGCTGTATCTTCTGCAGATAAGTCGAAATTTAGGTAATTCTTAAGCCAATTATAAGAGATATTCACAATCTTTGTTTAATTAAGTTCGCAAAATTACAATTTTATCTTCTAAAATAGAAATTTTTAGGGTTGGAATTTAAGTTTTTAAAAAATGATTGTTATCTTTGCCTTATTGAATTTATTATAATCTTAACATCAAACAAAAATATTATGGACAGACCTTATGTAGTAGGGATTGACATAGGCGGTCAATCTGCAAAAATCGGTATCGTTGACACACGTGGTACAGTGCTTTCTCAAACAGCAATCAAAAGTAATGATACCAATTCTCATGTGGAATTTATTGATAATTTATGCTCAGCAGTGGAAAAATTGGCTGAAAAAGCTAATATTCCAATGTCTAAAATTCGTGGTATAGGTATCGGTGCTCCAAATGCAAATTATTATACAGGTACTATTGAAAATGCTGTAAACCTTACTTTCGGTGGTATGAAAGTAATTCCTTTTGCAGATTTAATGTCTGAACGCATAGGTCTTCCTGTTCGTTTAACAAACGATGCTAACGCTGCTGCAGTAGGTGAAATGACATACGGTGCTGCTCGTGGTATGAAAAACTTCATTACAATCACCTTAGGTACAGGTGTTGGTAGTGGTATCGTTGTAGGTGGTTATGTTCTTTATGGTCACGACGGCTTCGCTGGTGAGCTTGGTCACGTTACAATGGTAAGAAAGAACGGTCGTCTTTGCGGTTGCGGTAAGACTGGTTGCTTAGAAGCATATGCTTCTGCTACAGGTGTAGCTCGTACAGCTCGTGAACTTCTAGAAACTACCGACAAAAAAAGTGTTCTTCGTAACATTCCTGCAGAAAGCATTACTTCAAAAGACGTATTTGAAGCTGCGCAACAAGGTGACGAACTTGCAATAGATATTTTTGATTTCACAGGCACTATGCTAGGTGAAGCAATGGCAGACTTCGTTGCATTCAGTTCTCCAGAAGCTATCATCATGTTTGGTGGTCTTACAAAAGCAGGTGACCTAATTATGAAACCTGTAGTAAAAGCCCTAAATGAAAACGTAATGCCTCAATGGCGCGGTAAAATTGATGTGATGTTCTCTCAATTGAACGAATCTGATGCTGCGATATTAGGAGCGTCAGCACTTGCTTGGGAGGTTAAGTAAAATGAACTAGCTCCTCTAAAATCAATTTTATAGAAGGGTTTAAAATCCCTCCTTTAAAAGCAATAATTAGGAGAAATAAAAAATAACAAAAAGTTTGGGACTTACGAGTTCCAAACTTTTTTAATAATTATAATTATGAATTCTTTTATTAAAGTATCAAACATACTGCCAAGCATTCCAGATGTGAAGTTTCCAATGCCTATTTCATTTACAATGAATAAAGGCGATGTGTGGACTTTTTATGGTCCAAATGGAAGTGGAAAAACTTTGCTTACAGAGATTATTTGCGGTAGATATGGGCTGTCTAGTGGCAATATTGAATATCCTTTTTTAGAAGAAGAAAGACAAAAAACTACGGAGTTTATCTATCCACGTCAGTTTATAAAAACCATACACTTTCAGTCTGCTTATTCGTTTTCTGATTTTAGAGATGCCTATTATCAGCAAAGATTCAACGTGTATGAAGTGGAGTGGTACCCAACAGTAGGGGAGCTAATGCAATGCGAGGGGAAAGAAGAATGGGTAGAAAAACTTATCGATTTGTTTAGACTGCGTGAATTGCTTTCTCACAGACTTATTACCCTGTCTAGTGGTCAACTTCGCAGACTTATTATAGCAAAATCTCTGCTAGAAAAGCCACGAATGCTTATTTTCGACAATCCATTTATCGGGCTTGATGTGGAAACTCGCCAAGATATGGAAGAGGTGTTTGTTTACCTAAAGGAACAAGGTATTCAAATGCTTTTCATAGTAGCTGATGCTCGTGATATTCCTGCTTGTAGTACACATCTGCTTCATTTACAGGCGTGTGCGCCAGTTTATGCAGGACCTGTAAACGAATATAGCGTGGCGCCAGCAGAAGAAGTTTCGCTTTCTGGCGAATGTAAATTTGAACCTTCAGATTTAGGAAATGAAGATTATGCCAATGCAGTGGAAATGAAACATGTTAGCATAGTATATGATGGCATTGTTTTCCAAGGAGATATAAATTGGCAAATAAAACGAGGTGAAAAATGGGCACTTCTTGGACCAAATGGTTCTGGAAAATCAACCCTTTTAAGCTATATTTTTGCCGACAACCCACAAGGATATTCGCTTCCTATTTGGCTATTCGACCGTAAACGTGGTTCTGGTGAGAGCATTTGGGATATTAAAAAACGTATAGGTTATACTTCTTCGGAAATGCACCTTTATTATCGTGAAAATGTGCCTTGTTTAAAGGTAGTGCAGTCTGGTTTCTTTGATAGTGTAGGACTGTATAGAAAATGCAGCGAAAAGCAAACCGCTAGTGCTCTGCTACTTATGAAAGAACTAGGCATTGAGCATTTGGCAGATAAACCATTTTTGCGTGTTTCTGCAGGTGAACAACGTATGCTTCTTTTTGCTCGTGCTATTGTGAAAAATCCACAACTTCTTATCCTAGACGAACCATTTCACGGCATGGACGTTGCAAACAAAAAGCGATGCCTAAAGATGATTTCCACCTTTGCCGCCCAACCAGACAAAAGCCTTATCTTCGTCACCCACTACAAAGAAGAAATCCCCGACAGCGTAAACCACATCTTTGAGCTTGCTGCTCATTAAAGAAGAAAAAAGGCTGCTAAAATTGCTTAGCAGCCAAACAAATTTAATTAAAATCTAAATTAAATATTTAGTTATCTCACTTTAACTTATTTAATATATCTTCTGCTGTTATTGAGTTTAACAATGTTACTGCACAGAGTTTCTGACCAAGGTCTTTTATAGAAGCTCCAATATGGTAAACTTTATCATCTACAATCATAAATCTGTCGTGACATGTTTTGTTCACATGTACTGTTACCGATGGATATTGAAGATTATGTTTATCTAAATCAAGAGTAAATTGTTCACTTTTTTTGTAAGTGTAAATTTCTGCTATCAAACCTGTTTTACGTTTTGATAGTAATGTTAAAACAGAATCATCAACATAATTATCTATAATGATAATGCGAACTTTTGCTTGTTTTACCAAATCCGACATTAAAATATGAGCATCAAAAACTTGATTGTTGTGAAAGACTCCTTCTATAGGTGGTAATGAAGTACGGACAAAGAAATCTATTTTTTTTTCTGATGACTAGACAAAACAGAAGAATGTTCTTCCAATTGTGCTTCTATATTCGACAAACGATTATTTAAAGAATAACCCCTTAATAAATAATCTTTTAAAACAGAAGATGCCCATCTTCTAAAGAGTACAGCGTTTTTACTATTAACACGATAACCTACAGACAAAATCATGTCAAGATTATAAAACTGTGTCATATATGTTTTCCCATCGGAAGCAGTTCGTTCCAAAATGGAACATACTGAATGTTCTTCTAACTCTAGTGTTTCAAATATGTTTCTAATATGTTTTGTTATTGCAGGGCGCTTCACTCCAAAAAGGATAGCAATTTGTTCCTGGGTTAACCATACAGAATCATTTTCCAAACGTACTTCTAAACTAATACTCTCATTAGGAGAATAAAGAATGATTTGATTTTGATCTAAATTTTGATTTTTCATAATTACTAAGAATTAAGATTTATAGTTCAGTTAATTAAAACAAAAGTTGCTGTTTGTGGTATTAATCTTACATTCACAAACACAACATCAAGAGCTGTGCCTTGTTGAGGTCAAGGGCGTTACAAAGGTAATAAAAAAAGAGATAATTCCATTATTGAAATAACAGAATTATCTCTTTATGTGTTTATGTGAATAAACTCTTATTTTTTGTCTTTAACAGCGAACCAAAGAACGCCAGAGATTGCTAAACAGATAGCACAGATAGCGAAGATAATAGATACATTGTCATTGTATGTAGTAACTTCTGCAATTCTTTCACCAGTTTCTTCAATTTTCTTAATGTTCAGAGAAGCAGCTGCATTTTGAACTTTTTCTCCGGCAATGAAGATACCTTCTTTAATCTTCATAATTTGTTCACCATTAACAAATGTGAATTTCTCTCCAGATTCGGCTACTTGTTTGATTATTTCTGTAGCATTGTGAATTGTGTCATTGTTGATAATAATATTGTCTGCAACACGGCTAATAACATCATTACCTACTTGGGTATTTGTGGCGATGCTATCTAAAGCAGTTTCGTTTATGAAAATACCGTCTTTAACTTTGGTAATCTCAAGAACTGTTTCTGCAGGTATACTTTCTACACTTGAAGCGGTGTCTTTAATAATTTTACCCATCTTACCAGAAGCTACTAGTTGTGGAAGAACCACTGATAAGTTGAATACACCCATGTATAGACCCATTTTGCTTTGATTGATGCGACTACTCATCATTGCAAAAGGTAGAGATACTAAAGAAGCCCAACCTATACCAACTAAACATAATGCGGCGAAAAATACGAAGATATTTGAACCAAAGAAATAGATGATACCATAACCTAAAGCCATTAGTAGGATAGAACCAGTGTGAGTTTTAGACATACCTGTTTTTCTAGCTAATATATTTAGAACAAGTACAGGAAGAAGAGCACCAACTAAGTCACGAACTAAGAATGCCCATGAGTTTATATCGGCTTCATTTCCTTCTATACCTGTAATTAATGTTGCAACATAGAAGAACATATAAATGTTCATGGTTTGTACACCCCACCATGTGAATGAGTGAGCAAGAAGGATTTTTTGGAATTGGTTGTTATCTTCGGTACTGCGAGTAACGTTGAATAAAACTGCAAGGATAGCTATTAATTGGATAATAACGCATGATAACTCAACATAGTTTAAACCAAAGATATTACCACCAACTTCTAATTTTAAGAGGGTTTCAACTATAAAGTAAATACCATAGATAAGGAAACCAGTAAGTGGAAGGATGGTTTCTATCATATCCTTGAAAGAAGTTTTTTCTTTTTTTACAGTAGTCTCTTCTTCAGAAACTAATTCGCGAGGTTCTTCGATGAAGAAGATTGGGACAATGGTAAATAAAACTGCAATAACAGAACCTACATAGATAAGGATTTCATTGTTAAGAAGTACTGAAATTAAGTATGCAAGTACACCGAATGTACCAGAAACTGTTTGCATCCATGTGAAACCTGTACTACGTTGTTCTTTGCTTGTACAGTCTGCAATAAGTGAACGAGTAGGGTTGAAACTTACGTTGATAGCAAGGTCTAAAGTAAGAGCTACAGCTACCGCAATAGCAAGAAGACCTTCTTTTCCTTCACCTCCTAAAACTTTTTGTACTATTTCTAGGTTTGGTAGAGCTAGTAACATTAAACCTGTTAATACGCCGCCGATTATAACCCATGGACGACGACGACCACCCATAAACCAAAGTTTATCAGAAACGGCACCTACAATAGGTTGAGCAATGATACCTGCAAGAGGACCTGCAGCCCATACAATACCAATCTCGTGAATGTCAAGACCATATTTGGTTGACAAAATCCAGCTTAATGCAGCAATTTGAACTGAAAGTCCAAAACCCATAGCTGTAGCTGGAAGCGAAAGAAGACCATAGAACCATGTCTTCATCTTTTTTTGTGCTTCTAACATAGTATTTATTTTAAATTAGTGAATAAATTTTTAAATAATTTACAAATATAAGAAAAATTCCTAATTCCTAATTCCTAATTCCTAATTATTCAAGAAGCCCTCGTTAATTTCTTCTATGTAATTAAGGATTTCCTCTTTCCCTTTTCCTGTTTCAGATGAGGTCACAAATATAGGAGGAAGTTCTTCCCAAGTTTCTAATAAGGTGTTTTTGTAATTTTCTACTTGAATTTTAAGGGCGTTTTTAGAAAGTTTGTCACCTTTAGTAAAAACAAGAGCAAAAGGTACGCCATTTTCGCCTAAATAATTTATAAACTCTAAATCTATTTTTTGCGCTTTGTGTCGGCAGTCTATTAAAACAAAAAGACAAGTAAGTTGTTCTCTACCATTTACATAACCATAAATCATTTCCTCTAGGCGAGCACGTGTTTTCTTGCCTGCAAGAGCAAAACCATAACCAGGAAGGTCCACCAAATGCCAACTGTCGTTTATATTAAAGTAGTTGATAAGCAGAGTTTTACCAGGTTTAGAACTAGTCATAGCCAAACCCTTTACTCCTGTAATGCAGTTGATTAACGAAGATTTGCCCACGTTTGAACGTCCTATAAAGGCATACTCAGGCACTTTGCTGTCTGGGCATTTTGCCACCGAAGGGCTACTTATTAAGAATTTTGCACTCTGTATTATCATTTCGTTTTATAAGTAATAATCCTACAAAAGTAATAATTCCATTTAACAATAACAATTCGTAACCGAAAGAATTGTTTGTTAAAAACTGCGCGGCAAGGCAGATAGAAGGCGAAATTATACAAATGATAGGAGAAAGTTTATCGTTGATTTTGTATTTTGTAAACATTGAAAAGGCAAATAAACCAAGAAGTGGACCGTATGTGTACGAAGCTAAATTAAACAGTAGGTCTATCATATTGTCGCTTCCCACAAAGTAAAATACCATTAGCATTAAGCAGAAAAATACTCCCACAGCAATATGCGTTAGTTTTCTGAAATTTTCAAATTTACCTTCATTCCCCTTTATCTGAGTAGGACAGAATGTAGTGGAAATAGTGGTGGTAAGCGACACAAAAGTGGAGTCGGCACTAGAAAGCGATGCTGAAATTATGCCTATTATAAAAATGTATGTTGCCACCTCTGGTAGTAGTCCCATTCTTACAGCCTCTGGCAAAAGCATATCGTTTTCTGCAGGAATAGTTATGCCATTTTCTATAAAAATGTTACTCACATACAGTCCCAACAATAAGAATGCAAAATTGATAGGCAAGAACATAAATCCGTAACTATACATGTTCTTTTGTGCTTCTTTCAATGTGCGGCAGGTAAGATTTTTTTGCATCATATCTTGGTCGAGGCCTGTCATACACACCGTAATAAGCATACCACTAAGCAGGTATTTCACAAAATTGTTTTTGGCTACCCAGTCTGTAACAATAAAAGATTGTTGGCTTAATGTTTCGCAGAGTGAAGAACTTTCTCCCAATTGATTGTAAGACAATAAAAGCAAAATAATTAGTGCTCCAAGCAAGAAAACAGTTTGGATTACATCAGTTTTAACCAAAGTATGAATGCCACCCACAGATGTGTAGAGGTAGATAAATGCTACCATTAAAATAGCAACCAAAGGGAAAGGAATGCCAAACGGAGCAAAAATAAAGCTATGAATAAGAAATGCACTCACGTAGAGTCTGGCTGCAGAACCAAGCCCTCGGCTCAGTATAAAAAACATTGATGCCGTGCGATAACTATGTTTGCCGTGGCGCAGGCTGAGGTATTCGTAAATATTGGTTAAGTTTAGTTTGTAGTACAGAGGCAGAAGCACTTTTGCCACAATAATATATCCAAGCGAAAACCCAAGCACCAATTGCATATAGGTGAAACCACTGCTCGGAGCCATCCCCGGCACAGAAATAAACGATATTCCCGAAAGCGAAGCACCTAGCATACCAAATGCCACCATTGCCCACGACGAATTTCTCTCAGCAGTGAAAAACACATCATTCCCGCTCTGCCTTTTATAAAAAGCCACAGCCAAAATAAGCAGTATATATGCAATGAGTATAAATATCATAAGAGAGAAGATCTCATAAAAAGACGTGCAAAGATAATGCATACCTCTCACAATGCAAATAAAATCTTCTTAAAATTAGTTAGGTATCTTTTTTCTACAACACTTATTTCAATAATTCATCCAATAATAAATTTTGTAATTTTTCTTTAGGAAATAAGTATTTATATTCTGCAACAGAAATAGGTTTGTTAACATCTTGAAGAGCAAGTTCTACCTCTAGATGTTCTTTGCTGGCACATAATATAATTCCAATTGAAGGGTTCTCACTAGGTAGCTTTTCCAATTTATCTAGAAGTGATAAATAAAAGTTCATTTTTCCTACATACTCAGGTTTAAATTCACCTATTTTTAGTTCTATAGCAACCATAGACTGTAGTTGACGGTTGTAAAACAATAAATCAACCCTATACTCTTTATTGTTGTAAGTTAAGGTGTATTGATTTCCTATAAAACTAAAACCTCTACCGAGTTCCATTATAAAAGACGTGATTTTATTAACAAGTCGTTTCTCTAAATCTAGTTCTTTAAGAGGTTCTGTTGCATCAATAAAACCAATATTATAAGTACTACGAAATACCTCATTTGCGTATTCTGCTTGTGCAGGAGATAATGTTTCTGAAAAGTTATTAGATTTATCAATGTGCTCAACAGAAAGATGGAATTCTGCTTTTATGGCATTAAGAAGCATTTCTCTTGACCATCCTTTGGAACAAACTTCATTTGAGTAAAAAATTATATTCTCTGCAGAAAGATTATTGTTCATTAGTACAAGATTATGACCCCATGGCAAAACTGCAACAGCCTGTTGCAGTTTTGTATCTCCTTGATAATAAAGTAGATAAAATTGTTTCATGTTCCACAAATTTCTTGGAGAAACACCCATGTTAGGATATTTTTTCTTTAGATCAGCAGATAATCTTTCTACTATTCCATCACCATGTTTGCTGTCTATTTTTAACTCAGTAAGTAGCTTTCCTATTTCCCAATAAGTAGATGTTCGTGTGGAATTAATCTGTTTGGCAACTTTTACTCGTGAACGTTCAATTATTTCAACTGTTTGATGAAATAACTTTTTGTAGTCGTTTTCGTTAATAACGATACCATCTGGTAGATTTACGGAAACTTTGTTTCCAATGATTTGATTTTCTTTTTTCATTCTATAAAGAATTAAGTTTAACAATAAAGTTTCTCTCACATATTTTCACTTTACTACTTTGGCAGTGGGGGCTACCTCTCGTGCAATTTTTAATTTTCAGCAGTGATACAAAGGTAATGAAAATTAGTGTGAATGACAAAAAAATCATCTAAATCGTTTGAAAATATTAATAAATGTTATACTTTTGTACGAGTCCATGCCGTGCTATGGGAGTATAGTAAATGGGGTGGGCTAAATTTTACATAATAGGCGTCTTTAGACGTTTTGTAGTTGACTTCTGGAATCTCGCAAATTCTTTTATGTCAGTCTATTACAAAGCAACAAAGATGTCCTACGGGTATGTATATACGGGTGTGGTGTATCTACACCTCTACATACGGCGTGGGCTTCGTGTTGCATGTTTCAGACTGGCGGGCAATGCGAGAGCCTCAGAAGCGGAACTGCAACAATGGAGTCCCGCTTTTTTTATGTACATATGTGGAAAAAGTTTTGTTTTGCAGTTTACCTTTTAGTGAAAAAATGTGATATAGAGATATAGTATTAACCCCAAAATAATAAAAAACCTATGGAAATAATTTTAATTATAATAGTCATTGGACTTATTATTTATAATCTACCATTCATTACAGCTGTTATTTTTTCAGTGTTTGGCTTTATATATTCACTATTCAAAAATTTATTTAAGTGAATTTCAAATCTTTTTGATAGAAAAATTAAAAAGCAATTCATAAAGGAGTAACCCGAAAAGCCTTTAAGTTAGTAGGGAAAAAACGATGAACCAATGTGAAAACAGGTATTATTTATAAGAAACAAATTATTAAATTATTCAAATACTTAATTAACGTTTTATCATGAAGAAGATTTTTTTATCAGCAATTTTGGTGGTATTATATTTTACATCTTGTACTAATACATCTAAAGAAAATTCATATCAGCAAGTTGGATCTATTAATAATAAATGGGAATGGGTAGCTGGTATTTATGATGTAAAAGGATATAAACATAGTTGTGGTCTTACGAGTAATATGGATGGTGCTGTTGCAGATGTATTTGCAAAAGCGATAAATGGAGTGACGTATTATAAATTGGGGAATGATGTGTCTGTGTGGCCGAATCCAGAATATGGAACAGATAGTGTTTATGGTAGGTACAAATGGATGTCTGAGGTAGAAGGTGGTTGTGGTAGAGGCCGCGTGATCATTGTTTTTAATTTCTAAATGCACTTCATGCATGTGTTTAGAATATAATCAATTTGTTAGGTATATGATATTTTCTAAATAAGGTCTAGTATGAGTATACATTTAAAGAAAGGTGTTATTGCATTAATAGGTAATGAAATAAAGGAAAAATCAATAGTAGATATTGCTCATACTATAGATTTGTACATTCAATATGGTAATAATTCATCCCAACCAATTCAAATACAGATTGAAAAGGATTGTTGGACAGAGAATTCTGAAGAACAATATTATATAGAACTACTGTATCGTCAAGAAAAATATCATAATGCAATAATTTATGATTCTAACAATGATAAAAAAATTATTCTATAGGAGTAACCCGAAAAGCCTTTAAGTGAGTAGGGATAATTTAATTGTGAAAGATATGAGGTATACATTGCGAATTAACATAAGACGTTTCTTTTATAATGAAAATTTAGTCTTTTTAGCAGATCTTTATGGACCAGTTGCTGAATTTCAAGATCGTCCAAGTAATTTTTTCAGAGTATCATATAAATTGAAAAGTGTAACATTTGATACTATTAGATCAACAAAACAACCCTATTTATTGCAGGAAACATTTTTAGATCAACTAAATATTTCTCTTGGAGGTAATAGTAATGGTACAAAAGTGGAAACAATAAATAAATTAATTAGTTCTCGTGTGTTATTTGTTAAAGATGGAAATAAATTTTATGAAGTAATATCTGGTCCACATGCTAGCATTATAGAGAATGGTGGCTTATTTAAACCTCAAAAAACAATTGATTGGGCTGTAGATAAGGCTAAAAAGATGATTGACAATAATGAAATATAAGATGTAATTACCTTGTTTCTTTGAGTATTATTAATAAATATTATAGACTATAAAAAAATATATTATGGGATTTTGGAATAGATTTTGGTATAATATTGATGAAACTTCTGTGAAAAAAGCAGTAGATGAAGTAGTTCATGAAATAGATACAACATCAATGAAAGTTTTAGAGAGTAGTGGAATTAACAATAAACTAGTCAAATTTAATGGTTTATATTACTCATGGTCAGTTATCTATAACAAACCAACAGATACATATCTTTTTTATATAGAAACAGATGTGGCTTTGTGTAGTTGGGATAGAAAATATAAATATGGCGTACATAAGTCAGACTTATATAGCCTCTTTATTGAGATATGTAAGCATAAGTTGCCTTAGTTTATAAAATAACAATCTACTTAAATGTCATTTATGCTTCTATATGTTGAAAATTAATTATACAAAATTCATAAAATTTATTAATCTTTTAGAAGTTGCACACGACACGAAACAGTGTTTAAAGTTATGTATTCATTAATAGTTGGTTTAATTGCGTTTGCTTTGTGGTATATCATCTGGGGTAGAAAGGGAAGTTGATTATGTTGATGATGATAATTTTAGGACTTATTATAATTTATATTATAAATAAAGTCATGGATAAGTAAATGTTATGCTTTGAGGTTGTATCCTTTTTATAAGCAGAGAAACGCCGATAGTCTTTGTGATTATCGGCTTTTTTACAGAGTAATAATTGTTTAAATGGGCGGAAGGTGTTTTTTTTGTAAGTTTATGTGACTAAATGTAATAAAAAATAGCTGTGATAATCATTGCAAATCCAATGATTATCGCTATATTTGCATTGTAATAATTGAAAAAGCAATGGTTATGGATATGTATTCGCTTACGGACAATATGATTCTCTTAATGATAGGAGAGTTTGTTAGACGTCAACGTCTTGATCGGAATATCAGTCAAAAGGAATTAGCAAATTCGGCTGGAGCTTCAATAAGCAGTGTAGCAGCTTTAGAACGTGGAGAAAGTGTTTCTTTAAAAACACTTATACCTTTACTCAGAGCTTTGGGTGTGTTACATATGTTTGCAGATTTTTTTAAGGAGCCAGAGTTGAGCCCTATAGCATACGCTAAGCAGTTAGAGAATAATAAGTTGCGTAAACGAGCATATACTACAAGAAATAATAACGATAAAACTGAATCAGAATGGTAAATTTAGCAAAAGTATATATCTGGGGAGAGTATGCTGGTGCCGTGCTGTGGAATGAAAATACAGGCTCTGCAACTTTTGAATATGAACCATCTTTCGCTAGGAAAGGTTGGGACTTGTCACCATTAATGATGCCAATTAATGAAAATAGAGCACACTCATTTAGAGATTTATCAAAAGATACCTTTATGGGATTGCCAGGACTATTAGCAGATGCATTACCTGATGCATACGGAAAGGCATTGTTGGATAGATGGTTAGCATCGTTAGGACGAGAATTTGCCAATCCTGTGGAAAGATTATGCTATCAAAGTAAACGTTCAATGGGAGCATTGGAATTTATGCCTGCCAAGGATGATTACTTAGATGAATCATCTGCCATTGAAATTAGTTCTTTGGTTCAGATTGCTGCTGAGGTTTTATCTGATAAAGCTGATTTAAAAACAAACTTAAAGGAAGATACTAAAGAAGCTCTCATCAATATTATAAAAGTTAGTACCTCGGCAGGAGGGCAACGAGCAAAAGCTGTTATTGCTTATAATGATACGACAGGAGAGGTTCGTTCAGGACAACTAGAGGCAGCAGAAGGTTTCAACCATTGGCTTTTGAAACTAGATGGGGTAACAAATGCCGCATT
Organism: Candidatus Enterocola sp.; assembly: GCA_045654205.1. GTDB lineage: Bacteria > Bacteroidota > Bacteroidia > Bacteroidales > Paludibacteraceae > Enterocola. The sequence continues at coordinate 120,910 of JAZOMZ010000013.1, read as the reverse complement.
GGGAGATCCACAACATTATGGTAAGATTGAATATGCCTACTATAAGATGGCATTAAAGGCTGGCATTGAGATGACGGAGTGTCGATTGCTGGAGGAAAATGGCAGATCACACTTTATGACAAAGCGATTTGATCGCATGGGAGGTTTTGAAAAAATACACATGCAGACACTATGTGGAATAGCCCACTACGATTATAAGATGCTACATGCTTACTCATATGAACAGGCATTTCAGGTGATGCGTCGCTTGCGTTTACCATACGGGCAAGCAGAACAGATGTTCAAAAGAATGGTATTCAATGTTATTGCTCGTAATCAAGATGATCATACAAAGAACATATCGTTCCTAATGGATAAAACCGGTACATGGAAGCTATCACCTGCATATGATATGTCATGGGCATACAATCCGAAAGGCGAATGGACCTCGCATCATCAGATGTCAATCAATAATAAATGGGACAATATTACAAGGGCAGATCTAATAGCTGTGGCAGAGGCTATGCATATAAAAAAGGCTGATAGTATCATTAATGAAACTTGTGATGCTGTTTCTATGTGGACTACAATTGCAAAGGAACTTGATATTCCTTCTAATACGATTGTCAAGATTGATGATACTTTGTTGTATCGTAATTACTAATTAAATTTACTAATACTCAAATAAATTTGGTATTTCTCTCGGCTCGCACTATCTTTTGATAAGATAGGCTGCACCTCGGCATAAAAAATAAATAAATTTATTTTGTTCTGCTCTCGGTTTGCACTATCTTTGTACCTTATGCAGTCTTATCCTTCATATTTATTAGAGAATGCGGTGAATCAGCTGGCGAAACTCCCAGGGATTGGGAGAAAGTCGGCGCTGCGTTTGGCTCTTTTTTTGCTTAAGCAAGACAAAGAGATGGTAGATGATTTTGCCAAGGCCCTAATGATGCTAAAAAGCGAGGTGAAGTACTGCGAATGCTGTAAAAATATCTCAGACTCAGATATTTGCAGTATTTGCTCCGATGAAAAACGCGACTCTTCTACCATTTGTGTGGTGGAAACCATCAAGGAACTTATGCTTGTGGAGCAAACAGGTCAGTATCGTGGACTATACCACGTGCTTGGCGGTGTGGTCTCACCAATGGAGGGTGTTCACCCGGGCGACCTTGAGATAGAAAGTCTTATAAAAAGAGTAGCAGAGGGTGGGGTGAAAGAAGTAATTCTTGCACTGAGCACCACAATGGAAGGCGATACCACTGCATTTTATATAGCAAGAAAACTTTCTGCATTTCCAGAGGTGTCTATTACCACCATTGCCCGTGGCGTGGCAATAGGCGACGAACTACAATATGCTGATGAGTTAACATTAGGCAAATCAATTTTAAACAGAATACCATATAAAAACTAAAACAATATGACTCCAAAAGTAAGTATCATTATGGGCAGCACAAGTGACCTTCCAATCATGGAAAAAGCTGCTAAAGTGTTAGACGAATTTGAAATCCCATTTGAAATGTCTGCTCTTTCTGCACACCGCACTCCAGACGAAGTGGCAGAGTTTGCCAAAGGCGCAGAAGAAAGAGGAATAAAAGTGATAATTGCGGCAGCAGGTATGGCAGCTCACTTAGGTGGCGTAATAGCTTCTATGACCACACTTCCAGTAATCGGAGTGCCTATCAAATCTTCTTTAGACGGTATGGATGCGCTTCTTGCTATCGTGCAAATGCCTCCAGGAATACCAGTAGCAACAGTAGCTATCAATGGTGCAATGAATGCGGCGCTTCTTGCAGTGCAAATGCTTGCTATCGGCGACAAACAGTTAGCAGAAAAATTTGCTGAATACAAAAATGACCTTAAGAAGAAAATCGTTAAGGCCAATGAAGAGTTAAAAGAAGTATCTTTCAGATTTAAAACTAATTAATGCAGGTGTAAATGTCTGCATCTTCATATCCTTGAGGAGTTTTAATCCATTTCTCAAGGGTGGCAGTTTTACTAAATCCAGCCCTAATTGCCGCATTGTGCATAGGGCTGTTTTTTTGTGGTATAATAGAATACAAATTTACCCATCCAAGATATTTAAAGGCATAATCTTTAAACAGATTATACGCCACAGTGGCATAACCATGGCCTCTATATTTAGAATCAACAAACACTCCAAGTTCTGCTCTGCCATTGAAATGGTCAATATTAAACACATCTAGCGTGCCCACCGCTGTGCCATCGGTAAGTTCTATTACTAATTTCAATGTTTCTAACGCGAAAATATCAGTTTGACAATTTCTAATATATTCTAGTAGAGTATGCTTTGAATAAGGCATTAAAGTGCTGGTATAAAGCCAATTATTGGAATCGTTTTCCCAATCATAAAGCATATTTAGGTCCGACTCTTCCAATGCTCTCAGCCTTAATGTCTCGTTTTTTAGCCACATATTAGTAGAATAAGTTTCTTAGTTTTGCAACAAAACCTTTAGATTTTGGTTTTGAATACTCCACATTGTATGTAGGAGTAGTTTTGCCCTTGATAATAGAATAAATCACGCCCCAATCTGGCAATCCACCCAAATTTCTATCGTCAATGTAAATATCCGCTGCTATTTTTCTGCCAGTTTCTGGAGTGACTTTCTCCTCTGGATATTCACAGTTTATGGCATAAAACTCCAACCCGCGTTCGCGACAATAAGTAACAGCCTCATTTAGCAATCTGCCTGTTCTCACAGTCCAAAGCACTAGTCTATAACCCTCTTTTTGTAGTTTAAGTAGGGTTTCTATGGCAAATGGAATAGGCTTCCCAATTTGTGGGTATGCGTGTTCCACTATAGTTCCGTCAAAGTCAACAGCGATTATCTCCATAATATTAAATGTTTTCGTCTTCAGAAGAAGAGCATTCTTCCATTTTTTGATTACTTGGTTTACACAAAATTAATGCTACAAATGCAATTAGGTAGCAAAAGATAGTAGATTTGTCTCTAAGAAAACCATATCCAATAGCCGCTACCATAGCAGGAAGTGCTATCATATACATTTGAATCTTAGCCCAAAGCATATAGTTGGCTTCTTTTTCCTCTTTGGTTTTAAGTCTTTTGTTTCCTTTGGTTTTTACAGAAAACAATTTTAGAGTAGCAGGAATAGTAAGTAGGAAGAAAATGCAAACTACACTAACTACATATGCATTGTCTGGTGTTAGTTCTATTTGAGGTACAAAATAACTAATAGCAGCAAAAAGTGCTAATAAAAACACATAAATAGTGTAGTATCTGATAATTAATCCTTTCATAATTCAAATTTAAATAAAATAGGGTAATGGTCTGATTTATTAATTTTATCTATTGAAAACAAATGTGCATCTACAAAGTTATTAAAAAATATGTAATCTATCCTAAAATTATAGAATCCTTCGTGAAAAGTATTGCCAAGTCCTTTGCCAAGACTAAGGAATGCATCTTTATAGTCACCTCTTAATCTTCTGTAAACAAATGAACTAGGTACATCATTCATATCCCCACAAACAATAGATGCCATTTTTTTATTCTTTTTAGCAACAACCTGTTCTGCTTGTTTGCGACGCTTTTCTGCAGCATCACTTAGTTTATTATAAATCTCCTTGATAGGTTCATTGTCCTTTTCCCATTTGGAAATATCCTTGTCTTTGGTGGTAAGTCTATTAGACTCTAGATAACAATTTATCACCTGAACAGTGTCTTTGCCCACCTTGATATAGGAGTTTATAGCACTATGATTTTTACTGCCAAAGTCAACCTTTTCTTTCTTTACAATCGGATATTTAGAAAAAGTGGCAATGCCTTTTTTCATATTTTTATTTGAACTAGTAAACTCTATATGCGAATATGGATATTTAACTAGCTTAAGCCTAATAGAAGGCAATGAGAACTTGTCAATCAATGATTTATGACAGGCAAACTCCTGGATACAAATCACATCTGCATCACAATACTTGATGTAATCCATGGCATTATCCTCCACAAAGAAATTGAAATAATGCACATTGTAACTCACCAAAGAAATTGAGTTTTCTGAAGTTTGGGTTTCAAGTTCAGGGGAAAAACTAAATGTTCTAAGTAAATTTGGAATGCTACAACCAACTCCAAGTAGGCAAATAAGCAAACTCCAAGGAGAAAATCTAATTAGTGAAGCAATCAGTACAACAAATAGAGAAATAAAAACGTATGGGAATGCCAAACTAAAATTTCCAATATAAGAAGAAATAGTGTGGCTATAAGGCATTATACTCAGCAGGATTAAACATAGAGTTAGAAAGCTACTAAGTATAATTAAAATTACATTTATTATTGTTTTTCTCATTTATTGATTTGCTTGTTGCTTAAATCAAAAAGTCTTTTCTTCTCCTCGTCCGACAGATTTGTGTAGCCAGATTTCTTGATTTTTTCTAGAATACGGTCAATTTCCTCATTGTTTTCGCGTTTTCTATTCTTATTTTCCATATTCCATTCCTCGTCTGTCTTCGAGGTGTTTTTATGAACCGTAAATTTAGGCTTTTTGTCTTTTTTAAACAAATCATTAACCCAACTAATTACTTTATTTATAGGATCTGTGATGTCTTTCCCGTAACTTATCATAAATTGGGCAAACAAATACCCTATTAAGGCTCCTCCAATATGCGCAATGCTTCCGCCTGCATTTAAAGAAAATGTACCAATTATATCCAATACCAACATGGCAATGCCTAAATATTTTAGTTTTACAGGTCCAATAAGTGCCAAATGGATTTCTTGATTTGGACAATATCTCACAAGTGCAAAGATAATTGCCATAACAGAGGCAGATGCTCCAATTAGGTACGAAAGGAATATGTGTGAGTTTAGGTTAGGAATAAAATTATATGCTAGAATATAAAATATAGCTCCGCCAATGCCACCTAAGAAATAAAGCCCCACCAATTGTTTTTGGCTAAAGTAATCTGTGAAAATCTTGCCAAACCAATATAGTGTAAGTAGGTTGAAAATAAGGTGTATAAAGTCGTGGTGCATAAACATATAGGTGATTATGCTCCAAGGTTGTCTCATAAGTGTTTGGAAGAATGCTGGTAGTTCTAGGTATGTAATCCAAAGATTAGAAACCCCAAGCACGTATGTTGAAATCACACTCATAAGCTTAACAATCACAAACACACCTGCATTTATGTAGATAAGTCTAGTAAGGTAATTTCCTCTGCTAAAACTTTGCTTAATTTCTTCTATAATATTTGCCATTAGTTGTAGAATTTACCATTTCTTTTCCAGATTAATATCAGAATTAATCCAAACAACATACCTCCTAAGTGAGCAAAGTGCGCCACACCATCGGCAGTTTGAGCTACTCCGTAAAATAATTCTGCCACAGCATAGATTGCCACAAAATAAGGAGCACGAATAGGTACAGGGAAGAAAAGTAGCATCATTCTTGCTTGTGGGAATATCATTGCAAACGCAAGTAATACACCAAACAATGCACCAGAAGCACCTACTGTAACAGCTGCAGAAAGCATCTTTTCTTTCAGATCCATTAATTGTCCCATAGGTATGTATGTGTGGTCTGTAAGATTTGTTAGATATGGTTTAAGAAGATTAATGTCTTTTGTGGATGCATACATATTGAATGCTTCTGCTGCCTTAGATAGGTCTATGTGCCAAACCAATTCTTGTATAATACCAGCACCTATACCAGTAACAAAATAGAAAATAAGGAATTTGTTTCTTCCCCAAAATAGTTCTATATCTTTACCAAACATCCACAAACCAAACATATTAAAGAATAAGTGGCTTATAGATGAGGTGTCGTGAAGGAACATATAAGTTATAAACTGATATGGTTTGAAAGCCTCGCTCCCCCAATAGTGAAGACCGAAATATTCTATCACATCAAAGCCAAAAGCTCTGGGCAATGCAATGGAAGCTAACCAGCATAATACATTTATGATAATTAAATTTTTAATTACCGGCGGAAAGTTTCTGTTAATAGGTCTGTATTCGTTCATAATTTGCAAAGTTAGGCAAAAAATTAACATTTATGGCAGAGATATATTTAAAAAGTCAAAAAAAATCTGTATGTTTGTGATAACCTAAAAAATTAAGTAATATGAATAAGACAGAATTAATAGATGCAATGGCAACAAATGCCGGCATTAGCAAAGTAGTGGCACGCAAGGCGCTAGACGGATTTATCAAGTCTGTGTCTCAAGCTTTAAGAAAAGGAGATAAGGTAGCACTTTCTGGATTTGGAGCATTTTCTGTAGTAGAAAGAGCTAGCCGTACTGGTGTAAATCCTAGCACAAAAGAAGTAATGACAATAGAAGCTAAAAATGTTGTTAAATTCAAAGCGGGAGCGGAATTGTCAGATAAAGTTAATTTATAAATAATCAATTATAAAATATGATATAAAAAAAGAGTCGCAGATTTGCGACTCTTTCTCGTTTATAGAGGTTTTATTATTCAGCCCATTGTTTTTCCATGCGTTTGTAGCTGTTGTAACGCCATTTAGCGTTGTCTTCAGCAGCTTGGAACAATTCTTCAGCTTCTTCTGGGTATTGTTTCATTACAGAAGCGTAACGAACTTCACCTTTCAAGAAGTCTTTGAAGCCTTCCCAATTTGGCTCTTTGCTATCTAGTGAGAATGGGTTTTTACCTTCAGCTTCTAGAGCTGGGTTGTAACGCCATAAGTGCCAGTAACCGCATTTAACAGCATTTTCTTGTTCTTCTTGTGCTTTACCCATACCTTTTTTCAAACCGTGGTTGATACAAGGAGCGTAAGCAATGATTAAAGAAGGACCAGGATAAGCTTCTGCTTCGCGGATAGCTTTTAAGCATTGTGCTTGGTCTGCACCCATAGCGATTTGTGCAACGTAAACATAACCATAGGTAGTAGCAATCATACCAAGGTCTTTTTTACGAACACGTTTACCAGCAGCAGCAAACTTAGCGATAGCACCTACAGGAGTAGATTTTGAAGATTGACCACCAGTGTTAGAGTAAACTTCTGTATCTAGTACAAGGATGTTTACGTCTTTACCAGAAGCAATCACGTGGTCTAGACCACCGTAACCGATATCGTAAGAAGCACCGTCACCACCGATAATCCATTGGCTGCGTTTTACAAGGTAACCTTTAAGTTCTGCGATGCCTTTGCAGATGTCGCAAGAGCAAGATTCAACAGCAGGAATGATTTTTTCTGCAAGTTCTTTTGTTTTAGCAGCGTCGTTTTGGTTAGCAATCCATTCAGCGAATAAGCCTTTAAGTTCATCAGAGCAGCAGTCGCAAGTTTGACCTTTGGTCATAAGGTCTGTTAAGCGAGCTTTCATTTTTTCGTTAGCTAGTTCCATACCCATACCGAACTCACAGAAGTCTTCGAATAGAGAGTTAGCCCAAGCAGGACCTTGTCCTTTTTCGTTAGTTGTGTAAGGAGTAGAAGGTACTGAACCAGAATAGATTGATGAACAACCAGTTGCGTTAGCAATGATTTGACGGTCGCCGAATAGTTGAGTTAATAATTTAACGTATGGAGTTTCACCACAACCAGAGCAAGCTCCAGAGAACTCAAATAGAGGAGTTGCGAATTGTGAATTCTTAACGTTAGCAGCAACGTCAACTAGGTTTTGTTTAGTTTTAACGTTTTCTACGCAGTAATCCCAGTTTGCAGCTTCGCCAAGTTGGCTTTCAAGAGAAACCATCTTAAGCGCAGGACCACCAAGTTTTGGGTTACCAGGACAAACATCCACACAGTTACCACAACCAAGACAATCCATTACACCTACTTGCATACGGAATTTCATACCTTTCATTGCAGCAGGAGCTTTCATTTCGATCATGTCTGCGTTTAGACCAGCAGCTTCAGTTTCGTCAAGAACGAATGGACGGATACAAGCGTGAGGACAAACGTAAGCACATTTGTTACATTGGATACAGTTTTCTGCATTCCAAACAGGAACGAATGCTGCTACACCACGTTTTTCATATTTAGCTGTACCTGCATACCAAGTACCATCTTCGATACCTTTAAATGCAGAAACTGGAAGTAAGTCACCGTCTTGAGCGTTGATAGGACGAACAACTTCGTTGATGAATGCTGGATCGTTGTTTTCAATAGCAGCATCGTCAGCAAGAGAAGCCCAAGCAGCGTCGATAGTAAGTTGTTTGTATTCACCACCACGGTCTACAGCAGCGTTGTTTTTGTCAACGATGTCTTGACCTTTTTTACCGTAAGATTTAACAATGAATTTCTTCATTTGTTCTACTGCAAGTTCCACTGGAATAACGCCAGTAATACGGAAGAATGCAGATTGAAGAATGGTGTTGGTACGGTTACCTAAACCAATTTCTTGAGCAATCTTAGTAGCGTTGATGTAGTAAACAGTAATGTTGTTTTGTGCGAAATAGCGTTTAACTTTGTTAGGTAAGTTTTTAGCTAGTTCTTCTTCGTTCCAAACAGTATTTAATAGGAAAGTACCGTTCTTTTGAAGACCACGAGTAACATCGTACATACGTAGGTATGCTTGAACGTGGCATGCAACGAAGTTTGGAGTGTTTACTAAATATGTACTGCGGATAGCATTGTCACCGAAACGTAAGTGAGAACAGGTGAAACCACCAGATTTTTTAGAGTCGTATGAGAAATATGCTTGGCAGTATTTGTTGGTGTTGTCACCAATAATTTTAACTGAGTTTTTGTTTGCACCTACAGTACCGTCAGCACCTAAACCATAGAATTTAGCTTCGAACATACCTTCGCCACCTACAGCAACTTCTTCTTTTTTAGGAAGAGAAGTGAAGGTTACGTCGTCTTCGATACCGATGTTGAATTGGTTTTTAGGTTCGTTCATTGCAAGGTTTTCGTATACTGCAAGAATTTGAGCAGGAGTGGTGTCTTTAGAACCTAGACCATAACGACCACCTACTACAAGTGGAGCGTTTTCCATGTTGTAAAGGATGTCTTTTACGTCAAGGTATAGAGGTTCACCGTTAGCACCTGGTTCTTTTGTTCTGTCTAGCACTGCAATACGTTTAGCTGATTTTGGAAGAGCAGCTAAGAAGTGTTTAGCAGAGAATGGACGATATAAGTGAACTGCGATTAAACCTACTTTTTCGCCTTTAGCCATTAAGTAGTCGATAGTTTCACGAATAGCTTCTGTTACAGAACCCATAGCAATAATTACGCGGTCTGCGTCTTCAGCACCATAGTAGTTGAATAGACCATAGTTGCGACCTGTAATTTTGTTGATTTCGTTCATGTATTCTTCCACGATAGCAGGAACAGCATTGTAATAGTTGTTGCTGCTTTCACGGTGTTGGAAGAAGTGGTCTGGGTTTTCAGCCATACCACGCATAACAGGTTTATTTGGATTTAATGCGCGAGAACGGAACTCAGCAAGAGCTTCTTGATCGATAAGTGGAGCAAGATCTTCGTTTTCTAGAGCTTCGATTTTTTGGATTTCGTGAGATGTACGGAAACCGTCGAAGAAGTTCAAGAATGGAACACGAGATTTGATAGTTGCAAGGTGAGCTACACCAGCAAGGTCCATAACTTCTTGAACAGAGCCTTCAGCAAGCATAGCAAAACCAGTTTGGCGGCAAGCCATAACGTCTTGGTGGTCACCGAAGATACAAAGAGCATGAGAAGCTAATGTACGAGCTGATACGTGGAATACAGTTGGAAGTAATTCACCAGCAATTTTGTACATATTAGGAATCATAAGTAATAGACCTTGAGAAGCGGTGTAAGTTGTTGTTAACGCACCAGCTTGTAAAGATCCGTGTACAGCACCAGCTGCACCACCTTCTGATTGCATTTCTTGTACCAATACAGTTTCGCCAAAAATGTTTTTGCGACCTGCAGCAGACCATTCATCTACATATTCTGCCATAGTAGAAGATGGTGTGATAGGATAGATAGCAGCTACTTCTGAGAACATATATGAAATATGTGCAGCAGCTTGGTTACCATCACAGGTTAGAAATTTTTTTTCTTTTGCCATTGTTTTAAAAAATTATATGTAAAAAATTAATTTTAATTCTATGAATTCATAGATGATAGGAACTCTTCGTTGTTTAGTGTTCCTTCCATTTGTTTCTTTAAGAATTCCATAGCCTCTATAGAATTCATGTCTGAAAGGTGTTGGCGCATAATCCAAACCCTTCTCATAGTATTTTCGTCCAATAATAAGTCGTCTCTACGAGTACCTGATGCCATAATGTCGATAGCAGGGAAGATTCTGCGGTTTGATAACTTACGGTCTAGTTGAAGCTCCATATTACCAGTTCCTTTGAATTCTTCGAAGATAACATCATCCATTTTAGAGCCTGTTTCTGTAAGTGCTGTAGCAATAATGGTTAAACTACCACCATTTTCAATGTTACGAGCAGCACCAAAGAAGCGTTTTGGTTTGTGAAGTGCATTTGAGTCTACACCACCAGAAAGCACTTTACCAGATGCAGGAGCTGTGGTATTGTATGCACGAGCAAGACGTGTGATAGAGTCTAGTAGGATAACCACGTCGTGACCACATTCTACAAGGCGTTTTGCTTTTTCGTGAACAATAGAAGCCACTTTTACGTGTTTTTCTGCAGGTTCATCAAATGTAGATGAAACTACTTCTGCTCTTACACTACGAGCCATATCTGTTACTTCTTCAGGACGTTCGTCTATTAGAAGAATAATCATGTAAACCTCTGGGTTGTTTTCTAAAATAGCATTAGCAAGTTCTTTTAAAAGAACTGTTTTACCGGTTTTAGGTTGAGCAACGATTAAACCACGTTGACCTTTACCAATAGGGCTAAATAAATCTACTATTCTAGTTGCCATTGTGGTACTTTTGCCACCACAAAGGTTGAATTTTTCATTTGGGAATAGTGGAGTAAGATGTTCAAATTGTACTCTATCACGTACAAACTCAGGTTCACGACCATTGATCTTTTCTACTCGCACTAGTGGGAAATATTTTTCACCTTCTTTTGGAGGGCGAATAGGACCTTCTACTGTATCACCATTCTTTAAACCAAAAAGTCTGATTTGTGATTGTGAAACATAGATATCGTCTGGTGAAGGGAAATAGTCATATTCTGGAGAACGAAGGAATCCGTATCCGTCCTGAACAATTTCTAATACACCTGTACCTTTGATTAGGTCATCAAACTCGTATGGTTTGTCTGCTTTTTCGTATGATTTTTCAGGAATAACTCTTTTTTCTGTTTTAGAAAGTATAGTTTCTAGTTTTTCTGTAGATTCTACATTTTCTTTGTTAGTAGTTTCTTCTGTAACAGGTATAGATGGGGTTGCTATAGTATTTTGTTCTTCTACTATAGGCTCGGCTGCAGGCACCTCTACTGGAGTAACTTTAATACGTGCCCTTCTTTTCTTTACGATTTCTTCTGCCATAAATATTGAACTTTGCATCGTATGCAAAGTGGAGGGGAATAAAATAAGGTATTGTTATTATATATAATTGAATAGCAAGAGTGTAGTAGGCTCTTGTTTTAACGTCGTGCAAATTTACGATTTTTTTTATGTAGACACAAAAAAAAGCGGTGTTTTTTACACCGCTTTTTAAAGTTTTATAGAGAATTGTTATTTGCGAATAACTTTGCTTCTTACAACGTCTCCGTTTTGTAACATAATGTTTACAAAGTAGATTGAAGGAGTTAGAGCAGATAGGTCAACTTCATTAGAGTTTGTTCTGATAACTTCGCTACCATTGATTGAGTTGATAACTACTTCTTCAATAGCTTCGTCGCAGCTAATTGTGATAAAATCACTTGTTGGGTTAGGGTAGATTGTCATGTTAACAGACTCTGCTTCTACAATTGCAGATGAAGCCATTGTGTATGATAATGTTATTGAGCCGTCTGTATTTTCTACTAGAGTAAATGTTGCAGTACCAGCTGGAACACCGATTTTTTCTAATGCTAATGGATCAGTTGTTTTGTATAGTGTACCAGATGCTCCGCTTTCGTTTGGTTGAACATATTCGTGGCCCATGTACCAATTGCTAAGGTCTCCAGTTTTTACATAAACGTATGATGTTTCTGTAAATGTAACAGTTACTTTACCATTAACAAATTTATAGTCGCCAGTAATAGCCCAATCAGTTTCTCCACTAGCATAGTCAGCACCATTGATGTAACCAATTAAATAGTAGTCTGTTGATAGACCAGGTGTTGGGTCTGGTGTTGGAGTTGGGTCTGGTGTTGGAGTTGGATCTGGTGTTGGTGTTGGAGTAGGAGTTACGCTACCGCAATCTGTACCTTCTCCAAAGTATACGTTGTCTGCTTGGAATTTTAGTTTTAAGTAAACAGAGTAGCAACCATCTTCGCTAACACTAAAGTCTGTTCCAGAACCTGTGATGCTAGTAATGCTTGCAGGGTCTACTGTTACACTTCCCCAAGTATCGCCAGTTGCATTATTGTAGAATACAAATGTATCGCCAGCTTTAAGAGGTACGCTAGGTAAAGCAAATTGGTTGTATGAAGGGTCCATATCCCATGCACCTTGGTCCTCCATATTGTAAAGGTCTGTACCATTTACGTATAGGCTATAACCTGTACCGCCAGGAGTTGGGTCTGGAGTAGGAGTTGGATCAGGTGTTGGAGTTGGGTCTGGATCTGGAGTTGGTGTTGGAGTTACACTACCGCAACCTGTACCAGGGCCAATGTACATAATGTCTGCTTGGAACTTCATTTTGATATAGAAGTCGTAGCAACCAGCTTTTGTACATTTAACGCTTTCTGTGCCAACTTCAAAGTTTGCATATTCACCGTATGGTTCTACTTGCATTACCCAACCAGCTTTGTTAACAAGGTCGTATGTTACGAAGGTGTCACCAGCTTTTAGTTCAACAGATGCCATATATTCTTCAAATGAAGAGTCTACAGAAGACACACCTTTGTATTCAGCTGGGTAGTCTGTTGTGCCGTTTACACGGATAGCGTAGCTTTGGCTATCAACGATGTCGCCACCAGTAGTACCACCAGTATTGCCACCATTATTACCTCCATTATTGCCATTGTCAGGAATATCTACAGATGTGCTTGTGTAATAAGCCCATTCAGTACCTTGGCTTGTGCCACCGCATGCTTTTGTATAACCAGAAGGAGCAGACCAACCGCTACCTACGAAGCAGATTAGTGTACCTTTAGTACCTACAGTTGTACTTTGGTAGTATGAACCGCCACCTGCTGTTGTACATGCTGATTGGCTGTGTACACCTACAGCTCTACGAGTAGCAACCATTTTTTTGATGTCTGCTTTACATTTTTCCCAGTGAGGATAGAATACGCAAGGGATACCTGGTTGTGATAGTAGAACTGCATTTGCAATAGTCCAGTCACCACCATATTTGCTACCATCGCGGAATGTATCGTGGTTGTCAATGAATGTAGTAGCGTAACGTTTCATTTCGTCAGCACCGCAAAGACCATTAGGTACTTTGTAGCCATTTATCATTGCACCATAATTTTTGCTTGCTAGGGCATTGTTGAATGTAGCATATTTATTTGGGAAGTCGAATGCTGTAGATGTTTTGCCAGTTTCGTTAATCCAGTTCTTAACTGCATCGTAGTTACCATCCCAATATTCACCTACAGAGTAATATGCACCTGCAGCTTCGTTATACATTTTTGTGTATTTACCTAGGTAACCTTTTACAAGGTCGTAACGCCAACCATCATAGCCCATTTCTGCTTTCATCCATTTAAGGTATGCTTTGATAGCATTTTGGATTGTAGTGTTAGAGTGGTCAAGGTCACGAGAAGCGCAGTAACCACCAGATGCTTCGCACACGTATTCGTAACCTGCGTCGTTAGCACCTGTACATGAATGTCCATTTTTTGCAGCATCATCATCTCTACAGATGAATTGTGCACTTGGATATAATGTGAATGAACCGTATGTGCCGAAGTTTTCGTTGCAGAAGTCAGTCCAGTTGTAGTTGCCATCACGGTGATTGATTACGATGTCTGCAATAACTTTACAGTTTTTAGCGTGAAGAGCATTGATTAGTTCTTTAAGTTGTGTTTTAGAACCCCAATCAGAGTTTTGATTAGACCATTCTTTTGGGTGATAACCTGTACCACCACTAGATTTTGCTGATGGTGGTAGCCATACCATTGTGAATGTTTCTGCAATCTCATCTGCTTGAGAAGTTAAGTCTGACCATTTGGTGCGAGAATAAGATTTGTCCATCTCACCATTACCATAAGAGTCCCAGTGGAAACCTTGTAGCATCACATCAGGACAATTGGCAGGTGCTTGTGCAAATAAAGAAGCACAAGCCATTAGGAATACTCCTAATAAAAGTGTCAATTTTTTCATAGTGAATAAATATTAATAGGTTTAAATAAAATCCAATTTGGTGCAAAGGTACGTTAAAAAAATGTAACCTGCAAACGATGTCGCTTATTTAACGTTTTAATCTACCATTAAATAGCGGTACTTGTGATTTTGATTCAAACTCCTAACTACGGACTACGTCCGTGATTTTTGGCAGCACCTCGGCAAATTAAGTAAACTTATTTGCTCTCGGTTTGCACAAAAATTCCTAACTAATATACCACATTAGTTAAGTATAGTCCGTGGGCAGGGGCAGAGGTGCCTGCTTTGCAGCGGTCTTTTGATTCTATGATTTTGCAGAAATCATCTATTGTGATTTTCTTTGTGCCTACCATAAGAAGTGTGCCTACTATGGCGCGAACCATATTGCGTAGGAAGCGGTCTGCACTAATGTGAAATACCCAATGCGATGGTGAAATTTGTTCCCAACGTGCCTCAAAAATGGTGCAATTGTTGGTTTTTACATCTGTATGTAGTTTGCTGAAACTTGTGAAGTCTATGTAGTTGAATAGTTTGCTGGCTGCCTCATTCATGGCGTCGAAGTCTAGTGCACCAGGGTAAAAATATGCTGTTTCTGTGCAGAAAACGTCCTTTTCTGTTACTAAATGATATTCGTAACTGCGTTTTGTGGCACTAAAACGTGCGTGAAGGTCGTCTGCTACAGGTTCTATTTTTTGAATCGCAATGTCAGATGGGAGGAAACAGTTTAGTCTGCGTGGAAGTTCTTTTGCATCAAATTTAACATCTGTATCGAAATGGGCAATCATCATTTTAGCATGCACGCCAGTGTCTGTTCTGCCTGCACCTACAATGCTAATCTCTGTACGCAGAATAGTGCTAAGAGCCTTTTCTATAGTCTCTTGCACGCTACTACCATTGGGCTGTATTTGCCACCCATGATAGTTTTTTCCATTGTACGATAATGTTATAAAAAATCTACTCATAACTCCTAACTATATATTATCTCTTCTTATCGGATAATTATTCCTAAAACTCTCAAAAAGTTCTGGATGCGCTTTTAGTGCATCACTTTCACCTTTTATATAATAAGGTATGCCTTTTTCGCCAGGAACTTCTATTTTTATTGTTTTTTCTATGCCAAAATGTTTACAAACTGCCTCTACCGACATACGAGTGCCATTGGCTTTGCCGTCTACAGAGTAACCTGCTATATGTGGTGTGCCTAGAACTACTTTTTCAAGCAGTTCTAGGTTGATATTTGGTTCGCCTTCCCAACAGTCTAATACAATTTCACCTTTATAATTAAGTAAACTTGCTGTATCACATACCTCGCCGCGAGCAGCATTTATTATAAGAGGTGTATTTTTGCAAGAGGCAAGGAACTCATCGTTTATTATATGAAAAGTTTCTTTGTTTAGCGGAGTGTGAATGGTAATAATATCAGCCTCTTTCTTTATTTCTTCTAGTGAAACGAACTTCTCTGCTCCTTCTTTTTTGGCACGAGGAGGGTCGTTTAGAAGAACTTTCATGCCTAGGCTGTTTGCCATTCTAGCCACACGGCTACCAACATTTCCTACACCTATTATTCCTATGGTTTTGCCTTTGATGTTGTCGCCAAAAATAGTGGTAAGTGCGGCGTGGATATAATTGTTTACGCTGTCGGCGTTGCAACCTGGACAATTTGTCCACGAAATACCGTGTTCTGCGCAATATTTTGTATCGATATGGTCGAAACCTATGGTTGCGGTGGCGATAAATTGTACCTTGCTACCTTTAAGTAGCGCTTCGCAACATTTTGTGCGAGTGCGAATAATCAGTGCGTCAGCATCCTTTACCGCCTCTGGCGTAATGTCTGTAGGCGATAAATATTCCACTTGGGCTACGTCATCTAGTAGTCCTTTTAAAAAAGGTATATATGAATCCGCAACTATCTTCATCTAATTAGGAATTAGGAATTAGGAATTAGGAATTCTTTTGTAAGTGGGTTCTTAGTGTGGAGTTGTTTATTCCAATTGAATCATTATTAACCGTCAACGAATCTGCATTAATCATCAGTGAATCGTTCAACACTCTTAGAGAGTCATTTAGCATCAAAAGCGAATCATTTGGTATTAATAGTGAATCTACTGGGGTGAAGTATTCTATGTCAACGATTTCTTCTTCCTCGCCAAGGATTATTTCGCTAAGAATATTGTTGGCGCCTTCTTCGTTAAGAAGATACATTAAATAATTAATGTCGGTGGCAATGGTGCGGAAACTTTCGTGATACATGTAATTATTCATTTCGGTTTCGCTAGTGCCAGAGGTGAGCATACCAATTATTTCGCCTTTCAGGTTAAATACAGGTTCGCCCATTCTAAGCAGTGGAGCATCGCAAGTGGTAAGGAAGCTTGTTCTTACGCTATCTTCGCCTACATATTCTTCTAAAGTAAGCGAATCCAAAGCACAACTACCCAAAATAGAATGAATGTTTATATCGTTAAGGTAAGAAATAGCATTCACAGTAAAGCTAGGATTGTTTCTATATGAAGAAACAAAACCATAACCCATTCTTAAACTATAATCAGCCTCTGGAGCGTGATAATAATCAGAATTTAGCACCAAACAGCCCTCTGAATATAGTTTAAATGCTCTATTCATATCTTCGTCGAAACTATGGAAATAGTTGTAAACAAGGGCTTTGTGTTTAAGAATGTCTTTTGCAAGCACAATAAGCATGTCTTTGTTGAAAACCTCTTCTTTAGGGTCGTCTAGATATTTATTTAAGCGTTTTTCGCTTGTTACAAACGACTTTTTAAACAGTTTGTTCAGATATTTATCAATATTGCCTTTGTAATTTTGCTCTATGTCTGCATAAACATTTGGCAAGAAAATGCTGTCGCAATGAGTGGCGTAGAACTCAAGCATTTGCTTAAGCACTAGTTTTTCTCTTTCTGGCTTGTAGATTTCATAAAGTTTTGCCAAATCTGCATACATTTTCATCTTGTTTTCCTCTGTAATGGTAACAAGAATTTCGCCCATTTGCAGTACAATGGATTTTTCAAACACAGTTTGGCTCAAGTTGTAAAGGAAACCAGTTTTTCTTCTTTCTGCCTGATATTTTCTCATGAAAGTAACATTATTTGAGTATCTCAGAGCAGATTCAAATTTGTCGTGATTGGCAGCCCAAATTGTAAATTCGTCTTCTTTTTTTACCTTTTCTTTAATTAGAGTAGGGTATATAAGGTATTCCTTTTTGTTTTTGATTGCTTCTATTTCTTTGTGAGCAGAGTAAATAGCAGAGTCGGTAAGGAACTCATAACCAACAAGTTTTGCACTGTCAACTAGTTGAAATCTTTCGTAAATATCAGTAGATGTAAGGTTTCTTTTGCTAATGTTTGGGTAGCCTAGGTAGAAAACAAAATCATCTTCAGCAGCATAATGACGTGTAATAGTTAAACAACTATCAGTTACGTAAGGTTGGTTTGTGTTGTTGTAACGTGAATGATTGTTGTCGCGGTCTGCATAAATTCTAAGCAGAGCAAAATTGGCATTGTATCTGTCTTTTGAATACTCGTCTTTGATATTAGGCTCTGCCAATGCCTCGCTAGGAGCATAAACCAAACGAATATCGCCAAATCTTACGCTGTCTGGTTTGTTTTGGAAAAATGCAGTTAGATTAAAAATAGGTTTTTCGTAGAAAACATCTTCTGCAAGGAAGCCATTTTTAAGAGAATCTACGCTGTTTATATAAGGTTTAATGGCCTCATATGGAGTAAGAAGCAACCCATTTTTAGAAATTAAACTAGCTGTGTATCCGTTGTTTAGGTATACTACATAATTGTTTAAACTCTTTGTAGAATCTGCGTTGTAGATATTTTCTAGGTTGATTTCGCCTTCTTCTTTAATATATTCTTGAATAGAATCTGGCACAAAGGCAGGATACCAAAAACCTCTATCTGCTAATGCGTTATGTATTGTTGCTGAGCAAAATAGAAGTAGTATATAATATTTAAGTAGTTTTGTCATAAAATTTATGTTAGACTGCAAAAATAGTGAAAATTTCGTATATTTGTAGGTTGATATGGTAAGTTATTTACAAATAGAAGGATTGACTAAGCGTTTTGGTGCAGATTTGATGTACGAAAACGTTGATATAGAGATTTCTCAAGGGCAGAAAATAGCCATTATTGCAAAAAATGGTGCTGGTAAAACTACGCTACTTAATATAATTGCAGGCGTGGAACCAATGGATGCGGGAAAAATCACCACAAAGCGTGATTTGCGTGTGTCATATTTGAAGCAATTGCCAGATTTTTCGCCAGAAATCACTGCGCTAGATACTTTTAGTGAGTTTGGCAACGAGCAAAAGGCAAAACAAATCCTAACCAAATTTAATATTACATGTTTCGACCAACCAATGGGCACTCTTTCTGGTGGTCAGGTGAAACGTGTGGCACTTGCAAATGTGCTTGTGCAAGAACCAGATTTACTTATTCTCGATGAGCCCACCAACCATTTAGACCTAGAAATGACAGAATACCTAGAAAATTATCTAAATAGGTCTAATATTACCCTACTTATGGTTACTCACGATAGGTATTTTTTGGATAGGGTTTGCAACGAGATTATTGAAATAGACAATAAACGTTTTTATAGATACAAAGGGAATTATAGTTATTATCTAGAGAAACGTCAGGAACGTATTGACCAAACCAATGCTGAACTAGCTCGCGCTAACAACCTGTTTAGAAAAGAGTTAGATTGGATGCGTCGTCAGCCACAGGCTCGTGCCACAAAGGCAAAATCTAGAATTGAAGATTTTTATAAACTTCAAGAAAAGGTTTCGCAAAAAGTGGATAATGGACAGGTGCGACTAGAAAATAAATCTACTTATATAGGTTCTAAGATTTTTGAAGCAAAATACATAAGCAAAGCCTTTGGCGACCTTAAAATACTAGACAATTTCTATTATCAGTTTTCTCGCTACGAGAAAATGGGCATAATTGGTGCCAATGGTACGGGTAAATCTACCTTTATTAAACTGCTTTTGGGTTTAGAAAAACCAGATGCAGGGTCTTTTGATATAGGTGAAACAGTGCGTTTTGGTTATTATAGCCAAGAGGGATTGAAGTTCAACGACCAAATGAAAGTGATAGATGCAGTGCGTGAAATTGCCGAAGAAGTAGATTTAGGTGGCGGACGAAAACTATCAGCTTCGCAGTTTTTGCAACATTTCCTTTTTGCTCCAGAAACCCAGCATAATTACATTTATAAACTAAGTGGAGGAGAGAAGCGCAGACTTTATTTGTGTACTGTGCTAATGCGTAACCCAAACTTTTTGGTGCTCGACGAACCAACTAACGACCTGGACATTGTAACTCTAAATATTCTAGAAGATTATTTGATTAATTTCAAGGGTTGCGTAATAGTGGTGTCGCACGACCGCTACTTTATGGATAAGGTGGTAGACCACTTACTTGTGTTTAAAGGTAATGCAGAAATAAAAGATTTCCCTGGTAACTATACCGACTATCGCGATTGGAGAAACGAGCAAGAGAGCATTGCAAGAAAGGCGTCGGCAAATGAATCTGCGGCTAAAACTCAAAACAACAAACCTCGCAAAGAAACAAAAAGGAAACTTACATTTGCAGAGAAACGTGAGTTGGAAGCGCTAGAAGTTGAAATTGCACAGCTTGAAGAGGAAAAGAAAATGCTTGAAGATGGTTTTGCCTCTGGCAACCTTGATATGGATACTCTTCAAAAGAATGCGAAACGTATGGAAGAACTTATTCCACTACTAGATGAGAAGTCGATGAGATGGCTTACGTTGTCAATGAGTTAGGAATTTTGCGACTAAGCGAGAGCAATGATAAGCTTGCTTAAGCATTGCCGAGCGAGAGCAAAATCACGAGCGAAGCGAGTAATTATAAACATATAAACAATCAACAATATATTATTTATGAAAAAATTATTCTTATTATTAATCCCAGCAGCATTAATGTTTGCTGTGGTGGCATGTAAACCAGACGAACCAACTCCTCCGGGAGGTGATACCCCTGAAACTCCAGAACAACCAGTTACACCTGATGATCCTGCTAAGCCAGAACCTACTTCATATACACTTACTTTGGGTGATTTTGAAGGAGGTGAAGTGTTTATCAATGGTGAAAAGGTTGAGTCTGAAATCTCTTTAGACAAATCTTCTAAAGTTTATATGCAATTCATTCCAGATGCAGACCACATCTTTGCAGGTTCAAACCTTGCAAAAGGTTGTGCTGCGCGCGACTCATTTACTATTTCAAAAGACACAACTTTAACTCCTGTGTTTGAAGCTATCACAAAAGGTACATATTCTAATATTCACAAAATTTGTAACTATAATATTCGTTACTATAACAATGATGGCAATAGCGAAATTCATTGGCCAAAACGTAAGGCTAAAGTATTTGAAATGATTCAAAGACACGAAATGGACGTTTGCGGTATCGAAGAGATTACAAAATACCAATCTCCAGACTTTATTTCTACTTTAACTGAGTATGAATATGTAGGTTATGGTCGTGATAATGGTAAAGAAAACTCAGCTGGCGCTAGTGGCGAACAAACAGGTCTTATCTATAAAAAAGACAGATATATTAAATTAGATCAAGGTCGTTTCTTCTTGTCTAACACACCTTATAAAGTAAGTAAAGTTGCTAATTCAGACTTCAACCGCCTTGTAGCATGGGTAAAACTTAAAGATAGAACATCTGGCGAAGAGTTCTATTTCTTCTCTACTCACTTTAACCACAACTATACTGCACAAAAAGTACAAGTGCGTACAGACCAAGCAGAAGTAGCTATTAAAGTAGTGCCAGAAATTGCAGGTGAATATCCATACTTCTTTGCCGGCGACTTCAACTGCGAAATTACTGAGCCAGCATACGAAATGCTTTCAACTCGCTGGACCGACTCTTTCATTGCCATGGGTGATGCTGCGGTAGGTGCTTACGTATGTAACGAAGAACAACAAACTAAATATCCTACCCAATGTGCTTGGGAAGGTAATACCTACACTGGTCTTTACAGCTCAGACGACAAGAGCCCAAAACGTATCGACCTTATCTTATTCGACGCAAGTAGAGCAGAAATTACCTCATACTTTGCCGACAACGATGATATGGGATTAGAGAAATACCCTTCAGATCACTTACCTGTAATCACCGAAATGACAATAAAGTAAATTCTACAACACAAAAATAAAATGAGGTTGACATTTATAGTGTCAACCTCATTTTTATATAGTTAATTACAATTCCATCTTTTCTAATTCGTAATGGGTCCTTTTACTTCTGCTTTGTAAAGTTTGCGATATTTTTGCGGTGTTTACTAAGTATTTTGCAAGTTAATTGATATATTATTACAGATATTATACCACATACAAGTGAATACCAGAAATATATTATTAATGATATAACATCAAATAAAAACATCTTAGCACATAAATAAATAAGGCTAGGTAGCAAAAATAAGATAAATACAATTAATGCGCCTCTTCGCCAGTTCTTGTATATCAAAACAAGATGAAATAATAAACAAGCATAACACATTATATACCTAATGTATATTGAAACGGAGATTGTGTCTTTGAGAAATCCTTGATAATCTGAAACTAGATATCTTTCAAATATCAAGTCTGGGATTATATAACAGCATATAATTAATACAGAGAATATCAAAATATCTTTTAAATAACTTTTGTCTTGTATAAAATCTAAAAATTTTAATACTTTCCCTTTTTTCTCCCTATCAACAATATAAATGAATCCTATTAGCAATATAATGTGTAATACATAATCTATTGCAATATATGCTTTATGAATAAACAAGAAATCATTTAAGACCCACAATGTTGTAAAACCAGCGAATAAAGCGACACAATATGAATATATTATATTTCTTTGCTTAGTAGCTAATATACAAGATATTATACTTACAAATAGTGTTATAAGTGATATTACACCAATAAATGCATATAAAACAATCACAGCCATGGAATTATCCCCTGATATTTTCATGAGTGAATTGTGGTCATGAAATAGTAAATAAAATAAGAAAAGTATTACACTTGTAGCTATTTGGTAGATAATTAATCTTGTTCTTTTCATAGTAATTTGCATTAGGTTTCCAGAAAATTGAGATTTATGAATAAAAAAAGCGAAACTCGAGAGTTTCGCTTTTTTGTTGAGGTTCCTGGCGGATTCGAACCGCCGTAGACGGTTTTGCAGACCGGTGCCTAGCCACTCGGCCAAGGAACCTTAAGGCAGTGCAAAGGTAATACTTTTCTTTTAATTACAAAATAAAACGGCATAAATTTTCAATAAAATCTTATTTTATCATATAAAACACACGTTTAAATTGCTATTATATCAAGAAAAAGTTTAACTTTGCAGTTCTAAATAGAAAAATAACTAAACAAAATTATATCATGGCAAACAAAAAAAATAATCAAGTTGATGCTACAGAACAAGAGTTAAAAAACTTAGAAGGTGCATTAAGCACATCTGAAGCATTTTTAGAAAAAAATCAAAAACCTTTAATTTATGCTTTAATTGCAATTGTTGCAGTGTTAGTAGGTTGGTTGTTAGTAGATAACTTTATGATTCAACCACAATCAGAAGAAGCAGCAGAGCAAATGGCATTAGGTCAAGTTTATTACGCAGCTGGTCAATACGACAAAGCAATTAATGGTGATGATATTGAGTTTATTGGTTTTGCTTCTATTGCAGACGAATATTCTATTACAAAATCTGGCAATTTAGCAAAAGCATATGCAGGTCTTGCATACTTTAAACTTGCAGATTACGACAATGCAATTTCTTATTTAGAAGGTTTCTCTGCTTCTGATAATATTCTTCAATATACAGTAAAATCAACTCTAGGTGACAGCTACGCAATGAAAGGCGAAACAGAAAAAGCTATTTCTTGCTACAAAAAAGCTGCTAAATCTGAAAATATTTTGGTAGTTAGCTCTTCACTAATGAAACTTGGTCGTGCATACGAATCTATAGGTGATTATGCTAAAGCATTAGATGCTTACAAAGAACTAAAATCTCGTTGCGAAGGTAAAATTACAGGTATTACCGACATCGACGAAGTTGATAAATACATTGAAAACGCTACTCAAAAAAATGGCAAGTAAGCTTCATAACCTTTCAGAATATGATGCAAACTCTATGCCTGATAAGGTAGTAGTAGCAAAGCAATCTTATGCCATTGCAGTGGCAGACTGGAATTCTAACGTTACATTCAAACTATTAGAAGGTGCGTTAGAAGCCTTAGAAGAAAATGGTGCGGTAGATGTGGATGTAGTTCATGTGCCAGGTGCTTTTGAACTTACCTATGCAGCAAAATATCTTCAATCAAAGAAAAAATATGATGCTATTATAGTGCTTGGTTGTGTAATCCAAGGTGATACCCCTCACTTTGATTATGTATGCTCAGGCACAACACAAGGCATAGCAGAACTTAACGCTCGCGAAGGATTTCCTCCTGTTATTTTCGGTTTGTTAACCGTAAATACTCTACAACAAGCTTTGGATAGATGTGGTGGAGAACTCGGGAATAAGGGAGTTGAAGCTGCTATAACAGCAATAAAAATGGCGAATCTTTGATTCGCCATTTTTATTATACTAACAGTTTGTGATTTTCTACTTTGAGAACTTTTCCAGGATGAGTTTCTAAGAGCCCTAAGTTGTGAGTTGCCATGATAATGGCAGTGTTTTCTTTTTCACAAATGCCATGAAGTAAATCTAAAATGGCATTACCTGTTTCTGGGTCTAAGTTACCTGTTGGCTCGTCGGCTAAGATAAGTTTTGGTTTATTAAGCAGAGCGCGTGCAATAACTATACGTTGTTGCTCACCACCAGAGAGTTCGTGAGGCATTTTATAGCCTTTATTCCCCATGCCTACTTCGGTAAGCACTTCTTGTATACGTTTGTCCATTTCATTTTTATCCTTCCAGTCTGTGGCTTTAAGGACGAAATAAAGATTTTCGTATACTGTGCGGTCCATAAGTAGTTGGAAATCTTGGAAGATAATTCCCATTTGTCTACGAAGGTATGGAATCTCATTTTGTTTAATTTCATTAAGGTTAAAATCAAAAACTTGAGCTTCACCTTCTGTTATAGGAAGTTCGGCATAAATAGTTTTAAGCAAACTACTTTTGCCAGAACCAACACTACCGATTAGGTAATAGAATTCGCCAGCAGATATCTCTAGTGAAACATCTTTTAGAACTACTTGTTCTTTTTGGCAGATTTCTACGCCGCTATACTTAATAAGTGTATTATTGGTTTGGGTACTCATCTTTTGTTACTTTATGACGTTTCTTTAAGTCTGCAGCAAGGTCTTCTATGCGTAATCCTTTTGATGTAAGAAGTACTATTAGGTGGTACAAAAGGTCTGAAGATTCATAAATTAGTCTACTGTTATTATTTGCCATGGCTTCAATAACAGTTTCAACAGCTTCTTCTCCAACTTTTTGAGACATTTTTGCAACGCCTTTTTGGAATAAAGAAGTGGTATAAGAACCTTCTGGCATTTCTTCGTGGCGTTTGTTAATGAAGTCTTGCAATGTGCTTAAGAAAAGAATAGGATTTTCTTTGTTCTCTTCATTAAAACATGTGTCTGCGCCAGTGTGACATACAGGTCCTACAGGATTAACTTTGATAAGTAGAGTGTCGTTGTCGCAATCTTCTTTTATAGAAACAACATTCAAAAAGTTGCCACTTGTTTCACCTTTTGTCCATAAACAGTTGCGAGAACGGCTATAGAAGCAAACTTTTTTAGTTTCAACAGTTTTGTCTAAAGATTCTTTATTCATGTAACCAAGCATCAAAACTTTGTTTGTAACAGCGTCTTGAATAATGGCAGGAATAAGTCCTCCTTGTTTTTCAAAATCTAAATTCATCTTACTGGGATATTGTTGTTTTTCAAATATTCTTTTAATTCTTTAATATTGATCTCGCCGAAGTGGAATACGCTTGCAGCTAGTGCTGCGTCTGCTTTACCTACTAGGAACGCATCTTTGAAGTGTTCCATTGTGCCTGCGCCACCAGATGCGATCACTGGGATATTTAGGTTTTCGTGAAGAGCTGCAAGAGCTTCGTTTGGATATCCAGTTTTAACGCCGTCGTGGCTCATACTTGTGAAAAGAATTTCACCAGCACCACGTTGCTGAGCTTCTACTGCCCATTCTACAAGTTTACGTTCTGTAGGGATACGACCACCATTTAGGTAACAAATCCATTCGTTATTTTCAAATTGAGCATCGATAGCTACTACACACACTTGAGAACCGAAGTTTTTAGCAATGTCGTTGATTAGTTGTGGGTTGCGAAGTGCTGCAGAGTTGATAGATACTTTGTCTGCACCTGCGTTAAGTAATCTTTCTACGTCTGCTAGTTCGCCAATACCACCTCCCACAGTAAATGGAATGCTAGTGCTAGCTGCAACACGTTTTACAACGTCAACGAATGTTTTTCTTCCTTCGTGAGAAGCTGTAATATCTAGAAATACCAATTCGTCTGCACCAGCTTCGCTATACATAGCTGCCATTTCTACTGGGTCGCCAGCGTGACGGAAATTTACGAAATTTACACCTTTTACAGTCTTGCCGTCTTTCACATCTAGGCAAGGGATAATTCTTTTAGCTAACATATTTTTCTAATTCTTTCAATGAGATTTTACCTTCGTATATTGCTTTGCCAAAGATTACTGCAGGGATGCCTGCTTCATCTAGCTTTATAATGTCTTCCATGCTACTCACACCGCCACTTGCTATAAGGTGTAGGGTAGGGTGAGCATTCATTATTTCTTTGTAAAGTTCAATTGATGGGCCTTGAAGCATACCATCTTTTGCTATATCTGTGCAGATTACTTTACCTATGCCTTTGTTTATATAGGAGTCAAGAAAAGGGAAAAGGTCTGTGTCGGTGTCTTCCAACCAACCGGTCACTGCAATTTTTTTGTCTTTTACGTCTGCACCTAGAATAATCTTTTCGCCAGAAAATTTACTAATCCATGATTCAAATACAGTAGGATTTTTCACTGCAATACTTCCGCCTGTAATCATACTTGCGCCAGATTCAAATGCAATGCGTAAGTCTTCGTCTGTTTTTAGTCCGCCCCCAAAGTCAATTATCAAGTCTGTGCCATTTGCAATAGTTTCAAGTACTTTGTAGTTTACTATGTGTTGAGCTTTTGCTCCGTCTAGGTCTACAAGGTGTAGGCGTTTTATGCCATGATCTTGAAAACTTTTAGCCACTTCTAGTGGGTTTTCGTTGTATGTTTTTTTACTATTGTAATCACCTTGTGAAAGGCGTACACATTTGCCGTCGATAATGTCTATGGCAGGGATTAATTCTATCATAAATTAATAAAGTTCTCTAAAATTTTTGTTCCTACATCACCGCTTTTTTCTGGGTGAAATTGTGTAGCATAGAAATTGTCCTTGTTAAGAGCACTTGCAAACTCTTGTATGTAATTTGTTGTTGCAATAGCCTCGTTGCATAATGGTACATAAAAGCTATGTACAAAATATGCGTGGTTGCCTTCTGTGACTCCTTTCATAAGGTCCGACTTAAGGTTTTCTACCTGATTCCATCCCATATGAGGAATTTTTTCTCTGTTAAGAGGGATAAATTTCTTTACAGGTAAATCAAAAATCCCTAAGCAATCCACATCGCCCTCTTCTGAGTGCTTGCACATAAGTTGCATTCCAAGGCAGATGCCCAAAACAGGTTGAGTTAAACTCTTGATAAGAGTATCCAATCCTCTTTCTTTAAGGTAATTCATTGTGGTTTCGGCTTCGCCTACGCCAGGGAAAATAACCTTGTCCGCTTGTCGGATTAATTCTTTGTTGTCTGTTACTACAGGGTCTATGCCAAGTCTTTTGAGTGCATGTACCACACTGTGAATATTCCCTGCGTTGTATTTTATTATAGCTATCATCGGTTTATTATCCGAATACTATAGTTTTGTTTTTGTAAACTAAAATTTTTCTTTCAATGTGTTTTTCTACACCACGAGAAAGCACTACTTTTTCTAGATCTTGACCTTTGCGAATAAGGTTTTCGATGCTGTCTTTGTGAGAGATACGAGCCACGTCTTGTTTAATGATAGGACCAGCATCCAACTCTTCTGTTACGTAGTGAGAAGTAGCACCAATGATTTTTACACCACGTTCGTATGCAGCGTGATATGGTTTTGCGCCCACGAATGCAGGTAGGAATGAGTGGTGAATATTGATAATATTGTTTGGATATGCTTTAATAAATTCTGGAGAAATTATTTGCATATATTTTGCAAGAACAGCAAATGTGATGTTGTACTCTTTTAGCAATTCCATTTCTTTTGCTTCTTGCTCTTCTTTGTTTTCTTTTGTAATAGGCAAGCAATAGTAAGGAATATTAAACTTTTTAGCTACGTGCTCAAGGTCTGGGTGGTTGCTTATAATAAGCGGAATTTCCACGTTCCAGTCGCCAGCTTCGTAGTGAGCTAGAAGGTCGTACATACAGTGTGCTTGTTTAGAAACAAACAGTGCCATGCGAGGTTTTTGGTTTTGGAAGTGGATTTGGAATTCCATTTCGTATTTGTTCGCAAGAAGTGTTTGGAAATATTCGTTGATCTTATCTGTTGGGATAAGGAAATTGTCTAGTTCCCATTCTACACGCATAAAGAAGATTTTTTCTGCTTTGTCCACGTGTTGGTCTAGGTAAATAATATTACCCTTGTTGATGTTTATAAACTCTGTAACTGCCGCAATAATACCTTGTTTGTCAGGGCAGTGAAGTAATAGTACAGCTGTATTTTTATTTGTGTTCTTCATTATTATCAGATATAATAATTTTAAGGTGCAAAAATACATTTTTTTTTTCAAAGTTTTTCGATAAAATTCCTATATTTACAAAAAAATGTTTGAATTATGTATGCAGATTCAGAATTGATACTTAATGCAGATGGTTCTGTGTTTCATTTGCATTTGTTGCCAGAACAAATTTCTGACAAAATCATTTTGGTTGGCGACCAAAATAGGGTAGATTTAGTGGCTTCTTATTTTGATTCTATAGAGTGTAGAGTGGAAAATAGAGAGTTTAGAACCATTACTGGTTTGTACAAAGGCAAACGCCTAACTGTGCTTTCTACTGGTATTGGTACGGATAATATTGATATTGTGCTTACAGAACTTGATGCACTTGTGAATATCGATTTAGAGAAACGTGAGGATAAGCAAGAAAAAACTTCGCTTTCTCTTGTAAGAATTGGCACTTCTGGTGGACTTCAAGAGTTTGTGCCAGAAGGTACTTTTGTGGCTTCTGAATATTCGCTTGGCTTTGATGGACTATTGAATTATTACGCTGATAGCGAAAGGGTTATAGAGTCAGATTTTAGTGAAGAGTTTATTGCGCAAACTGGCTATTCTTCTAAATTTGCATATCCATACGTGGTAAAAGATTCTGAAGAGCTTTTAGAGCGTATTGCTCAAGATGATATGGTGCGTGGAGTGACAATTTCTGCTCCAGGATTTTATGGTCCGCAGGGTAGAGCCATTCGCTTGCCACTAGCAGATGCAGACTTAAACAATAAGATTATAGGCTTCGATTACAAAGGTCACAAGGTCACCAATTTTGAAATGGAGGGTTCTGCCATTGCAGGACTTTCTGCTATGCTTGGTCACAAAGCACTTACTATCTGTCTTATCATCGCCAACCGCTTCGGCAAGCGCTTCATCGGCGACTACAAACCGTATATGGAGAAATTGATAAAGACTGTATTGGATAGGATTTAAATAAAAAGGGGCTAACGTAAGTTAACCCCTTTATTGTTTTATCCTAAATAACTTTTTAGTAATTTGCTGCGTGCACTAGTTTTTAATCTTCTGATAGCTTTTTCTTTAATCTGACGAACACGTTCGCGTGTTAAGCCAAACTTATCGCCGATTTCTTCTAGTGTCATCTCTTGGCAACCAATACCGAAGAAGCAAACTATAATTTTCTTTTCTCTTTCGCTTAGAGTATTTAGTGCTCTATCTATTTCTTTAGAAAGAGATTCGTTCATAAGTTCGCGGTCTGCAATAGGAGATTCTTCGTTTACAAGTACGTCCAATAAACTATTATCTTCACCTTCTACGAAAGGAGCATCCACAGAAATATGACGTCCAGATACTTTTAGCGTATCAGCAATTTTGTCTACAGGAATATCCAATTCCTCTGATAATTCTTTTGGAGAAGGACGACGTTCGTGTTCTTGCTCAAAGCGAGAAAATGCTTTGTTAATTTTGTTTAGTGACCCCACTTGGTTTAGTGGAAGACGTACAATACGAGATTGCTCAGCCAATGCTTGTAAGATAGATTGGCGAATCCACCATACTGCATAAGAAATGAACTTAAAACCACGTGTTTCGTCAAATTTTTCAGCGGCTTTGATAAGACCCAAGTTGCCTTCGTTGATAAGGTCAGGAAGACTTAAACCTTGGTTTTGATATTGTTTAGCCACAGAAACCACGAAACGTAAATTGGCACGAACCAATTTGTCTAATGCGCGTCTGTCTCCGTTCCTTATCTTTTGAGCAAGTTCAACTTCTTCTTCTACGACAATAAGGCCTTCACGACCAATTTCTTGAAGATACTTATCTAAGGAAGCACTTTCACGATTAGTAATGGATTTTACGATTTTAAGCTGTCTCATGTTGTGTTTTTATAGTTTTTGGGCAAATAAAGTGCAAATATAGTAAAAACTTATAAAAATTTAAAGCCCAAATGAAAAAATAAATCATATTTTTTTGAATTTTGTCCTAAATCACTGTATCTTTGTGCCCCTAAATGAAGAAAATTAGTGTGACGGTTTGTCGCTGGTTTCACTCCTTGGGGTGAAAAAAGAGGAAAGTCCGGGCAATATAGGACACCGTGTTTCTGAAAGTAGAAGCTATCAGTGATGGTAGGTGAGCGTAGAAGAAAATAACCGCCCGCAAAGGGTAAGGGTGAGAAGGTGGGGTAAGAGCCCACCAGCGTATATGGCAACATATATGGCTGTGCGTACCACGGATTGCAAGACCAAGTATACTGACGCATGTAGGGCTGTCCGTCCGATGTCAGGGGGTAGGTTGCTAGAGACTACTCGCGAGGGTAGTAGTAGATAAATGACAAACGCCTTTTTGTTAAGGTACAGAACCCGGCTTATAGGCACACTAAAAAACTAAGGGCAACACTCTTTTGAGTTGTTGCCCTTTATTATTTAGATTGTTATGATAATCTTATTTTAATACTGCTAAAGCATCCTTGATTCTACCGAATGCTTTCACTAGGTTTTCGTCTGATGTAGCGTAAGACATGCGGATACATTCAGGGCTGCCGAATGCGCCACCACCTACACATGCTACGTGACCTTCTTCTAGTAGGTACATTGCAAGGTCTGCTGCGTCAGCAATAACTTTACCGTTTGGAGCAGTTTTGCCAAAGAATGAACTACATTTTGGGAATACATAGAATGCACCTTTTGGTTCGTTTACTTGAAGACCAGGGATGTCTTTAAGCATATCTAGTACAAGGTTTCTACGACGTTCAAATGCTTCGCGCATATCAGCGATGCATTGTTGGCTACCTGTGTAAGCTGCTTCAGCTGCTTTTTGAGCCACTGAGCAAGGGCCAGAAGTGTATTGACCTTGAAGTTTGTTGCAAGCTTTAGCAATCCAAAGTGGAGCAGCAATCCAACCAATACGCCAACCTGTCATAGCGTAAGCTTTAGAAACACCGTTAATGATAACCACGCGGTCGCGGATTTCTTCAAATTGAGCGATGCTTTCGTGTTTGCCAATATAGTTGATGTGTTCGTAGATTTCGTCTGCGATTACGTATACATTTGGATATTTAGCTAGCACAGCAGCAAGTGCTTGAAGTTCTTCTTTTGAATAAACACTACCTGTAGGGTTTGAAGGAGAACAAAGAATTAGCGCTTTAGTTTTTGGAGTGATAGCAGCTTCTAGCTGTTCTGGAGTAATTTTGAAGTCTTGTTCAATACCAGCTTCAACAATTACGTTAGTACCTTCCGCAAGTTTTACCATTTCTACGTAGCTTACCCAATATGGAGCTGGAATGATAACTTCGTCACCTTTGTCTACTAAACATAAAATAGCGTTACATACAGATTGTTTTGCACCACCAGAACATACGATTTGTGCTGGAGTGTAATCTAAACCATTCTCATTTTTAAGTTTAGCTACGATAGCGTTGCGAAGTGCTGGATAACCAGGAACTGGAGAATAGAAAGAAAAGTTGTTATCAACTGCTTCCTTAGCTGCCTGTTTTATATGATCAGGTGTGAAAAAGTCTGGTTCACCCACACTTAAGTTAATCACATCTATGCCTTGTGCTTTAAGTTCAGCACTTTTTTGAGACATAGCTAAGGTTTCTGACTCAGAAAGAGCATTTAATCTGTTAGATAGTTGGTTCATTTTCTTAAATTATACAAAATTCGTGCAAAGATAGTACTTTTTTTTTGAATTACAACATACCTTTTGTACTTGGTAATTCATATTTATAGATGTCTCTCTTTATTGCCATTTTTAGGGCTCTGGCCAATGCTTTAAAGATTCCTTCTATTTTGTGATGTTCGTTTTCACCTTCTGCCTTGATATTTAGGTTCATTTTAGCTGCGTCGCTAAGTGATTTAAAGAAGTGAAGGAACATTTCTGTTGGCATTTCGCCAATTTTTTCGCGTTTAAATTCTGCGTCCCACACAAGCCAAGCGCGTCCGCCAAAGTCTAATACTGCACTGCATAGGCAGTCGTCCATTGGCAGGCTATAGCCATAACGTTCAATGCCACGTTTGTTGCCAAGTGCCATATAAAGAGCTTCGCCAAGTGCAATAGCGGTGTCTTCTATGGTGTGGTGTTCATCTACGTGAAGGTCGCCTTTTACGGCAATGTCTAGGTCGATGCCACCATGTTTTGCAATTTGTTCTAGCATGTGGTCAAAAAATCCTAAACCTGTGCTAATGTTGGCTTTGCCGTTGCCGTCTAGGTTGATAGAAATATTGATGTCTGTTTCTTTTGTTTTGCGAGCAACTGTTGCTTTGCGTTCGCCTGCGAAAAGAAATTCTGCTATTTGATCCCAGTTTTCTGCCTCAAATGTAGCTTCAGAATTGCCTAGTTTAGAGGTGATTAAAATAGATTTTGAACCTAAATTTTGTGCAAGTTTCACATCTGTTAGGCGGTCGCCAATAACAAAACTATTTTCAAGGTCGTAACTGCCGTCCATATATCCGGTAAGCATTCCTGTGCCTGGTTTGCGAGTGTCTAGTCCTTCGTGTGGATAAGATTTGTCAATATGGATTGCAGAGAATGTAATGCCTTCTGTTTCAAGTATTTCTAGCATTTTGTTTTGAACAGAATCAAATACTTCTTGAGGATAGTTTTCTGTGCCAAGACCATCCTGGTTTGTAACCATCACTAGTTCAAAATCCAAGTTTTTTGCAATAAAGTATAGATTGCGAATCACTCCTGGTAGGAATGTCATTTCCTCTAGGCTATTAACTTGCTCTGTAATAGGTGGTTCTATAATAATAGTGCCGTCGCGGTCTATAAAAAGTGCTTTCTTTTTCATGCTAGTGATTTAAGTGCATTAAGTAGTTCTTTGTTGTCTTGGGCTGTGCCAATTGTTATGCGTAAGCAGTTTTCACAAAGTGTTACGCTGTTTCTGTTGCGCACAATTATACCTTTTTCTACAAGCTCTTTGTAGCGTAGATTTGCATCGTCTACTTTTACAAGGATGAAGTTTGCATCAGAAGGGTAGATGTGTTTCACGATAGAAAGTTGTTCAAGCTCTTCTATCATAAGTGTGCGTTGAGAAAGAATTTCTTTTACCCAATTGTTTTTAATTTCTACTTGTTCTAGTTTTTCAAGAATTAGTTTTTGGGTAAGAATATTAATGTTGTAAGGATATTTTACTTTGTTGAAGAATGAAATTATTTCTTCTGAAGCAAATGCCATACCGCAACGTGCAGCTGCAAGTCCCCAAGCCTTTGAGAAGGTTTGTAAGATTACCATTTGAGGATATTTGCTTAGTTTTGCAATCCAACTTGCTTTGTCTGAAAAGTCGATATAAGCCTCGTCTATCACCACAATGCCGTCAAATCCTTTTAGGATTTTTTCTACTTCGGTGGTGTTAAGCAGGTTGCCTGTTGGGTTATTTGGAGAACAAAGGAAAATAACCTTTGTGTTGTTGTCTACAGCGGCAAGCACCTTGTCTGCGTTAAGTGAATAGTCGGCTTCTAGGTTTACTTGTCTGTATTCTACATTGTTAATATCTGCGCACACGCCATACATACCGTAGGTAGGACTAATAGCTACTACGTTATCTGTTTTTGGTTCGCAGAATACTCTGAAAATAAGGTCGATAGGTTCGTCGCTACCCACGCCAAGCATTATTTGGCTTGGTTTCACATACTTAAGTTCAGCAATTTTTTCTTTTACAGCCCATTGAAGTGGGTCTGGATATCTATTATATAATGTGTTGAATGGATTCTCGTTGGCATCTAGATATGCTTTTGCTTCCCCTTTAAATTCGTCTCTAGCACATGAATATGGCTTAAGTTTCCAAATATTTTCTCTTACGAGTTCTTTTAATTGTTTCATTTTGTATTTGTTATGTAATAACTAAAATTCATGTTGTATATGTTGTAATCTCCCTTTTCGCTATAATTGCTTTTAAGGGATAAACCTACAGGTATTTTTTCTGTTTCATCTTCCTTAGCTTTTTTTGGAATAAGGAACAAAGTAAGATGTATATTGGTTACACCTGGGTTAAAAGCATAGATACCATTTGCTGGATTGCTATACAATGGATTACAATATTTTAAAAATTCTTCTTGGTCTGCAATAGAATCCTTTGTGTACTCGCGGTCTGTGGTAATTTGGAAATATTCTAGTTCGTTTACAAATCCAAGTAAATCCATAGTGATTTGTAGTGTGTCTCCCACAGGAACTGGGGTCTGAGTACTTTCAATTGAGTCAGAATTTATTGCTAAATTACTCACTTGTATTAATGGACTTCTAGTAGGTTCGCCTATGCAAGAAGCTAAAAATATAGCTATTGCGGTGAATGTCAGTGTTTTTATAAACTTCATGGTCGTTATGATTTTAAGAAACAAAGATATAAAATAATTGTAATCTATTTTGTATTTTTGTGCAAAATTTTAAATCAGTATCTAATGAATTTTTCTAAAGAGATAAAAGCAGTGTTTTTTGATATGGATGGGGTGATTTTTGACTCTATGCCACGTCATGCTAGAGCTTGGAGTGAGGCAATGGCCTTGGAGGGTCTTCCTTTTTCTGAATATGAGGTTTATTTGCAAGAGGGTAGAACTGGTTCTGGCACTGTGACAGATGTGTTTGCAGCTCATGGTAGAAATGTGCCTACAGAGGAAGATATTAAACGCATATATGCCAATAAAAGTCGTATTTTCGATTCTATGGGCGACCCAATACCTATGCGCGGTATGGCTGAGGTGCTAGATAAAGTGAAATCTCTTGGTCTTGAAATCTATATTGTAACTGGCTCTGGTCAAGCAAGTTTGCTAGACACACTTAATCATTATTTTCCAAATACTTTTTGCAAAGAAAAAATGGTAACTGCCTACGATGTTAAAAAAGGCAAGCCAGACCCAGAACCATATCTTATGGCACTAGAAAAAGCTGGTCTTGAACCAAACGAAGCCATAGTGGTGGAAAATGCACCTCTTGGGGTGCGCTCTGCAAAAGGTGCTGGCATCTTTACTGTTGCTGTAAACACTGGTATTCTAAAAGACGAAGATCTTTGGCAAGCCGGTGCCGATGTGGTATTGCCCGATATGGAGGCGTTGCTAGAGCAGTTAAACGAGTAATAACTCCTCAACTAAAAATAAATTTCTTTAAAATTGTAAAACCCAATTATCTTTATTATTTTTGATAATTGATAAAAAATAAAATCTTATGAAAAAGTTATTTTACTTATTATGTAGTGTTCTTATGTGCTTATTAATGGGATGTGAGCCAAAAGAACCAGTTGATCCTAATAATCCTAGTGGTTCTACTGATTCTGCTTTAGTGAAAATTGAAACTGGTGATGCAACAGATATTACTCAGACTTCTGCTACCGTAAGAGGTATTATTAAAGTAGATTTAAAAAAATATCAAAGCTATGAATTTGGTATATATTATTGTAGTGCTAGTGACATTGCTAATGATAATGACGGTGTGTTAATTGAAGGAAAAGATTTAGTAGGAAATGAATTTACTATAAATCTAAAGGATTTAACGGAAAATACAGAATATTTCTATAGTGCTTATTTACGAGTGGGTGATTTAGAATATGAATTAGGAGATGTAAAAGTATTTACCACACTTGCTTCGTCAGGAAATTCTTCTGGTACAGGGAATCCTTCAGATTCAGAAGAACCTTTAACTCCTTCTCCTGGTACAACAGGAATTGATAATGGTTTTGTGTATGTAGATTTGGGACTCTCTGTAAAATGGGCAACTTGTAATGTCGGTGCACTTTCTATAAAAAATAACGGACACTATTTTTCGTGGGGTGAAATTAAACCTAAGAAAGATTATCGTTGGGAAACTTACGAATATGGACTTCCTTATGGCGAAATAGGACTTACAAAATATTGTTATAATTCGGAACACGGTGTGGTGGATAATTTAAGGGAATTGAAAATGGAAGATGATGCCGCACATGTATATTGGGGTGGTCTTTGGCGAATGCCAACTAAGGAAGAATTGTTTGAACTTCGTATTAAATGTGATTGGGAATTCTATGAGGGAACTGATGCTTGTGGCTATATAGTAACGGGACCTAATGGGAATAGTATTTTTATGCCAAATGCAGGTAAATACTCATATGAGAGTGTAGATGATGAATGTAATATGGGTTATTATTGGAGTAGTACGTTAAGTGATAATTCATCGTATAATGCTAACATTTTAAAATTGATGCCATATAGTGTAGTAATGGATGGTACTCTTCGTGAATATGGTTGTTCAATCCGTCCTGTACATCCATAAAAATACCAGAAATGGATGCGTTGCATTAAAAAAATAAGAGGTAGATAAGACGAAAACAATTAATATTTTCATCTTATTTACCTCTCTTTTTCAGAGATATTTATTTTTTCTTTCCAAACTCTTCTGGGATAGGTAAGAAGCCTGCTAAAATGATGCCTGGAATGGTGCATAGGCATACCCAAATAAAGAACCAATCGTAACCCATCAATTCTTGTAGCCAGCCTGCTATCATGCCAGGAAGCATCATACCCAATGCCATAAAACCGGTGCAAATGGCATAGTGAGCAGTTTGGTATGGTCCTTTGGATACTTGAATAAGGTATAACATAAAGGCCGTAAAACCAAAACCATAACCCAGTTGCTCTATGGCAATGCAAGATGTGATAATCCAAATGTTTTCAGGAAGGGCATACGCCATATAAACATACACTAGGTTTGGTACATTCATCGCTGCCACCATATACCAAAGCCATTTTTTTAGACCATGTTTGCTTGCTAATATACCCCCAACAATACCTCCAAGTAGCAGGGCAATTACTCCAATTGTGCCGTAAATTAATCCTACAGTTTCTGTGCTAATGCCAAGTCCCATAGTATCACGGCTATCAAGTAGGAAAGGTGAGGCGATTTTTGTAAGTTGAGCTTCGCCAAGGCGATATAGCAAAATGAAAGCAAGTGATACCCAGATTCCTTTTTTCTTGAAAAATGAGCTGAAAAGTTCTTTTAAGTTGCGGTCGCTACTTGCTGTGTCGCTTTGTGGTTTTGGAAGTATAAAATAGTGGTAAATACCCAAAATAGTCATAATTATGGCGCATAAACCAAATACCCATGACCATGCAGTGGCAGCGTCGCCTGTTTGGTTGATAAGATAGCCTGCCAACATCACAAGCACTCCTTGTCCAAATATATTTGAAAGTCTGTAGAAAATATTTCTAATGCCTACAAATAGCGATTGGTCTTTTTCGTTTAGTCCAAGCATATAAAAACCATCTGCTGCAATGTCGTGCGTAGCAGAACTAAATGCCATTAGATAGAAAAAGGCAAGTGATGTTTGAAAGAAATAAGTGGTTGGGAGTGAAAATGCAATACCTGCAAGTCCCACACTAAGAAGTAGTTGCATGCTGTAAATCCACCAACGTTTGGTTTTAACTAGGTCTACCATCGGGCTCCAAAATGGTTTTATTACCCAAGGAAGATAGAGCCAACTAGTGTAAAATGCTATCTCGGCATTGCCTATGCCAAGGTTTTTGTAAAGTATTACCGATACGGTCATTACAAGTACGTATGGGAATCCTTCTGCTAAATAAAGACTTGGAATCCAAGCCCATGGGTTTCTATAATTGTTCATGATTAGTGTAGATTGTTTAATGTTGATATGTAAATATAACTCCTAACTCCTAATTTCTAACTCCTAACTGGATTTCTGTATTTGGATAATAATGTACTAAAATCTCTTTGTATGTGTAGCCTTTCTCTGCCATAACGGCAGCTCCTATTTGGCAAAGACCTACACCATGCCCCCAACCTGCTCCGTGCAAGGTGAACGTGTCGCCTTCTTTTTCAACTACAAATGTAGAACTGTATAAGTGGCTGTTTGAAAGCCATTTACGTATTTCTAGTTCTTTACCTATGATGATACTTTCGTTTTCTCCTACTATTTTTAGTTCATAGATTCTGCCCGAAACTCCACGTTTTAAAGGGATTAAGTCTATAATTTTGCCCAACTGTGGTGCGTGGCGCGCTACCAGTGCGGTAAGTTCATCTTGACTATAAACCACTTTCCAACGATAAAAATCTATTGTTTCTTGGTCGTAGTCATTTAATACTTGGCTCAAAATCTTTTTGTCCGATGTATTGCAAAAAGCCTCTGGCGAAGATAGTATCCACTCTCTTGCTCCTTCTTCGGTGGTGAGGTCATTTCTCCTTTCTTTTGGAAAGTCTTCCACCTTCACCAAATAATCAAAGTGCGTATCTTCCCAACAAGTTTCAAACTCCTCAGTTACCCCTCCACAACACTTGTAAAAACGAGCATCGCAGATAACTCCTAACTGACATAAAACTTCTCCTTTCGTTTCTTGCACTGCTTTAATGGCATTTTTGTGGTCTTTGGCACGTAGTCCTTGGTAGCGTTGGCAGTGGTCGTCTGCGCACACATCAAAACCTTCGTGAGGTTCGCTTCCGTACCAACAAATGCGTTTTCCTTCGCTTTCTTGGCATGCAAAAGCACTACCTTGTAATGAACGCTTAATCTTGCATAGTGCCCAGCTACGTGATATAACTGCATGAGCCTTAAGTAGTTCCATGTGTGAAGTTGCACTCATCTCAGAAGAAATCACGCTTTGCAAATAATCTTCAATATCCAATACATTCACAGCAGTAAGTTCTCCATTACTTGCTTTCATCACCTCCAAACTGCCCTTAAATGTCTGAGTCTCATTTCTTTCCCAATGAAAATCAATGCCTATTGTCACTTCCATTAGCGAAAAACTGCAATCTTCGCTCATTGGAATGTACCAACCAGCTTCGCAGATTTCCTTTTCTCCGCTTATCACTTCCTCTCCGTGCTTGTACTCCCCATGGAATACAGCGCGAATTTCTTTTCTTGTATATATCCCAACTCGTATTGTGCTCATTTTATTTATTTTTATTCATCAGACGTTTAGTCTCTTGTAATTCTTTTTGTAGTAATTGAACTCGTTCAGCAAGTTGCTCTTGGCTAGGAAGGGCGTCTTTGATTTTAATATTGTTGTATGTTGCTACACCCATAGGAGTGTTTATCCCTTTGAACGACCATTGAACATCTATTTTATTCATATCAGAGCAAACAAGCAGTCCTATTGTAGGATTGTCGTCATTCGTTTTTAATAATTCATCTACAGCATTTACATAATAGTTTAATTTACCTGCAAATTCTGGTTCAAATGGTTTTACCTTTAATTCGCAAACAATATAACAACGCAAACGGATATGATAAAATAAAAGATCAATTTTGCGTGTACGTCCGCCTACATAAATCTCTTTTTGACGACCAACAAATGCAAATCCGTTTCCTAATTCTAATAATAAATCTGTAATATTTTTTGTTAAAGCATTTTCCAATTCTGCTTCTTCGTATACGCAATGTCCTACTGAAGCGAATCCAAAGTCATAGTTTTCTTTTAACACCTCTTGTACTAACTTGCTTTGTAATTCTGGTAGGTGTTCGTTGAAATTGTTTATGATTTTACCTTGGTGTTCGTAGAGGTTCGCTTTGATACAATTGACAAGAGCTGTTCTGCTTAGTCCTTTATCTATAACTTGATTAATATAGAAAAAAGCTTCTTCAAGACTTTGGGTTCGTGTGATTATTTCTATATGTTGTCCCCAAGGAACGAGTGAAAATATTTGAGGGAAATCTACTCTTATCTTATTAACAATGTTAGAATTAGATTGTTGTTGGAATTCTCCAACGGATTGTTGGAGTTTTATTTCTATCTTATTGATGGAAGATGTTATTTCTCCAATGAGTTGTTGGAGTTTTGTAGATGGTTTTTGGTTAGTATAAAACAAATACCATTTTTTCATATACCAGAGATTAGATGTAGAGAATCCTTCGGCCTCTGGAAACTCACGTTTCATATCTAAACTAATTTGCTCTACAACTCCTGCACCCCAACGTTCCTCAGCTTTCTTTTGAACTAAATCACGACCAAGTTCCCAGTTGAATAGAAGTTTTTCTGCATTAACCCTTACAGATGCTTTTACTTGCGCAGAACGATAACGGTGTTTTAATTCTGCAATCCATTTAGTGTAGTCAGAGTCAAGATTTATGTTATTGGATTTAACTATATGTGGATTTTTTATTGAATCAAATTTATTCATATTTTTCTATATGGTAGTTCTAATTGAGATATTTTTATCAAATGATGTTAGTACAATATTGCTAATAGAAATGCATTTACTTATATCAATGTTAATTCTTTTTCTTTTTAAAAAATTATTATCGAATTCTGTCTCTTTACAAGAAGTGTATTTGTCAATTTTTAGTTTGTTGCTTAATTCTATAAATAGTGCTTCTATATCTTTGTATGATATTATTGTTTTTTGGTTGATTAATTTAGAAATGTGAGCGTGTATGGTGTTACTAATGTATGATGTTGTGATGTCTTCCCCATACATAAAACCTGTAGTTTCATATATTACTAATGGATTCACCACATTATATTCAGCTTGGAAGTCAATAAGTATATTATAAGGGATAATAGATTTTTCTTCTGTTAATGTTATATGAAAAGAATGAGCACAAAATTGAACATATTTACTTCTCATGTCAACTTTGTCAAAATTATCTATAAGTGGAAGTTTCCAATAAAATCCAGGCTTAGTCCTCCATTTAATGGGATGTCCTAAACGTTTTTTTATGATAGCTTCACCTTGATTGCATATGGTAAAGAATATTAATCTCTCCCAGCATTGGATCATTAATTGTACAATAAATTTTCCTAATTCTAATTTTTCCATTTTATTAGAAATTGTGTTTTTAGTCTTGTATGGTTGTTAATACCCCATTTTCAAAATAAAGATATTTTGTTGCATATACCCATTGCTCATATATCATTGATTTTGTTGTAGTTCTGTTGATATTATATGGTCTGCCTATCGCTTCTATACATTGTTCTTTATTCATTCCGATAATTATTTTTCCCTTGAGGATGAGATTCCCGTAATATTCTCCATAAGTTGATATAATACGTATTTTTCGTTCTAAATCTGCTTTTTTTCTTTCTTCTTCAGCCTTTGCTGCTTTAGCTTTTGCTTCGGCTAATAATTTATTTTGTGTTGCTTTATACTTATGGTAATCTTCCATAGTTAAGAATTTGTTTTTCTTATATTCTTTTAATTTAAAAAGTTCTGAGACGAAGATGTAGTATTTTCCAAATTGTGCATTTTCAATATTTAAGACAACTCTGTTAAGGCCAATTTTTGTAAATTCATTAGGAAGAACTAATACATCTGTGCATTTCCAAATACTATTGTAAGGTATTATTTTTGTTAAATTTTTATTAGTTGTGTAATCCATAAATCTATCAGTAATACTATATGGACTTAAATCATATTCTTGGTCACGATGTATATATACCAATTCTTTATTTAAAAAAAGTTCTTTTATCTTTTCATAATAACCATTACAAACCCAAGCTAAATCAAGACTCCATGCTTTATGTTTGTCTATTGTTATGGGAAAATTCCCTGATACATTTTTTTCATTTCTAAGATAAAATATATATCCGTCTATATTATCATAATTAACACTGTCTATGTAGAAATTTATTCCATCCATCCACTCTAACGCACGATATCCTTTATATCCTTCCGATTTAATATATGGATTATCTCCAGTTGAAATACTTGTAATTTTTTGTCCTATAAGATGTTTATAGTAATCTTTGTTTTCTATATTACGATTATTTTGAGTGCGTTCTTCTATATTAGTGAGGCTATCATATGTAAATATTATTTCTTTTCTCTCTTCTTGATGAAAATCTGCATATTTGATTTGTGAAGTGCAAATTGTAAATACTATATTTAGTAAAACAATGGTCGTAATAAGTCTATTCATAATTGTCATTTATTTATTTGGTTAAATATATCAATAATCACCTCTTTTGTAATTTTCTCGAAGTCTTCTTCGCGGGCGGCGATGAGGTGACCAGTCATGTCAATGGCACCAGGACTCATCATGAGGCGGTCTTCGCCTTCACTAAAGAATTGACGTGGGCGATGTGTGATGCGTGGGAAAATGGTAAACACCCATTCATCGTTTTTGTATTCACAAAATAGGTTTGTATGGCTTGCAGGTAGTTCACCCTCGTGTTGAAGTGCATCTAATTTCGCATTTATTTTCGCTTCTAATTCATCTGCATCACTGGAGCGAAGAACTATCTTCTCAACCACACCTGTCATTGGAGTTTCAATAGGGTATGGGAAATAATCTTTGTTTACCAACTGAAAATGCATGTGGTCTGGAGCAGACGCGCCAGATCTTGACCCATTGAATAGTGCAATAAAGTCTGAATACTGCTTTGCTAAATTTAGAAAATCTCGCACTTTGCCCTCAATGCTTTGAGGTTCGTGAATTTTTGACACCACGGTGAAATGCTCGTCGCAAATAGGGAAGGGGTTGATGCAAATATCGTATTTGCCTTTAAAATCTATGGCAGTTTGTCCTTCGATGCGGTTTTTAGGGCAAAGGAAGCATGGGCGTTCTGCTATGCTT
This sequence comes from Candidatus Enterocola sp., assembly GCA_045654205.1. Lineage (GTDB taxonomy): Bacteria > Bacteroidota > Bacteroidia > Bacteroidales > Paludibacteraceae > Enterocola. Next base: position 78,308 of record JAZOMZ010000013.1, on the reverse strand, counting down.
TTTGCGTCAAGTTTTGCAAGCGACGACACTGCACGAGCAGGATTGAAATGAACGTATATTTTATATCCATCAAACTCAAACTCTTTGGTTTTAATTTGTTTTAGTTTCTCATAATTAGCTTTCGCCACAGGCACTTTTTCAAGTTGCTCCTGTAAAAAAATATGTAGGTTCATTGTTATATTCCTAGTATAATATCAGACGAAATATTTAATTTACTACAAATCTCGCGGCCTATTTTTAGGGTAGGTTCGCATTTGCCTGTAAGGTATTCGCTCACGCGAGATGGACTAACGCCAATGATTTTGGCAAGTTGACCTTGAGTAAGGTTCATTTGTGCCATGCGCAGCTTCATAGCCTCTGGTAGTGTAGGTTTGCCAATATTGAAATTTTCTTCTGAATAATCAGAAACCAAACTTGAAAGAACAGTAAGTTCTATTGACTTGCCATTGTATGTGGCCCCATCTTCTGATGCAGTATTCAGAAGTTCTTCTACTCGGTTTACTGCCCAGTTGTATTGTTCTATGTTTTCTAATTTAGTCATATGTTGTTTAATATTTAACTCCTAATTGTCTAACGGCGATTCTTGGCTGCATTATTCCCTGACGGTCATCAACACGTCGGCATAGCCTAAATAAATTTAGTCTCTGCTCTCATTTGCACAAGAATTCTCTCACGTATAAAAATTGCCCTATAATAATAGTTTGAATTTTTACTTTAGATTTACCATTGTTTAGAGAAAAAATAAGAGTATTCTTATCAATTTGTTCTACATCCTCAAACTCCTTTATTATATCATCAATGCATTCCCATTCGCTTTCTTTTACTTTTGCGCACCAATCTTGCAGGGCAATCCTATATTTTGGATTGCTTTCTATAAAGTCAACAAGTGGTTTTTCTGTAAAGATTTTCATAATTATAAATTTCTACAAATATACAATTTAATTCCGAAATATAAAATAAAATTCCAGAAAATAGATTAAAAAAATAAAAATATTTTGCTTATCTTTGTGGTATGAAAAATAAAATGAATACCAAACAAAAATTATTTTTATTGATATTTTTAGTAGGATTTGTATCCTTAATGTCAATGTGTCAAAAGGTCGATGACCAAGTGGATAATTCTGGCGTAAAAATAGAAGATCCTATTACGCTAAATAGTGAAAACGAACAGATATTGAAGCATTATGCTATCACTATTGGTTATAATAAGGATACTTATTTGCCAAATTGGGTTTCGTATCTTATGACTCGTGAAAGATGTGATGGTGAGTTTGGAAGAGAAAATAAATTTTCGCCAGATCCACTAGTAGAGGATCCTGTTCTTCATAGTGATTATACAAAAAATCCTTACAAGATGGACCGTGGTCATATGGCGCCTGCAGCTTCTATGAAGTGGAATGAGACTGCTATGGAAGAATGTTTCTATACATCAAACATTTGCCCTCAAAACAGAAGTTTGAATAGAGACAATTGGTTGGATATAGAAAATTTTGTTCGTGATGTAGCTATGAAATACGATAGTGTTTATGTTGTAACAGGGCCTATTGTATCTTCAGACCCGATCTACATGGGTAATACCCACAATATAGCAATACCAGATGCTTTTTATAAAGTTCTTCTTCGTAAAGTAGAAACAAAATGGACTACACTTGCGTTTATATGCAAAAACGAAGCAGGTTCAAAACCAATTCTAACCTACATTACAACGGTGGACGATGTAGAGGAGCAGGCAGGAATAGATTTCTTTCATTCGCTCCCAGATGAAGTAGAGTCTGTGGTAGAATCTCAGGATAATATCTCAGATTGGACTTTGTAAGATTACTAATTACGGACTTCGTCCGTGATTTTTGGCTGCACCTGGGCAAATTAAGTAAACTTATTTGCACTCGGTTTGCACAAAAATTCCTAATTCCTAATTCCTAATTCCTAATTAATTTACTATCTTTGTAGTTTAAAATTATTAATATGCATAAAGCAGGTTTTGTAAATATCGTTGGGAATCCAAATGTGGGAAAATCTACATTGATGAATGCCTTGGTGGGTGAGAGAATTTCTATCATTACATCAAAATCTCAAACCACCCGCCATAGAATTATGGGTATTGTCAATGGAGAAGATTTCCAAATAGTGTATTCCGATACTCCGGGGGCTTTAAAGCCTAATTATCGTCTTCAGGAGTCTATGTTGGAAGCTTCTGAGTCTGCTTTTAAAGATGCAGATGTGCTTCTATACGTAACAGATACAGTGGAGTCTTACGACAAAAATCTAGATTTTTTGGATAAAGTGCGTAAGATGCAAACTCCTATTTTCTTGATAATAAACAAGATAGATTTGCTGTCTTCGCAAAAAGAATTGGAAGATTTGGTAGAGAAATGGAAAACTGTGCTTCCAAACGCACGTATTATTCCTATCTGTGCCAAAGAAAAATTCAATGTAGAAAATCTTTTAATTCAGATAAAAGAACTTCTTCCAGAATCTCCTGCATATTTCGACAAGGACGCTTTAACAGACCGTCCTGCAAGGTTCTTCGTAACAGAAATTATCCGCGAAAAGATTTTGGAACTTTACGACAAAGAAATTCCATATTCTTCAGAAGTGGTGGTTGAGAAGTTTGTTGAGGACAAAAAAATGATACACATAAATGCAGTGATTTATGTGGAACGCGACTCTCAAAAATCTATCATCATAGGCAAGGGTGGTTCAATGCTGAAAAAAGTAGGCATGATGGCTCGCACCGATGTAGAAGCATTTTTCCAAAAGAAAGTGTTCTTAGAATTATTTGTAAAAGTAGAAAAAGACTGGCGTAACCGCGACAAACAATTAAAAATGTTTGGTTACCAATTAAATAATCAATAATATGGCATTAGTAGCAATAGTAGGAAGACCTAATGTAGGTAAATCAACTTTATTCAATCGCTTAACAGAATCTCGTAGAGCTATTGTAAGTGAAGAAGCTGGTACCACACGCGACCGTCAATATGGCAAAGCAGAGTGGGGTAAAAAAGAGTTTTCTGTAGTAGATACAGGTGGTTTAGTGACAAATTCTGACGATATTTTCGAAGATGCCATAAACCAACAAGTAAAAATCGCTATTGATGAATCTGAACTAATTCTATTCTTGGTAGATGTGCAAAGTGGAGTTTGCGACTTAGATATGGAAGTAGCAAAAGTGCTTCGTACAAGCAAAAAACCAGTTCTACTAGTAGTAAATAAAACAGATAACAACGATTTAATATATTCATCTGCAGAGTTTTACAAACTTGGTCTAGGTGATCCATTCTGTATTTCATCACTTAGTGGTTTTGGTACAGGTGACTTGCTAGATGAGGTGGTAAAACAACTTCCAGACGAACTTAGCAACGATGGTTTCGATGCTTCGCTTCCTCGTATTGCTGTGGTAGGACGTCCAAACGCAGGTAAATCTTCGCTTATCAATGCTTTCATTGGTGAAGAAAGAAATATTGTTACTGATATAGCAGGTACCACTCGTGACTCTATTTATACACAATATAATAAATTTGGAAAATCTTTCTATCTAGTTGATACAGCGGGTATTAGAAAGAAATCAAAAGTAAATGAAGATCTTGAGTTCTATTCTGTAATGCGTTCTATTCGTGCTATAGAAAATTCAGATGTTTGTATATTGATGTTGGACGCAACACGTGGTATCGAAGGTCAAGACCAAAATATTTTCTCACTAATCCAAAGAAATAAAAAATCTCTTGTGGTGTGTGTGAACAAATGGGACTTGGTGGAAGAAAGAACTTCTAAATCTGTAAAAGTGATGGAAGATGCCATTCGTGCTCGTTTTGCTCCATTTACAGATTTTCCTATTATTTTTGCATCAGCACTTACAAAACACCATATATTCAAGGTGATAGAAGAAACAATGCGCGTGTTTGAAAACCGTCGTCGTCGTATTCCTACGCCAAAACTAAATGAATATCTACTCCCGCTGATAGATAATTATCCACCACCAGCAATCAAGGGTAAGTATATCAAGATAAAATATGTGATGCAAATTCCTGATACACAGGTGCCAACAATTTTATTCTTTGCAAATTTACCACAATATGTGAAAGACCCATACAAACGCTATTTAGAAAACAAGATACGTGAACAATGGGATTTCTCTGGTACACCACTGCAAATATTCTTCCGTGATAAATCGCCAGATAGAAAATAGAGGTAGATTTGCACCTTCTCCTACTGGTAGAATGCACTTGGGCAATGTGTTTAGCGCATTGCTCTCGTTTTTATCTGCCCACTCAAAAGGTGGAAAATGGGTACTTCGTATAGAAGACCTCGATCCAGAACGTAGCAGAAAGGAATATGCCGAAATGCTCGAAGAAGACCTTAATTGGTTGCGACTAGATTGGGATGAAGGTGGTAGTAAGGGAGGTGGTTTTGGCCCTTATTATCAGAGCGAGCGTGCTAAAATCTACGAAGAGGCATTTAATAAACTCTCACATTTAATATATCCTTGCTTTTGCAAACGTGCAGATTTGCTTGCTGCTTCTGCTCCTCATTCTTCCGATGGAAGACCAATTTACTCAAGTAAATGTCGTGAGCTTTCTGTAGATGAGATAAATGAACTTTCTAAACTTAGAAATCCTGCTTATAGAATAAAAGTAGGGGAAAATGTTATTAAATTTACAGATGAAGTTTATGGAGAGCAAGAAAAGAGTTTGTATGATGTGGGTGGAGATTTTGTCCTTCGTAGAATAGACGGTACTTTTGCATATCAACTTGCAGTAGTGGTAGATGACGCTGCTATGGGTATTACAGAAGTAGTGCGTGGCAACGACCTTTTAGATTCTACACCTTCACAAATTTATTTATACAATTTATTAGGACTTCCTGTGCCTAAATTTTATCACTTCCCGCTTCTAATGTCTGCCGAAAGTGGTGCTCGATTATCTAAAAGAGATAAATCTCTAGATATGGGTGAACTTCGTAAAAGATATACAGCAGAAGAAATATTAGGGCTCTTAGGTTATTATGCAGGTATAATCCCAGAAAATAGAAAAGCAACTCTATCAGAGTTGCTAGAAAAATTCAGTTGGGAGAATGTGCCAAGGCAAAATATAATTGTAAAAATATAAAAGCGAGTTTCATAGAAACTCGCTTTTATATTAATCTATCATTCTGCCCCCTGCATCATAATCATCATCAAATGCATCCTCATCATCAAAGTCAAAATCATCACCCCAATCGTCATCTTCGTTTGCTCCAAATGTGCGAGTGAAGTCTTTGTCTTTGTGAACAAGAGTAGAATCGAAATATACAGGTTCTTTATTAATTTCGTCCCAAAGAATATCCTTCAATTTATCAATACCTTTGCCAGAAACAGCAGAAATAAACACGCAAGGAATATCAGGTAGGTCTTTGCTTAGTCCTTCTTCAAGTTCATCGTCGATAAGGTCAGACTTGGTAATAGCTAGGATTCTACCTTTGTTAAGTAGTTCTGGATTGTATTGTTGAAGTTCGTTTAGCAAAATTTCGTAAGACTCTTTAATATCGTCTGAGTCTGCTGGTACCATAAATAGAAGTACAGAGTTACGTTCTATATGGCGTAGGAAACGTAAACCAATACCTTTACCTTCGTGAGCTCCTTCTATAATACCTGGAATATCTGCCATTACAAATGAGCGACCATCACGATAACCCACAATACCTAAGTTTGGTTCAAGGGTGGTGAAAGGATAGTTTGCAATTTTTGGTTTAGCAGCTGAAACTACAGAAAGTAGGGTAGATTTACCTGCGTTAGGGAAACCAACTAGACCAACATCGGCTAGCATTTTTAATTCCATAACTACAGTTCTTTCTATGCAAGGTTCGCCTGGTTGGGCAAAACGTGGAGTTTGGTGAGTTGCAGTGCGGAAGTGCCAGTTGCCAAGGCCACCTCTACCGCCTTTAAGTAGAATAACCTCCTCGCCGTGAGATGTTACATCGCATAGGTATTCACCAGTTTCTGCGTCGTAAACCACTGTGCCACAAGGTACTTCTATGATTTTATCTTCCCCGTCTTTGCCGAAGCTTCTATTGGCCCCGCCGCTTTTGCCGTCACCGGCAAAAACGTGGCGGGCATATTTCAAGTGAAGCAATGTCCAATAATTTGAGTTTCCGCGCAATATAATATGCCCGCCACGGCCGCCGTCGCCGCCGTCGGGGCCACCCTTGGTAATAAACTTCTCACGATGCAAGTGTACAGAACCTGCTCCACCCTTACCAGAGCGACAATATATTTTTACGTAATCTACAAAATTTGACATAACTCCTAACTCCTAACTGATTCTAGAATCAATAGCTTCTTCAATTTGTGCGAAAACTTCGTCTAATGTACCAGTGCCTTTAATACGAACGTGTTTACCTTGTTTGTCATAGAATTGAATAACAGGCATAGTTTTTTGTTCGTACACATTGATTCTTTCTTGAATAGTGATAAGGTTGTCATCTGCACGACCAGAAGTTTTACCTCTATTTAGAAGACGTTTTACAAGTTCGTTTTGGTCAACGTCAATATTCAACATCACGCTCACGCGAATGTTTTTCTTTTTAAGAATGCTATCTAATGCTTCTGCTTGAGTTACAGTACGTGGGAAACCGTCAAAAATGAAACCTTTTGCTTGTGGGTGTTCATTAATGGCATTTTCTAGTACAGCGATAATTACATCATCTGGAACGAATTGGCCTTTTGAGATAAGACCGTCGGCAATTTTTCCAACTTCGCTACCTTTAGCTATTTCTGCACGTAGAATATCTCCTGTTGAAAGGTGAACTAAACCGTATTTTTCAACGATTTTATCGCTTTGAGTACCTTTGCCAGAGCCTGGAGCTCCGAAAATTACAACGTTAAACATAAAATTAAGTTTTTACTAAAGTGTATATAGATTTAAGATTTCTTCCTTTGTTGTTATAGTCCATTCCATAGCCCACCACAAAGTCGTTATTAATAGCAAATCCTTCGTAATCTACTTTGATTCTATCCTTTAGGATATCGTTCTTCACAAGTAGAGCTACTATTTTACAACTTTTGCAACCTTCACCAATTAATTTCTTTTGTAGGTGATAAAGGGTATTACCAGTTTCTATGATGTCTTCAATAATAAGCAAATCTTTCCCTGCTACATCAATTTTTAGAGGTAACTCTTCTTTTATTACACCGGTGCTTTGAAGTCCATCGTATGAAGATACTTTCATAAAGTGGATTTCGGTTGGTGTGTCAATCGCTCTAGATAAATCTGCACTGAACACATAACTTCCATTAAGCACACAAATAAGGATAGGAGGCTCGTTGTTGTAATCTTTCAAGATTTGCTCTCCTAGCTCTTTTACCCTTTTATTAATCTCATTTTCTGGGATATAAGGTTTGAAAAATAAATCTCCGATTTGGATGGTTTCCATGAAACAAAAAATTCGTTCAAAGTTACAAATAATTAGTTGTAAATCCGAATTTTTTGGCTGGAATTTTGAGTTGTGTAGTATTTTTTTAGTCTTTGAGTGGCTGGACCACTATTTACATAACCAGTACCATTACCAATTTCAAAAACTGAACCACATTTAGGACATTTTAGAAAGAAACCGTCGTCTTCTAGCGCTATATCTTTATTGGCTTCGTATGGGCAACAAATATCAAAAGCATAAAGATAATTGTCGTACGCTCTCACAACCACTACACCACTATAACCATAACTTCCGTTAGGAGATAGTTGTGATGGTTCTTCTTTTGTATAAATTCTAGAGTTACCCAAGAGCCCGTCTGCCAAATGGTGGTCTACACCAGAGATTGATGTGTCTATATAGAAATTAACTCGTGCATTTGGTATATTGCTATTCTCTGGTTCTATGATGCACCCAGTTAGTATAAGGATAATTCCTATTATTATTAATGTTTTAAGTTTCATATATCGTTTAGTCGTTTAGTTGTCTAAATATTTGCAAAATTACTTTAATTTCTTATATTTGCAATATTAATATTAATAAAGTCAAACAAATATGAAAGTGAGAGTTTTAAATCTAATTTTAGCACTGCTTGGTGCGTTGATGTTTGTTTCTTGCTCTTCAAAACAAGAGTATAAAGGAACCAAAAAGCAAGATTATAGTCGTAATGCTGTAATTTACGAGGTGAATATAAGACAATTTACAGAAGAAGGAACTCTCAATGCTTTTGCTGAGCATCTACCATATCTAAAAGAATTGGGTGTGGATATCCTTTGGATTATGCCTGTACAACCTATTTCTCAGCTTAATAGAAAAGGTGAGTTGGGTAGTTATTATGCAGTTGCGGACTATATGGCGGTGAATCCAGAGTTTGGTACAATGGAAGATTTCAAAAATCTTGTAAAAAAGGCACACTCAATGGGATTTAAAGTGATACTAGATTGGGTGGCAAATCATACAGGTTGCGACCACGTTTGGATTGAACAACATCCAAATTGGTATGAATATGAGGATGGTAAATTTGTTAGTCCTTGGGACTGGACAGATACATATTCTCTAGATTATACAAACAATGAAATGCGTGCCGCAATGATAGATGCCATGAAATATTGGGTAAAAGAAACTGATATTGATGGTTTTCGTTGTGATGTGGCAGCTCTAGTTCCTGTTGATTTCTGGGATGAAGCACGTGTAGAGATTCAAAGTGTGAAACCTGTCTTTATGTTGGCAGAAGCAACAGAAAAAGAACTTACAGACAAAGCATTTGACATGGTTTATAACTGGCCACTACTATTTATGCTTGATAATGTTAGTAAAGGAATAAATGATATTAATAATATCTTAGAACTTTCTGAAAAACAACTATCAGACCTTGCTCCAGATGCATATTATATGAATCATATCACAAATCACGACCGTAACTCTTGGGATGGAACAGAATTTGAACGTTATGGTGCAGCTGTTAAATCATTTGCTGTGATGACTTATGTTTGGCCAGGTATGCCACTTATTTATACTGGTCAAGAAGTGGGTATGAATCGTAGATTGGAATTCTTTGTAAAAGATACTCCTTATGCAAAAGAGAAAAATGAATGGTTTGCGTTCTATCAATCTTTGAATGAACTTAAACACAATTCAAAAGCCTTGAGAGCAGGTGATGAAGGAGGTAAAACTGTAGTTTACAAAACAACAGAACCAAATGTGTTTGTTCTTAGTAGAGAATTGGGAGATGAAAATATAGTTTATATTGCTAATATTAGCGACAAAGAAGTGTTATTCCATTTTGATGGTGAGGCTCCAGAAGGTGAATTTGAAAACTTCTTTACAAAAGAAAAAGTTCTGCTTCCTGCTGCATTCAAACTTGCTCCTTGGGATTTCTTACTTCTTACAAAGTAATTTGAACTGATACAAAAATAGGGCGGTTTCTAATGAAATCGCCCTTTGTTTTTATCAGAGAATTAATTAAAGACCTTTTTTAATGATGTTAATAATTTTATCTAGTTCTTCTTGGCTTCTATTTAATTCGTCGTTTATGTCGTTTTGCTCGTTAATAAGTTTCTTTTTATCTTTTTTCTTAGTAGAAGGATTGTTTATTGCATTTTCGTTTTCATTGTATTTGTTAATTAAATCTTCAAATACTTTTATCTCTTCTTTAGCACCATAACCAACGTATCTAAATACAAGAGTGAAATCTTCAAATTTTATGTTAACGTTGTTGTCTTTAACAGTTGCTGTGATAAAGCATTGTAAATTTTCAGAAAAGTTACCAGCGAATGGGTTGAACATGTTCTTGGTGTTCTTGAATACTTTATAAGTAGCTGTGCTGTCGCTTTCTTCTATGACTTCTTTAAATGAAGCAGTACTATATGCGTTAGTTAGTGTAACTGTAGATCCAGAATTGTTAGAAATAAAGGATTTGCTTAAGTTTCTTTTGATGGTTTGTAATACAGTTTTTGTGTCTTTCCCTGTTGGTATATTAAGTTCAATAACACATTCTCCATCTTCATTGTTTTCAAATCTCCATTTTTTTTCATTGTCATTTGCAATTGCAGATAAGCAGAAAAATGCACTTAATAATACAAATAAAAGTTTTTTCATAATGATAATTATTTAATTAGTTTAGATAATATACTTATACGTCTGAGATTTGTTCAATTTATTTAATTAAAAAAGCAGAACCTTTTATGAAGGTTCTGCTTTAGTGACCGCAACAGGATTCAAACCTGTAACCTTCACATCCGTAGTGTGACGCTCTATTCAGTTGAGCTATGCAGCCATCGTTTTTGTGAGTGCAAAGGTAATACATTTTTTTATATTACCAAAATTTGCACTCATTTTTTTGCAAATTATTTAATAAAACTTGTACTTCTCTTCACAAATTTGCTTAAAGCCTCGCCTTTTAGCATGTTATTTGCAAGCAGAGCAAGGTCTATAATTTGGCGAACCATATCTTCTTTTTTAGCGAAATCTTTATAGATTTCGTCTTTTTTGACATTTAGTCCGCTAATTTTGTCGTTGTTTTCTTTAATAATTTCTTTATCAGCTTCAGCAATTTCTTCATCTTTTTTATCTTTGTTCATCTCGTTAATCTTGTTAACGGTGTCTTGAAGAGTTGAAATTTCACTGTTAAGCGGAGCTACTTGAGCCATTGTGCTTTGGCTTATCTTGTCTATCAAAGATTTTATTAACTCGTGGTCTGTATTTACTACTAAGTTATATGAGTCTGGCATTTGACCATAGAAAGACATCATACCACCTTGCATAGCTGCCATTTCTTTCATTCTGCGCATAAACTCTTGTTGAGTTACCATCATAGGCATTGCGTCAGCGCCAAGAGATTCGAATGTTACCATAAAGTTGGTGTCTTTCATCTCAGGAGTTTCTGCAGTGAATACTTTAGATAGAGCGTTCATCTCGTCGGCTGTAAGTTCTACCTTAGAGGCATCGTCTTTCACAATGATTCTGTCTATTACATCGCTGTCTACTCTCACATATCTAGTTTTTTCGTTCTTTTGTTCTAGCATAGAAGCCATGTGAACGTCAAACTGACCGTCGAATACTAGCACATCATAGCCTTTTGCTTTAGCAGCTTCAATGTAGCTATATTGTTGCTCGGTATCATTTGTGTAAAGATAGATTAAATTGCCATCTTTGTCTGTTTGGTTTGGCTCTGTAAGAGCTTTGTATTCTTCTGCGGTGAAATATTTGCCGTCTGTATTTTTGAATAAGTTGAATTTAACAGCACGTTCATAGAATTTTTCATCGGTAAGCATACCGTAATTGATGAAAATCTTAAGGCTGTCCCATTTGCTTTCAAATTCTGTACGCTCTGATTTGAAAATTTCTTGAAGTCTGTCTGCCACTTTTTTGGTGATGTGACCAGAGATTTTCTTCACATTGCCATCGCTTTGTAAGTAAGAACGGCTCACGTTAAGTGGAATATCTGGAGAGTCGATTACACCGTGAAGCAGTGTTAAGAAATCTGGAACAATACCTTCTACGCTGTCTGTAACAAATACTTGGTTGCAGTATAGTTGGATTTTATTTCTTTGAAGTTCAATATTGTTTTTCACTTTTGGGAAATAAAGAATACCAGTTAAATTGAATGGGTAGTCCACATTTAAGTGAATATGGAATAGTGGGTCTTCGCCAAAAGGATAAAGTTCACGATAAAATTTGCTATAATCTTCATCTTTTAGGTCGGCAGGTTTTTTCACCCAGGCTGGCTCTGTATTGTTAACGATATTATCTTCGTCTGTTTCTACATTTTTGCCATCTTTCCATTCGTTCTTTTTGCCAAATGCAATAGGAATAGCCAAGAATTTGCAATATTTTGTTAGAAGTTCGTTGATTTTGCTCTCTTCTAGGAAGTTTTCATTTTCTTCGTCGATATAAAGAACAATATCTGTACCACGGTCTGCTTTCTCGATTTCTTCCATTGTGTAGTCTGGATTGCCTTCGCATGACCATTTCACAGCTTTCGCACCTTCTTTATAAGATTTACTTATGATTTCCACCTTTTTAGAAACCATAAATGAAGAATAGAAACCTAAACCGAAGTGACCAATAATAGCATTGGCGTCGTCTTTATACTTGTCTAGGAACTCTTCTGCACCAGAAAATGCAATTTGGTTGATATATTTGTCAATTTCTTCTGCAGTCATACCTATACCGCGGTCAGAAATTGTAAGTGTTTTAGCGTCTTTGTCCACTTTTACTCTTACCACAGCTTCGCCAATCTCGCCTTTAAACTCGCCTACAGAAGCCAATGTTTTAAGTTTTTGTGTTGCGTCAACAGCATTTGAAACTATCTCACGTAGGAAAATTTCGTGGTCGCTGTATAAAAACTTCTTAATAACTGGAAAAATATTTTCCGATGTTACTCCAATATTACCTTGTTTCATATAATGATATTTTATTTAGTTTTTGTATTTACAACTTTATTACAGCAAATTCCGTGCCAAAATTATTTTAAAGGGGTGCCTAAAAATCCCTCCTTTAAAATAGATTTTTAATATTGCATAATAAAAAAGAGTTAGAAGTACTTCTAACTCTTATGTAGTGAAAATGTATCCATACCCTTGCCTTGTAACCAAGTTTTTGTCGTATGGTTTTATTTTTTTGCGAAGTCTAGTTATGTTTACGTCAATTGTACGACCTTGAACTAAACTTTCTTCTTTCCAAATCTCCTCTGCTATTTGGTCTCTAGATAGTACCACATTTTTGTATTTAAGGAAGAATTTAAGTAGTTCAAACTCGCGTTTGGTAAGGATAATTTCTTCGTCTTTTATAAATAAATTCTTTTGTGTGATATTAAGTTTTAAATCCTCAAATTCTAGAATATTATCTTGTTTTCCCTTTTCTTGTTCTTCTTTTGCAACTGTTGTGAAGTTTCTAGAAGTTCTATTAAGTACGGCTCTTACTCTAGCTATTACTTCGTTTGTAGAGAATGGTTTGCTTATATAGTCATCAGCTCCTACAGAGAAACCACGAAGTTTGTCAGATTCAGTGTCTTTGGCGGTTAAGAAAATAATAGGAGTGTTTGCACATTCACTTATCTTTTTTAGATGAGTAGCTAGCTTGAAGCCAGATATTTCGCCCATCATCACGTCTAGCATAAACAAGTTGTAGTTATAGAGTTTTTTTTCTATAACTTCTTCTGCAGAATTTGCTATATCTACAATAAATCCTGCTTGTTCTAGGTTGAACTGAAGAATTTCACACAAATCTTCTTCGTCATCCACTACTAAAATTCTTGCGTCTTGCATAAGGTTTTATTTTTGAAAAACACCCAAAATTAATGAAAATATATTTCTTATACAAATTTATTGAGTGGTGCTAAATGCAATTAATTTGTCGTATCTGCACCCAAATGGTTTGTGGTATACGTAAATGGCATATTCATTTCCTGTCTCCCATGCATTGCCTTCTACTGTTCCCATTATTTGTGTGTTATTGGTTTTGCTCAAAGCAGTTGAGGTAAAACCATATGGTACAACAGCATATAGATAGTTGTAACCTCCTTGTTTAAGTAATAGATCTTTTTCGTATGCTTTTGTTTGTGGATTGTATTTCATCAGGCCCTCGTTAGAAAGTTTGTTACCAGTGATTTCTCCAATTATATAAACTTGAGCATTGAAAAATGGTTCTTCAACAGGTAATTTGAAGTGAGTGAAATAATAATCCGCTTCGCTATCACTATCCCAAGAGTTTTGTAGGTTGACAATGTATCTGCCATTTACATCTGGATGATAGTAATATTCTTTTGGTTTTCTAAATACATCTGGATATAGTGTAGCATGGAAATAAGGATTAAAGTATTCTATACTTTCCACTTGTTCGCTAAGTATGTATTCAGATGAAATATCAAAACTTCTATAGTCATTCCCTGCTTCAAAGATCAGATTTTTATTGTTTTGAAATCTTACTTTTTTATGTTCGTAGTAGTTTGCGTCGCTTAAGATTACTTGGTTGTCAATTCTTTGGTTTTGACGAACAAGTATTTTTAATTCATTAGCAGGTTGTGAAATATTATAATCTGCATAATCTACTTCTATGTCAACTTGTTGATATGTGTCTTTGTAACTCAAAACGGTGAGTGGGGTAGCGCTAGCATTTAATGCAACCTTTGGCTCAACTACAGAAAAACAAGCACTTAATATAGGTAAATCATTGTTGTCTTCGTATATAAGAATGGCATAATTACCAGATATTAAGGGTTTGCAATCCTCGTTTGGAAAATTAAGTTCATAATGGCAGTATGGAAAGTAAGTGTTGGTTGATGTGTTTTTGGGTGAAATGTACCCAGTATAAAAACCATCCAAATATTCGCTTTCGCTTAGATTGGAATTTTTCCATTCTGCAGTGCAATGTATAATTTTGTATGTGTATGTTTCTTCTTTGTTTGATAAATCGTCAAATTTTAGTGTGACGAATTCATCTTCTTCAAGCGATATAACAGGGTAGTGTGGTGCTTTGAAGTAGTTGTTTATCTGCACAGACTTAATGTTCTTCTTTAGCGACTCTGTGTTATAAGTCTGAGCGTATACGGTTGCTGAGCCTGTCGAAGCACAAACTATACTAAATAATATAAATAGTAATTTTCTCATGTTATAATTTAAATAATTGCTAATTTTTCCCAGTAAATCCGCTGCCAAATAATGCAAAATCCATTATTGTAGGGTCTTCTGGGTAATACTTTTTGCAGTTTTCAGTTAACTCTTGCACTGCTTTGAAATCTGATGCGTTTCTTTTAAGTAGTCCTAGGTTCCTAGAAACTCTATTTACATGGACATCTAGAGGAATGTAAAGTTTAGTTTTACTAAGTGATTCCCAAATTCCTAAATCTACTTTGTTGTCGTCTCTAATGAGCCAGCGAAGCATTAGACAAAGTCTTTTGCAAGCAGATTGTTTGTTCTTGGGAATTCCATTGGCCTTTAGTCCTGCAATAAGTGCATCAAGATAATCTAAATTTTGATTGTTGTTTATGAAATTATTGACGTAAGATTCTAAATCTTCGTTTTTTGTGTAAATATTATATAGTGAGTTCATTAGATTATAAAAATCTGAAAATTTGAATAATCTGTAGAACGAATTGTTGTCTGATTTGTATATTTGCCAGTTTCCTGACATTAAGTATTTATATGGTTCGCCATTCATTATCTCGTAGGCGAAATGGCATTTTTTGTAGATTTGGTTTCTGTTGCCGTATGCTAGCCATGAACAAACAACAGCCATTATTTCAATGTCTCTTTTTTCAGTACACATTCTTACCACAGCCACAGGGTCGGTGGTGAAGTATTTGAAGTTGTTATATTTTTCTATTAAATTGGTGTACATAAAAAAGTGAGGAGTTAGGACGTGTTGATGAACGTCAGTGAATAATTAGGAGTTAGGAGTTATAACTCACATTGCTCGTTTTATTTTAATAAAAAGAGGAAGAGTCACTTTTGGGGTGAAACTTCCTCATTTCTTATTTTAGGTCAAATTTTTATTAAAGTTGTGGACCTGCAGCTACTAATGCTTTACCAGCTTCGTTACCAGTGAACTTGTTGAAGTTTTTGATGAAACGTTCTGATAAGTCTTTAGCTTTTTCTTCCCATTGGCAAGCACATTCGTAAGTGTCGCGTGGGTCAAGAATGTTAGGATCTACGCCTGGAAGTTCGGTTGGTACTTCGAAGTCGAAGAATGGGATTTTCTTAGTTGGAGCGTTGTTGATAGAACCATCTAAGATAGCGTCGATAATACCACGAGTATCTTTAATAGAGATACGTTTGCCTGTACCGTTCCAGCCAGTGTTTACTAAGTAAGCTTTAGCACCTACTTTTTCCATTCTCTTAACTAGTTCTTCACCGTATTTTGTTGGGTGTAAGCTTAAGAATGCTGCACCGAAGCAAGCAGAGAATGTAGGAGTTGGTTCTGTAATACCACGTTCTGTACCAGCAAGTTTAGCTGTGAAACCAGATAGGAAGTAGTATTGAGTTTGTTCTGGTGTTAAGATTGATACTGGAGGTAACACACCAAATGCGTCAGCTGACAAGAAGATTACTTGTTGAGCGTGAGGACCTTTTGAAGGAACTGCGATGTTGTTGATGTGATCGATAGGATAAGAAACACGAGTATTTTCAGTTACGCTCTTATCTGTGAAGTCGATTTTACCATTAGCGTCAACAGTAACGTTTTCTAGAAGTGCGTTACGTTTGATAGCGTTGTAGATGTCTGGTTCGCTTTCTTTGTCTAGGTTGATAACTTTAGCGTAGCAACCACCTTCATAGTTGAATACACCTTCGTCGTCCCAACCGTGTTCGTCGTCACCGATTAGAAGACGTTTTGGGTCTGTAGAAAGAGTAGTTTTACCTGTACCAGATAGACCGAAGAAGATAGCTGAGCTAGTACCTTCCATATTGGTGTTAGCTGAACAGTGCATAGAAGCGATACCTTTAAGTGGGTTGAAGTAGTTCATTAAAGAGAAGATACCTTTCTTCATTTCACCACCATACCATGTGTTAAGGATAACTTGTTCGTTAGTTTTTAGGTTGAATACAGTAGCAGTTTCTGAATTTAAACCTAGTTCTTTATAGTTGTCAACTTTAGCTTTAGCAGCGTTGTAACATACGAAGTCTGGTTCGCCGTAAGCAGCTAGTTCTTCAGCTGTAGGACGGATGAACATGTTTGTTACGAAGTGTGCTTGCCATGCTACTTCTACGATGAAACGTACTTTTAAGCGAGTGCTTTCGTTAGTACCGCAGAATGTATCAACAACGAATAGACGTTTGCCAGAAAGTTGTTTAACAGCTTTTGCTTTAAGGTCAGCCCAAGCTTCTTCTGAGCATGGTTTGTTGTCGTTTTTGTATTCTTCAGAAGTCCACCATACGCTATCTTCGCTAGCTTCATTTTTAACGAAGAATTTATCTTTAGGAGAACGACCTGTATAGATACCAGTCATTACGTTAACAGTGTCAAGCTCTGTTAATTGTCCTTTTTCATAACCTTCTAGACTTTCTTTAGTTTCTTCTTCGAAAAGAACTTCGTAAGAAGGGTTGTGAAGAATTTCTTTCACGTCGGTAATACCGTACTTGCTTAAATCTAAATTTGCCATTTTAATTTAATTAATTTAGTGAATTTATAATAAGTTTTTTAACTCTCTAAGGTTTGGATATAGGTACATTCCCTTTTAATCCACTATGCAAATATAGTTATTAAAATCCAAACTGCCAAACTTGGGTGCTCAAAAAACATAGGTAGTATGCTTATTGTCTTATTTTTTTTGTACTTTTGTGTCTGTGATTGAAATACTAATGAAACAAAACAAATTAATATATAAATGGGGAGATAATGTTTGCTGTGAAGCGGGGCTTCCAGCGTCTAAAAGCATTGCTAATAGAGCGCTTGTAATAGCGGCATTGTGTGGAGCAGAGGGTAATATCAATAATTTATCAGACTGTGATGATACTCAGGCTGTTATAAGAGCGTTGTCTTCTGTTGATGAAGTAAAAAATATTGGTGCCGCTGGCACTGCAATGAGATTTTTGACAGCTTATTATGCTGTTTCTTCTACTTCTGTTGTAATGACAGGAACGGAGAGAATGAAAAATAGACCTATTTCTATATTGGTGGAAGCTCTTAGAAATTTAGGAGCAGATATTGAATATGTAGAAAAAGATGGATTCCCACCGCTAAAAATTAATGGTAGAAAATTGTCTGGTGGGGAACTTCATATAAAAGGTGATGTTAGTAGCCAATATCTTTCTGCTATATTAATGATAGCTCCATATACAGAGAATGGAATTAAACTAGTAATAGAAGGTGATTTGGTTTCTCGTCCATATTTGCAAATGACACTTTCTTTGATGGAAGAGTTTGGTATAAATTATACTTGGTGTGATAATGTTATAGAAATTGCACCTTGTAAATATATCCCAATAGAATTTACTGTTGAAAACGACTGGTCTGCAGCATCTTACTGGTATTCTGTGGTTGCTCTTTCAGAAAATAAATCTGTAAAACTTAAATATCTGTTACCTAATAGTCTTCAAGGAGACTCTCATCTTGTTGAACTTTATAAACCATTAGGAGTTGAAACTGAGTTCGTAGATGGCGGAGTGGTTCTAACAAGAAATGAAGAAGTGCAGTTGCCTTCTATCTATGATATTTCTTTAAAAGAACAACCAGATCTTGCTCAAACATTGGTAGTGAGTTGTCTATTACTGAATGTTCCTTTTAGATTTTCTGGTTTAGGAAATTTAAAAATCAAAGAAACAGACAGAATAGAGGCTCTAATTAACGAATGCAAGAAACTAGGTTATGTCCTTAAAGAAACTGAGTCTGGTGTGTTGAGTTGGGATGGGGAAAAATGTACTCCAGAGAGCGAAATTGTAATTAAAACATATGAAGACCATCGTATGGCCATGGCATTTGCTCCTGCAGTTATAAAGTTTGGTTCAATTATAATTAGCGAACCAGATGTGGTAAGCAAATCTTATCCTTCTTTTTGGCAAGAATTTGAAAAAGTTTTGCCTTGTGAGATAAATATAATCGATTAAAAATCATTAACTTTGCACAATAATTTAATTAAATATGAAACCATTAGATACATTACGCGTAGGTATAGCATGTGACCATGCTGGTTATACCCTAAAAGAAGAATTAAAGTCTATTTTCGGTAAACAATTATTTGAACTAGTAGATTTTGGTACTCATTCAGAAGAAAGTGTGGATTATCCAGATATGATTCACCCTCTAGCAAAAGAAGTAAACGAAGGTAAATTTGATTTTGGAATCATCATCTGTGGCTCTGGCAACGGTGTGAGCATGGTAGCAAACAAATATAGAAACGTGCGTGCTGCTCTTTGCTGGCAAGTAGAACTTGCAAAACTTGCTCGTCAACACAACGATGCAAATATAGTATCAATTCCTGCTCGTTTTATCTCTCAAGCTACAGCAGAACTTATTGTTGAAGCTTTCTTGAGCACAGATTTTGAAGGGGGAAGACATCTTGCGCGTGTAAGTAAAATCTCTGCAGGATTATAATTATTTTAAATGGCGACTTTCTCGTTGCACTCGTCCTCACAATCCTCATTGCCTAGCGGCGATTCTGCTCACGCTCGGCATAGTTTAAGTAAACTTAACTCTGCTCTCACTAAATCGCAGAATTTACTGTAAACTCCGGTTGCTCGGACTTCGTGACGCCTAAAATTCGCTCATTTAAAATGAATTATAAGATGCGCATATAACAAACAGACTTACGGTAGTAAGTCTGTTATATTTTTTCCGAATTTTTGGAGTTCGCGAACTATTGAAGAAGAGATTTCTTTAAGCTGAGGTGATGCAAGAAGGAAAACAGTTTCCACTTTAAATAAAGTGTAGTTTACTTGAGCTATTTCGCTCTCGTAGTTTAAATCTACATTATTTCTAATGCCGCGTATAATACACGTGGCATTTTCTTTTTCTACTACATCTGCAGTGAGGGTAGAGTAGGTAATTACTTTTACCCTAGGCTCGTTTGCATATCTAGTTTCTATCTCTTTTAAGTTTTTAGAAATATTTTCTTGAGGCTTTTCGCTATTAACTCCAATACCAATTATTACTTTGTCGAACAAATTTAATGCTCGAGAAACTATATTGGCATGGCCAATGGTGAATGGATTGAAACTTCCTGGAAAAAGTGCTATGCGTTCCATTTATTTCTTTATAAAGTCAACTCTGTTGATTTTTCCCTTCCAGACCTCAATATTAGAAGTGTTACTGCAGTTAAAAATATAGATATAATCATCTAATGTACATGAAGAAATATTTTCTTTTGGAGTAAATCCGTTGGCTGGGCGTTGGTATGATTTTAGAGGAAGCCAACTGTAACCATCATTTCTACTATAATAACTTGTAGCTATTGAATTGTTTTTGGTTATGCCACCACATATGTAGAAATAATCATAATAATCTACAACACAAGCATTTTTAACAGGTTGGTATAGTAGAGTGTCAGATTGATTTATTGTGTTAATCCAATAGTTGCCATCTTGTGTAGCTAATACATTATTGGTCAATTTGCCATCTAAACTTCCTGATATAATGTATAATGTGTTATCATTGTTGATTTTTGCGCTGCCTAATGCGGTAAGTTCATTTAGCATGTTGCAGTTTTCTTCTACCCACTCTGTACCGTTGAAACTCATGTAGATAGGAGAATCAGTTGATAATGTTGCAAAAAGTTTTCCGTTTAATACTCCCCATAAATCAACTATTTCTGCATTTTCTGGTAGTGTTATTTGTTTAAAACCTGAGTTTATATCAGATAAATCTAAATAAAATAATGATGCATTATCATTGCTTGCAACAAAACATTTTTCGTTATGAATAATAGATTTGTAGAAGTTTAGATTTAGGTCTGCCACGGAAAGTTTTAAACTAAAATCTATGCCATTGTCAGATGCATAAATTTTAGATTCTCCACTATTGTTTGAGAAGAAAATATAAACTTTGTTATTGTAAGAATTTGAGTTTATGTTACTTATGCTAGATTCTTTGATAAGAGATTTTACCCAAATAATAGAGTCTGGTTCTATTTTGTGTTGGTTTACGGTAACGGTGTATTCTGCACTACGTTTTTTGTTACCTGATATGGTACTAATTGTAATAGGGCTAGTCATATCAAGTGTGTCTTTGTAGTTCCATTTTTCTCCGTTAACTTTTATCGAATTTAATGATTCATATGATACAGGTACTGGTAGAACTCTACTTAGATCGCAATCATACGAAATAGAGTCTTCGTTGTAAATAATGCATGCCACAGTGTCTATAGTGAATTTTACATTCTCTATGCCTGCAATTTTTGTATGCTCATTGAAGTAGAATTCCTCAATGTGTGGGTTTGTTGAATAGGTTGTTGATGTCTTGTCGTTTACACAAGATACAATACTCAATAAGAATAATATAGGTAGGAATAATAATATTTTTTTCATGTCTTTTATAATATTGCACAAAGATAATATAAAAAACAGAAATCTAAAGGAGTATATACAAAAAAAGAGGTTGACTTTTGTCAACCTCTTATATCTTGAAGAAATTTATTATTCAGCTGATACAACTTCAGCAGCTAAGAATTTAGCGAATTCTAAGTCTGTTAGAGCAGATTTAGCCATTTCTTCGTCAAGTTCTTTAACTTTTGCTAAGTTTGCAGTTACACCAGCAGCGTCTCCAGCGCGAGCAGCGCAGATAGCAGCGATGTAGTATGATTTAGCGTTTTTGTTAGCGATGTTTTCAATGATAGAAGCAGCTTTGTCTGTGTTACCGCTTAATAGTTGTGCTAGAGCAGCATTGTTTGATGTTGAGTTAGCAAATTCGCTTACAGCTTGAGCATAGTCACCTTTTGTGATGCTTAATACACCTTGAGCTTCGCCTAGTTGAGCAACACCTGCAGATTTACCAAGTAATTCTTCTGCTTTAGCGTAGTCGCTGTTGATCATTGAGATAAGTGCGTTGTTGAAGTTGATTTCTGCTTGTTCGCCTTCTGATGCAGCAGCTGCTTTGTCTAGGTTAGCTGTTGCGTTAGCGTAGTTGTCACCAGCAAGTTCTTGAGCACCTAAGTTATTAACTGTTCTCCAGTCTGCAGCGTAGATTTCAGCAGCAGCAGCGATGAATTGAGCTGCATCTTCTTCTGTTTCTGCGATAGTAGCAGCGAACATAAGTTCTTCTACGTTAAGAGTGTCTGGGTTTGATTTAGCTAGAGCGATGATTTCTTCGTCAGTTTTACCTGTAACTTTAATAGTTAAAGTAAGGTGAGAACGACGTAGTTTTGGAAGAATATCGTTTGCTAATTCTTTGTAAGCAGCAGAAAGGTTTTTGATTTCAGCTTCACGTTGTTCTGGGTCTTGATATTGACCTAAAACACGTAGGATAAGTTCTTTGTCTTGGATGTCAGAAGCGTTAACTAATGCTTGGAAACCTTCCCAGTCTTGAGCGATATATTTAGCATCGATAGCTGCTAGGTTTCTTTTTTTCATATATTTAACTGTGTTCTTTTCACGAGCAGCAGCTAATTTGTCGTTTAATTTAACACCACCATCAGGAGATGCAGAAGAAACTAATGTTAAGCTTTCTACGTTGCGTAAGCTATCTTTAAGAGTTGCTTTAGCTACAGCGTTAAGATTTTTAACTTCGTCGTTAGCTTTAACGTTAGATTGTTGGATTTGGAACATGATGTCAGCTTCTGTAACTTCAAATGTTTCACGTTGGAAATTGTCTTTTGCAAATGCAGGAGCAATTTCTGAAGCGTCAGCTAAAGTTTCAGTAGCGATACAACCAACTGCGATTTCAACTTCTGGGATTTGAACTTCTTTGTCTTTTAAAGTAGCTTTGAAGCGTAAGATTAATTTTGAGTTACGCATAGCTGGAACGTAGTCAAATGAGAAGTTTTGAGATACTGTACCACCAGCTTTGTATTGTACAACTTCGTTGTTACCTTCTACTTTAGTACCTTGGTAGGTTTTAGATTCTGAAAGAGCTTCACCACCTTCGTATTGAAGAACTGGAGTTACTTCTACTACACCTTTTTCTGCGAAGTATTTTTCTGGGAATGTAGCGGTGATAGTACCTTCTACTTTACCACCTTTAACTTCAAGTGGATTAGGGTTTACAGTGAAATAATCTGGAGTAAGTTCGCCTAGGTTTTGGCAAGATGCAAAAGCTAAGGCAACAAGCATACCAATGCTTAAACGGAATAAATTTTTCATTTTATCAAAAGTTAGTTAATAATATTCTATATGTAAATTAACGTACAAAGATAATTATTATGAGTAAAAGAAAAAAACAGAATTTGTATTTTTTGAAAAAATGATTTTTTTATAGTTGCATTTTTAATTATTTTTAACATTTATAAATTAAAAGTCAAAAATTTAATATAGAACTTTGCCACGTGTACGAGAAATTATTAAAGAATATAACATATTCACGTATAGCAAACTATATTGCAGCAAAAGTGAGTTATTGGTGTTCAAATCTGACAAATGATGTTTATTTGAATGCTAAACCAATATCTGCGTCTATAGAACCAGCGAACTATTGTAATTTGTCTTGTCCACATTGTCCTACTGGCAGGAAATTAATTGAGAAGAAAGATAAAAGACTTACTATTAGTGATTTTCAAGGGTATATTGATGCGCTCTTGCCTGAGTTGATGTACCTAAATTTGTATTTTCAGGGAGAACCTTTTTTGAACAAAGACCTTCCTGAAATGATAAAATATGCATCAGATAGGGGAGTGTTTACTTGTGTTTCTACAAATGGGAATGCTCTTACAGAAGATGTTGTTAAGAGGCTTTCTGAAAGTGGAATAGGAAGACTAATTATATGCCTTGATGGTGCTACTCAGGATTCATATCAGCAGTATAGAGTGGGTGGTGATTTTGATAGGGTGGTAAATGGAATTTCTTTAGCTGTAAAATATAATCTACCGCTAGAAGTGCAGTGTTTGCTACTAAGTACTACAGAAAAGGAAATTGATGAGATAAAAGAACTTTGTAAAGACTTGGGTGTGAAGAGATTGGTGTTTAAGAAAGCTCAGTTTTATGATGAATATTTGGTGCCCGAAAGTCCTAAGAATTTAAGATATAAAAGAGATGCTTCTGGTGCATTAGTGCCTAAAGGGAAACTTAAAAATAAGTGTTGGAGATTGTTTTCTACTATAGTCATAGATGTGGATGGAAATGTGCCTGCTTGTTGTTTTGATAAATCGGCAAAATATAGTTTTGGGAATCTAAATAATTCTTCGTTAAGAGATGTTTGGTTGGGTGAGAAAGCAAGAAAATTCAGACAAACAATATTGAGAAAAAGGACATCGGTAGATATTTGTAATAATTGTATATAAAAAATGGCGACCAATTGGCCGCCATTTTATTGTTATTAGAAGTATTATTTTACTAATTCTGTGTCAAGTGGTTCTTCTAGTATTAGACGTAAACCTCTAACGTATGATTTTTCAATACCTTTAATTTTGTTACGAGATTTTACGTTAAGTAGTTCTGCATCAGAACCATATTCATAGTGACCACCGCGAGATACATAGAATGTTCCTGTTTTTGCACCAGTAGGGTCTGTTGCTGTAGAAGCTGAATAATTGCCGTATTTGTCAGCTGTCCATTCTTCTACGTTACCAGTCATGTCATAAATACCTAATTCGTTAGCTTTAAATTTAGCTACTTCATTAAGTTCACCACTGATAGAAGCAACTTCGCTTATGTTGTCACTACCGCTGAATGAATAATTATTAGAAAGTGTTCCACCTATTGCGGCCCATTCCCATTGAGCTTCTGTAGGGATAGCAAATTTTCTACCTGTTGCAATATTAAGTGCTTCAACAAATAATTTTGCTTCGTCTAGAGTGATATTGTTAACTGGCAAGTTATCTGTGTTTGCACCTTCTGCTGCGTCGATATTGTCAGAAGGGTTGGTTTGCATAATCGCAGCCCATTGTGCTTGAGTTACTTCTGTTGTGCAGATATAGTATGATTTGCTAAATTTTACAGTATGTGTAGGAGACGATGTAACTAGATTTTCATCGCCCATTGTGAAACCTGTAGTGTCTCTTTTAACTAAAACAAAATCACCTGCAGAAACAGTTGTAATGGTTGCTGGCCATTTTTGCTCTATCTCATCTTGAGTTTTTTCTTTGTTAAGACCTTCGCAAGATGTTAAACCTGTAAGTAATAAACTTATACCAATGATATATTTAATTGCTTTCATATTGCTTATTTTTTAATGATTCTGTGAGTTGAAATATTGTTATCTACAAGTACACGAACAATATAGTGACCTTTGCTTAGGTTTGCAACAGAGATATTGTCTGTATTAAATTCTTTTGCAACAACATTTCCAGATAGGTTAATTACTTCTATGCTAGAAGGTGTTTCTGCTGAGATAACAGTAATATTATCTTCTGCAATAGTAGGAAGTACTATGCAAGAATTTCCGTCAGCTAGAGTTTCGTCGATAGATACTAGATTGTCTATTTCGCGAGACATTAGAATTAATAATTCACCTGGTTTAAGTGTGATTACTTTATCTGTACGTTTGATGTTAATCTTTTCACCAGTTAGATAGTTAATCCATGTGCCTGTGAAAGGAACATCAATGTTTGTAGAAATGTTTGCTGTAGCACTAAAGTTTGCTAAAACAATGATATCAATATCTTTCTTAGAGTCTGTAGAATCTTTGTATGAGATATCCATTCTACGTGGTTTATCCCAGTTGCCACCGTAAAGGTTTGTTGCTGTAAATGTTTCTGTACGGAATAATTCTGGGTTTTTTGTACGTAAAGAAATTATTTTAGCACATTTTTCGTATGCAGCCCAACGGTCTGGGTCTTTGTCCCATTGTAATGACCATGGAATAGGTTTTGCATATGTACGGCATTCGTCTTTGATTTTACCGTTTTCGCAAGTATTAATAGAGTAGTCATATCCAAGTTCTTGGAATTGCCACATCATTTTAGGACCAGGGATAAGAGTTGTGAAGGCAACAACTGCAGGAACGCGAGCCATACGGTCTGCGTGTGCATCTTCGTCTTGAAGATTTCCGTCACCATAAGCTTTTGCTTTGTACATGTTACGTTCTTCGTCGTGGCTTTCACCATAACCTACCCAAGTATCGGTAAACATACCACCTTTTTTGTTAGAGTCAACAAAGTTACTTGAAGAAGCATAACCCATAGCTGCTTGGCAATATGAGTTGTTCATATTTCTCCAAGGAAGGATGCCGTAATCGGCATAAACTTTTTCTTCGCTATAGTCACCTAGGTGTTCTATAATGAAATATGTGTCTGGGTCAATTGATTTAGCTGCATCACAGTAGTCTTTTAGGATTTCGATACGACCAGCGTCATATTTGTTCCAGTCGCCTTTTTGACCATTGTCACCATAATCTTTTGTAGTGAAACCTTTGGTTAAGTCCATACGATAACCGTCTACATGATATTCTTCTACCCAATATTGTAGAACGCGTTTAAAGTAGTTGCGAGTGCCTACGTAACCGTGGTTAATATCGTGGAATACGTTGAATGGGTGATGTGCAACTTGGAAGAACCATGGGTTATTTTTTGCAGTTGCGCTACCTTCCCAGTATAGTTTTGCCATAGGGCATACACCAGTTGCGTGGTTGAATACCATGTCTATAATAACAGCAATACCACGTTTGTGACATTCGTCAACGAATTGTTTGTATAGGTTTCTTGTACCGTATGCTTTGTCATATGCAAAGAAGTGGTTAGGGTTGTAACCCCAGCTTTCGTTGCCGTCAAATTCTGTAACTGGCATTAATTCAATAGCGTTGATACCTAGTGTTTTTAGGTAGTCAAGTTTGTTGATAACAGCTTGAAGAGATTTTGTATAATAGAAGTCTCTTACCAATAACTCGTAGATTACTAAGTCTTTAGCTTCTGGTTTTTGGAAGTCAGTTACTTGCCATTCATAAACTTCTTTTGCTTTAGGACCTTCAAGTACAGAAATTAGACCATCTGCTTTTGAACTACCTGGGTGTTTAGGAAGAGTTTTGTCAAGTCTAGCGTTGATATAGCCATCATTCCATGGGTCAACAACAACTTCTGTATAAGGGTCGCTTATTTTAATTTTGCCATCTACTAAATATTGGAAACCATATTTTTTTGTAGGGTCTTCTACGGCAATAGTACGCCAGAATAGTCTAGTAGAATCTTCTCCTTCTTTTATATCAGCACGATACATTTGGAATTTTTCATTGTAATCCCAATTGTTGAAATCACCGATAATATATACATCTTCGTTATGAGGAGCACGAAGAACTAATGTGATAGAGTCACAGTCTGTGTGGTAGTTAATACCTTCTAAATATCCTGCTGGAACAGGTTTTTCTGTTACAGGAGTTGCAATGTAGAATGAGATTTCGTCAGATGCGATTACTTCTCCTTCTTTGATAAGAGATAATACAACTTTGCCTGAACCAGAATAATTTAAGGTAACATCTGCGCTAATAGATTTAGCATCAGCTTCTTCTTTAATTAATTCGTCGTTTAATGTTAATCTTACTAAACCTTTTTCTGAAGTTTCACCTTTAATGGTAATGGTAGAACCCATTGTTTGTAGGCCACCTCCAACAGGTGAAATAATGGTAGCAGCAGGAATGCCTGCTTCAAAAAGTGGATAGATAATGTCTGTACCACTAGAGGTTTTACCTTCTATAGTACCTTTAGCATCACGGAAAACGAAAGCAAGTTTTGTAACTACTTCGCCTTCTGCTAGGTTGTAGTATGCTTTTAGACCATCTGTAATTTCCAATTTCCAAAGATTACCTTCTTTGGTCATTTTGTATTTATCAGAATTGTCTAACCATGTTGGTGCGTGTTTCCAGTCAACATCACCACTACTTTTTGTAGTGATTACGCCAGTGTGTGCATAGCATGCATCTACGTTAGCAAGCTCTGGATTGCTTTCGGCAGGGTCGTAATAAACATAGAATGTTTCGTTGGTTTCGGATGTTACGAATGTAGGTACTGTATATACCTGTGCCCAAATTGCTACCGAAATAAGCAGTGAACTTAAAAGAAGTAATAATTTTTTCATATAAATGTATTTGATTAAATAAATTCTAATGATACTTAGAATGCAAATATAATGAAAATATCTAACATCTTAAGAAATTTAACATAAAAGTATTTATGCTATTATGTTAAAAAAATAGGGTGACTATTGCTAGTCACCCTATTTTATAAACTTAATTAGCTATTATTGTTTCTTAGCAGTTTTTTCTAGTTTTTTCTTTTCAATATCGTATGCTACTGGAATAGCGATAAACAATGTTGAATATGTACCGATAACAACACCCACCATCATAGCGAATACGAATCCTCTAATGGTTTCACCACCAAGTAAGAAGATAACGATTAACACTAAGAATGTAGAAAGTGATGTACTTAATGTACGAGTAAGTGTAGCGTTGATAGCTTCGTTAATTACTTCTTTGCGATCACGTTTTGGATATAGGTTAACAAGTTCACGTACACGGTCAAATACTACCACGGTGTCGTTCATTGAGTAACCGATAATTGTTAGGATAGCAGCAATGAATGATTGGTCAATCTCTAGTGAGAATGGCATAATGCTATATAGTAGAGAATATAGACCTAAGATAAATACAACGTCGTGTAGTAGAGATGCTACAGAACCAACACTATATGATACGTTTCTAAATCTTACGAAGATGTAGATGAAGATACCAATCATAGAGAATAGGATTGCCCAAATAGCGTCTGCTTTGATGTCGTCTGCAATAGCAGGACCTACTTTTTGTGAACTTTGTACACCTAAAGTATTTTCAGCGTCAACAGAAGCAAGAACTGCTTTGCCATCTTCTAGAAGGTAACCTTTAAGGAACATTTCTTTAGTTACACCATATTGTTCTAGTTCTGGTTGAAGTTCGTTGAATAGGATTTCTTCTACTTCATCGTCGATAGTTTCGCTGTTGTCTTCTATTTTGTAGTTGGTTGTGATGCGTACTTGGTTTTCAGAACCAATTGTGATAACAGAAACTTGAGCATCGGTGAAGCCGTCTTCTAGGTGGTTGATGATTTCGTCTGTATTTACATTTTCTGCAAAGCGAACTACATAGTTTCTACCACCACTGAAATCGATACCTTGGCTTAGACCACGTAAACCTAGTGATACACCAGCAATTAGCATAAATGCACATGATACGATGTAACCAATTTTACGGATTTTAACCCAGTTGATTTTCACGTTGCTTAATAAGTTTTTAGAAAGCTTAGTTGTGAATGTCCAATTGTTGATTTCTGCCTTTTCTGCTTTTCTTTCAAAGTAGATTCTAGTTAAGAATACTGCTGTGAAGAAAGAGGTGATGATACCAATGATAAGTGTAGTAGCGAAACCTTTAATAGGACCTGTACCGAAATAGAATAGGATAATACCTGTTATTATAGTTGTTAAGTTTGAGTCAATGATAGCAGACATGGCGTTTTTATAACCATCTTGGATCGCCATTTTGTGTGTTTTTCCTGCTCTTAGCTCTTCTTTAATACGTTCGTAGATAAGCACGTTTGCGTCCACAGCCATACCCATGGTTAATACGATACCTGCGATACCAGGAAGGGTAAGTACTGCTTTAAATGAAGCAAGGACACCTATAAGGAAGAATACGTTGATAAGTAATGCGATGTCAACTACTAAACCTGGTTTGAAACCATAGTAAACCATCATATAAAGCATTACGATAATGAATGCGATAGCAAATGAAATCATACCTTTTGTGATAGCTTCGTGACCTAGTGATGGACCAACAACGTCTTCTTGAATAATACGAGAAGGTGCTGGCATTTTACCAGATTTAAGCACGTTTGCTAAGTCTTTTGCTTCTTGTGGTGTGAAGTTACCAGAGATTTCTGAGCGTCCGCCAGTGATTTCAGTGTTTACGTTAGGGAATGAGTAAACCATATCGTCTAGCACGATAGCGATGCTACGGCCAATGTTTTCTTTTGTTAGTTTAGCCCATGCTTTAGCACCTTCTGGATTCATTGTCATGCTAACTGTAGAACCACCAGTGAATTGGCTAATTTCGTCGCGAGCATCTGTGATAACATTACCTTCTAGAGGTGCTTTACCGTCGCGGTCTGTAACTTTAAGAGCAACTAGTTCGTAGTAAAGTCCTTTTTCGTCAACTGGTTTTACAGTCCAACGGAATGCAAGTTCACGTGGAAGAACTTCTTTAACTTTACGCATATTTAAGTATTCCATAACAGTAGCGGTGTCTCTTACACTAACTACACCAATAGCAGGAGTAGGGATAAGTTGACCATTGCTGTTTGAAATCATTAATTTGCTGAATAGAGGATTTGCTTTTGCAAATTCTTCCATTTGTTTGATGCTGTCTGCGTTTGCTGCATCTTGGTTTGCTAATGCTGCATTAAGTGAGTCTAATGCACTAACAACTTCTTCTTTTACAGTTTCTTCTGCTTTAGGAGCTGCTTCTTCTGTAGAAGTAAGAGTTTCTGCAATAATAGCGTTAGCTTTTTCTAGGTCACCGTAGATTTCTGTTAGGTTAAATGTTTCCCAGAATTCTAGGTTTGCAGAACCTTGAAGAAGTTTACGAACACGTTCTGGTTCTTTAATACCAGGAAGTTCGATAAGGATACGACCATTGGTTTCTAGGCGTTGGATGTTTGGTTGAACCACACCGAAACGGTCGATACGTGTACGAAGCACGTTGTAAGAGTTGTCTACTGTTGCTTGAACTTCTTCTCTTAGAACTGATAGAACTTCTTCGTTTGTGCTTTTAAGGCTTATACGATCTTTTAATGTAAATGTGGTAAAGATGGCTGAAAGTCTAGCATTTGGGTCAAGTTCTGTGTAGGCTTCATTAAATAAATCTAAGAAGTCTTTTTGACTATTTGCTTGGCGTTCTGTTGCTAGAGCCATAGCTTTGTTAAATGTTTCGTCTTTAGAGTTTCCTGCAAGTGTACGCACGATGTCTGGAACAGAAACTTCTAAAATAACGTTCATACCACCTTTAAGGTCTAGACCTAAACCTAATTCTTTCTCACGGCACTCTTTAAGAGTGTAACCAAGCCATACTTGTTCTGTTGCAAGAGAATCTAGGTAGTGGTATTCTGCTGTTTTATCGCCATTTGCATATTCTTTTGCTTCATTGTTGTAGTATGAAGTAACTACATTAAATGAAAGGTAGAATAAGCAAACCGCACTTAATAAAACAGCAAAAGCTGTTATAAATCCTTTGTTTTGCATATTATAAATTAGTTATTAAATTGATTTAAAACGTTTGTTTTTGACATGCCGCCAAAAAATAAGGCACAAATATAGTAAATATCCTTAGATTCGCCAAATAAAATTATATAATTAGCATGGCGTCGCCGTAGCAACCAAATTTGTAACCCTCTTTTACAGCAACGTCGTATGCGTTCATTACGTTTTCGAAGCCACCAAATGCTGCTGTCATCATCAATAATTGTGATTCTGGAGCATAGAAATTTGCAACCATAGAGTTTGCTACAGTAAAGTCGTATGGAGGGAAGATAAATTTATTTGTCCAGCCATCATAGGTTTTAACGTGACCTTCTGTACAAACAGCAGTTTCTAAAGCGCGCATCACTGTTGTGCCAATAGCACAAATTCTTTTTCTATTATCTTGTGTTCTATTGATTATTTCACATGCTTCTTCTCCAACAATAAGTTGTTCTGAATCTGTTTTGTGTTTGGTTAAATCTTCTACGTCTATTTCACGGAAGTTGCCCAAACTAGCATGTAATGTAATGAAAGTATGATTTATGTCGTTGATTTCCATTAATTTAAGAAGCTCGCGGCTAAAGTGTAACGCCGCACTTGGAGCTACAACTGCACCTTCGTTTTTGGCAAAGATTGTTTGGTAACGTTCTTCGTCAGAAGGTTCTACAGGGCGAGTAATATATCTTGGAAGTGGAGTTTCGCCCATGCTATAAAGTACTTCTTTGAATGTGTCGTGGTCTCCGTCAAATAGGAAACGAAGTGTACGGCCACGTGAAGTGGTATTGTCAATAACTTCAGCTACAAGTGAATCGTCTTCTCCAAAATAAAGTTTGTTGCCAATACGTATCTTACGAGCAGGATCTACTAACACGTCCCACAATCTTAATTCTTCGTTAAGTTCTCTAAGTAGGAAGACTTCAATTCTAGCACCAGTTTTTTCTTTGTTGCCATAAAGTCTTGCAGGGAAAACCTTGGTGTCGTTGAAGATAAATAGGTCGTCTTTACCAAAATAATCTATAATATCAGAGAATTTTTTGTGCTCAATTTCACCAGTATCTTTATGAAGTACTAGTAAACGAGATTCGTCACGATATTTCGCAGGATATTGTGCGATTTGTTCTTCTGGTAATTTAAATCTAAATTGTGATAATTTCATATTTTGTTTTTAAATGTTTATTTGTTTTAACTCCTAACTCCTAACTCCTTTACAAAGTCGTCGTATTGTTGGCAATTTTCTACTCTGATGTCGCCTATTTGTGTGCGTCTAAGGGCGGTAAGGTATCCTCCGCTTTGTAGCGCCTCGCCAATGTCACGAGCCAGTGCTCTAATGTATGTACCCTTGCTACAAACCACTCTCACTACTATCTCTGGCATTTTGTAATCTAGAAGTTCTATCTCGTCTATAACCAATGTTTTTGGTTTGAGTTCTACTTCGTCTCCTTTTCTAGCGTACTCGTATGCACGTTTGCCATTTATTTTTATAGCAGAATAGGTAGGAGGAATTTGTTGAATTTCGCCAATGAATTTTTGTAATGTTTCTTTAATAAGTTTCTCTGTGATGTGCTCGGTAGGGTACTCTGCATCTATTTCTGTTTCTAAATCAAAAGAAGGGGTGGTCGCTCCCAATTTTATAGTTGCCACATATTCCTTGGTTTGATATTGAAAACTTTCAATAAGTTTGGTGTTTTTGCCTGTGCAAAGTATCATTACTCCTGTTGCAAGAGGGTCTAGTGTGCCTGCGTGACCCACTTTTAGCTTCTTTACACCCAAATGTCTGCTTAAAACGCCTCTAACCCTATTGACAAGGTTGAATGATGTCCAACCAAGTGGTTTATCAAAATATAAAATTGTATCCACTTTTTTAATTTAATAATAGAGCAAGTGAACCTGCGATTAAACAGTATATAGCGAAGTAAATCAATTTACCTTTTCTCACCATATTAATCATAAATTTACATGCGAAGCACCCAGAAATAAATGCTGCGAAGAAACCTAGGATTAAATTTATTGTATTTCCATCCATTGTGACGCCTGTACTCAACATTTCTATTGTGTCAAGTAGAGCTTCGCCTAAGATAGGAACAAGCACCATAAGGAATGAAAATTGTGCCATATTTTCTTTTTTGTTACCTAGAAGAAGACCTGTGGCAATGGTTGTGCCAGAGCGAGAAAGACCTGGAAGTACAGCAAATGCTTGGCTAACACCAATGATAAATGCGTCTAGATAAGAGATGTTTTCTTTTTGGCGTGGTTTTGCATAATATGAAAAAGCAAGTAGAAGAGATGTTACTATTAGGCAGCAACCCACTAATATAAGTCCGTTGCCAAATAGAGATTCTACTTCATCTTTAAAGAAAACTCCAACAATAAAAATAGGAATACATGAGATTGCTATTTTTGCAATATAATCTTTTTCGTCATTCCAAGTTTTTGTAAAAAGACCTTTGAATAGGAATGAAATTTCTTTCCAAAGTATCAAAATTGTACTGAATACTGTAGCAACGTGTACAGCAACAGTAAAAGAAAGATTATCTTCTCCAGAGGTGCCAAATAAAGCTTGACCTATTTCTAGGTGACCACTACTACTAACAGGTAAAAATTCTGTTAATCCTTGGATAAGACCCAATAAAAGTGCTTCGTACCAACTCATTTTTTATTTTTTTTGTATAAAATAGCGATAATAACAGATAAATAACCAAAGAAAACAATCATAGGACCTATGATAAGTCTTCTTGTAGAGAATATGTCTGGCTCAAAATTGCCGTCGGTAGAGACAGGACCTACCATCATAAGGACATATCCTATTAATATAACAACAACACTTATGCTTATAGCAATAAGGTTTTTCTTGCCTAAACGTAGGTTTAGTTTATTTTCTTCTTTCATAAATTAAATGTAATACATATCGTCCACTTGTAGTCTTAAGTAGCGTCCTACAGACATAAATGTGGAAATTGTAGTGATTAAAATACCGAAGATTAACATTACAACAAATGAAATAAGCAGTGCGTCAATACTTTCCATTGAGAATAAATCGCTTAATTCTGATTGAGCGAAATATAAAACTCCAGAAAGCAGTGCCATACCTATAAATGAGGAAATTAACCCAGTAATAGCTCCTTGTACAAGGAATGGACGGCGAATGAAGCTGCCTGTAGCACCCACCAACTTCATGGTGTGAATAATGAAGCGTTTTGCGTAAACAGTAAGTCTTACGGTATTGCTGATTAATGCGTATGAAACTATTATAAGCAGAATAGAAAGCCCCATTAGGAATGCAGAAATTCTATTAACATTTTGATTAATAACTTCTATCAAGTCTTTTTGATAGATAACTTCCTTGACAAGAGGATATTTGTGAAGTTCTGCTTCTATGAGTGCGATGCTATCATTGTTTGCATAGTCTGAGTTGAGTTTTAGCTCAATAGAGCCAAGTAGGGGGTTGTAACCCAAAAATTCTGTTGGGTCTTGACCTAACTCTTCTGCTAGTTCTTTTGCTGCGCGTTCTTTGTCTATGTATTCTGTAGATTTTGCATACACAGAAGCGTCAATGTTTTTTTGAAGTTTTTGTATATCTACTAGTTTGGCGTCGTCTTTAAGGACTATAGACATACTAAGGTTTTCACGCACATAAACTGATAACTCGCTAGTTAAAAGTAATATTAATGTAGTAAGACCAATAAGAAATAGTACCAATGAGATACTTATGATACTGGTTAGCCGTGAGTTGAATATATGCGCAACAGAAAGTTGAGATTTATTGTTCATTATTTTATTATTTATCTTTATTATTTTTATACATTAAAAATTGCGAGTAGAGCTCTTCGCGCTCATCGCAATATCGCATTTTTAAGTATAAAAATCCTAATTTCTAACTTTTTCTTTAAAGGGTACAAATATAATACATAGAAGAGCCGTTGTCAAGAGGATAGAGCAAATAATTGATAAAATTTTTCCAATATCGTATGATTTTGGCTCAAAACGGAACTCTATGGTGTAGTCACCCGCTTTAAGCTCCATAGCTCTAAGTAGATAATTTGCTCTGAAATATTCGGCTTTTTCACCATTTATATATGCGTTCCATCCATCAGGATAATATATTTCTGAGAAAACAGCAAGTTGATTTTCTGTAGATGTGAACTTATAGGTCATAACATTTGGCTCGTACTTAACAAGTTCAATTTTGCCGTTTGCAGAATTGTATTTTTGATCTTTTGGTGCATTTTCTACTGCTTTGTCTATAATTACAGTGTTTTGAAGTGAATCAAGACCAAGAGAAAGCATTTCTTCATCTGCTGAATTTACAAAATTTACACTATCTACTAGCCATGCATTGCCTAGTTTGTATGGGTTGGAAATAGGCATTGCCTGTGGCGCGTAAATTACATATTTTGTGTTTAGCATGTTTAGCACAGGGGTGTTTTTGAAGATTTCTTCAGCTTCGCCTAATGTGCTTATAGTTCTTAAAGAAGCAGTAAAATCTCTAATTTCTTTAGAAATATGAACTTCTATAAGTTCCTGATAACGACGTAGTTTTACAGCGCTGTAGCCACCTACGTTTTTATGGAAATATGATGGAGCAGAACTATTAAATACGTCAACTGTAAGGTTTAATACACGGAAGTCTTCTGTTTTATCTGCTAAAATGAATTTGTCTGCTTCCGATGCACTAAATGGTTTGTTTCTAACTTCTTTTTTTACAAAACTTCTTTCGTTTAGGTAACGAGAAGCCACAGGAATCATATCTGCTGCACAAAGTACAATAAGTGCTACAGATGCCACTACTACCTTGATTTTACCTTTAACATAGAAGAAAAGAAGTGCGAATGCAAGTGTAATGAATATAAGTGAACGTAGGGCATCTGATTGAAGCATTGCCATACGGTCTTGTGGAAGTGTTTCTGTTAGGAAACTATATGAACTGCCGTAAGAATTGTCAGAAGCAGAGCTGAAATCTCCTGCTAGTGAAGGAATTATAGCAAAAAGTAAGCATAAACCACCTGTGATGCCTGCACCTATATAAAGAGCTTTTAGTTTTTCTTTTGTATCAACACTTTCAGATGTTAGTTCTTTAATGGCTAGGAATGCTAAAATTGCCATACATAAACAACTGATAGTAAGTGTCATAGAAACAGTACGGAATTTGTCGTAAAGTGGAACGTAATTTACGAAAAACTCTGTAAATGGCATAAAATTATGTCCCCAAGAAAGAAGAATGCCCAATAGAGTAGCAGAGATTAACCACCAACGTTGTCTGTTTGGCACAATTATGCAACCTACAATAAATAAGAAACATACAATTGCACCTGCATAAACTGGACCTGAAGTAAATGGTTGTGTGCCCCAATATGTTGGCATAGGCTGAATGTACATTAGCTCTGCTAAGTTTCTAGGGTTACTTGTGCGAGCAAGTCTTTCTTTGTCGGCATTGGTTAGGTCTTTTTTAGAATCTCTAAATCCTGTAATTTGACCCATTTTCTCTGCGGTGTGAGAGTCTGCATCAAGATATGTCTGAGAAGATCCCCCTTTAAAATCTGGAATAAGAAGTGTAAATGTTTCGTCTATTCCATAACTCCATGCTGTAATATAATCTAAGTCTAGGCCGTGTTTATCTCCAGATTCAAGTATGGTAAGTCCGTTGCTATCGCCACGCATGGTGTGTTTGCTATATTCTGCGGTGGTTATAAGTCGTGTAGCATTCAAGCCTACGGCTAACATAGCACCAAGGCAAAGAAACGCTGTGCTAAGCAAGAATTTTTTTATTGTTTTTTCTTTTATAGCGAAAATAATTTCAGAAATACCAAGAATAAGTGCTATAAATAGGGTGTAATATATAATTTGAATATGGTTTGCGTATAATCCTAGTCCTAAAAATAGGGCGAGTAGGGTGGCTCCTAGATATGGTTTTTCTTTTTTGAATCCAAGGTAAATAGAAGCAATAATAGGTGCCATATAGGCAATGGCAACGGCTTTAGTGTTGTGACCTGCTACTATAATAATAAGGTTGTATGAGCCAAAGGCAAAGGCAATACTGCCTGCAATTGCCCAATAAGGCGACAAGCCAAAGGCAATAAGAAGTATATAAAATCCTACAAGATATAGGAAAACTCTATATGTTGGCCCAGGAAGGACACGGAGTGCGTCGTCTGCAAGACTTACAATGCTGTTATCGTCTTTCATACAGATTTGATAGGTAGGCATGCCAGAAAACATAGAACCAGTCCATAGGGTTGGGTTATCGTGTGTTTCGTTAAATGTATTAGCCTCTTGGGCCATACCCATATAACTTTGTGTGTCGCCACCAAATATATCTTTCCCTGAGAAAACAGGAGACAAATATGCGAAAGTGATAACTAGAAACGAAACTATCGCTATAATGTGTGGGATTGATTTTTTCATGTTATTTATCTAAAAATGAGCCCAAAATTACAATTTTTTTTTGAATTAATGGGTATATACATACAAAGAAAAAGGTCACTGCTTAAACAGTGACCTCTCTTAGTTGTTTATTATTCTGCAGGTTTTTCTTCTGCCTTAGCCTCTGGTTTTGCAGGGCGTGGAGGGCGAGGAGTTAAAACTTTGTGAGAAAGTTTAAATTTACCTGTTTTCTTGTCTATTTCTAGAAGTTTTACATCTATTTTGTCACCTTCTTTAAGACCAGCTTTTTCCATATCTTCGATACGAGCCCAGCTGATTTCAGAAATGTGAAGTAAACCTTCTTTACCAGGCATAAACTCTACGAATGCACCGTATGGCATGATAGATTTTACTACTGCATCGTATGTTTCGCCTACTTCTGGAACTGCAACGATAGCTTTCACTTTGCGTACTGCGCAGTCTAGAGATTCTTTGTTGTTTGCAGCGATTTCTACAACACCACAGTTGTCTTGTTCTTCGATAGAGATGCTAGCACCACTTTCTGCTTGCATTGCTTGGATAATCTTACCACCAGGACCAATGATTGCACCAATCATGTCTTTTGGTACGTTGATAGTAACAATACGTGGAGCATGTGGTTTAAGGTCTTCGCGTGGCTCAGCAATAGTTTCTTTGATTTTGCCAAGAATGTGCATACGACCTTCGCGAGCTTGAGCAAGTGCTCTTTCTAGGATTTCGTAAGATAGACCATCTACTTTAATGTCCATTTGAGTAGCAGTGATACCATTTTCTGTACCAGTTACTTTGAAGTCCATATCACCTAAGTGGTCTTCGTCACCTAAAATATCTGAAAGTACTGCGTAGTTTGTACCTTTGTTTTCTGAGATAAGACCCATTGCAATGCCAGAAACTGGTCTCTTGATTTGTACACCTGCGTCCATAAGTGCAAGAGTACCAGCACATACAGAAGCCATAGATGAAGAACCGTTTGATTCTAAAATATCAGAAACAACGCGTACTACGTATGGATAATTGTCTGGAATCATGCCTTTAAGTGCACGACAAGCAAGGTTACCGTGACCAATTTCACGACGACCAACACCACGTTGAGCACGAGCTTCACCTGTTGAGAATGGAGGGAAGTTGTAGTGAAGTAAGAAACGTTCTTTACCTTGAACTAAAGATTCGTCGATGATTTTTTCATCTTGTTTTGTACCAAGAGTAACAGTACATAAAGATTGAGTTTCACCACGGGTAAAGATAGAAGAACCGTGAGGTCCAGGTAGATAACCTACTTCTGACCAGATAGGACGAATTTCAGTAGTTTTACGACCGTCTAAGCGGATGCCTTCGTCTAGGATAGCACGGCGCATAGCTTCTTTTTCTACATCGTGATAGTAGCGGTCGATAAGAGCAGCTTTTTCTTCTAGTTCTTCTTCAGAGAAAGTTGCTTTATATTCTTCGCGAACTGCTTTGAAGTTTTCGCCACGAGAATGTTTGTCTGTGTTGCAAGATTTTGCTAGTTCGTAAGTTTTAGCGTAAGTTTTTTCGCGAACGTCTTTTCTCAAATCTTCATCGTTCACTTCGTGACAATATTCGCGTTTAACTGTTTTACCTACTGCTTCCATAAGTTCAAGTTGAGCTTGGCAGTGAGGTTTGATAGCTTCGTGAGCTGTGCGGATAGCATTTAGAAGATCTGCTTCAGAAACTTCGTACATTTCACCTTCCACCATCATAATGTTGTCTAGTGTAGCAGCTACTATAATATCAAGGTCTGCTTTTTCTAGTTGAGCAAATGTTGGGTTAACAACAAATTCGCCATCGATGCAAGCCACGCGAACTTCTGAAATAGGACCATTGAATGGAATATCAGAAACTGCGATAGCAGCAGAAGCAGCAAGACCAGCAAGTGCGTCTGGCATATCAACACCATCTGCAGAGTATAGTGTTACGTTTACGAAAGTGTCTGCGTGATAATCATCTGGGAATAAAGGACGAAGTGCGCGGTCTACAAGACGTGCAGTTAAGATTTCGTAATCTGATGCTTTACCTTCTCTACGAGTGAAACCTCCTGGGAAGCGTCCTGCAGAAGCAAATTTTTCTTTATACTCAACGGTAAGTGGCATGAAGTCTGTGCCAGGAACTGCATCTTGTGCAGAACAAACCGTAGCTAAAAGCATGGTGTTTCCCATGCGAACCATAACAGCACCGTCAGCTTGTTTAGCTAGTTTTCCAGTCTCGATGCTGATTTCTCTTCCATCAGCCAATGTGATGGTTTTTGTAACTACATTCATAATAATTTCTTTAAAATAAGTCTTAAACTCTTAAAATCAAGCAAAGATAAAAAATAATTTTCGTAAAAAGACAACTTAATTTTATTATTTTTGCATTATGGTTAAAATTACAGTACTTTCAGACAATTATTCCAATACCCAATGCCCAGAATTTTTAACAGAGCATGGCTATTCCTTATATATAGAGTTTCAAGGTTTAAAAATCTTGGTTGACACAGGTGTGTCTGACAATTTTTTGAAAAATGCAGAACTTTTAGGTATTAATATTTCAGAGATAGACTTTGCGGTGCTTTCTCATGGGCATCGTGACCATACAGGAGGCCTAAAACATTTGATTTCTCAGACTCATTGCCCAATTTACCTATCGGGAAACGTTTTCGACAAAAAGTTTCATTCTTGCCGTGGCGACAAAGGACTTAGAAATATTGGCACAGATTTAGAACTTTTAGAAAAATATAGCAATCGTTTTCGCATTGTAAGTGAAAATTGTTGGATAAATCCGGGGATAGCCCTTGTTGGAAATAAAAATTTTGGTTTCCCACAGCCTTACGGCAATAAATTTTTAACTGCTGAGGTTGATGGTGAAATTTTTCCTGATGATTTTTCTCACGAATTGCATTTGTGCATAGTAACAGAAGATGGTCTGGAAATAATTTCTCCTTGCTCACATGGTGGCTATGGAAATATTGTGTCTGCTTGCCGCGAGTTTACAGGCATAGAAAATGTGCTACGCTACACAGGAGGCTTGCACATAGTAGAATCGGAACAAGTAACTGCTGAGGTTGCGTCTTTCCTTGAAGTAAAATCTTCTCTCACTCACTCAACCATCATAAACACCTCTCACTGCACCTGCCCAGAAGCGATGAGATTGTTGTAGGAGAAAAATAAATAAATTTTAAGAGAATTTAATTGATTTTTAAATATTTACATTATATTTGCAAGTAAATAGTACCCACGCCGATTAGGAGTGTAGAGCGTTGAACAAAGGGCGTGGGGATATGTGAGCGTTTATTACGCATGTTCTGACATTTCAGAAACTTCGCAACTTTCTAATTATATCAATCAGAATATAGCAACGATAAATGCTTGCGGGATATGGGTATGTATATGGCATATCTATACTTTGTTGTATAGTATGCTTACTTATATCGGCGTGGGCTTTGCGTTGTCTGTTCTATTGATATTAGGCAATGCGAAGGCCACTGAAATGTGGAACGACAACTGTCGGGTCCACGTTTTTTTTATGCCCATTTTTGAACTATAAATTAGGTTCAAAAAGGGCTATGGTTGACACAGAATTATGATGTTACTATTGTAATAGAAAATAATAAAAAACGATATATTATGAGAAGAATTTACGCATTTTTTTGCGCCCTGTTTTGTGTATTTGCATTGTTTGCCAATGACGTAACAGGTTTTGTGGCATTGGAGTTTGGTGGAAATAAAACTTCCTACCTAATCAAAAATGTTCAACATGTGGATATTAACAACATGCCTGATGGCAAGGCAGAAATGTCTGTGTTAAGAAAAGATGGTGTTTCTATGCCAAATGTCCGTACTCTGATTTTTTCAGAAGAAGTGTTGTTTACTGTTCAGTTTGTAAATTATGATGGTACGGTGTTGCAATCGTCAGAAATGAGTGAGGGGGAAATGCCTACATACACGGGTGAAACTCCAACGCGTGAATCTACAGCTCAATACATTTACACTTTTAACGGTTGGGAACCTACTATGTCGCCAGTGGTGGACAATGTAACTTATACGGCTACTTATTCTCAACAAACTCAGAAATATACCATTCAATTTGTTAATTACGATGGCACTGTGTTGCAAAGCGAAGTTTTGGAGTATGGAACAATGCCTTCTTTTAAGGGTGAAAATCCTACAAAATCTTCTACTGCACAATATGCTTATGCGTTTACGGGATGGGATAGTGAGCTTACCTTGGTAACAGAATCTAAGGTGTACACGGCGATGTTTACAAGTTCTGTGAATAGTTATACCGTTTCTTTTGTAAACGATAATGGCGATGTGTTGCAAAGTTCACAACATGCTTATGGAGTAACTCCAGTTTATAATGGTGCAACTCCAGTAAAAGAAGCAACTGCAGAATTTACTTATACCTTTGCTGGTTGGTCGCCTGCTATCACAATGGTTGAAGGTGCACAAACCTACACTGCAACTTATAGTAGTGTTAAGAACCAATATGAAGTAATCTTCCAAAATGAGGACGGAACAGAACTTCAACGCAGCAACGTTACTTACGGAGAAACTCCAGTTTACTCTGGTGAGACTCCTACAAAAGCTGCTACTGCAGAATATTCTTATACCTTTGCAGGATGGACTCCTACAGTTGAGTCTGTAACAGGTGCTAAAATTTACACCGCAACATACAGCAGTGTTAAGAACCAATACGAAATTATCTTCCAAAATGAAGATGGTACTGAACTTCAACGTAGCAATGTTACATACGGAGAAACTCCAGTTT
Source organism: Candidatus Enterocola sp. (assembly GCA_045654205.1). Classification (GTDB taxonomy): domain Bacteria; phylum Bacteroidota; class Bacteroidia; order Bacteroidales; family Paludibacteraceae; genus Enterocola. The sequence continues at coordinate 36,432 of JAZOMZ010000013.1, read as the reverse complement.
ACTCTGGTGCTACTCCAACCAAAGCCGCTACTGCAGAGTATATTTACACATTTGCTGGTTGGTCACCTGCAATAACAATGGTTGAGGGTGCTAAAATTTACACCGCAACATACAGCTCAGTTAAGAACCAATATGAAATCATCTTCCAAAACGAGGATGGTACTGAACTTCAACGTAGCAATGTAACTTACGGTGAAACCCCAGTTTACGCTGGTGAAACTCCAACCAAGGCAGCAACCGCAGAGTTTACTTATACCTTCGCTGGTTGGTCTCCTGCAATTACCATAGTTGAAGGTGCTCAAACCTATACTGCAACTTACAGCAGTGTTAAAAACCAATACGAAGTAATCTTCCAAAACGAAGATGGTACAGAACTTCAACGTAGCAACGTAACTTATGGAGAAACTCCTGTTTACGCTGGTGCTACTCCTGAAAAAGCAGCAACTGCAGAGTTTACTTACACCTTTGCAGGTTGGACACCAACTATCTCACCAGTAACAGGAGCACAAACTTACACTGCAACATACAATGCAGTTAAGAAACAATATGAAATCATCTTCCAAAACGAAGACGGTACAGAATTGCAACGCAGCAACGTAACTTACGGCGAAACACCTAAATATAACGGTGAGACTCCTGTAAAAGCAGCAACTGCTGAGTTTACTTATACCTTTGCTGGCTGGTCACCTGCTATCACAATGGTTGAAGGTGCTCAAACTTATACAGCAACCTATAGCAGTGTTAAAAACCAATACGAAGTAATCTTCCAAAACGAAGATAGCACAGAACTTCAACGCAGTAATGTAACATACGGTGAAACTCCTGTTTACGCTAGTGAGACTCCAGTAAAAGAATCAACTGCAGAGTTTACTTATACCTTCGCTGGTTGGTCACCTGCTATCACAATGGTTGAAGGTGCACAAACCTACACTGCAACTTATAGTAGTGTTAAGAACCAATATGAAGTAATCTTCCAAAATGAGGATGGAACAGAACTTCAACGTAGCAATGTAACATATGGTGAAACTCCTGTTTACTCAGGCGCAACTCCAACCAAACCTGCGACTTATGAATTTACATACACCTTCGCTGGTTGGTCACCAAGTATCACACTAGTTGAAGGTGCACAAACCTACACAGCAACTTACAGCAGTGTTAAGAATCAATACGAAGTAATCTTCCAAAATGAGGACGGTACAGAACTACAACGTAGCAACGTAACTTATGGAGAAACTCCTAAATATAATGGCGCAACACCAACCAAACCAGCAACCGCAGAGTTTACTTACACTTTTGCAGGTTGGACACCAACTATCACACCAGTAACTGGTGCACAAACTTATACCGCAACTTACAGTTCAGTTAAGAAGCAATACGAGGTTATCTTCAAAAATGAAGATGGTACCGTGCTACAACGTAGCAATGTAACCTACGGCGAAACACCTGTTTACAACGGTGAAACCCCAACCAAGGCTGCAACAGCTGAGTTTACTTACATCTTTGCTGGTTGGTCACCTGCAATTACCGTAGTTGAAGGTGCTCAAACTTACACCGCAACCTATAGCAGTGTTAAAAACCAATACGAAGTAATCTTCCAAAACGAAGACGGAACAGAACTTCAACGTAGCAATGTTGCTTACGGTGAAACACCAAAATATAACGGTGCAACACCAACCAAACCAGCAACTGCAGAGTTTACATACACCTTTGCAGGTTGGACACCAGCTATTTCACCTGTAATAGGTTCTCAAACTTATACTGCAACATACAATGTAGTTAAGAAACAATATGAAGTAATCTTCCAAAACGAAGATGGTACTGAACTACAACGCAGCAATGTTACTTACGGTGAAACACCTAAATATAACGGTGAAACTCCAGTAAAAGAAGCAACTGCAGAATTTACCTATACCTTTGCTGGTTGGTCTCCAAGCATCACAGTAGTAGAAGGCGCACAAACCTACACCGCAACTTATAGCAGTGTTAAAAACCAATACGAAGTAATCTTCCAAAACGAAGATGGCACAGAACTTCAACGCAGCAACGTAACTTATGGAGAAACTCCTGTTTACTCAGGCGCAACACCAACCAAACCTGCATCTGCAGAATTTAATTACACCTTTGCAGGTTGGACACCAACTATCTCACCAGTAACAGGTGCACAAACTTACACTGCAATATTCAATGCTGTTAAGAAACAATATGAAATCATCTTCCAAAATGAGGATGGAACAGAACTTCAACGCAGCAACGTAACTTACGGAGAAACACCTAAGTACAACGGTGAAACCCCAACCAAACCTGCGACTACTGAATTTACATACACATTTGCAGGTTGGACACCAACTATCACACCAGTAACAGGTTCTCAAACCTATACTGCAACCTATAGCAGTGTTAAGAAGAAATATACTCTTACCGCAAAACCACAAGAAAATGTTATGGGAGTAGTAACAGGTAGTGGTACTTACGATTACGGAACACAAGTAGTAGTAATAGCAACCCCAAAATTTGGTTATGACTTTGATAAGTGGGATAATGGTTTGACCGAAAAAGAAATAGTTATAGAACTAGTAAGTGACTCAACTGTAATAGCACTATTTACAGAAAACTATTGCGAACAACACACAACACCAGAAATCCCAACAATGGAAGTACAACCTATAGCAGTATGGGGTAGTAAACTTAAGCTAACCGAGTCTGATAATGCAATAAAAGAAGCAATATCTCAACAAGAAGGTAAAATAGCAGAAATAAAAGAATCTTGGTGGGAAGTAAACTTTAACGGAGAATGGGAAACTTACAATGGACAAATCGTTCCAAAACAAGAAACTATTCAAGTTCGCTTTGCTCTAACAACAATTTGTGATAAAACAGCAAAAGGCGAAGCTGAAACACTGATTGTTCAATGTCCAAGTCCAGAAAATACCGATGCATGTAAAAATGCACCATCTGTAAACAAGTACGATTGGCTACTAATGCTTAATGTAAATGAAATTAAAGCACAAGGCTATGTATTTGAAGAAAAAGACGTTAAATGGTATAGAATAACAGATAATGGTAACCCACAAGTAGTAGGCAATGGTTACTCTTATACTATAGACCGTTCACTTCTTGGAACAGGAGACTATTATGCTCGCATTGAATTACCAACACAAACAAATGATGTGGCATGTAAATGTATTTATGGCACACAAACATATAGTTTCGATGGTGATGAACTACCTACACCTATGTTAATGCCATCTATAGTAGGTCCACGTGAAAGGGTTGAAGTTTTGAATTTGCCAATGGAAAATGCAGAAATTAAGGTTTATGATAAAGTAGGTAAAATCTACTATTCAATAGAATCAAATGGAAGAAGTAAGGTTGAATTCTTATCTCAAGACTTGCCTGGTCAATACTTAGTAGAGGTAAAAACTCCAGCTACTAAGGTTACTTTAAAATACGTAGTTAGATAATACATAAAACGAAAAAGTCATGAAAAAAATAATAATATGCTTTGCGATTTTACTTTGTACTATTACTGCCACTGCAGTAAATTTAGGAGACAAAGTAGTATTAAGTTCAGAGGCAAAACGTTTTGAAACTGGAGAAAGAATCAAAAAAGATTGTCTTGGAAAAGAATATACTGTTTTGCAAGTAGGAACAAAGGAGTTCCCTACAGGCGTGCTACTCAAAGAGATTTACTCTTGGGTAAAATATACTGATGTTGGTATGTCTGACGAAGAATTTGAAGATACAAAGAAACGTTTTGCTTCTGACAATATGCAACTTAAGTACAAGGAAACAATTGTAAAAACCGATACAATTTTTCAAATAGTTAAAGATACCCTTTTACAAACAGTTTCAGACACAATAGTAAAATTAGTAACAGAAAGAGTCGTAGTATATGATACTATTTATACAGAAAAACTATTGGTAAAAACAGATACCATCAATTTAAGCAATACAGAAGCGTTTAATCGCTTTTCAATAGGTGCTCGTGGTGGTGCGGCTGCTTATATAGCAGAAACAAGTCTTTGTAAATGGAATATTGGTTATCAAGCAGCTCTTGACCTTCAATATGCACACTATTTTAAACGTAAAACAGAAAATAATCCTTATTGTGGTATATTGACAGGGGTGTCTGTTTCTTATGTTTCATCTTCTGTAAGTGGAAGTGTAAACGATGCGTATAGCGTAATGGATACAGAAGGAGACCAAATAGATTATACCATTACAGCAGACCATGTAAAATCTTCTATGAGTGAGCTGCAAGTGCAAGTGTCGCTTATGTTTAGTTTGCTGTACAAAGGGTTGTACTTTAACATAGGACCACGTTTTGTAGTACCAGTTTACACTCAAGGTCATCAAACTCTTACCAATGCACATATTACAGCATACTATGCTCCATACGGAGTAACACTTACCGATGCAGTTATAACAGGCAAACTGTCTGAAGAACAATTAGATGCGCAAATTTCATGGGATAGTCCTGTATTTCAGATAAATGCTTCTGCAGAGATAGGTTATGAGTTTGCACTAAAAAATGGGGATAGCTTTGGTATAGGTGTGTATGCAGACTATGGCATTTATAACCTATACAAAAACAATGCTTCTGCACAAAGCATGATAAATATATCTCAAGTAGGTGCAGAACCACTTTATCCAGCTCCTACAGTAGAAGTATTACCGCTAGTATCGAGCTACGTAAACAAACTAGGCTACTTTGATGCAGGTATTAAATTGGTGTATAATTTTAATGTAAAATAAATAATATTATGAAAAAATATTTCACACTTATAGTTGCACTATTCATTGCAACGTTCTCTGTGATGGCAGAAATGAGCATTTTTGTGTATAAAAAAGATGGTGCAAAAGTAGAATACTTAGCAGCAAATGTCGATAGTATAGGATTTGTAAATATTTATACTATCACTTTTGATGCCAATGGGGGAGAGGGTAGTATGGATAAACAGAAATGCCAAGAAGGTGATAGTGTAATATTATCGTCAAATACTTTTACAAATGGTCCCTCTACTTTTGCAGGTTGGAATATCGCAGCAGATGGTTCAGGCACTGCCTATGCAGACAAGGCTACTGTTAAACCTACTGCTAATATGACCTTGTATGCTCAATGGTTAGCCCCTGAACATGAATATGTAGATTTAGGTCTTCCTAGTGGCACTAAATGGGCTACCTGCAACGTAGGTGCAGATTCTCCAGAAGAATACGGCGATTACTTTGCGTGGGGAGAAACTACTCCAAAATCTACTTACAATTTGAGTACTTATAAATGGTGTAAAGGAGATTACGATACTCAAACTAAATACTGCACTGATTCTTCATATGGTACAGTAGATAATAAAGCCATTCTTGACCTTTCTGATGATGCGGCATACGTAAATTGGGGTACCTCTTGGCGTATGCCAACTAAAGCAGAACAAGATGAATTAATAAATACTTCTTATACCACTTGGACATGGACTACTCAAAATGGTGTTAAAGGCTATAAAGTAACAAGTAAGATAAATGGTAACAGTATCTTCTTGCCTGCCGCGGGCTGTCGCGACGATTCAGGCTTGGGCGATGCGGGGTCTCACGGCTACTACTGGAGTAGTTCACTTTATACGAGCATTTCGTACGACGCTTACTACTTGGGCTTCCGTTGGAGCAATGTGGGCAGTTACCGCAACCACCGCTACTATGGTCAGTCTGTGCGTGCAGTGTTGGCGAAGTAGAATTTACCCGCAATTTTTATTTATAAAAATAAGATTTATGGAACAAAATAAATTACAAGATTTGATTTCTCGTTTAAAGGAGTCACCTTTATTCAATTTGTCACTTTGCTCAAAAGAGTTGTTTCATAGCAATTTTATAGCATGGTTGGCAGAGAATAGTATAGAGTTTCATCGCTATTTTCTAAGTTATTTGTATTACGACGAATCAGAATTTGATTTGACAGATATTTCTAAAATAAGTGTCTTTAGAGAAAAAGAGCATATAGACCTTTGGATTCAATATACTAAGAATGATGGCACAAAACTTGATCTTATTATTGAGAATAAAGTGAAAAGTCTGCCTAGGAAGAGCCAATTAGATGAATATAAAGCTAAATATGATTCTTTAAATAAAAAAGAAGGCAATGATGCGAAATTTGTTTTATTGTCATTAGCCAAGCCATTTTTTACATTGAATGATTGGCAATATATGTCGTATAGAGGCATATGTAGTAATGTATTAAAGGATATACATTTTGATAATACTTATTACTATGCATTATTGGAAGATTATAGACAATTTATTTGTACACTACAACAAATAAGTGATTTACTAACAGGATATTATGAAAAGGTTAAACTTTCAGATGATAATGTTAAAGATCTGTTTAAAGAAATCAGAATGCATGATTTTTATGAAAAGAGAAAGTATGATTATGTAGCATCTAAATTGTACTTAGAAAATTCTGATTTTATCTTTGGAGTAAACCCTACAAATTTAAGACTTAAAGAAATTAAAAAAGGCAATATATATGTGTCAACAAATTATTTTCATGAGCAGGGTTTAATAAATATAATGAAGTGCGTAGAAAAAAATAATAAAAATTGCGTAATTATAGGAATTCAAATCCAAGCAGGTAATGTAAGGAAAATAGTACAAGTCTACAATGGAAATGCGATAGATAAACTTGTAGATTATGGTAATTGGTGGAATGATACAGATAATGTTGGGAAATCAGAATTACCAGATAATCTTAAGGGTAATACTTGGTATCCTGGATATTATGGTAAATTTAAAGATAGTTTTGTCTATAGGCTGCTTACATGTCAAGATGATGTAACGTTGTTAGAGGTTTGTAAAAATTATGCTAATTTAGTAAAAGAATTTTCTAAAATTCAAAATAATGCGAACACCGATTAAAGTTTTTAGAGTCACTTTTAAGTGTCTCGAGGTGTTTTGTATTTGTGTGAAGAAAATAAAACGATAATAATATGAAAAAGAAACTTTTATTTTTAATGGCCTTGCTGGCGGTATCGTTGTTGGCTTTGGCAGAAATGACTGTGTATGTATACCAAAAAGATGGTACTAAGGACGAATATTTAGCGGCAAATGTAGATAGTATTGGGTTTGTCAATGTTTTTACCATTACTTTTGATGCGAATGGTGGAGATGGTAGTATGGAAGTGATTAAAGTAAAAGAAGGTGAAACTATTACGTTGCCTGCCAATACTTTAACAAAAGGTTCTTCAACCTTTGCTGGTTGGAATACTCAAGCAGATGGTACAGGTACGTCTTATGCCGACAAAGCGAGCGTAAGTATAGTCGCTAGCCAGACTCTTTATGCCCAATGGGAGGCACCAAAAGATACCGGTATTGCTGATGGTCACGAGTGGGTAGATCTTGGTTTGCCAAGTGGTACTAAATGGGCTACTTGTAATGTAGGTGCAACATTACCAGAGGAATATGGTTATTATTTTGCTTGGGGCGAAATAGAACCAAAAACAACTTATACTTGGAGTACATATAAATGGTGTGGAGGAAGTTCTTCTACAATGACTAAATATTGCACAGTAGATAATAAAACTACACTTGAACTTTCTGATGATGCTGCTTATGTTAATTGGGGATCTTCTTGGCGAATGCCAACAGATGATGAACTAGATGAACTTAGCACTGAATGCACTTGGACTTGGACTACAAAAAATGGCGTTAAAGGTCGTAATGTAGTTTCAAAAACTAATGGTAATAGTATTTTCTTGCCTGCTACAGGCTATCGCAGCGGTTCAGACTTGATTAGTACGGATTCCCGCGGTGACTCCTGGAGTAGTTCACTTGATACGAGCGATTTAAAAAACGCCTACTACTTGTGCATCACTTCGCTCATTGTGAAAAGGAGCAACTACCGCCGCAGCGACGGTCGCACTGTACGTCCTGTTTTGCGCGAGTAGAATAAAAGTGCGAGTTGAAAGCAGAGGTAAATTTATTTAGATATGCCGAGGCGAAGCCTTTTATCATGAGCGAATGCGAATAATTACCTTGAGCCCTCACGGGCTAACGCGGTGCTTGGTGGGTGTCGCTTCACGGATACCATAACTTAAACGGCTGTAACTTCTATTTCTTAGAGTTGCAGCCGTTTTTGTTTATATCCCATAATAATGTTACCTTTGCAATAGACTTTGAACTCAAGCACAGGTTAGGTCTTGGTTACATTTTATATTTCTATTTCCATAAATCTTCATCTTGCCAATTTTGAGGGAATCCCATTGCCCTAATATCAATTTCTGGATATTCTATCAATAAATCTCTTAATTTGCTTGTCATATCATTGTTTGGAACTATTATATTGATAAAATATTTTATTATACAAAGTGTAAAGTATATTTTTTGGTGGTTAACAGGAGTGTTAATCCATGGATGTCTCATTCTTCTTACAGTTAAAGCGCGTAAACCAAATGTTTTATTCCATATCCTAGCATGATGACAACAGTTGTTTCTTGTCATCGTTATAATAGTCATCCATGATTCAAAAACAGGAATATTTAGTCCAAACTCACTTGCTATTTTTTTTCTAATGCTAAAATCTTTTATATTTTGATATATTCTAGTAAGAACGCCTAATGGGATGATTTCTGCAAATATCCATGCTGGTGGATATTGATTTTCGTATGTGTTACGGAAATGAGTAATAAAATCTTCTTTTGATGAATTATATTCATTTATAATTTTTTGCATTGTAGTCTCGTATTTTGTAGTATCAGCAAAGCATAACTCATCAGTCAACCAAAAAGGATTATTAGTCTCTTTACTTGTGATGTTTGTAATAGCACTTCTAACAGCAATTTCAATTTTTTCTATTTGATTAAATATCAATATTCTTAACTGCCTATCAAATCTATAAATCATTAATGCTTTGTCAAATGTAGAACTTTCCTTAAAGGAATGTAATGATTTGGGATTTTTTAATAAAGGGTAGAAGTATGCACTTAAGCGATAATAACCAATTCTTTTAATATAGTTTATTGCTTTAGAATCGTTATAAATAACTAGTCCTCTAGATTTTAGAAGATTGATTAGGTCTGAAGGTGATTTGTATTGTTTTAGGTAGAACATGATGGAATCATTTTACGTAAGAAAAAAACGACCCGCCGATTTAAGCTTTGTGAAGAGGCTTGGCGGGTTCTCGTGTTGCAAAGGTATAAACTTTTTTTGTCTTTACAAAATATCTTTTAAAAAATTCAAGAAGTTTATATGTTTATGCGGGGAATCTTATTTATTTAGTCTTCGCTTAAAAGCGATGGCGATGTTTTTTCTGGCTTCGCGTCTAAGATTGGGGCACTCGCTTGAAAAAATCAAACAAGTTTGTTTTTTCGCTCGTTTTTATTATCTTTGTGCTTTAAATTTATTTAACAAATTATAGAATATGAAAAAGTTCCTTCAAGATTTTAAAACTTTCGCAATGAAAGGTAACGTAGTAGATATGGCTGTCGGTGTTATCATCGGTGGTGCTTTCGGTAAAATCGTTACATCTTTAGTAAATGACGTTATTATGCCTCTTATCGGTTTAGCAATGGGTGGTGTTAACTTTACAGAACTTAAATGGGTTATCCGTGAAGCTTACACAACAGAAGCTGGTAAAGAAATTGCAGCTGCAACTCTAAACTATGGTAACTTCCTACAAGTAACTTTAGATTTCCTTATCATTGCTCTTTCTATTTTCATAATGATTCGTATTATCGCAAATCTTTCTCGTAAAAAAGAAGAAGAAAAAGCTGCTGAACCTGCTCCAGAACCAGCTCCTGCTCCAGAACCAGAACCAACAAAAGAAGAGTTACTTCTTACTGAAATTCGTGACCTTCTAAAAAATAAATAATTAAATTGAAAGGACGCACTTGCTTGAAAAATAAACAAGCATAAAAAAAACTCCTTTAATTTAATGTTTTAAACAAAAATATGGGTGGTCAAAAGACCACCCTTAAAATTACGCAATAATGAAATTTTACGTCGTTTGGCAAGGCAGAGAAACTGGTATTTTTACTAGTTGGGAAGAATGCAAACCTCAGATAGAAGACTATAAAGGTGCTCAATATAAGTCCTTTAAGACTCGCGAAGAGGCAGAGCATGCTTTTGCGCGCTCATATTTTGCTGCCATAAACAAAGATAAGAAAACAGACGTAAAAAAATCTCAAACTCCTCCTTTTATAAAAAACAGCATTGCAGTAGATGCCGCTTGCAGTGGAAATCCTGGCGATATGGAGTATCGTGGGGTAAACGTGTTCAATGGTGAGCAGTTGTTTCTTCAAGGGGTATATAAAGAAGCCACAAACAATATAGGCGAGTTCCTAGCCATTGTGCATGGTCTGGCGCTACTTAAAAAGCAAAATTCAGATTGGCCGATTTATTCAGATAGTATCACTGCAATATCTTGGATAAAGGCGAAAAAATGCAAGACAAAACTTGAACGCACTGCAAACAATGCTGAGGTGTTTGCCCGCATAGAAGCGGCAGAAAAATGGCTTGCCACAAACACATATACTACAAAAATATACAAATGGGATACTAAAGCGTGGGGCGAAATTCCTGCAGATTTTGGTAGAAAATAGTCCTATTCTAGGTCTTCAAATTTGAAATCAACACCTGCATTTTTAACATAGCAAGTGCCAAATTCTCCGCTTTTAATAGGGCCAGTAGTTACATATCTCACACCTTCTATAGTTAAGTCGTTTTCTCTGTGAGAATGCCCAGAAATAACCATATTTACATTGTTTTTAGCAAACAAATCAAATAAGACAACTGTTTCTTCTTGAGTGAAAGTGCCGTTTTGAAAGCCTTGATATGTGATGTTGCTATGAGTGATAATTATGCAATAGCGATATTCATCTCGTTTTGACAAGACTTCTAAAAGCCATTCATATTGTCCACGTCCAAGTGTACTACTACCTGTTTCTAAAGCAATATAAAGGTCTTTGTAGTTTGGTGTAGTAACAGTAAAACTATATGTAGAAGACCCAAATCTGTCGTAGTAAAGATTCCACCCAAAATATTCGTCATGATTGCCACAAGTATAATAGGCAGGTATTTTAATGCCACTAGTAAGAGCAGAATATGCAAAGTCGGCAAACTCCTCTTTACTGTTGTATAGGTCTCCATTAAGGGCTACAAATATGCTTTGTGAACTATTAATGTAGTCAAAAAACTTAGGTAAAAAGACGCTGTCTGTGTGTAAATGATAGTCACTTGTGGCAGTGAATGTGTATTCATCGCTTTCAACATTTAAGTCTTGAGCAGGGTGCTGCTCATTGTATCTTCTAGAATCTTCAAAACGTTGGTCAACAGAATAATCTGTCCAGCCAAATCTTAGTAAATTGTACTCGCAAGATGAAAATGCTAGCACAATGAATGAGTATAATATGTATTTTAGATATTCCATGTTAAGCCAAGTTTAACTCTCCATTGAGAATGGTCAAAGTATATATTACCAACACCGCTACCTCCGTAAAGCCCTTCTATAAAGTAAGTTAGATTTTTAGGGTACGAGTAAGAACCACGTAGTCTAACATGAGGATTTATACTTCTTTCTATGTATAAATCATTGAAATTGCTTATAGCTACGTCTATATTGTAAGGGTTGCCTTTCCCCCAAACGTATGCTTGCACGCAATATATAAAGTCGTTGAATTCAGAGTAACGTGTTTCGGCAGAAGAATAAGTTCTTATTAAATAACCAATAGTTACTTCCACGTGTGGGTGAACGTAGGCTGCGTCTAAGTGCCAAACATGCTCATTCAGAGTGGTATTTGTATGTGGAAGGTATAAATAACCAGTTCTCAATCTTAATGGGAAATAAGGGATTTTAAATAGATACGCTGCTTGCACTTGAAGCGCATCAAATCTAATTTCATTTTTAGTGAAAAGTAGGCTAGAACCTAGATTGAAACTAAAATTTTCGTAGTTGTATCCACCGATTAGTTCGATTTTGCCATGAACATCTTCCAAATAATTGTCTGCCACAGTGCCAGATAAACTCATCCAACCCTGTGCAAAACAGTTTAGTGAGGCAAAGGTTAATATGATAAAAAGTAGTTTTTTCATTCTATTCGCATCCACTTAATTTCTGCATCTCTTCTAAACCAAGTCATTTGGCGTTTGGCATAGTGACGAGAGTTTTGTTTAATAAGTTCAATGGCTCTTTCTCGTGATATTTCACCATCGAAATATGCAAACATTTCTTTGAAACCTACTGTGTTTAAAGAGTTTAGGTGTTTTAAATGATATACTTTTCTTGCTTCTTCTTCCAGCCCTTCTGCTATCATTATATCCACGCGTTTGTTTATTCTATCATAAAGTTCTTCGCGTGGACGTTCAAGACCGATTTTTTCTATCTCGAAGTCTCTATCTTTTTTCTTAAAGGTAAGGAAAGAGGAATATGGTTTGCCAGTGAATAAACATACCTCTACGGCGTGAAGCACACGTCTATGGTTTTTTAAATCAACCTTTTCGTGCCAAACAGGGTCTAGTTCTTTAAGTTTTGCAGTTAAACCTTCAAGACCTTCTGTTTCGTAGATTTTTTGAGCTTCTGCTCTAGCTTCTGCAGATACCGTTGGAATGTCGTCTATGCCATTACAAACGGCATCTATATACATCATAGACCCACCTGTAAGTAGGAGAGTATCGTGTGTTTTAAAAAGTTCGTTGATAAGGTTTAGAGCATCTATTTCGTATTGGCCAGCACTATATTCTTCTGTGAGTTCTTTAGTGCCAATGAAGTAGTGTTTTACTAGTGCTTGTTCTGCAGCAGTAGGTGCAGCGGTACCTATTTCTATGCCTTTGTAGATTTGTCTGGAGTCTGAAGAAATTATAGGACAACCATAGCGTTGGGCAAGCTCTATGCTTAATGCAGTTTTGCCCACGCCTGTAGGTCCTAATAATACTATTAATTTCTTCATTAATATGAGTTGATATCGTCGTCGAAGCTCAAATCGCTGAAACTTTCGTCGTCGAATTCGTCTTCGTTGAAGCCTTCGTCTCCATAGAAGTTTTCGTCGTCAAATTCAGAGATAGCAGCTTTTTTGCCTTTTGCTTTTGTTTCAAATATATCTTCTACTTCTTCAAGTCTGTATTGTTCAGGAGCATCGCCTAGAGAAGCTGTGCACTCAGCAGTATCTATATCTTGTCCGAATACAATTTCTTTAAGTTCTATAAAGAATGCTCTGTCTGAAAGAAAATCAAATACGTAAAGAAGTTTTTGGTGTTCATCTGTAACAAGTTCACTAATAGGAGTTTCGCTCATTACATATGAATCCACGTCAGAGTCTGTATCCATTTCTATTAGAGTGATTTCTTGTTCTTTTTCCCAATCATCACTACAAGTGAAGAATGATGTGATAGCACCACCTTCATAATTTACAGAGTCTAAAATAGCTTCATGAAGTTCAAGGAAACTAGCTTCTGAACTAATTGAAATTTCTCTCATGAAATCGGCTTCTTCATCAGAAACCAAAATAAATTTATAAATCATAGATTTAACTATTTAGTTGATTTTCAATTTCTTCAATGGTACGACGGAATGACTTATCGGTTTCTATTAAGTCTTGCACAGTTTTGCATGCGTGTAATACGGTGGCGTGGTTTCTTTTGCCAATGACGTTACCGATGTTGGTCAATGAGTCTTTGGTGTATTTTTTAGCAAAATACATAGCTATTTGACGAGCTTGTACTACTTCACGTTTTCTAGAATTTGAGTTTAGGTTTTCTGCAGTGATATTAAGTGTGTTGCACACCAAATCTCTGATAGATTTCACAGTTTGTTCTTTTTCTTCTACGTGAACAATATTGCTAACAACCTTGCGTGCTAGATTAATATCAATAGGTTGTTGATATACTGTAGAATAAGCAATTAGTGAAATAATGCTACCTTCTAGGTTACGGATGTTGTCTGTAACAGTTTCAGCTATATAATTAATTACATCTTCTGGAAGCTCTAGGCCATCTTTTTCAGATTTCATTTTTAAGATAGCTTTACGAGTTTCAAGGCTAGGAGATTCTATTTCTGCAGAAAGCCCCCATTTGAAACGGCTTAGAAGTCTGTCTTCCATACCTTCTAGGTCGGCAGGTTTCTTATCACATGTAAGGATAAGTTGTTTGCCAGATTGATGAAGGTGGTTGAATATGTGGAAGAATTGGTTTTGTGTGCTCACCTTTTTACCTTCGCCAAACTCTTGGATATCGTCGATAATAAGTACATCTACAGTTTGATAGAAGTTAAGGAAGTCGTTTACTTGACCATTCTTGTTAGCTTCTGTATATTGTTGTTGGAATAGGTTTGCAGACACATAAAGAACTTTCTTTTGTGGGTGAAGTTCTTTTGTTTTTAAACCTATAGCATTTACAAGGTGAGTTTTACCAACTCCAGATTTACCATAAATAAATAATGGGTTAAAAATGGTTTTACCTGGTTGGCTAGCAATATTGATACCAACTGTGCGTGAAAGACGGTTGCAATCGCCTTCTATAAAGTTGTTGTATGTAAGTTCTGGATTTAATTGTGAATCAAATTCAGTTGAATGTTTTTTGCGAGCATTTTTGTTGGTTTCTGAACCAGCTAATTGTGTTGTGCCTTTTGCTTCATTCTCTTGGTCAACTACAACGCGATAATAAAGTTGAGCAGGAGTAGAGAATACACGTTTGATGGTTGAACATATAAGATCTGAGTATTGAGAATCTATATATTCATAGTAAAATTGAGTAGGTACTTTAATAGTAAACTTGTTATTTTCGAAACTAATCGGCTCAATAGGCTTGAACCAAGTCTCGAATTCATTAATGTCCACATTGTCGTTTATGATGTGTAGACATTCCTGCCATTTAATTGTTAAATTATTATCCATCTCGCGTTGTGTGTATTTTTTATAGTATTTTTTAAGTCGGATGCAAAAATGTATATTTTTTTCTGAAAAAAAAAACAATATTTTTTTTGGAAATTTAGAAAAAAGTATAACTGATTGAGAATTAAAACATTAAAATAGTACATTGATTATCAGTAAGTTACAAAATGCAAACGAGTGCGAATGCCTTAAACTTATTGATATTCAAACTATTACAAAAAAGCAAACATTTTATCAAATAAATTTGAAAAAATAAGGTAAATACTTATAATCAAGTACTTACCTTAATAAGTTAAAAAGTGTGAAAATTTATTTATTTTTCAGTGTTCTCTTTTTTGTCTTCTTTCTTTTCTTTAGAACCAAAAACAGAGAAGTGAACATATCTTTTTGGATTTTCTTTCAAGTCAATTAACAGAGCATTTGCACTATTAACTGTAGAGTCAAGTCCAGCATATAGAGATTTGTCATTTAATAATGCACCTAGGCTATTGTCTGTGCTATTAAACTTGTCTGTTGTAGTTTTTAAGTTTACTAGAGTAGATTCAACAGAACCTAATGTTTTCTCCCAATCTACCTTTTTAAATGCAGTGGTTGCAGTAGATAAATCGTCACATACTTTGTTTACGTTAGACATAATAGCAGGAATGTTTTTTTCTAGGTCTTCTGATGTTTTTTTCAGATTTGCCATAGTAGCATCTGCGTTTACTATTATGTTTTTAAATTCTGGACTGTTAAGTGTGTTTTGTAGTGCACCTATGGTAGAATCAATAGTAGGAATAAGGTCCTTGATAGGAGGAACTATTTGTTCTACAATACCAGCTATTAGACCATTGCTAATAGAAGTAGCCAGAGTGTCGCCTGTGGTGTGAAGTTTTGAGTACTCTTTACCCAATTTTAGCTGGATTGCTTTGTCCCCCATAAGTCCAGTGTCGTAAACCTCAGCTACTGTACCTACTGGGATAACTAGTTTTTTATCAACAGTGATTTCTAGTACAATAGGTGCTTCTTTTGAGTAGTCGAAAATAATATCACTTACGTGACCAACTTGGAAACCATTTACATATACGTGAGTGGTTTTCACGATGCCATCTACTCTGTCATATTTAGCATAGAAATATGTGTCAGGTTTGAAAATGTTAATACCTTTTAGGTAGTTTAAACCAAAATAAAGCATACCGATAGCTATAATAACTACGATGCCTATTTTTACTTCACGACTAAAAAATTTTTTCTTTTCCATATTATTTAAGTTTTTCTGTTGCTTCTTGGATGGCTTCTGGTGTAGAAACTTTTTTACCTTCTTTATACGCTACAATAAAAGCATCTGGGAAGTTTTTAGTTATTTCGTTTCGTTTGTTTAATGCTGTATTTACATCAAAAGGTCCAATAAGGTATTTATAAAGATTGTTTTCGTTTAGAATCTTGGTAGGTGCGTGTCCTTTAAATACTGCATTGTCTGCAGAGTAATTGTTTTTAGAAACTAAGTATTGAATGTAGAACTCAATATCAAGTTGTAGATTAGGCGATTCGGTGATTTGGTTATTTGTAGAATCGTTTAGTTGTTTATTTGGTTCTGTAATAGTTTTATTTAACTCCTCACTCCTAACTCCTAACTCCTCACTATTAACAGTTCCGCTTTTTTTGTCAAGCTCGTGTTTGTATTCTTTGATACCGTTGAAAATAGCAGTGGCAAGTTTTACTTGATTGTCGTTGTTGTTTAGATATTTTTCCTCGTCTTTATTTGAAATAAAACCAAGTTCTACAAGTACAGAAGGCATTGCTGTGGCTCTTAGCACAAGGAATCCGGCTTGACGTACACCACGGTCGTTGCGTTTGCTTGTATTTATCATTCTTGTTTGAATGAAATCTGCGCAGGTGATACTTCTATCTGTATATTGGTCTTTCATAAATTCAAACATAATGTAAGAATCTACAGAGTTTGGGTCGAAACCTTCATATTTTGTTTCGTAATCTTCTTCTAGTTTAATTACGGAGTTTTCTAGCATAGCAACTTCCATATTTTCTTTGCTTCTAGATACCCCTAGGGTAAATGTTTCCATACCATTTGCTTTAGTATTTTTAGAAGAATTGGTGTGGATAGAAACAAAAAGGTCTGCTTTATTTCTATTTGCTATGCGAGCACGTTCGTTTAAGTCTACAAAAACGTCTTTGTCACGTGTGTAAATTACTTTTGCGTCTGGGATATTTTTCTTAATCATATCACCTACAAGAAGAGCGAATCGTAGGTTGATGTTTTTTTCTTTAGAGAAACTGCCTACTGCGCCAGCGTCATGACCGCCGTGACCTGCGTCTAAAACCACAGTAAATGCGAATGTAGGTAGTATGAAACCTATTAAAAGGAGGAAAATATATAACTTTTTCATAATTGTATAATATTACACGTTACAAAAGTAGTCATTTTTTACCGAAAGAATAAAAATAAGTACCTAAAAATATATAAAATCGTAATTATCTTTTTTATACTTCACCTAAAAATAGTAAATTTGCAACTTTATATACACATAATAATATAGAAACTCTGTTTAGAAAATACTTACATATAATTTTATCTTTCATAATATCTTCTATTGCTTTGGAAGTTTTCTCTCAGGATATTGTTTCATTGCCACTTGAAACAGATTCGTTAATTACTGCAGAGAAAAAGCCAGAAAAAAAGAAGAAGTCTAGTGCTATAGAGTCTGATATAACATATAGTGCAAAGGACTCCATTGTAATGGTAGGCAATGATGTGGCAATTCTGTATGGAGATGCAGTGGTGAAGTATCAGAGCATGGAACTTAAGGCCGAGTACATTAGGCTGAGTCTAGATAGTAATATAGTTTATGCTTCTGGTGTAATGGATTCTACAGGCAAATATGTTGGTACTCCGGTGTTTAAAGATGGTTCTGAGGTGATTGAATCTCAGTCTATGAAGTATCATATTAAAACCAAAAAAGGTTTTGTTTATGGAACAGTGACAGAGCAGGGTGAAGGATATGTGCAGAGTGAGAAAACAAAAAAAGTATCAGATGATGTTTATTGCTTACAAAATGGCAAATATACCACATGTGACAATCATGAACATCCACACTTTTATTTTGCACTGACCAAGGCTAAAATGAAACAAGGAAAATATATTGTTTCTGGTCCTGCATATATGGTAATTGAAGATGTGCCTACACCGTTGGCTTTGCCTTTTGGATATTTTCCTGTAAATCAGACCTATTCTTCTGGGATTTTATTCCCAACACTTGGTGATGAACAAAGTAGAGGTTTTTATGCCAAAGGTTTAGGTTATTATTTTGCTGTGTGTGATTATTTAGATTTGGCAATTACTTCTGACATTTATTCAAAGGGTTCTTGGGGATTATCTTTGTCTTCCAGTTATAAATGGAGATACAAATTTAGTGGGAAGTTTAATTTGAGCTTTATTAGTAATGTATCTGGTGAAAAATACACTTCTTCCTATAAGAAAAGTCAAGACTTTAGGCTGTTATGGTCACATACACAAGACCCTAAAAGTAGTCCATATACAACATTTTCGGCTAGTGTAAACTTCTCTACATCTAGTTATTCGCAAAACGATGTGGATAGTTATTATAATCCATCTGTGTTGTCACAGAATACCAAGAGTTCTACGGTTACATTAACTCAAAGATTCCCAGATAGTCCGTTTACACTATCGATGAGTATGTATGTGAACCAGAGAACCTCTGATTCAACGATAAACTTGCAGTTGCCATCGCTTAGCTTGAGTATGAGTAGGCAATATCCATTTAAAAGAAAGAAACCTGTTGGCAAGGCAAAATGGTATGAAAAAATTGCACTCACTTATAATATGAACCTTACAAACAGTACTACTGCCAAGGAAAGTGAGTTTAAGGATATGCAATATTTAAGAGACTGGAAGGTGGGTATGAAGCATTCATTGCCAATTTCTGCATCTTTTACTCTGTTTAAGTATCTGAATATGAATATTTCTATGAATAATAACCTTAAGTGGTATTTTCAGAGGATAGACCAAAGATGGGAAGGTGGAGTAGATGGTGCTGTGGCAAGGGATACAACTTATGGTTTTTATAATATTTATCAGGCAAATGTTTCTGTAGGATTTCAGACCCAATTGTTTGGTTTTTATACGCTAAAAAGCAAAAGTGGGAAGAAAATGCCTATATTTAGGCATAAATTAGTTCCTTCTGTAAGTTTTTCTTATAGTCCAGATTTTGGTCACGAAAGATGGGGTTATTGGGGCTCTTATGAAAGACCTGCCAGCGATGGAACTACTCATACTGTATATTATGACCGTTATGCATCTGGAGTTTATGGAGGTTCGCCGTCAAGAGGACGTGCAGCTGCAATTTCATTCTCGGTGGCAAATAACTTAGAAATGAAATATTGGGGAGCCAAAGATACTACCGATACAGGAAAGAAGATAACTATTATAGATAATTTTAGTTTTGGAACTTCTTATAACTTTGTTGCCGATTCGCTTAATTGGTCAAATGTTAATGCAAACTTAAGGCTAAAATTCTTAGATAAGTTTAGTCTAAATTTGGATATGATATTCGATCCATACACTTATCAATATAATAGTTTTGGAAATCCGGTTAAGGTAAATGTATCTCAATTTGAAAAGAATAAAGTGTTGTTTAGATTGATGAGTGCTGGTACTTCTTTTGGTTATACATTTAATAATGATACTTTCAAAAAGAAGAAGAAAAATGAGGTTAAACCCAAAACAGAAGATTTAACATCTGAATTGGAAACCACTATTGATGGATTAAATCCTCTAGAAGAAAATAAAACAGGTAGAATTATAGAAAAAACAGATAAAGAATTAGGCTATCAAGAATTTAAAGTACCTTGGAGTTTAAGTATTAACTATAGTGTTAGATATGGATATGCAGATTTCAATCCTGTGACGATGGAGTATAATAGAGAACTTACTCACAATTTAAGTTTCTCTGGAAATATTAAGTTTACACCAACATGGTCTGCATCGTTCTCTACATACTATGATATAACAAACAATTCGTGGAACTATATGAATTGTTCTATAGCAAAAGATTTGCATTGTTGGCAGATGTCTATTAGTTTTGTACCACTTGGTAAATATAAAACATACGACTTTATGATAGGAGTAAAATCTACTATGCTTAAAGACTTAAAATACGAAAAAGAAAGTGATACAAGTAATCTAGTGAATTGGTATTGACGTATCGACGAACGAGCGAACGCAATGATAAGCTTGCTTAATCATTGCTGAGCGAGGAGGAGATTTTTGAGCGAGCGTCAGCGAGGCTCAAAAGTGACCTTAAATAATAAAAATAACAATAAAAATAACAAACAAATTAATATTATTTAAAGTATGAAAAAAATGTATATTGCGGTAACTTACGATTTATTTTGTGGTGAACCAGAAGAATTAATGGAACGTGCAACAGAAAACCAACCATTTACATTCTATAGTGGTGTTGGTATGGCTCTAGAACGTTTCGAAAACGAAATTTTAGCAACTGAACTTAACGGAACTTTTGATTTTACTATTCCAGCAGAAGAAGCATATGGTGAATATGATGACGAAGCTGTTGTAACACTAGAAAAAGAAATTTTCATGGTGGATGGTAAAATTGACGAAGAATTATTTGTAGAAGGTAATATTCTTCCTCTTCTTGATAGCGAAGGCAACCGTTTCAATGGTTCTGTTGTGGAATCTGACGAAAAAACAGTAAAAGTAGATTTAAATCACCCTCTTGCTGGTGAAAATCTTCACTTTGTAGGTAAAGTTATAATCAAGCGTGAAGCATCTGACGAAGAAGTTGCTAACGCAATGGCTCCTTCTTGCTCTGGTTGCGGTGGCGGTTGCTCTTCTGAAGGTAACTGTTCTTCTTGTGGCTGTGATTGCTCATGTGAGTAAAATTTTAAAATTATGAATTCTTTCGGTAATATATTTCGTTTAACCTGTTTTGGGGAATCTCATGGTAGAGCCTTGGGTGGTGTAATAGATGGATGCCCTGCAGGTGTTTTAATAGATGAGGACTTCGTTCAAAGTGAATTGGACAGACGTCGTCCAGGTCAATCTGCCCTTACAACTTCTAGAAATGAGGCTGATAAAGTGGAATTCCTTTCTGGTATATTTGAAGGGAAAACCACAGGTACACCAATAGGTTTTGTAATCTATAATACAAACCAACATTCAAATGATTACGATAATGTAAAGGATATTTTCCGTCCTTCACATGCTGATTTTACATATACTCAGAAGTATGGTTTTAGAGATTACAGAGGTGGTGGTAGAAGCTCTGCTAGAGAAACAGCTTGTAGAGTGGTGGCAGGTGCTGTTGCGAAACTTTTATTAAAACAAGCAGGTTTTTGCATAAATATTAAAGCCGAAATGACAGAAATAGGTGGCGTTTCGGAAAATATTGAAGACGTCATCCTTAAAGCAAAAGAAAAGGGTGATACCGTAGGTGGTGTCATCACCTGTAACATAAGCGGTGTGCCAGTGGGTTGGGGCGAACCAGTCTTTGGGAAACTTCAAGCCAATTTGGCTTCTGCTATGTTGTCTATAAATGCTGCAAAAGGATTTGAATACGGAATGGGATTTGAAATGGCCAAGAAATTTGGCTCTCAGGTGAATGATATTTTTACATCTGAAAATGGAAAAATTTCAACTCGTACCAATTATTCTGGTGGTATTCAAGGTGGTATCTCAAATGGTCAGGATATTTACTTTAGAGTCGCATTCAAACCAGTGGCGACTCTTCTTCAGGAACAAGAAACTGTGGATAAGGATGGAAATCCTACAGTGGTAAAAGTGCGTGGACGTCATGATGCATGTGTGCTTCCTCGTGCAGTACCTATAGTGGAATCAATGGCAGCTATAGTGCTCGCCGATGCTTACCTTTTAAATAGAACATCTAGATTATGAAAAATTGGGCATTAATAGCAAATAAACATGCTGGTACACGTTCTACCAAAAATTTTTGGAAGAAAATGGATGAGAAATTCTCTAGAGTAGGAATTGCTGTAGATTATTTCTTTACAGAAAGAGTGGGACATGCCAGAGATCTTGCTGCCCAAATTTTGCAAAAAGGTTATACAAATCTTGCCGTGATGGGTGGAGATGGCACCTTTAGTGAGGTGATAGATGGACTAATGAAATCTGGTGAAGACCTTTCAAAACTTAATGTTGGTCTAATTCCATTTGGAACAGGAAATGACTGGGGAAGATATTGGAACCTAGATAGAGATATTGATAAGTCGATTAATGTTTTGGCCAATGGTAAATCAATATTGGTTGATGTAGGTAAAATAGAGTATAATTCAGAGGGAAAAGATATAACTAGATACTTTATTAATGCCTATGGACTTGGTTTTGATGCCAAAGTTCTAGAACTTACAAACAATCTTCAACATACTTTTAAAGGTGCGTCATGGACTTATACTTTGGCATTGTTTATGACTTTATTTAAAAATAGGTCGCAAGTGATGGAGTATGAGTTTGATGGCGACAAGACTTTTAAAGGCTTGAGTTATACAGCTTCTATGGGCAATGGTTGTTACACTGGAGGTGGGCTTAAACAGACTCCTGAGGCTGTGCCTACAGATGGGTTGTTGGATGTTATGTTGGTTGAAAATCTAAATTTGATTAAGATTTTAAAGGCTATTCCACTACTTTTCAAAGGTAAACTGTTGGAACACAAATCTGTACACCTTTACAAGGCAAAGAAGATAAAAGTAAAATCTGAGAAACCAATCATTTCAGAAGTTGACGGCATCCTACAAGGTCTAACCAATGAAATAGAAGTAGAATTACTCCCAAAACAAATAAACTTTATTAGTTAGAGTTAAACATTAAAATTTATCGTAATCCTTTGAGTACGAATTTCGCTATGTGATCTTTACGACTCTTCATCTTGCCAGAAATGTGGCGGCGGTTGTATGGAGATTCTAGACCTTTAACTGCATAGAATATCATTAAGGTGGCAGTTTCTATACTTTCAATAGTAAACGAACCTTTTTCTACACCCTCTGTAAGAATTTCGCGAAGCATTTTAATCTCCTTTAAGTCTGTAGTTTTTCTTGCTATTTCCATAGCCTTAATATCGCTAAAGAAATCTGCACGAAGTGTACCATTATTTCTTACAATATCATTAATGGTATCTAGGTGGATGTAGATAAATTCTATGATTTTTTGGTCTGGAGTAAAAGTAGAATGCAAAACAGCCTCCAATTTTGAAATCAATGTAGAAAGTTCTTGTTCTACTACTGCATTATAAACATCTTCTTTTGATTTAAAGTATGTATACAACGTTCTTCTGCCCTTGTTAGACTCCTCTGCAATATCGTTCATAGTGGCATGTTGCACACCAATGCGTGCAAATACTTTTCTTGCAGATTCTATAAGAAGTAACTTGGTTTTTTGCATACTTTTTTAATGTTTATTTTGCACAAATGTGCTGTTTTGTGCAAAATTATAATATAATTTCTTTTTAATCAAGTTTTTAAGCAAAAAAATGATTAAAAATATTAATTTTGCAGTATGAAAAACAAAATTCTCACATATATCAACAAAGAAAACCTACTTAAAAGGGGAGAAAAAGTTATTGTTACATGTAGTGGTGGAGCAGATTCTATCTTCTTGCTACATATGCTTTGCAAACTAGGATTTGAGTGTGTTGTGGCGCATTGCAACTTTCACCTTAGAGGCGAAGAATCTGATAGAGATGAGAATTTTGTTAGGGAATTTTGTAAAAAAGAAGGTTTAACACTTTTGGTAGAACATTTTGATACAAGTGTTTATGCTGCTGAAAATAAACTTTCTATTGAAATGGCTGCTCGAGAGCTTAGATACAATTGGTTTGAGAAAGTGAGAGCAGAGTACAATGCAGGTGCAATTGCTGTGGCACATCATAGCGATGATTCTATTGAAACCATACTTCTTAATCTGCTTCGTGGCACAGGATTGAAAGGTATTTGTGGCATTCGTCCAAAGAATGGTTATATTGTGCGTCCGCTACTTTGTGTAAATAGAAAGGAGATTGAGGAATATTTGGCGGAACAATGTATTGGCTATATTACAGATTCTACAAATCTTGAAAACGAATATACTCGCAATAAGATTAGAAATATTGTGATGCCTATTTTGAGGGAAATTAATCCTCAAATAGATTCTGTGATGCTGAGCAATGCAGAAAACTTCTCTGCTGCAGAAAATATCTACAAAAATGTGATAGAAAAAGAAAAATCATCTGCCATAACTATAACAGATGATTCTTATATTGTTGATTTAAAGGTAGTAAACAAGTTTGCTGAGCCTTTTACACTGCTTTATGAATGTCTGAAGGATTTCTCGTTTCATCCTGCCACCATCAAAACCATGCTCACTGCCGAGGGTAATACCGTTTTCAAAACAGGCAAGCATATTGCTCGCAAGGAGAAATCTAAAATAATTGTAAATATGTTCTAGTTTCTTGTTATACGTGCTCCTAGGGCATTAAGGCGTTCGTCGATAGCTTCGTAGCCACGATCTATTTGCTCAATGTTGTGAATTACGCTCACACCGTCGGCACTAAGTGCAGCCATAAGTAGGGCAATACCTGCACGAATATCTGGCGATGTCATTACTGCAGGGCGAAGGTGGAAGTTTTCACCCATACCTATAATAGTGGCTCTGTGTGGGTCGCAAAGTATAATTTGTGCACCCATATCTATAAGTTTATCTACAAAGAACAGACGACTTTCAAACATTTTTTGGTGAATAAGTACGCTACCTTTTGCTTTAGTAGCAAGTACTAGGATAATGCTTAAAAGGTCTGGAGTAAGTCCTGGCCATGGTGCATCAGAGATGCTAAGGATAGAACCGTCGATATAAGATTCTACTTTGAATAAATCTTGTGCAGGAACTATAATATCGTCGTTTTCTATAATTAGTTTTATGCCAAGTTTTCTGAAACTATCTGGAATAATACCAAGATTTTCTACAGAAACATTCTTAATTCTAAGCTGAGAACCTGTCATAGCTGCAATGCCAATGAAACTACCCACTTCAATCATATCTGGTAGCACAGTGTGGTTGCAACCTTTAAGTTCTTTTACTCCTGTTATATAAAGTAGGTTTGAACCAATGCCTTCTATTTTTGCCCCCATGCTTACTAGCATTTTGCAAAGTTGTTGTAGGTATGGTTCGCAAGCTGCATTGTAAATGGTAGTTTTTCCTTCGGCCATTACAGCTGCCATAATAATATTGGCAGTACCTGTTACAGACGCTTCGTCAAGGAGCATATATGTGCCTTTAAGTTGCTCTGCTGTAATTCTGTATAGGGAATTTTCTGCTTCGTATTTGAATGTTGCTCCTAGTTTTGTAAAACCTAGGAAGTGTGTGTCTAGGTGGCGTCTACCTATTTTGTCTCCACCAGGTTGAGGTAGAATTGCACTTTTGAAGCGTGCTAAAATAGGACCAAGCAACATAACAGAACCTCTAAGCGATGTGCAGCGTTTGTTGTAGTCTGCGCTGCCAATGTAGTCTAAATCTATGTTTTCTGCCTTGAAGCTATATTTATTTTTGTTTATTTGTTTTACTTCAACGCCCATTTTTTGCATCAAATCTATCAGCTGGATAATGTCTGCTATATGAGGAACATTGTCCATTATAACTTCCTCTTTAGTCAATAAACATGCGCAAATCACTTGTAGTGCTTCGTTTTTTGCTCCTTGTGGAGTGATTTCTCCACTAAGTTTGTGTCCGCCTTCGATTTTAAATGATGCCATAGATTATTTTTTAGCTTTAGCTTTGTTTTTGTTATTGTTATTATTGTTGTTATTGTTGTTTTTCTTCATGTTGACATTAAGAGGACCAATTAAATCTTTACCTTCTTTAAGTCTTAGATTGTCGGTGCTTAAACTTAATCTGCCGTTTGAAAGTTCATATAAGTCGGCAAATATTTTTGTGTCTTCAACAGAAGCTTCCTTGTTCCACACAATGAAACATTTTTTCATGTGATTGGCTAAAACAGGAATAAGTTTTATCTCGTTTTCTTCATCTAGTCTATTAACGGCTTCGATAAAACGAGGTAGGATAGTGCCATAGTGTCTGTGAGATACGTGACCTGCAGGATATGGAATCTTTTCTGGTTTGCTTTCTAGTTTTTCTGGTTTAACTAGTTCGTATGGATAGTCGATGTCAAGCTTGTAGTTTGACATTATAGCCAAGTGGTCCCAAAGTTTGTGTTTGAAGTCGTTTACGTCTCTTAGGTGTGGGAATAGGTTGCCCATAATGTTGATTATGGTATGCGCACATCTAGTACGTTCTTCTCTGTCTTCTATGGTCATGGCATATTCCACCATTTGTTGGATGTTTCTGCCATACTCGGTTAAAATTAGTTTGTTTTTATTTGTATAATATTCCATAATAATTAGGAATTAGGAATTAGGAATTATTGTGCTAGCGAGAGCAGAACAAAGCTTGCTTAAGTTATGCCGAGTGACGCCAATAATCACGGACGCAGTCCGTAATTAGGAGTTAATTGATTTTTAG
Source organism: Candidatus Enterocola sp. (assembly GCA_045654205.1). GTDB lineage: Bacteria > Bacteroidota > Bacteroidia > Bacteroidales > Paludibacteraceae > Enterocola. Next base: position 10,029 of record JAZOMZ010000013.1, on the reverse strand, counting down.
GCATGGTAACGTGTGCTGCTTTAAGGTAAAATGGCTCAAAGTACGCTACGTCTGCAAAGTTATCTTCTGCGTATGCTTCTTCTGATAGTGCTATCATGCTTGTGGCAAGTGGATAAACTTCATCAAGGAAGATTGCATTCTCGTGAGTGATATATGATTTGCATTTTGCTGCTCCATTACCAAAGAAATATACTTTTTTGTCTTTTAAAATATCAGCAAAACTATTTTCGTCTATAATTTGTGGTTCTGTGGCGCGCACTTCGTTTAGTTTGCTATCGTAAACGCAACAATAAACTTCCATTCTGCGTGCATCTATCATTGGACACAAAAGTGCATCTTCTTCGATATTGTATTTTTCTTTTGCGTTTTGTGCTATAATTTTAAGCGTAGGAATGGTAATAAGCGGAATATCAGTGCCATAACACAATCCTTTTGCAAATGAAGTGCCTATTCTAAGTCCGGTATATGAGCCAGGGCCTATGCTTAATGCTACAGCGTCTAGGTCTTTTGGTTCTAGACCGGCTTCTGCCAATACTTCTTGGGTGAAAACTCCAATTAATTCGCTGTGGTTGTTGCCATTGAAGTTTTCTCTAAAACACTTACATGCTCCGTTCTCCGAAATGCTAACAGAACAAACAGTTGTTGATGTTTCTATGTTTAAAATTTTACTCATTTGATATACAATTTGGAGCAGCGAGAGCAGAACTATGCTAGCATAAGTTATGCCGAGTCGTGACAAATTAGGTTACTTACGTAGTAAGTGACAAAGATAATATAAAAAAATGAATATTTGAATGTGCTCTTAATATTTTATAAAAACCAAATAAAAACTTATGTTTTTGGTGTTAAAATGCAATTTTTTTCAGTAACTTTGCATAATTTGTAACAAAACTATTGAAATAACTAATAATTTAAAACAAAATAAAATGATTTGGAATCCTTCTGTAGAGTGCATGGACAGAGAATCTATGCGTAAACTACAATCTGAAAGACTTCGTAAGGTGGTGGAAAGAGTATACAATAATTGTGAACCTTACAGAAAAAGAATGGAAGAGGCAGGTGTTACCCCTGAAGATATAAACTCAATTGACGATATAGTAAAATTACCGTTTACCTCTAAAAAAGACCTAAGAGATTATTATCCATTTGGTTTGTTATCTGCGCCAAAAGAAGAAATTATTCGTATTCACGCTTCTTCTGGTACCACAGGTAAACCTATTGTGGTAGGCTATACAAAAAATGATATTGCAAACTGGAATGAGGCAGGTGCACGTTGTCTAACTGCGTATGGTTTGGGTAAACAAGATGTGATACAAGTGGCGTATGGTTATGGACTTTTCACTGGTGGTCTTGGTGCTCACGGAGCTTGCGAAACTATTGGTGCTATCACAATTCCTATTTCTGCTGGTAATACAGAAAAACAAATGCTTATGATGCACGACTTACAGGCTACAGCGCTTGCTTGTACTCCTTCATACGCATTGTATTTGGCAGAATCTTTGGAAAAATCTGGTCTCAAAGACAAAATGAACTTAAAAGTTGGCGTATTTGGTGCAGAACCTTGGACAGAACAAATGCGTAAAGAAATAGAAAACAAACTTGGCATTAAGGCTTATGATATTTATGGCCTAACAGAAATTAGTGGTCCTGGTGTGGGTCACGAATGTGAATGCCAATGCGGAACTCACATTTGCGAAGACTTATTCTTCCCAGAAATTATCGACCCAGAGACAGGCGAACGTCTTCCTGATGGTTCTGTTGGTGAACTTGTTTTCACAACTTTAACCAAAGAAGGTATGCCACTTATTCGTTTCCGTACACGCGACTTAACTCGCCTAATCTATGATAAATGTGAGTGTGGACGTACTTCTGTGCGTATGGAAAAAATTATGGGACGTAGTGATGATATGCTTATTATTCGTGGTGTGAATGTGTTCCCATCTCAAGTGGAAGCAGTTCTTTGCGAAGTAGAAGAGTTTGAACCTCACTTCTTTATTACTGTTGACCGTGTAAACAACACCGATACATTTGACATTAAAGTGGAAGTGAAAGAAGAATATTATACCGACGAAATTAGTGGTATGGTAAAACTTCAAAAGAAACTTGCTGCTAGACTTCAAAGTGTAATTGGTCTTCAACCAAATATTATTTTGGCAGAGCCAAGAAGTATGGAACGTAGCCAAGGTAAAGCAAAAAGAGCATTAGACAAACGTAAATTACAATAAGGAGGATACATTATGACAACATTACAGTTATCAGTTTTTCTAGAAAACAAGACAGGTCGTTTAAACGATGTGGCTAAGGTGTTGGCTGAGGCAGGTATTAATATGACTGCGTTCAGTGTGGCAGACAATTCAGATTTCGGAATTTTAAGAGTGTTGGTATCCGACCCTGAAAAAGCAAAACAAGTGCTTAAAGAAAAAGGTTTTGCTGTGAAACTTACTAACGTGTTGGCACTTCGTATAGGTAATTCTGCTGGTACTTTATACGGAATTCTTGACAAACTAGCTGAGTCTAAAGTTTATATCGAGTATATGTACGCTTTCTCTGAAGGCGAACAAGCTAGCGTGGTGATTCGTCCAAACGACATCGACCAAGCTATTGAAATTTTAAAAGAAAATAAAATAGAATTTGTAGCATAATGGATCCATTGACGCTTGCAATGTTGGGTGGTTCTACGTTGCTTTTATTTAGTGTTGTAGCTAGTAAAACATCGTTCAAGATAGGTGTACCTACGCTTATCATATTCCTTGCTATAGGTATGCTTGTGGGGGAAGATGGCTTAGGAATAGAATTTGACGATTATTCTCTAGCGCAAACATTGGGTACTCTGGCGTTGAACTTTATCCTGTTTTCTGGTGGTTTGGATACCAATATTTCAAGTGTGAAACCAGTGGCTGGCAAGGGGCTTTCATTAGCAACATTAGGGGTGTTTCTTACGGCACTTCTAGTGGGACTATTTGTTTATTGGATAACAGATTTTACATTCCTTGAATCGTTGCTTCTTGGTGCAATTGTATCTTCTACCGATGCTGCAGCTGTGTTCTCTATTTTCCGTACGCAGAAGGCAGGCCTTAAAAGAAAACTAAAAGAAGTGATAGAGCTAGAAAGTGCAAGTAATGACCCTATGGCGTACTTTTTAACTATCACTCTAGTTTCTCTTATCCAAGAAGGCGATGCAAATTATTGGCTTTTGCTACCAAACTTTGTGCTGCAAATGTTCCTAGGTGCAGTGCTGGGTGTGGTACTTGGTTACTTATTTGTTAAGCTAATCAATAAAATTAAACTGGATATCAGCGGACTTTATCCTGTGCTTTGTATAGGTATAAATCTGTTTGTCTATTCAGCTACCACATATCTAGGCGGTAACGGTTTCTTGGCTATTTACCTATGTGCATTGGTGCTAGGAAATAGTGTACTGGCACATAAGAAAACATTGGTGATGTTCTACGATGGTTTTGCATGGCTGATGCAAGTGGTAATGTTCTTGTCTCTTGGTCTGCTTGTAAATCCGAGTGAAATGTTGCCTTATATTTTGGAAGGTTTGGCAGTGTCTTTCTTCCTAATGATTGTAGCACGTCCACTAGCTTCTGTTATTTCTCTTATTCCATTTAAAATGCCATTAAAAGACCAAGTGTTTGTCTCTTGGTGTGGACTAAGAGGTGCAGTGCCTATTGTATTTGCCACATTTGCTCTACTAGCAGATATTCCTGTGGCAAATGAGATTTTCGTCATAGTCTTTTTCGTTGTATTAACCTCTATGCTTATTCAGGGTACCACTTTCGTAAAAGTGGGTAGAAAACTAGGTTTAACAAGAAAAGAAGAAGATACTAATAAGTTTAGTTTCAACGAGGATGGTGATTTTGCTTCTGAGCTTAAAGAATTGAGATTTGAGAATCCAGAAAGCGACGGCAAAATGATTATGGATTTAAAATTGCCAGATGGTGCCTTAGTGGTGTATGTGAAACGTGGAAAACAATATATTACTCCAACAGGTTCTACAGTGGTACAAATAGGTGATAAAATCCTGATTATGGCAAACGACAAGAAAACCATGGATAGGGTGAGATATTTGTTTTCAAATGAACTTTTAATAGAAGATTTAATAGATGACTAATAAACCTTTTATATTAATTACAAATGATGATGGCATAGAAGCTCGTGGTATTCACTCTCTTGTGGAGGCTGTGCAGCACCTAGGTGAAGTGGTGGTGATGGCTCCAGATGGCCCTCGCTCTGCTCAATCTAGTGCCATTACTATGAACACTCCTCTTAGAATTTGGAAACATTTTGAGAAGGATGGTCTTACAATGTATCGTTGCAATGGCACTCCTACAGATTGTGTAAAAATAGCTGTTTATAATATTTTAGATAGAAAACCAGATATTATACTTGCTGGAATTAATCATGGTGATAATACTTCTATTTCTGTGATTTATTCTGGTACTATGGGTGCAGTGCTTGAAGGCTGTGTGGAAGGTGTGCCTTCTGTTGGTTTTTCTCTTACCACTCACGACCCTCGTGCAGACTTCTCTGAGGCTATGAAGTATGCTGCCATTATTACCGAAAAGGTGCTTAAAGAAGGTCTTCCAAAGGATATTTGCCTTAATGTAAACTTCCCTGTGGGAACAAAACTTAAAGGTTATAAAGTTGTACGTCAGGCAAATGCACGTTGGCAAGAACGCTATGTGGTGCGTCAGGACCCAAATAATAATACTTACTATTGGTTAACTGGTGAGCTTCACAACAATGAGCCAGATGCAGAGGATACAGATGAGTTTGCTGTGAAAAATGGATATGCTTCTATTGTGCCTTGCCATGTGGACATGACTCATTATGCCACTGTAGAGAAACTAAAATCTTGGGATTATGAAGCTGAATAAATTTTGGATAGGGCTGGTTACTTGCTTTTTTGCTCCGTTGTTGCTTTTTTTGTGCACATGGACTGCGCTTTCTGGTTCTCCTATTTCCGAGATAGGGCATTGGTATCGTCAGCCAGTCTTTATGCAATATTTAATCTTCTGTATGCTCCCAGATTTGGTAATGATATTTATGGCGTACAAGTCGGATGCGTTTAATTATTGTCGTGGAGGAGTCTTAGGAGTGACGCCGTACTTGTGTACGCTTTTCTATCTATTTACTTAATATCGATTTTAAAGGGTGCTTTTTTCGTTGCCCTCGTCCTCAAAATCCTCATTTACGTTATGTAAACTCCGGTTTTTCAGACTTCGGGACGCCTAAAAATCCCTCCTTTAAAATCAATATTAAACCCTTTAAAAAGAAGTTTTTTTACTATTATGAAGTATTATCTTGTCGCAGGAGAAGCATCGGGTGATTTGCATGGATCTAACCTGATGAAAGCCATTAAGAGTAAAGATCTTAATGCAGACTTTCGTTTCTATGGCGGCGACAAGATGCAATCTGTGGGTGGCACTTTGGTGCGTCACTTTCGCGATACTGCAGTGATGGGTTTTATCAATGTACTTCTAAACCTACGTAAAATACTTTCAAATATAGACTTTTGTAAAAAAGACCTTAAGGAGTATAATCCTGATGCACTTATTTTGATAGATTATCCTGGATTCAATCTGAAAATTGCAAAATATGCAAAAGAAGAACTTGGACTAAGGGTGATTTATTATATTCCACCTAAAATTTGGGCTTGGAAGGAGCATCGTGTGGAGCAGATAAAAAAATATGTGGATGAGGTCTATGCAATATTCCCATTTGAGGTAGATTTTTATGCAAAACACGGAGTGAAGGCCACATACGTGGGTAATCCTTGTGTGCAGTCAATCCTTCAAAGAAATATTACTCCAAAAGAAGAATTCTTAAAGAACAATGCCCTAGAAGATAAACCAATTGTGGCTTTAATGCCTGGCAGTAGGGCACAAGAGGTCAAATCTTCTCTTCCTATTTATAAAGCTCTTTTGGGCGAAAAATTCAAGGATTATCAGTTTGTTTTGGCAGCTACTTCTGCCGTAAAACCAGAACTTTATAGCGACGCAGGTGACCTTAAACTTGTTTATGACCAAACATACGACTTATTAACATACTCATCTGCTGCGGTGGTAAATTCTGGTACTGCTACGCTCGAAACTGCCCTTATTGGCACGCCACAAGTGGTTTGCTACCATGTTGCCTTTGGCAGACTTACATACGCAATTTTTTCACGTGTACTTAAAATATCACATGTTTCACTTGTAAATATCATTGCACAACGTGGCGTGGTGCGCGAGCTTCTTGCGCATTTCTTCACTGCAGAAAACACCGCAGCAGAGCTTGAAAAACTCCTTTTCTCTGCCGACTACCGCTCACAAATCCTTTCTGGCTACGCCGAAATCTCCCAAACTCTAGGCACCTCAATTGCTGCAGAAAGAGCTGCAGAAGAGATAGTAGGGTGAGTGGTTTTATGTAATTCATTTTTGTCAGAAAGTATGGAGATTTGACAAAAATGCTACAAATTTTATTATAATTCACTTTTTTTAGTACTTCGAAGCCAAGAATGTTCCTTTATTGGCATGAAATCTCTAAAATCTCTAAAAATATATTAATTTTGCGCAATAAAGCTGAAAAATTGTCCTTCTTGTAAAAGAAGGATAGGATTCGTATTCCCAAAATTGTATGAAAAGAAATATAGATATGAGTAGATATTTACAACGTTTATTTTGTTTATTTATTTTATTATTTAGTGCTTTCAGTATAGTACATTCACAAAATCAAAAACCAAGATGTCCAACTGATCCACCTGCATTGCATGTTGGAACGGATGGTTATAAAATTGTTTGTAATCTCCCTGATTCTATTGAATTTTTAGTAACAGGATATGATGAAAAGCAAAATAGAGAGGTAGAATACTATATAAATTTTGGGGATGAAACTCGAATTCTAGGTAATATTGTTGTTGCAGAAGAAAGTTTTGATTATCATATTAAGTTAACAAATGAGGAGTTGAAGGCAAAGAAAGGAATAATTACTCACGCTTATAATGAATCTTATTGCCCTTATAATAAAAAGATGTGGAATATTCAAGTAAGAGCAGTGAGTAAGTGTAATCCGTCTTTATTCCAGATTGGTTCTACTAGTCTTCTCCTACAACAAAAAGGAACAGTGGATTTTACTCCTGAACTTAAATGTGATTATCAAGCATGCTTTCAAAATAACTCTAAGGACTTTATAGCGCACACATGTCAAGAGGTTCAATATTATAAATGGGATTTTGGAGATGGTGTGATATATAGTCAGATTGAGGATGCAGTAGATGGGTATGAAGTAGAAAGAAATGTGTGTCACAATTATACATGCGCCGGGGAATATAATGTTACTCTATATGCATATTCTGGATATTCTGAGGGAGATGACTATTCTCTTATCGGTTCTGATTGTGGTGCTGACAGTATTACCAAACAAATTCAATTTTTACCTTTGCCTGAACTTAAGGAGAAGGATGATATTAGAGTTTGTAAGGGAACAAAGATTGATAAAGTTATTTTACAGGATTTAGATGTTTGTGAGTATGATTGGTTTGATTCAGAGTCAATGACTTGCAAGAAAACTGATGTTTGTGCTCTTTTAGGGAAGAAGGTTGCTCATAAATTTGATGTTACTGTTACAGGGGATGACATTGGTTTGCCACTTACCTATGTTATAACTTATGAAAATTTAACTGAGATACCTGAGTTCAGTGCAGTAAACGAAGATAATGTAGAGAAACGAGCAAGAATCTGTATTACACCATACAATGAAGATGGTTGTGTTGGTAAGGAAATGTGCTATGACATTATTGTTTATCCAAGTGCAAAAATAACAGATCCTCAAGATTATAAATATTGTCATGGAGATATAACAAATATTGCAGAATTTAAAGCAAATATTACAGGGGTAACATTTGAATGGGAAGTAAAAGATGGAGATTGGGCTGCAATAGGAATGACTTCTAACTCTGGTACAGGAAATTTGCCTAATTTCACTGCTAAAAATACCACCAAAGACCCAATAATAGTTACTATAAGCGTTCGAGGTAATTCAGTAAATTGTGAAGGAGATGATTCTGAATTTAAAATAACTGTATATCCACGTCCTGCATATCAAACAAAATTTCAATCACCTACTACATGTGAGGGAACTGATGGTTGGATAGAGTTTTCTGGTCTCGACTTAAATACTACTCAATATCAAGTTCAATATCAAAAAGATAATGCTGGACTTATTAGCAAGGACTATACAACAAATAACGGAGTAATAAGAATTGATGGTTTATCAAAAGGAAGTTACACTGATATTGCTATTGGAGCATTTAATAGTGGTTGTTTAACTCCAACAGATAATATTGTATTAGTAGACCCACCACTACCAAACGCTCCTAAAATATCTTCAAATTCTCCAGTATGTATTGGAACAAACTTGGAGTTGAAGGTGGATCAAGCTGATGCAGATATTAATTCTTGGAAATGGACTGGCCCAGAGTGCATTGGTGGTGTAGTGCCTAGTACACTTAAAGAACCAACTCCAAAACCTATGCAATATTGTATGGCTGGAGACTATACTTTGACGGTGGAAAGAAATAAATGTTATTCTTCAACAACTATTTCTGTAACGTATCGTGAAGATCCAGAGGTAACACTTTCTGCCCTTAAAAGTGTATGTATGAATACTCCATTTACTATTTCTGATGAGGTTTCATATAATTGGAAAACAATTGAAAAGTCTAACCAAAAAATAACATGGGAAATTATTGATTCTGATGGAAAGGTTGTTGCTACACAACAAAATAAAGAATATCCAACATTTACAATTAATAAAGCAGGAGAATATATTGTAAAAGTAACTTTACAAGGATTTGAATGTAATGGTGATAAATTAGTTGCGGAGCAACCGATAAAAGTAAAGGATACAAATTATAAACTTGATATTTCTCAAGACAAGGATGAAATTTGTATTAATAGTGAGGTGACTTTTACTAATAACACTGTTAAGACAGAGGAAATTAAGTATCAATGGAGTGTTAGTCCTTCTACAGGAGTTAGCTATGCAGGAGGTACAACTAGTACATCGGAGGAGCCTAAATTCTTATTTACAGGAATTGGAAATTACACAGTTACTGTTAAATCTGATAATGAGTGTGCTGAGAGAACAGAAACATTTACAATAAAAGTAAAAAATAATCCAACTGTTACTCTTAACTTGCCAACTGCATGTACAGGTACTACCATTACAACTTCTAATACGTATGTAGAATATACATGGAATAATGTTGATGGAATGAAACCAACATGGAGTGCTGTGCCTTCTGATGGTGTAGAATTCAGTAATATAAACACTGAATATCCTACTATTAAATATACAAAAGAAGGAACTTATACCATTCGTGTTGAAATGCCAGATGCTGGTTGCGGTGCAAAAGCTTATGCAGAAACACAAGTTGTTGTATATGATAGTAACTTTACTCTAGATATTGAGCAACTTAATGATGTTATTTGTGAAAATAATGCAGTTACATATAAAAATAACACCAAAACAACTGAGAATTTAAAGTATACATGGACTGTTACGCCAAATACTGGTGTGACTATTTCTAATGCTCAAGTAGGTGAACCAAAAATTACATTTAAAGAATTTGGAAACTACACTGTTAAGGTTGTAGCAAATGGTCTCTGTGGTGATAAAGAACAAACTTTTAATGTTCGAGTAAACAAAGACCCAGAGGTTAAACTAGAAGATTTAGGTTATATCTGTACCACAAAAGATTATATCTTTACTGAGGACTTAGTAAAATATACTTGGAATAGTGTTAAGGACGCAGAAAAGAATGTCACTTGGTATGTGTTAGATGCGCAAACTGGTGCTGAGGTAGATGCTTCATATTACACTATATCAGATAAAAAAGCTTTACTTCCAAAGATAGTTTTCTCAAAATCTGGCACATACAAGATAAAAGTAGAAGTAGATGCATTAAATTGTAATCAATCTAAGGTATCAGCCGAAGGTAACCTTATTGTTTATGAGAATACATTCACTTTAGATATTACA